>NZ_VFMX01000001.1:0-630844 GCF_006715285.1 Arthrobacter sp. SLBN-83
TTGTGGAATTCGAACTTCTGCGTCTTCTGGTCGTAGACGGTCACACCGGTCACGTCCGACGGCAGCAGGTCGGGGGTGAACTGAATGCGGTTGTTGGAGCCCTGCACGGTGGCCGCAAGGGCACGGGCCAGGGAGGTCTTGCCGGTGCCTGGCGCATCCTCGAACAGGACGTGGCCCTCGGCCAGCATCGCGGTGAAGGTCAGGCGGATGACGTGCTCCTTGCCCAACACCGCCTGCCCCACGTTGGCAACCAGCTTTTCGAATGTGTCGGCAAACCACTCGGCCTGCTCGATGGTCATGGTCATGAAGGTTGTTCTTCCTCTGGTTGTGGCTGGTTTGTCGTGTTGTTGTGAAAGACCGGGTTGCCGCGGTCTTAGTAGCTGGCCGGGCAGGAACCCATGCCGGCAGTTGAGCCGGTGATGGTGTCAGCCCTGATGAACCGGTACTGGTTGGTCCACCGGCTGCCGTTGCGTTCGTAGATGTAGTACCAGCGGCTTGAGCCCCATCCGTCGCGGTAGCACTCGAGTCCAAGGTTGGAGCCCTGAGGCATCATGTAGGACGTGCAGGTTCCGCTGGACCAGTGGTCTCCGCTGCCCTTGGCTTCCTCCAGGCAGCTGTTGACCCGGACCGTGACGTTCCACAGCTTGGGTCCCGGTGGCGGCGGCGCTGCGCCGCTGCTGGACGTATCGCTGCCGATGCGGCCCTGCTGTCCGCCGCTGATGGCGCGTACCTCCAGTTTGTGCGTCTCGGCGTATCCAACGCTCTTGGAGAAGCTGCGCTGTGTGGTGTCCTGCCATGCGCCGTTGTCCAGGCTGATCTGGTAGCCAGTCACTGCCCGGCCGTTGCCGTCCGGCTGGTTCCAGGTCCAGGAGACCGTCTTGTCGCCGACGCCGCTGCTCTTGCTGCCGTTGACATTCGGGGCGAAGGCCAAACCGTACGGGTTGACGGCGTTGGATGGAGCACTGGCGTCACCTGCGGAGGTGCTGCGGGAAGAGACCGCCCACACCACTACAGATGTTTGCGTGCCGTTGGCTGCCGCCACCACGCCACCGCCGGCAGGGATGGAGCCTGACCCACCTCCGGACGTCAGGCTGTAGCGATAGGTGATTTCGCTGGTCGCCGAGCCGTTGCGCTGGGCGTCCGTCAGTGGCGTGAACCGGACATCGATCTTGCCGCCGTTCCCGTTGGTATCCACCAGGGTGGCCGAGGGCGCTGCCACCGTTCCGGGTTTGCCCACCGCACGCGTTGCAGCCGACGGCGCGCTGGTGCCGCTGGTGCCCGCCTTGTTGGTGGCCGAAACGGTGAAGGTGTAGCTCGACTCCGAGTTGTCCACAGTGACGTTCTGGGACGTGCCGGCCACCTGCTGGCTGGCAATGGCGGCTCCGCCCCGGAGTGTGGTCAGCGTGTAACCGGAGACGGCGTCACCATTGTTATTCGGCGCCGACCACACCACTCGCAGCTGGCTTTGCGAACCCACGGGCGTGGCCTGTGCCACGCTTGGCGCTGCCGGTGTTGCGGGCACGCCGGCGGGAACTTCGGCAGCCGAATACGGGCTCCACTCAGACGGATCCTTGGCGTCGTTCCGGGCCAGGACCCGCACCTTGTAGGACACGCCGTTCTGGAGGCCCTTCCACACGTAATTGACCGACGTCAGCCCTTGAATCTGGGCGTTCTGGCCGGCAGGAGCCGGCGAGATTTCCAGGTCATAGGACTTCACGGGCGAGCCCTTGCTGGCCGGAGCGGTCCAGGCGACCGTCAACTGCTTGTCGCCGAACTTCAACGACGGCGCCAGGGGGGTGTCCGGCTTCACGTCGGGGCGGACATCGGCCGAGGCCGGGGAACGCTCGGACTCACCAAACTCGTTGGTGGCCGTCACCTGGAAGTGGTAGGTGGTGTTGTTGGTCAGGCCGTTCAGGGTGCAGGTGTTGGCGGGGCAGTCCTGCCGGAAGCCGCCCTCCCCGTACACGGTGTACTTGGTGATGGCTGAACCGCGGTCGGCGGGCGCGGACCAGTTGAGCAGTGCGGTTTGGTCCCCTACGCTCTGGGCCTGCGGCGTGGTGGGAGCCGTGGGCTTGTCCTTGACGGTGAGCCGGACCCGGGCCGTGGCGTGCCGGGAGCTGTCCTGTGTCTTGTCCTCCACCGTGTACGCAACCACCAGGGTTCCGGTGAAGCCCGGCGCCGGGGTAACGGTGATCGAATCACCGTTGACGCCCACGTTGCCGCTGCCGGTCTCGGTGTTCGCGGCAATGATCTTCAGCGGGGTTTCCGGGAACGGGTTGGCGTCGTTTGCCAGGACGTTGATGGTGACGGGCTTTCCTGCCGCAGCGTTCGGCTCGACGTCGTCGTTGGCCACGGGCTTGGGCCGGTTGGAGGCCGTCACGGCAAGCTGGTACGTCGCCGTGGCTTCAAGCCCGCGCGGGTCCGTCGCCTTGACCTGGACGGCAGCCCTGGTGCCGGTGGCGGTGGAATCCGCAGCCGAAACCTTCAACGTCTGGCCTTCGATGCGTGCGTTGAAGCCTCCCGGAGAGTCCCCTATCAGCTGGTACTTCATCTTCTCGACGTCGTCCTGGTCGGGGTCGGAAGTCAGCTTGCCCAGGTCGGTGCTGGCCGAGTCGCCCTTGGGAACATCCACGTTGGCGCCCAGCAGCTCCGGCGGGTTGTTCTTGTTGGGGTCCGGCAGCACTTTGGTCCTGATGCTGAGGGTGGACTTCAGGTCGGCAGGATCGTCAGGTCCTGAGCCGTCGGTCACTTCGAAGGTGAGCGATCCAGGGCCAACATAGTCGGCGCCGGCGGAGTATTTGAGCCCGGCACCGTCACGGATGATGGGGTCGCCGCCGTCGGCTCCGATGAGCTTGATCCTGTCCGCCTGGGTGATGCGGGGCGACCGGCCTTCGCGAACCTTGACCCATTCCTTCAGGTCGACGTCGACCGACTGCCCGGCCACCACTTCCAGGACCTCGTCCTTGGCCAGGGTGGGAATCTGTTGGCCCAGGCCGGGCACCCAGATGATGGCGGCGGACTGCTGGCCGTCCACGTCTTCGACGGTGTACGGGATGAGCTGCGGCTGTTCGGTGAGGTCCACCAGCACGTTGCCGTTGCCGCCCGGGCGGGCAGTGGTGGCCTCGGTGCTGATCTTCAGGTTTTCGCCTACACCGTCCGGGTCCTCGTCGTTCTTGAGGACCGGCACGTCAACGGCGGTCTTGCCCATGGCCTGGGCGGAGGTGACCCTGTCGTCGCGGGCGATCGGGGCCTTCAGGGGCACGTCATTGTCAACCACCAGGCGAATAGTGGCCTGGGCGGTGGCATCGCGGTCATCGGCAACTGTGTACCGGACGTTGACGGTGCCGGCCTCCTTAGGGGCCAGGAGGATGATGCGGCCGCTGTTCTTGCTCACGGTGGCCTGCAGGGCGGGATCTGCCTCGATGCCGTCGGTGAGGATGCGGATGCGGTCGCCGTCGGGATCGGTGTCGTTGGCAATGGCATCCACGGCGATCTGCCGGCCCGGGCGGACCCGGACTTCGTCGTCCACCGGGGTGGGCTTCTGGTTGATCTCGCCCCGGGGTGCAATACCAACCGTCACGGTGCCTGTATTGGCGGCGCCTTGGCGGTCCACTACTTTGTAGCGGAACGTGTCGGTTCCGGCACCGTCGCCGGCGGCCGTGAAATCGATGAAATTGCTGCCCACGGTGGCGGTGCCCATGGCAGGGGTGCTGTCGATGCCGGTCAGCTGCACGGAGTCGCCGTCGGGGTCGATGCCGTCCAAGGGAACGGGAATCCGGACGGTGCCGGCCGCCACCACGCGCGCGGTGAGGTTCCGCGGCTGCGGCCGGGAGTTCTCCGCGCCTTCGAGCGGCAAAATGTGGATGGTGACGGCGGCGGCGCTTTTCTGCCCCTGCGGGTCCACGGCGTTGTAGATGGCCCGGACTGTCTTGGGTTGGCTGCCCGCGATGAAACGCAGGGTGTTCTCGGAAACGAAGCTCTTGCCGTCGGCGGGATCAACCGCCTGCGGCAGGACGGGATCCACGCTCAGTTCCTGGCCCTGCGGGTGGGTGTCGTTGTCCAGGACGGGGATGGTGACTACGTCGTTGGCGCGCACATTCACTTCGTCCGGCTTGGGCTGCGGCGCTTCCACCACGGCCGGCGCAGGGACGGGTACCACGGAGACACTGCCGGTGGCGGACTTCTTGCCGTTCGACATGGTGTATTCGAACAGTATGGGGTCCTTGGTCCCCAGAATGTCGGTGATCCGGAGGACACTGTGGTTGATCACGCTGACGGATACGGTGGCGTTGTCCGGAAGCTTGACGGACTGCAGCACCAGGACTCCGCCAGAGGGGTCGGAGTCGTTCGCCAGCGGGTCCAGCAGCACGCTTCCGCCGGTGGGCATCAGGGCAACGTCGTGCACCGCCACCGGATCGCCGCCGTCGTTCCCGGACTCCACGTCCACGCGGATGAGTCCCTGGCTGCTTTGCGGCCCGTTGCTGGCGATGTAGGTCAGGTAGACCGGGCCGGGGGTGCTGCTGCGGAACGTGAAGGTGCCGCCGTCGGTCACGGGGCCGAGTTCGGCCGGCCCGTTGACTTCCACCTGCGCCAGTCGGAGGGCCCCTCCGTTGGGGTCGACGTCGTTCTTCAGGGGTGAGATCACCAGGTCCTGGCCCACGACGGCCGTGACGTGGTCGGCGTTGACCACCGGTGCCAGGGCTCCGGGCGGCTGGACGTTGACCACAACCTTGCCGGTAACCGTGGCGCGGCCGTCCCAGATGGTCACCTGGACATTCTTCTTGCCCGCCGTGGCGCCGGAGTCCTGGAAGGTGAGGAGCCCGTCGCGCCGGACCTTGACCTGGTCCTGGTCGTTGTCAGCCTTCGCGTCGAGCAGGACCAGGTCGTCGCCGTCGGGATCGATCCAGTCGGTAAGGATGTTCTGGCTGACCGTCTTTCCTTGTTCCACGAGCATGGTGGTGTCTTCGCCGCGCTTGAATTTGGGCGGCTTGTTTTCGTCCGGCCCCACGACCGTCAAAGTGACCTGGCCGGTGGCGGACAGGCCGCGGCCGTCGGAGGCACTGTAGTTAAAGGTCTCCGTGCCCGGCTTGGCATCGGCGGGGACGGTGATCTGGAAGGCCGTCCCGCCGTAGATGCTTTCGAGGGTGCCTGACTTGGGTCCGGCGTCCGCCGCCAAGGCAGCCGTCAGGACGTCACCGTCGGGGTCGGAGTCGTTGTCCAGGACGCTGAGGATGGTGGTGCGGCCAGGGCGGACACCAACGCCGTCCGGCTTGGTTTCCGGCGGCCGGTTGGGCTTGGTGCGGTCCGGGAGGACATTGATGGTGTTGTTGTCCGCGGATTCCTGGTCCTGGTCCTCGGACTGGTTCTTGGGCGGGACAACGTCGTCCCAGTTGTTGACCAGCTGCATGTTCTGGTTCACCAACCACACATTGCCGGAGTTCACATCGTTCAGGACCACCAGGTCCCGGTTCACCCGGAAAACATACGACGGCGACGCACTCGCCTTGGGCACGTCCACCTTCTTATCGTCCCCATCATTGGTGCAATCCCGCACATACTTATTCGCACCCGACCACGCCGCATGCACACACCCACCCAACTGCACCGGCGCAGCAGGAACACCCTCACCATCAAACGACACCGTCTTCGCAGTCCCGCCATCCAACGGCTGCTCCAACAACGCCTTCCGCGTCGCCACCGCCACAACATCACTGCCCGGCCCCGCCTGCTGCAGCTTCGCATCCCGCGCATTCTCCAACTGCAACCGCTTACCACCAGGCAAAAACAAATTCCCCGCCGCAGCATCCAACACCACCGGCCGGTCCCCCACCACCGTCATCTGCAAATCCCCGGCACCCTTAAGCCCATCCCAGGTACTGGACTCCGACGACGTCACCGCACCATCAGCATCCACCCCCGTCACCGTCACCACACCGGTCTTCGGATCCGCAGAATAAATCCGGTCATCAGCCCCAACAGACGACACAATCCCCGCCGAGCCGACCATCACCGGCTCCGAAGCCTCCTTATCAAAACCATTCACCGTGGACGGCGACACCGCCCACACCTTCCCCGACGCAGCATCCGTCACCGAAATCGTCCGGGCACCAAAACTCACATCAGCCGCCCCCGGCAACTGCTTATCCCCACCAAGACGCATATTCGCCGGCGACACCTGATTCAACGTCGAACCAGTCTCATCATCAACAAACACCTCACCGGCATGCTGCAACACATCAAACGTCGTCGACGCCGGCGTCACCGCCCCATCCAACACCCGCGACGGATAATTCAACCGCCCCACAGCATTCTTCGACTTCGACACCACCCACACGCCACCGTCATTCAACTCCACCTCAGTGGTCTTAAACCCCGGATACAACACAGCACCCGTCACCACCACAGCCACCACAGCACCAAACGCAGTACCGGTGACGAGTTTCCTGTGTCGCTTTTTCAGCCCAAGCTTCCCCAGCAGAGTTGTCACAGCGTTACTTTTCCCTCAGATTGTGTAGCCAGATGGCGGCCTGGTCGAAGGACAGGCAGCAGGCTTTCTTTCCCCGCGGCAAGCCTACCGAAGCCCTGCAACCCCCGCGATGGGGACAACTGCCCGCGGACTGCCGGAACTGCCTGTGTCAGCAATGCGGTGCTCCCAGCGATGCGGGGTCCGCAAGCGTGGTGTGGCCGGCGATGACGTATCGGCCCACGTTGCGTGCCGAACCGGATTCAACCCGCCACCAGCGGACAATGCCGTTGCCGGACCAGTTATCGCTCTGATCGATGTAGCACGCCACCATGATGCGGTCCTGGTCTGCCTTGTAGAACCACGGCGGGCTGTCGGCGTTGACGCCGTCACAGTCGAAGTAGGGACTTGGCCGGTAGTTGGACCCGCCCAGGGTGAACGTGCAGCTCCGGACGAAGTTGGGGTCGGAAGTCTTGATCCTGGTTTCCCAGAGCCCCTGCTTGCCCGCGTTGGCGCTGGCCGTGACCACTGCGCTGCCGGTGCCCATGGAGTTGAAGGTCTGGACGGCGATGGTGACGGTGTCCCCGAAGTTTGCCGTGTTGACCGTCCTGCTGCCGGAGGGGGCAACGCTCTCCCACCCGCCGTTGTTGATCCTGATCTTGGTCTGCGCCACATCGTTGGTGCTGGTGGACGGTGAGGACCAGTTGAGGGTGGCCGACTTCTGATTCACGGCCCCGTCCTGCCCGGACGCTGAGGGCGTGCCCGGGGATCCGTAGGGCGTGGTGGTGGCGGGTGCACTGCTGTCCGAGCTCGGCGCCACCGTGGAATTGGCGATCACGGTGATGCTGACCGCGGTGCCGTTGCTGAAGCCGCTGATGATCTGCCCGGGCGTGATGGGCCCGCGGGTACCGTTGCTGGCGTTGTACGTGTAGCTGACTTCGTTCTCGGCTGAGCCGTTGCGTTCGGCCGCCGTCAGCCTGCGGAAGTCCACCGTCACCGAGCGCCCGGCTCCGCCGGTGTTCGCCGGCGTGGCTGTAACTCCGGAGACCGGCGACAGCTTGCCGGTGGCACGGCGGGGTGCCGAGGGCGGGCTGGCCGCTCCCTTTCCGGCCTTGTTTTCCGCCTGCACCGTAAAGGTATAGGCGGCCTCGGAGTTGTTGGCGGTGAAGTTGGCCGTGCGGACGTTGCCCGGGACGGCCTGCGTCTGGTCCGCGGCGTTGCCGCCGCTCATGGTGACGTAGTAGGTGCTGATGGGGTCGCCGTTGGTAGTGGGTTCGGCCCAGGTGACCCGCAGCTGGTTCTGGGTGCCCACGGAGGATGCGACGGCGGATGACGGGGCGGCAGGTGCCGCCGGAACGCCGGCCGGGTTGTCTTCGGCAGAGTAGGTCCCCCAGTCGGACGGGCCAAGCTCGTTGACAGCCTGCGCGCGCACTTTGTACTTCACGCCGTTGGTGAGGCCGGTCCAGGTGTAGTTCAGCCCGGCTACCTCATTCTTAACCGCAACCCCGCTGGCCGGTGGCGGCGAAATCTCCAGGTTGTAGTGCTTCACCGGCGAGCCCTCGGTCTTCGCAGCGGGCCAGTTGACGGCCATGGTCTTGTCGCCGGCCTTGACCGTGGGCGCCTCCGGCGGGGACGGCTTTTCGTCAGGACGGATTTCGTTGGAGTGCGGGGAAGCCTGGGAGTCCCCCACCTCGTTGGTGGCCAGCACCGTGAAGACGTACTTCACATTGTTGGTGAGTCCGCTCAAGGTGCAGGTGGTGGTGGGGCACTTTTGTTCGAAGCCGTTGTTCGAACGGACGGTGTACCCGGTGATGGGGGCGCCGTTGTCCGACGGCGGAGCCCACTTGAGCACCGCAGTGCGGCTCCGGACGTCGGTGGCGCTGGGGGCCGAAGGCGCGTCGGGTTTGCCGCGGACTGTGAGCCGCAGGCGTCCGTCGACCTGGCGTGACAGGTCCCCCGTCTTGTCCCCCACGGTGTAGCGGACCACCATGACGCCCTTGTACCCGTCAGCCGGGGTAACGGTGATGCTGTCGCCTGCCACCGCCGGCTGCCCGGCCGCGGCTCCGGTCTCCACGGTGGCGCCAATGATCCGCAGGGGTGTGTCCGGGAACGGATTGAAGTCGTTGGCCAGGACGTTGACCTGTTCCGTCTTCCCGGCGTTGGCTTTGTCCACCACGTCATCATTGGCAACCGGCAGGGGCCTGTTGGAGGCAACGTGGCGGGCCGTGATGGTGGCCCCTACGGCGGCTGACCTGCCGTCGGTGACCTTCACCTGGATGTTTCCGGTGACGCCGATTCCAAGGGAACCGTCGGCAGTAATGGCGAGCGTGGCGCCGTCGACCTTTGCGGTGAACCCGGCGGGAAGCGTGCCGTCCAGTTCGAAGCGGAGGTTGTCCTTGTCCCGTTCGTCCACATCCTTGGCCAGCCCGGCCAGGTCAACGGTTGCCGTTTCGGCTTTCGGAACGTCCACGGAGGTGCCGCTGAAGGTGGGCGGGTGGTTGGCGTTGGGGTCGGGGATTACCTTGGTCATGATCACCAGCGTGGCTTTCAAGCCGTCGCCGTCTTCGGGTCCGGAGCCGTCCGTCACCTCGAAGGTGATGGAGCCGGGGCCCACATAATCGGGTTTCGCGGTGTAGCGGAGGGCCTTGCCGTCGGACTGGATGACGCCCTCCGGCGATCCGCCCTGGACCCGCACGGAATCAGCCACGGTGACCCTGGCGGTCCGGCCGTTGCGGACCCGGACGTATTCGGCGAGGTCCAGGGTGATGTCCTTGCCGGCCATGACTTCGACCGGCTCCGTTTTGGCCAGGGTGGGGTACTGCACGCCCTGGCCGGGGATCCACATGAGGGCCGTGGAGGTGAGGCCGTCGACGTCGGTCACCGTGTAGGGAATCAGCTGGTCCTCCGGGGTCAGCGTCACCACCACGTTGCCGGAGCCGCCCACGCGGGCGTTGGGGTTGCCGTCGGGCAGGCTGATGGTGAGGTCTGCCGCCACGCCGTCGGCGTCGGAGTCGTTCTTCAGGACCGGGACATCCACGGCGGTCTTGCCCAGAGTTTCGGCCACCGTGACCCGGTCATCCTTGGCCACGGGCCGTTTGAGATCCGCATCGGGGCTGGTCCGGATCCGGATCACGGCACTGGCGGAAGCCTTCTTGTCGTCCTGGATGCGGTAGCTGATGCTTTCGTTGCCGGCGGCCGCAGGTGCGGTGAAGAGCACCTTGGCACCATCCGTCGCCTCGACCTGCAGTTCGCGTGCGGCCTCGAAACCGTCGGAAACCAGGCTGAGGGGATCGCCGTCGGGATCTGAATCGTTGGCCAGGGCCTCCACGGCCACTTTGCGGCCGGGCCGGACGTCTACGGCGTCGTCCACTGCGATGGGTTTTTGGTTGTTGGCCTCCGGCGGGGCAATGCCGACGATGACGGTGCCGGTGTTCTCGGCACCAATCCGGTCACGGACGCGGTAGGTGAAGCTGTCGGTGCCCGCGGCATCACCAGCGGCGGTGAATTCCAGGTAGCCGTCCCGGACCACGGCTGTTCCCATGGCGGGTGCCTTGTCGATGCCAATGAGCTGGACGGAGTCGCCGTCGGCGTCGATGCCGTCCAGGGGCACGGGTACCTTGACAGTCATCCCAGCCACCACCCGGGCGGTCAGGTTACGGGGCTCGGGCCGGGTGTTCCGGTCGTCGTCGCGGGCGCGGATGCGGATGGTGACCTGTTGGGAATCCACCTGCCCGGAGGCGTTCTGCACCTTGTAAATGGCGTAGACGGTCTTTGCCTCGGGTCCGGCGATAAACCGGAGCTGGTCGCCCGCCACGAACATGCGGCCGTCGGCGGCGTCAGGCTGCTGGGCGAGATCGGGCAGCAGGGTGAGCTTGGAGCCGTTGGGGTCGGAGTCGTTGGCCAGGACGGGGATGGTGACGACGTCGTTGACCCGGACGGTGGCCTCGTCCGGCTTTGCCTGGGGTGCCTGGAGCTTGGCCGGCGCGGGAACCATCAGCACGGCAATCTCGCCGGTGGCGGACGAGCGGCCGTTGGAGACGGTGTACCGCACGGTCAACTGGCCTTCGGCGCGGATGTCGGTGATCCGCACCACGGAGTGGTCAAGCACCGCGACGCTCACGGGCAGTCCGGCGTCGGCAGTCACGGACTGCACCACCAGGACACCGCCCGACGGGTCGGAGTCGTTGCCAAGGACGTCCACCAGGACATCTCCGCCCGTGGGCAGCAGCGCGGTGTCGCGGACGGCAACGGGCGCTCCCTCGTCGGTGCCCGGCACCACGTCCACGCGTACCAGCTGCTGTGCGCTGGCGGGGCCGTTGGTCGCCAGGTAGCTGACGTAGTGCGCCCCGACGGTACGGGAGTTGAAGGTGAAGGTCTGCTGGTCCGGGTTGAGGGTGGCAGTGGATTCAGCATCGGGGCTGGCCTGTGCCAGCCGCAGAGTCCCGCCCTGGGGGTCGGAATCATTCTTCAGCGACGTGATCACGGTGTCGGTGCCTGCAACTGCCACCACGTGGTCTGCGTTGGCGATGGGAGGCAGGGCGCCGGGGCTCCGGACATCCACGGTGACCTTGCCCTCTGCTGTGGACTGCCCGTCGGAGACCGATACGGTCAGGACCTTGCGGCCGGGGCCGGCGCCGGAGTCCTGGAAGGTCAGCTGGCCGTCGGGGCGGATGCGGGCCTGGTCAAGGGGGTCGCTGCTGGAGACGGAGACGGCAAACAGGTCGTCGCCGTCGGGGTCTATCCAGTCGGTGAGGATGTTTTGCGTGACGGCCTTGCCGGATTGGACCACCAGCGTGGTGTTCCGGTTGGGCTTCTGGCGCGGCGGGGTGTTGGTGCCGGGCGGGACGACGTTCAAGGTGATGTCCGCCGACGCGGAGAGGCCGCGGCCGTCGTCCACGGTGTACTTGAAGGTTTCGCTGCCTGTTTTGTCGGCGGGTACCGCGATCTGCAGGCCGGTGGAGCCGTAGATGGGTGATACGGCACCGGTCTTGACTCCTTCCGGGGTGCGGACGGTGAGGACGTCGCCGTCGGGGTCGGAGTCGTTGTCCAGCACCGGCAGGATGGTTGTCTTTCCGGCGCGGATACCGAATTGGTCCGGTTTGGCCACCGGGGCATTGTTGGGTTTGGTGCGGTCCGGCAGGACGGTTTGCTGGACTTCGTCGGCGGAGTCCTTATCGGCGTCGTCGGAGGTTTCCTTGGGCGGAATGACGTCGTCCCAGTTGTTGACCAGCTGCATGTTCTGGTTCACCAACCACACATTGCCGGAGTTCACATCGTTCAGGACCACCAGGTCCCGGTTCACCCGGAAAACATACGACGGCGACGCACTCGCCTTGGGCACGTCCACCTTCTTATCGTCCCCATTATTGGTGCAATCCCGCACATACTTATTCGCACCCGACCACGCCGCATGCACACACCCACCCAACTGCACCGGCGCAGCAGGAACACCCTCACCATCAAACGACACCGTCTTCGCAGTCCCGCCATCCAACGGCTGCTCCAACAACGCCTTCCGCGTCGCCACCGCCACAACATCACTGCCCGGCCCCGCCTGCTGCAGCTTCGCATCCCGCGCATTCTCCAACTGCAACCGCTTACCACCAGGCAAAAACAAATTCCCCGCCGCAGCATCCAACACCACCGGCCGGTCCCCCACCACCGTCATCTGCAAATCCCCGGCACCCTTAAGCCCATCCCAGGTACTGGACTCCGACGACGTCACCGCACCATCAGCATCCACCCCCGTCACCGTCACCACACCGGTCTTCGGATCCGCAGAATAAATCCGGTCATCAGCCCCAACAGCCGACACAATCCCCGCCGAGCCGACCATCACCGGCTCCGAAGCCTCCTTATCAAAACCATTCACCGTGGACGGCGACACCGCCCACACCTTCCCCGACGCAGCATCCGTCACCGAAATCGTCCGGGCACCAAAACTCACATCAGCCGCCCCCGGCAACTGCTTATCCCCACCAAGACGCATATTCGCCGGCGACACCTGATTCAACGTCGAACCAGTCTCATCATCAACAAACACCTCACCGGCATGCTGCAACACATCAAACGTCGCCGACGCCGGCGTCACCGCCCCATCCAACACCCGCGACGGATAATTCAACCGCCCCACAGCATTCTTCGACTTCGACACCACCCACACGCCACCGTCATTCAACTCCACCTCAGTGGTCTTAAACCCCGGATACAACACAGCACCCGTCACCACCACAGCCACCACAGCACCAAACGCAGTACCCGGAAACCACCGCGGGCGCGAAAACCGGCGCTTGGGCATGGCGGCAGCAGTGCTTTGGACGCGGGTTTGTCCGCGACGTTTCATTCGTTGAATCTCCCCAGAATTCTGGCTCACGGCCGGATACCGGCTTCCATGGAAGCCGGGCAGCACAACAGTACCGCTAATTCCCCAACAAGTGGATAAACAGTTACAAGCACGCCGGCAGCAGTACGACGAGCCCGGGATTCACCAGGGGCCTAGTCGAGCACCAGGCCCTTGCCGCGGCCGCGGGTTAGGCGTACCGGATTGATCTCGCCGAACCCGCGGACGTTTTCGGGGGCCTGCGGAATCAGGACGAACCGCTCGTCGTGCTCCAGGGCGGAAGCGGTCATGGAGTCCACCAGGACTGTGCCGGGATCGGCGAGGGTGGTCAGGCGTGCTGCGAGGTTGACGGTGGGACCGTAAATGTCACCGAGGCGGGACAGGATCCTGCCCCACACCATGGCCACCCGGGCTTCGGGGAGGATCTCGTCCTCGGTGAAGGCCTCGGCCAGCGCCAGGGAAATCTCGGCGCCGGCCGCCGGGGTTTCGGCGATGTAGAGGACTTCGTCGCCCACGGTCTTGACCAGCCGTCCGCCGCCCACGGAGATGATTTCGGCACACTTGTTTTCAAAACGCTGGACCAGGCGGGCGAGCGTCTTTTCGTTCATGCGGCGGGACAGGCTGGTGTAGGAAACCAGGTCCGCGAACCCCACGGCACGGGCCAGGGGCAGCGGCGCGTCGTCCTCGTCGCCTTCCCGGCCTTCTTCGCTCGCCTGCAGGCCGGCCTCGGCACGGACGGCGAGCCGCTGGACGCCGGCATTGAGCTGGCGACGCCAGGAGTACACCAGGACTTCCTCGAGGGCGTCCACCAGGGCCGGGAGCTCGTTGACCAGCCGCTTGCGGGCCACGGCATCCGTCACGCCCTGTTCGTGGACCATGTCCTCCACCAGGGCCTCAATCTGCCAGACCACCATCCGGTCCGTCATCTGCCCGATCGAGCGGGTGACTGAGATGGCTGCTTCCTCCGTGAGCTTGCCGGCGCGGACCAAATTCACCACGGTGGACAGGGCCGCCTGGTCGCGCTCCGTGAAGGCAACGTCCTCGTCGCCGAAGTTCGGGAACCCCAGGGCGCGCCAGAGTTTGCGGGCGGAGAGCAGGGAGAGGCCCGCGCCGGCGGCAACCTCACGACGGCGGAGCTTGCGTTCCCCGCCCAGCAGGCGCGCCTCGAGTGCCTTCATGGCCAGGCGTTCGGCGGACATGGCGCCGGTGGGCGGGTGCCGGTCGACGGCGGGCGTCACCGGCTCGGGTGCGGGCCCGGAATCCGACGGGGTGGCGGCGGGGCCGGCGTCATAATCAAAAGCGGCAGGGTCAAGAGCGGCGGATTTAAAAGCGGCAGGGTCAAAGGCTGCGGTGCCGGGTGCGATGCTGTCGACGCGTTCCTGCTGGTCCTCATCGGTCATCCCGTCCACCTTCTCTCATATCCTCCGGAAACGCACCGGCGGGGTCATACGTCGCGCCGCCCGGCTGGGCTCCGCTTTCTTCCGGCAATTCCCCGATGGCATCGAGGATAAAGTCGCGGAACCTTGCAACCTCAGGCACGTCGCGAAAGGTCACCACGCCCTGGTACCCGGTTTCCAAGGATATATTCCCGGAGCGCACCAGTCGCTGCAGGACTGATTCGTGGACGGTCAGGTTACGGACCGCGGCGAGGTTCACCTGCTGGTCCCGCCGGTTCAGCAGGCCGTACCGGGCCACCATCCGCTGGCTGGTCAGGGTGTAACGGGTGCCCTGCCAGCGGAGCAGCCGGGGCAGGCAGTAGCCCAGCCATACCGCCGCAGCCGCGAGGACACAGGCGCTGACCAGCCACGGCGTCCACTGGCGGCCGAGCACGGGTGCCAGGCGCGCGGCACCGCCGCGGATAATCCAGGCGCTGGCATAGGCGGCCAGCGCCGGGGCCAGCACGAAGGCCACGGCAGCTCCGGCCAGCCTCCTGGGCTGCGGGCGGGTTGTGACGATGACCTGCTCCCCGGGAACGAGGGTTTTACGCATAACCGCCTTGGTCCGGCGCATCCGGCGCTGTCCACGGCCGCAGGTGCACCACGTCCCCGGCAGTCACCACATGCTCGCGCCCGTCGCGGTCCAGCACCAGCAACGACCCGTAGTCGTCCAGCCGGGAGGCATGTCCAATGATCTCGTGGTCGCCGGGAAGCTGGGCCCGCACCTGCTTGCCCAGCGTGACCATGACGGCCTCCACCCTCTTGTGCAGCGACGGCCCACCCGCCATGCCTGCTGTGGGGTCGCCGTCGGCATTGCAGAAACTGCGGTACAGCACCGCAAAGTGGGACAGGTAGCTCTTCAGCAGGGCCGTGCGGTCGGTGGTGCGGCCACCTTCGAGGGCCACCGAGGTGGCGGTGGGAACGGGAAGTTCACTTTCGCGCAGGGTGACGTTCAGGCCGGTGCCCAAGATGACGGGGGGCACGTTGCCGTCCGCCATCGGTCCAAGCTGCGCCAGGATGCCGGCGATCTTCCTGCCACGCACCAAAACGTCATTGGGCCATTTGAGCTCGGCGGGGACGCCGGCGGTTTCCAGGAGGGTCTCCCGCAGCGCCAGGGCTGCGATCAGGGAAATCCAGGAGTAGCTCTGCGTGGGCAACGGCCGTCCGTCCGCGTTGACCGGGCGCAGGACTACCGAGACGGACACCGAGCTCAGCGGCGGAGCCTCCCAGTGCCGGTCCAGCCGGCCCCTGGCGGCAGTCTGGTATTCGGCGGTGAGGACGGAGAGGTCCGGCCAGGCCGCGGGATCCACCGTGGCACCGCGCAGGAGGTCAGCGTTGGTGGAGCCGGTGGAATCCACCACGTCGATCCGGGGTATCCCGGTGGCGGACAGGAAACGCTGGTCTGCCAGGTCCCCTCGATTCAAGGGGGTGCCCGGTGCGTGTGCGTCGTCCATACCTAAATCCTACCGAGCGGACTACCGCGCCGGTGGCGCCGTTACAGGAAGATGTCCGGAACCAGCTGGTCCTCGGGCGCCCCAAGGCTGTAGGGGCGGAAGTCCGTCACGCCGGCAGCGGCCAGGACCTGCTCGTCCGTGTAGAAGTTGCCCGACGGCGGCGCACCGGCACCGAGGTTGGCTCCGGTCAGGACGGCATGGGCGGCGTCCGCCATGATCTGGGGGCCGCGCGCGGCCATGACCATGGTTTCACCGTGGGGCATGTTGCGGATGGCTGCCGTGTCGATCAGGGTGCACGGCCACAAAGAGTTGACCCGGATCCCGTCCGCCTTCAGCTCCTCGGCGAGGCCCAGGGTGGTCAGGCTCATCCCGTATTTGGCCATTGTGTAGGCAAGATGCTTTCCCGCCCAGGAGGGGTGCAGGTTCAGCGGCGGCGAGAGGGTGAGGATGTGGCCCTGCTCCGAGGCCCGGAGCGCCGGCAGGGCCAGCTTTGACAGCAGGAAGGTGCCGCGTACGTTGATGTCCTGCATGAGGTCGTACTTTTTCATGTCCACCTTGTCCGTGGTGGAAAGGTCGATGGCGGACGCGTTGTTGATGACGACGTCAATGCCGCCAAACCGCTCCATTGCGGCTTCCACCGCGCGGGCCACATCTTCGTCCCTGCGTACGTCCCCTACCAGCGGCAGCGCCCGGCCGCCCGCCGCCACCAGTTCCTCCGCAGCGGTGTAGACGGTGCCCTCCAGCTTGGGATGCGGCTCCCCCGTCTTGGCCAGGAGCACGATGTTGGCGCCGTCGTGCGCCGCCCTTTTGGCTATGGCGAGCCCGATTCCGCGGCTGCCGCCGGAGATCAGGATGGTCCGTCCGCCTAGGGAACCTGCCGCCCGGTAAGGGCTGTCGGGAGCATGCAAAGCATCGTCGCTTGAGGTCATGGCACCACTGTAGCCCAACTAAGTTACCGGCGAGTAACATTGTTGCGAGGCGGCTGGAACGGCAGAAAATTGTAGGTTCCCTACAGCCGTGGGCGCCCAAAGCGTCACTAGACTTGCCACCAGGGTTCGTCTTTTGTGTGGATGCTACTTAAAGCGCCGCCCAGCCTGACGCGCCAGCCAACGGAATTGACCTGCTACAGAGCCGGAGACACTTGATGAGCCACGATCTGACAACGACAGCGGGGAAGATTGCCGATTTCCGCGACCGCCAGGCGCGTGCCGAACAGCCCTCCGGCCCCGAAGCAATCGAAAAGCAGCACGCGCGGGGCAAGAACACCGCCCGCGAGCGCATCGCCCTGCTGCTGGACGAGGACTCATTTGTTGAGTTCGACGCCCTCGCAGTCCACCGCTCCACCGCCTTCGGCATGGAAAAGAAGAAGCCGCTGGGCGATGGGCTGGTCTCCGGCTACGGCACCGTGGACGGACGCCTGGTTGCCGTGTACAGCCAGGACTTCACGGTCTATGGCGGATCGCTGAGCCAGGTCAACGGTGAAAAGATCGTCAAGGTCCAGGAGTTCGCGCTCCGGAACGGTTGCCCCGTCGTCGGCATCCTGGATGGCGGCGGCGCCCGCATCCAGGAAGGCGTGGCCTCGCTGGCCATGTTTGCCGACATCTTCCGGAACAACGTCCACGCCAGCGGAGTGGTACCCCAGATCTCGATCATCATGGGCCCCTCGGCCGGCGGCGCCGCCTACTCCCCCGCCCTTACCGACTACGTGGTGATGGTGGACAAGACTTCCCACATGTTCATCACCGGCCCCGACGTCATCAAGACCGTCACCGGCGAGGACGTGGACATGGAAACCCTCGGCGGCGCCCGCCAGCACAACGCCACCACCGGAACATCCACCTACCTGGCCTCGGACGAAACCGACGCCATCGAATTCGTGCGCGAACTGCTGGACTTCCTGCCCTCCAACAACCTGTCCGAGGCCCCCGTGCTGGGGCACCAGCAGGAGTTGGAAGTCGACGACGACGACCTCGCCCTGGACACGCTGGTTCCGGATTCGGCCAACCAGCCCTACGACATGCGCGCCGTGGTGGAACAGATCGTGGATGACGGTCACTTCCTGGAGATGCAGGCCCTGTACGCCCCCAACGTGATGATCGGGTACGGCCGGGTGGAGGGCCACACGGTAGGTATTGTGGCCAACCAGCCACTGCAGTTCGCCGGCACCCTGGACATCGCCGCCTCCGAAAAGGCCGCCCGGTTTGTCCGCCACTGCGACGCCTTCAACATTCCCATCATCACGCTGGTGGATGTTCCCGGGTTCCTTCCGGGCAAGGACCAGGAGTTCCAGGGCATCATCCGCCGCGGCGCCAAGCTCCTGTACGCCTACGCGGAGGCCACTGTCCCCAAACTCACCGTCATCACCCGCAAGGCCTACGGCGGCGCCTACATCGTCATGGGCTCAAAGAAGCTCGGCGCCGACCTCAACCTGGCCTGGCCCACGGCGCAGATCGGCGTCATGGGGGCACAGGGCGCGGTGAACATCCTGTACCGGCGCGATCTTGCAGCCGTCGCGCAAGACGGCGGCGATGTTGAAGCCCGCCGCGCCGAGGTGATCCGCCAGTACGAGGAAGAACTCCTCAACCCCTACCAGGCCGCCGAACTGGGCTATGTGGACGCCGTCATCGCCCCCTCGGATACCCGCATCCAGATCATCAAGGGACTGCGGGCCCTGCGCGACAAACGGGCCAGCCTGCCCGCCAAGAAGCATGGGAACATTCCGCTGTGACGACGCTCCCCACCGGCCCTGCCGAAGAGAACCTGCCGGCCGCACCCTTGCTCTCGGTTGTCAAAGGGCAGCCGAACGCCGAGGAACTGGCCGCGCTGACCGCCGTCGTACTTTCCCTGGGCGGGGAAAGCCCTGCTCCCGCCAAGGCACCAAGCGTGCGGCACTGGGTGCGGCGGCAGCAGCTGCGGCTCGCGCCCACGCCGGGCCCGGGCGCCTGGAAGCGCAGCCACGGCGGGGCGTAGTCCCCACCCCTCCCTAGCCTCGCTTCGCTCGGCCAGGGAACCCTCGGCGGATGGGGCCCATGCACCGGCGGGGCATGCTGACGTTGCCCACGTAGCCCCGTTAGGCTCGGGGTGTGACTACAGACACCTCTTCCGCAGCCCGCCCGCACACCCGGATCGATGCCGTCGCGGACAACTACACAGATACCCTGATCAGGCTCAACCCGACGTTTGCCACCACCCTTGGCCTGCCCGGACATGAGACGGAATACCAGGACTTCTCCCCCGCCGGCATCGCCGGTTTCGCAGAGGCGGCACGGGACGCCCTCGCCGCACTGGACGGCCTGGAGCCTGAGGACGACGTGGACGCCGTCACCCTGGACGCCATGCGGGAGCGGCTGGGCCTGCAACTTCTGATTCACGCCTCGGGCTGGGAGTACGCGGAACTGAACAACATCGCCTCCCCGGCCCAGGACATCAGGGCCATCTTCGACCTCATGCCCACCGATACCGAGCAGGACTGGGAGCACATGGCGGGGCGCGCCCACAAGGTGCCGGCGGCCATCAGCGGCTACACCGAGTCCCTGCGCCTGGCCCGGGACGCCGGCAAGGTGGCCGCTGCCCGCCAGGTCCGGATCGTCATCGAACAGGTCACCAAGTACGCCGCCGAAGACGGCTTCTTCGCCAAGCTGGCCGCGGAGGCCTCGACTTCCGCCGGGCCATTGCCCTCGGCGCTGCAGGACAAGCTCGACGCCGGCGCTGACGCCGCCCGGAGCGCCTACACCGGCCTGGCGGAATTCCTGCGCACCGAACTGCTCCCGGCCGCGCCGGAGAAGGACGCCGTGGGCAGGGCCCGGTACGCCCTGGCTTCCCGCTCCTTCCTGGGCGCCGAAGTGGACCTGGAGGAAACGTACGCATGGGGCGTGCAGGAACTCGACCGCCTCATCGCGGAGCAGGAGGAGGTCGCGGCCACCATCAAGGCAGGCGCGACAATCGCCGAAGCCAAGGAAATCCTCAACAACGATCCCGCGCGCCAGCTCAAGGGCACTGAGGCGCTGCGGGAATGGATGCAGGGCCTCTCCGACAAGGCCGTGGCCGAACTCGCCGGAGTGCACTTCGACATCCCGGACGTCATGAAGAAGCTCGAGTGCAGGATCGCCCCCACCGACGAGGGCGGCATCTACTACACCGGACCCTCCGACGACTTCAGCCGCCCAGGCCGCATGTGGTGGTCCGTCCCTGCCGGCGAAGACACCTTCACCACCTGGGCCGAAACCACCACGGTCTACCACGAAGGCGTCCCCGGCCACCACCTCCAGGTGGCCACCGCAACGTACCGGCGGGAGCTGCTGAACAAGTGGCGCCGGAACGTCTGCTGGACCTCCGGGCACGGCGAAGGCTGGGCCCTCTACGCCGAGAAGCTCATGCAGGAACTGGGCTACCTGAGCGACCCCGGCGACCACATGGGCATGCTGGACATGCAGCGGATGCGGGCAGCGCGCGTGGTCTTCGACATCGGCGTGCACCTCGAACTCGAGATGCCCGAACGCTGGGGCTCGGGCACCTGGACCGCCGACAAGGGGTACGGCTTCCTGAAGGAGAACCTCCCCATCAGCGAAGGGCAGCTCAACTTCGAGTTCACCCGCTACCTCGGCTGGCCCGGCCAGGCCCCCTCCTACAAAGTCGGCCAGCGCCTCTGGGAACAGATCCGCGCCGAACTGGAATCACGGCCCGGGTTCGACCTCAAGGAGTTCCACACCAAGGCCCTCAACATCGGCTCTGTTGGACTCGACACCCTCCGCCGGGCGCTGCTTTCCTAGCCTGCCCCTGCGGGGTGGGCGGGCAACATCCTCGGCGCGCTGCTCCTTCGTCGCGGATGGGCCCACGCTGGCAGGGTTCCCTGGCCGAGCTTGCGAGGTCAGGGTGCCGGTGGGGAGCGCGCTGCCGGATGCCGCCCACCCACCCCTTCGGGCGAGATGTTAAGCACACCGCCGCTGGGAATAAGTAACAAAAGCCGCGTATAGCCTTGATTTTTCAGGGTTTTCAAGTTTCAGCCGCGTATATTGGCGCGTAATATTTCTCAATGTTCGTTCGACGTGGTATTGGCCCGGGGTCTAGCTTGTTCTGGTGAGCACTCAGACAAGCACCCCACCTTCCGCAGGGAAGACCGGATTCCAGCTGCCCAAGTGGGCCGGCTCGTTCGGCTTCCAGATCATCGCCGCCCTCATCGTGGGCCTTGGCCTCGGCCTGCTGGCAAAGTACACCGGCAGCACCAAGGCCAACCCCAACGCACTCGGCGCCACGCTGCAGACCATCGGCTCAAGCTATGTGTCCCTGCTGCAGACCGCCGTCGTTCCGCTGATCTTCACCGCCGTCGTCAGCTCCATCTCCAACCTGCGCCAGGTATCCAACGCCGCCAGGCTGGCATGGAACACACTGCTGTGGTTCGCCATCACGTCCCTGATCGCCGTACTGATCGGCATGGGCTTGGGCGTCCTGCTGCAGCCCGGCGCCAACACCGGCATCTCGGGGGACGCCAAGTACACCGGCAAGTCCGGTGACTGGTGGGCATTCCTGGTGGGCCTCTTCCCCAAGAACTTCCTGGGCCTGGGTGCCAGCTCCACTGTCGGCGATTCCGGCGCCGTCACCACCTCCGTCAGCTTCAACGTCCTGCAGATCCTGGTCATTGCCATCGCAGTGGGCGTCGCCGCCCTCAAGGTGGGCAAGTCTGCCGAGCCCTTCCTGAAGCTCAACGCCTCGGCCCTCGCCGTCATCCAGAAGGTCCTCTGGTGGATCATCCGCATTGCGCCGCTGGGCACCATCGGCCTGATCGGCAACGCCGTCGCCGTCTACGGCTGGGACACCATCGGCTCGCTCGGCAAGTTCACCGTGGCCATCTACGCCGGCCTGGTCCTGGTGCTGTTCGTGGTCTACCCCATCCTGGTGCGCAGCCACGGCCTGTCCATCAAGCAGTACTTCTCGGGCGTGTGGCCCGCCGTCCAGCTGGCCTTCGTTTCCCGCTCCTCCGTGGGAACGCTGCCGCTGACCCAGCGTGTCACTGAGCGCAGCCTGGGCGTCCCCCGCGCCTACGCTTCCTTCGCCGTGCCGCTGGGCGCCACCACCAAGATGGACGGCTGCGCAGCCATCTACCCGGCCGTATCCGCAATCTTCGTGGCCCAGTTCTTCGGCATCCACCTGGACTTCAGCCAGTACCTGCTGATCGCCCTGGTCTCGGTCCTGGGTTCCGCCGCCACCGCCGGCACCACCGGCGCCGTGGTGATGCTCACCCTGACGCTCTCCACGCTGGGACTGCCGCTGGCCGGCGTCGGACTCCTGCTCGCCATCGACCCCATCCTGGACATGGGCCGCACCGCCGTGAACGTTGCAGGCCAGGCACTGGTCCCCACCATCGTGGCCAAGCGCCAGGGCATCCTGGACGAGTCCCTGTACAACGCGCCGCGCAACGGCACCCCGTTCGTGGATGACAGCGACGCCGTGACTGACGCCACCGACGGCACCACTGCCGACACCGCACCCCGCGAACTGCAGGATGCAAAGGCATAACGCGCCTAATAGAAGAGCGTCCCCGGGAAGTTTTCCCGGGGACGCTCTTCTGCGTTAATGACTCCTCAGCCCGCTCAGCGGCCGCCACCGCCGATCACGCCGTTCTGCACGGCCTTGGTCACCGCATCAGCCTCGGCCTGCGTCAGCTTCCCGTCAGTGACCGCCTTGTCCAGGCGGGTCTTAAGTGCCGCAGCATGCTCGGACTGCTCCTCGCTGCGGATCTCCTGGAGGGCAGCTGTCACCTTCGCTTCATCAATGCCCAGCGAATCGGCCAGCGACTTGGCGAGCGCAGCCTCCCGGGCAGCCGGGTCCGGCTTCTGTCCCTCGGCAGGCGGCGTGGCGGGCTTGTTGGCCTCACGGAAGGCCTTCAACGCGTCAGTCACCTTGGCCTCGTCCACACCGAGCTTCGCCGCAAGCGCGGAGGCCTGTTCCATCCCGTGTCCGCCGCGGCCGCCGTGCCTGCCCATTCCGTCCTGGGCAGTGCCGGAGCTTCCGTCAGCCGAAGCGCTGGAACTCGAAGTGGGCGTGGGAGTGGGTGTCGTGGTGGTGGCAGAGGCCATGCCGGCAACGCCGATTCCGGCACCGAGCGCCAGCGCGGCGGCTGACAGGCCCAGGGTCATCTTCTTCGTGCGTTTCATCTTTCGTCTCCTGATACGCCGTCGGGTGACGGCTGCTGGTGGAACGCCTCTCATCGAGACACGCCAAGTCTTACGGGCCAGGTTCAGGAGGGGCTGTTCGGAACCTTTCGTTCTCCTGTGAATCCACGCCTGCCCGCCACTACCGGTCGAGCGAAGAAGTTGCATGCAGTGCAAAGTTGCACGTAGTGTAAGAGTCGTGACAAGCCCCATCCCTTCTCCCGACGCCGAGCCGGCCACCCCGTCGCGCCGTGAGCTGAACAAGGCCGCCACGCGCCAGGCCATCACGGACGCCGCGCTGGGACTCCTTCGTTCCAAAGGCCCCGGAAACTTCACCGTGGAGGACATCGCAGACTCCGCCGGCATTTCGCGCCGCACCTTCTTCAACTACTTCAGCAGCACCGACTCCGCGCTGGCGTCCATCGTCCACGGCTTCCTGGACAACGCCATCCAGCAGCTGCGGCTCCGACCGGCGGACGAGCCCATTCTGGAGTCGGCGCAGGCGGCGCTGATGGCCCTGGCCGATCCCAAGGCCGTGGCCCCGCTGGCGGAATTGTTTACGCTGACCCAGCAGAGCCCGCTGATGTCCCACACGGAACTCGAAGCGTGGGACCACTGCCGGGCCCAGGTGTTTACCGTCGCCCGTGAACGCCTGGCCGGTACCCGGGGCGGGCAGGACGAGCTGTATGTCCATGCACTGGCCGGCTCCATCATCTCCTGCGGCAAGGCCGCCATGGAGGTCTGGTTCAGCCGCCGCGGCCCGGACCTGTCGCCCGCATCGCTGGACGAGCTCCGCCGGCTGCTGATCGACGCCATGGCCCTGCTGGGCGCAGGCTTCAACACCACCGCTTTTCCATCCGCAACCCGTTCCTCCTGATCAGATCGGTTCTCCCGCATGGCACTCCTCCTCTACCGCCTCGGCAAGTTCTCCTACCGCCGGCGCTGGCTTGTCATCTCCCTGTGGCTTGCCGTGCTGGTGGCCGTGGGCGGCTCTGCCGCAGCCTTCCACGGCACCCTGTCCAACAACTTCCAGATCCCCGGGACCGAAACCCAGCGGATCGCGGACAAGCTCAAGCAGGAGCTGCCCTCGGCGTCCGGCGGAAGCGCCACGATCGTCTTCGAAGCGCCCGACGGCGGCTTCACGGACCAGAGCCGGGCAGCCGTGACCGACGCGCTGAAGAAGCTGCAGACCATCCCTGAGGTCAAAGGCACGGTGGATCCGTTCGCCACCCAGGCCCAGGTGGACCAGGCCGGCAAGGCCATTACCGACGGCGAGCAGCAGCTCGCGGCCGGCCAGGCCCAGCTTGACGCCTCCCGCGCGCAGCTCGAGGCCGGCAAGGCCCAGCTGGCCGCGGCCGAGCAACAGCTTAGTGCGGCAGGAGCACCGGCAGCACTGATTGAGGCCCAGCTCGGCCAGCAGAAGGCGGCGCTGGCGGCGGGCCAGGCAAAGCTCGACGCCGGCACCCAGGAACTGGAGGCCACCAAGGCCAAGCTGGAACTTGGCAAGCGCCAGGCCCAGGCAGCATCGGCCATCCGCTTCGTTTCCGGGGACAACAAAGCCGCCGTGGCACAGGTGCAGTTCAACACCTCCATCAACGGGCTGGCCCCAACGGTCCGCAAGCAGGTGCAGCAGATCGCCCACGAAACCTCCTCGGCCGGCGTCACCGCGCTGGCCAGCAAGGAAATCACCGAGGACATCTCGGCCCTGTTTGGCACCGCGGAAATCGTGGGCATCGCCGTGGCAGCGCTGGTCCTCATCCTCATGCTGGGCACTCTGGTAGCCGCCGGGCTGCCGCTGCTGATGGCCATCATGGGCGTCGGCGTGGGCGTGGGCATCACCTTTGCCCTGTCCGGCCTGTTCGACATGAGCTCCATCTCCCCCATGCTGGCCCTCATGCTGGGCCTCGCCGTGGGCATCGACTACTCGCTGTTCATCGTGAACCGGCACCGGACCCAGTTGCTGGCCGGCATGGATCCTGAAGAGTCCGTGGCCCGGGCCAACGGCACGTCCGGCAACGCGGTGGTCTTCGCCGGCCTCACCGTGATCATCGCCCTGGCCGCCCTGGTGGTCCCCGGACTGCCGTTCCTCACCGTCATGGGCCTCGCGGCGGCCGGAACCGTGGCCGTGGCCGTACTGGTCGCCATCACCCTGACCCCTGCCATGCTGTCCCTGATCGGCCGCCGCATCATCTCCAAGCGGGCCTGGGCAAAGTCGGAGGCGCACAACGCCGAGCCCGGCCACGAAGCCGCAGATATCGCCGTCGACCGCGAACGAAGCACCCACGGGTGGGGTGGCCTGGTCACCAAGCACCCCTGGATTGCGCTCATCGCCGGCATCCTCCTGCTGGGCACCCTGGCCCTGCCCGCAACCCAGCTCCAGCTGGCCCTGCCGGACGGCGGCTCCGAGCCCGTGGAGTCAGAGGCATACCAGGCCTACGACCTGACGGCACGCAGCTTCGGCGAAGGCGTCACCGGCCCCATCGTGGCCGTGGGCGAGTTCCCCGCGAACCTGGATGCGGCCCAGGCGCAGAAACTGCAGTTCGACATCGCGGACAAGCTCCGCGCCGTGGACAACGTGGTGGCAGCCGTGCCGGTTGCCCTCAGCGAAGACCGCCGCACCGCCGTGTTCCAGGTCATCCCCAAGGAAGGTCCCGCCAGCGCCAGCACCGTCAAGGTGGTCTCCGAACTGCGCGGACTGAACGGCGAAATCAAGGCCGACTACGACGTCGCCATGGGCCTGACCGGGCAGACGGCCGGCAACGTGGACGTCTCCACGAAGCTTGGCGACGCTTTGCCGCCCTACCTGGCAATCGTCGTCGGACTTTCCCTGGTCCTGCTCCTGCTGGTGTTCCGCTCCATCGTGGTCCCGCTGCTGGCCACGGGCGGCTTCCTGCTGTCCCTGTCTGCGGCCTTCGGCGCCGTGGTGGCTGTGTACCAGTGGGGATGGCTGGGCAATGTCTTCGACGTGGCCAACCCGGGCGCCGTGCTGAGCTTCCTGCCCATCATCCTGATCGGCGTGCTGTTCGGCCTGGCCATGGACTACCAGGTGTTCATCGCCTCCGGCATGCGCGAGGCCTACATGCACGGATCATCCGCCAAGGAAGCGGTCCGGGTGGGCTTTCGGCACGCAGCCGCCGTGGTCACCGCAGCCGCGATCATCATGGTCAGTGTGTTCTCCGGCTTCATCTTCAGCCACCTCACCATGGTCCGGCCGCTGGGCTTCGCGATGGCCTTCGGCGTCCTGTTCGACGCCTTCGTGGTCCGCATGACCATCGTTCCGGCCGTGATGTACCTGCTGGGTGCCAAGTCCTGGTGGCTGCCCCGCTGGCTGGACCGGATCCTGCCGGACGTGGACGTGGAGGGCGCCAAGCTCAACCGCGGCCAGGCCGCACCGGTGTCCGGCGAGCTGGTCCACTAGGCTGAAGCCGTGCTCCATCTGATTCTCGCCTCCCAGTCCCCCGCCCGCACCAAGCTCCTCGCCGAGGCCGGCATCCGGCACACCGTGCTGGTGTCCGACGTCGACGAGGCCGCCGTCCAGGAGCGGTACGGTGTCACCGACCCGCACGACACCGCACTGCTGCTGGCCCGGGCCAAGGCCGAGGCCGTGGCGTCACTTCCCGAGGCGGAGGGCGCGCTGGTGCTGGGCTGCGACTCCGTCTTTGAGTTCGACGGCGAGGCGCACGGCAAGCCCTACACGGCCGACGTCGCCCGCGAGCGGATGCTGCGCATGAGCGGCAGCGCGGGCGTGCTGCACACGGGGCACTGGCTGGTGGACTGCAGGGACACGGACGACGACGGCAGCGGCGGCCGCGGCTCGGGCGCCACGCTCGGGGCGGTCGCCTCCGCCGAGGTTTCCTTCCTGGAAATGGAACCGGCCGAAATCGACGCCTACATCGCCACCGGCGAACCGCTGCACTGCGCGGGCTCCTTCACCATCGACGGCCTGGGCGGGGCCTTCATCCGGAAGGTCGACGGCGACCCGCACGCCGTCGTCGGCCTTTCCGTCTCCACCCTGCGCAGCCTGCTCGCTGCCGCCAATGTGCGCATCACGGATCTCTGGCCCCACCGCTAAAGCACTCCGTTTTCTGCACAGCTTGTAGCTTCCCTACAAAGGAAGGCTGCTTTACACGCGGATTCCGCAAGTAATATCGGCGGAACCTCCAAAACCGCGCTAGGCTCCCTGAAGGAAAGAAGGAGACGCCTTGTCAGCAAATTTGGAGCAGTCCGCAGGAACCACGCAGCCGAGCCTCACAAAGGTGCTGATCGCCAACCGCGGCGAAATCGCCGTGCGGATTATCCGGGCGGCCCGGGACGAGGGCCTCGCCTCCGTTGCCGTCTATGCTGACCCGGACCGCGACGCCCTGCACGTCCGGCTGGCTGACGAGGCTTACGCTCTGGGCGGCACCACCGCCGCAGAGTCCTACCTGGTGATGGACAAAATCATCGAGGTCGCCCGCCAGTCCGGCGCCGACGCCATCCACCCGGGCTATGGCTTCCTTGCCGAAAACGCCCAGTTCGCCGCCCGGGTGATCGAGGCCGGCATCACCTGGATCGGGCCCTCCCCCGAGGCCATCTCCGCCCTGGGCGACAAGGTCCAGGCCCGGCACATCGCCGAAAAGGTCGGTGCCCCGCTGGTGCCCGGCACGGCGGACCCCGTCGAGTCCGCGCAGGAGGTCCTGGACTTCGTGGACCAGTACGGCCTGCCCGTGGCCATCAAGGCTGCCTTTGGCGGCGGCGGGCGCGGCATCAAGGTGGCCCGTACCCGGGAGGAAATTCCCGAACTGTACGAATCCGCCGTCCGCGAGGCCACTGCCGCCTTCGGCCGCGGTGAATGCTTCATCGAACGCTTCCTCGATGCTCCGCGCCACGTGGAAACCCAGTGCCTGGCCGACTCCCACGGCAACGTCGTGGTGGTATCCACACGCGACTGCTCCCTCCAGCGGCGCAACCAGAAACTCGTGGAGGAGGCCCCGGCCCCGTTCCTCACCGAGGACCAAAACCGCCGCCTGTACGAATCCTCCAAGGCCATCCTGAAAGAGGCCGGCTACCTGGGCGCAGGCACCTGCGAATTCCTGGTGGGCCAGGACGGCACCATCTCCTTCCTTGAGGTCAACACCCGCCTGCAGGTGGAGCACTGCGTCTCCGAGGAAGTCACCGGCATCGACTTGGTGCGCGAACAGTTCCGGCTGGCCCGCGGCGAGGAACTGGGCTATGGCGACCCCGAGGTCCGTGGCCACTCCATCGAATTCCGCATCACCGGCGAGGACCCGGGCCGGAACTTCCTGCCCGCCCCCGGCACCCTCCGCGTCCTGAAGAACCCCACCGGCCCCGGTGTGCGCGTGGACTCCGGCGTGGAGCAGGGCGACGTCATCAGCGGCAACTTCGACTCCATGCTGTCCAAGCTCATCATCACCGGCGCCAGCCGCCCGCAGGCCCTGCAGCGTGCGCGCCGCGCCCTGGAAGAAATGGTGGTGGAGGGCATCCCCACCGTCATCCCGTTCGACCTCGCTGTCGTCTCGGACCCCGCATTCGCACCCGCCGAAGGCCCCTTCACGGTCCACACCCGCTGGATCGAAACCGAATTCAGCAACAACCTGCCCGCGTGGACCCCGGACGGCACTGCCGACGGCGAAGGCTCCGCCGAGGACCGGCAGCGCGTGGTGGTGGAGGTGGGCGGCAAGCGCCTTGAGGTGGTCCTCCCCGCCTCCCTCGGCACCCCGGGAACCGCAACCGCCGCCGCCGGAAAATCGGGTAAGTCCAAGAAGCGCTCCCGCTCCGCAGGACCCGCTGCCGCCACCGGCAACGCCCTGACCTCCCCCATGCAGGGAACTATCGTCAAGGTGGCCGTGGCCCACGGCGACGTGGTGTCCGAAGGCGACCTGGTGGTGGTCCTCGAGGCCATGAAGATGGAACAGCCACTCACCGCACACCGTTCCGGCACCATCACGGGCTTGACTGCAACGGCCGGTGAGACGGTGTCCGCGGGCGCCATCATCGCCACCATCGAGGACTAGAAGGCGGCCCGGCAGCCATGCTCGCACCAAGCTTCCAGGAAGAAGTGGACCGCTACCACCAGGCGGTTCCAGAAATCACGCGGGGCAACCCGGCTCCGATCAAGGAACTTTACTCCCGGCTGGACGATGTCACCCTGGCCAATCCGTTCGGCGGAATCGCCCGCGGCTGGGCCCAGGTGGAGGCCCGGCTGGACCAGGCCGCACGGCAGTTCCGCGACGGCGAGATGCTGGGCTTTGACACCGTCACCTCGTATACAGCCCGCGACACCGCCTACCTGGTGGAGACCGAACACTTCCGCGCCCGGCTTGACGGGGCAGCCACGACGGAGGAGTTCGCGCTGCGCGTGAGCAGCATCTTCCGGCGCGAGGAAGGCTATTGGAAGCTGGTGCACCGCCACGCGGACCCGGCTGCCCGGCCCCAATCCCGCCGTTCGCTGAAACAGCCGCCGGCCTGATGCAGACTTAGCTCATGCTGCCTTTCCTGCTCCTGGCCTCCCGTGTGGAGGATGCTGCCGCGGACGACGAGTACGCGGCCTACCTGAGGTACGGCGGGCTTGAGGAACGGGAGCTCCTCCGCGTCCGGCTCGAAGCCGCTCCCCTGCCGTCGCTGGACCTTTCAAAGTACTCCGGCGTGATCGTCGGCGGCAGCCCCTTCACCTCCAGCGACCCGCCGGAACACAAGAGCCCGGTCCAGCACCGGGTGGAGCAGGAGCTGGCAGCTCTCCTGGACCAGCTGGTGGACCTCGATTTCCCGTTCCTCGGCGCCTGCTTCGGAGTGGGCACCCTGGGGAGCCATCAGGGCGCCGTGATCGACCGGACCTACGGCGAGCCGCTGGGCGCGGTGGAGGTGGAGCTGACGGAGGAGGGCCTGCAGGACCCTATCCTGCAGGGCATGCCGCAAACCTTCACGGCGCTGACCGGGCACAAGGAAGCCGTCAGCTCGCTGCCCCCGCACGCTGTGCTGCTGGCGCGGGCAGCCTCCTGCCCGGTCCACATGTTCCGCATCAAGACCAATCTTTACGCCACCCAGTTCCACCCCGAACTTGACGCGGACGGGCTGGTGACCCGGATCGACATCTACCGGCACGCCGGCTATTTCCCGCCCGAAGCCGCGGAGGAGCTCATGGCGGCAGCGCGGCAGCTCACTGTCACCGAGCCCATGGCCGTGCTCAAGAACTTCGTGGCCCGCTACGCCCGCTGAGCGCTGCGCCTGTCCAGGCATGAAAATGCCCGGCAGGCCATAAGGGTCCGCCGGGCATTTATGAGGGGCGTCAGGCCACGTTGTTCTCGTAGTCCACGTCCCGGGTTTCGCGGGTTAGGAACAGCGCGATCAGGGTGAGCACTGCCATGGAGGTCAGGTACACGCCGACCAGGACCGGGCTGCCCTTGGCGGCCTCCCACAAGGCCACGGCGATGAACGGCGCCACTGCTGCACCCAGGATGCTCGAGAAGTTGTAGCTGATGGCGGAGCCGGTGTAGCGGACGTTCGTGGGGAACAGTTCCGGCAGCAGCGCTCCCATGGGCCCGAACGTAAGGCCCATGAGGGAGAACCCAAGGATCAGCAGCCCCATGGTGCCCACAAAGCCGCCGCTAAACAGCGGGACGAACAGCAGGCCGAACACGAAGATGCCGGCGGTGACGGCGATGAGCATCTTGCGGCGGCCATACTTTTCGGCCAGGGGTCCGGAGACCAGGGTGAAGATGCCGAAGAAGACGACGCCGGCAATCAGCATCCAGAGGAAGTCGTTCCGGCTGTAGCCGAGGCCGGGAACGAACGCGGCGGCAGCGGCTTCGGACATCGGCTTTCCGGCCTTTTCGGCTACGGCCTTGGCACCTTCCAGGGTTGGCTTGGTGCCGTAGGTGAGCGTGAACGTGGTCATCAGGTAGAAGAGCACGTACGTGGCCAGCATGATGAAGGTGCCCAGGATCAGCTGGCGCCAGCTGCTCTTGAAGACGCGGCCCAGCGGCAGCTTGGCCACCTCGTTGGACTCGACCACCTTGGTGAAGGCGGGGGTCTCGATGAGCTTGAGCCGGACGTAGAGGCCCAGGATCACCATGACGGCGCTGAGCAGGAACGGAACGCGCCAGCCCCATGCGGCGAAGGCCTCCGGGGTCAGGGTGTAGCTCGCCACCAGGAAGATGACGTTGGCGATGATGAAGCCAATCGGGGCGCCGAGCTGCGGGAAGGTGCCGTAGATGGCGCGCTTGTTGGCGGGGGCGTTCTCGGTGGCCAGCAGCGCGGCCCCGCTCCATTCGCCGCCGAGCGCCAGGCCCTGGGCGAAGCGCATGACCACCAGCAGGGCCGGTGCCAGGAACTCCCAGCCCGGAACCAGCGCGGTGGGGAGGCAACCGATGAGGAACGTGGCGATACCCATGGTCAGCAGCGAGGCCACCAGCGTGCCCTTGCGCCCGAACTTGTCACCGAAGTGCCCGAAGATGATGGAGCCGAGGGGCCGGGCGATGAAGGCCACGCCAAACACGGCAAAGGAGCTCAGCAGCTGCGTGGTTTCGTTCGCACTGGGGAAGAAGAGCTTCGGGAAGACCAGGACGGCGGCAGTGGCGTAGACGTAGAAGTCGTAAAACTCCACTGTGGTGCCGATCAGGCTGGCCACGATGACGCGGCCGCGGGAGTTCACCGGCTGCTGTGCACCTGGCAGCGCGGTGGTATCGGTGGATGACATAGGTAAACGCTTTCGTGAGACCGGCCGGGCACAGGCAGGGCTGCCTCCCGGCTCAAGTAGTTAGAGTTCGATCTTACTTGCCTCCGTCCAGTCAATGGACGAAACGTCCAGCATGCGGACATGTGTTGTGCGTCTCACATCACGGTCGTCCGCGCCCGCCTCACGCAGCCCGCGTGGGCCGGATAGGGAAAAGTCACAGCGCGTTTACAAACATCGACTGTCCGCGAAACGAGCGCTCCCTAGGTTTGAGGAAACCCCATCCCTGAAGGAGGTAAACCGTGACTGTTGACCGCACTGTCGAAACCGGCGTACAGCCCGGCCCTGCCCGCACCACAGACGCCCCTGCCCTTGAATTCCGCCCCGGCCGCTGGATCGCCAACTGGGATGCGGAGAACAAGGAGCAGTGGGAAACCGCAGGCCGCGCCATCGCGCGCCGCAACCTGAACTGGTCCATTTTCGCCGAGTTCCTTGGCTTTGTGGTGTGGCAGCTCTGGTCCATCGTGGTGGTCCAGCTTCCCGCCGCCGGGTTCACGTTCTCCACTTCGGAGGTCTTCTGGCTCATCTCCATGCCCAGCCTGGTGGGCGCCACGCTCCGCATCCCCTACACCTTCATGGTCCCCCGGTTCGGCGGACGGAACTGGACCATCGTGTCCGCCCTGCTGCTCCTGATCCCCTCCACCGGGCTGGCCCTCTGCGTTTCCAACCCGGATACCCCGTTCGGGGTCATGCTCCTGGTGGCGGCCCTGGCCGGCTTCGGCGGCGGCAACTTCGCCAGCTCAATGGCCAACATCACCTTCTTCTACCCCGCCCGCGAAAAGGGCTGGGCGCTGGGCCTGAACGCCGCGGGCGGAAACCTCGGTGCCGCCGTCGCACAGCTTGCCGTCCCCATTGTGATCACCCTGCTGGCCGCGGGCACCGTGAACCTTCCCATGGCGGGGTGGATGTGGGTCCCCTTTATCCTGCTGGCCGCGTTTGGCGCCTTCAAGTACATGAACAACCTCACCAGTGCCAAGGGCGATGTGGCCGGCTCCGTGGCCGCGCTCAAGGAACCGCACCTGTGGATCATGGCGTTGCTGTACATCGGGACGTTTGGCTCCTTCATCGGCTTCGCCGGCGTCTTCCCCAAGCTGATCAAGGACTACTTCCCCGGGTTCTCCAGCATCGGCGTGGGAACCGTGGCCCTCTCGCTCGCTTTCCTGGGCCCCCTGGTGGGCTCGCTGGCCCGTCCCTACGGCGGCCGCATGGCGGACCGTATGGGCGGAGCCCGGATGACTGTTTCGGCGTTTGCCGCCATGGCCGTGATCACGCTGGCCATGATCTGGACCTTGCCGCTGAAGAACTTCCTGCTCTTCCTGGTCCTGTTCCTGATGCTCTTCACCGCCAGCGGCTTTGGCAACGGCGCCACGTACCGGATGATTCCGGTCATCTTCGCAACCTCGAGCCGGGCCGCGCGCAAGGGCGCAAGCTCCGTGGCCACCCAGCGCCTGGCGTCTTCCGCCCTCGGCCTGATCTCCGCGATCGGGGCCTACGGCGGCTTCGTGATCCCCCAGGTCCTGAACGCCTCCAGCACCGCCACCGGCTCCTACACCCCCGCCTTCTACGGCTTCGTCGGGGCGTACGTCCTGATGCTGCTGGTCTGTTGGGCCTGCTACATCCGCAGCGCCGGCCGGAACGCGATGGGACACATCTAGCATGGCCAACAGCGCCGACACGCACTGCCCCTACTGCGCCCTGCAGTGCGCCATGACGCTCACGTCCGGTGGTGGCCTGGCCCCGGCTGGCCAGCCGGAGCCGGGCCCCGCGGCGGCACTTCCTGAACCGGCGCCGGCACCGTCCCCCGCCCTGGGCGTTGCCGGCCGGGACTTCCCCACCAACCGCGGCGGCCTGTGCCGCAAGGGCTGGACCTCCCCCGCGCTCCTGAACCACGCGGGCAGGATCACCGAGCCCCTGCTGAAGGGATCCGACGGCGTGCACCGCCCCATCGGTTGGGAGCGGGCCCTGGACCTCGCCGCCGCGGCCGTGAGGGACGCCCGCGCCCGCCACGGTTCGGACGCCGTCGGCGTGTTCGGCGGCGGCGGCCTCACCAATGAGAAGGCCTACATGCTGGGCAAGTTCGCCCGGCTGGCCCTGGGCACCTCCCGGATCGACTACAACGGCAGGTTCTGCATGTCCTCCGCGGCCGCCGCCGGAATGCGGGCCTTCGGCGTGGACCGCGGCCTGCCCTTCCCGGTGGAAGCGCTGGATACCGCCAGCACCATCCTGATGCTCGGTTCGAACGTTGCCGAGACCATGCCGCCGTTCGTTCAGCACCTCAAAGGAGCCCGCGATGCCGGCGGGCTGATCGTGGTGGACCCGCGCCGCTCGGCCACCGCGGCCTTCACGGCGGACGGCGGCGGCCTCCACCTCCAGCCGCTGCCAGGCACCGACCTCTCCCTGCTGCTGGGCCTCTCCCACGTGGTCATCCACGAAAACCTGGTGGACAGCGTCTACGTCCAGGAGCGCACTTCCGGCTACAGCGCGATTGTCCGCAGCGTGAACGCCTACTGGCCCGAACGCGTCCAGTCGATCACCGGCGTCCCCGCAGAGCTGATCCGGCACACGGCACGCATGCTTGCGGCCGGAGCCCGGGCAGGCGGGAGCTACATCCTCACCGGCCGCGGCGTTGAACAACACGTGGACGGCACCGACACCGCCACCGCCGCCATCAACCTCAGCCTGCTGCTGGGCCTGCCGGGCTCCACCCGCAGCGGCTACGGCACCCTCACCGGCCAGGGCAACGGGCAGGGAGGCCGCGAGCACGGCCAAAAAGCGGACCAGCTCCCCGGCTACCGCAAGATCACCGACCCCGCGGCCCGCGCCCACGTGGCCGCCGTCTGGGGCGTGCCCGAAGACCTCATCCCCGGCCCCGGCCTCCCCGCCGTGCAGCTGCTGAAGTCGCTGGGAAAGCCCGACGGCGTGCGGTGCCTTTTCGTCCACGCGTCCAACATTGCCGTGGCGGCACCCGACGCCAACGCCGTGATGCAGGGGCTGCGCAGCCTGGACTTCCTGGTGGTCTGCGACTTCTTCCTGTCCGAGACCGCCGCGGAAGCCGACCTGATCCTGCCCGTGCTGCAGTGGGCGGAAGAAGACGGCACCCTCACCAACTTGGAAGGACGCGTGCTGCGCCGCCGCCGCGCCATCTCCCCGCCCGCCGGCGCCCGCAGCGAGCTGTGGATCATGGCCCGCCTGGCCGAGCGGCTGGACGCGCCCTCCACCTACAGCGAGGACCCGGAAACGGTTTTCGAGGAGCTGCGGCGCGCCTCCGCCGGCGGCATGGCGGACTACTCCGGCATCAACTACGCCATGCTGGACCGGGGCGAGGCCGCCTACTGGCCCTACCCGGCCGGCAGCACCGGAACGCCGCGGCTGTTCACGGACCGCTTTGCCCACCCCGACGGCAAGGCGCAGCTGGTCCCGGTGGTGCCGCGCCGCCGTCGTACGCCAGATGAGAACCCCGGCCCCGCTGCCAAAGCCATGACCCTCATCACCGGCCGGCTCCTGGAGCACTACCAGTCCGGTGCCCAGACCCGGCGGGTGGCCGAACTCCTCGCCGCCCAGCCGGAAGCCAAGGCGCAGCTCCACCCCGCTGCAGCGGAGGCCATGGGCATCGCCGCGGGAGCATTGGTCTCCGTGGCGAACAGCCGCGGCGAGGTGGTGTGCCGGGCGGAGCTCAGCACTGCCATCCGCCCCGAGACGGTCTTCCTGCCGTTCCACTTCCCGGGCGCCGAGAGCGCCAACCGGCTGACCGAAGCGGCCACCGATCCCGTCTCCGGAATGCCCGAATTCAAGTTCAACACCGTGTGGGTCCGGCCGGTGGCCGCACCCGATTCCGTCCCCATGCTGCAAACAACGGAGGCCTCATGAGCGAACAGATTGTCATCGTGGGGTTCGGCCCCGTGGCCGCCCGGCTGGTGGATGAGCTGCTGCCCGCCGTGCGTTCCGGCCGCGTCAGGCTCACCGTGGTGGGGGCGGAAGCCGAGGCTGCCTACAACCGGGTGCTGGTGGCCGATCTCGGCGTCGGCCGGACTACCGCTGACGCCCTGGCCCTTGCCGATGCCGCCGAGCTGGCCGCGCAGGGCGTGGACGTCCGCCTGGGCGTTCGGGTGAAGCGCGTGGACAGGGCGCGTCAGCAGGTCCTGCTGGCCGACGGAACTCCCCTGCCCTACGACCGGCTGGTCTTCGCCACCGGATCCCGCCCGGTGATTCCGAACCTCACCGGCATCAACCCGGATCCTTCCACCCCCGTCCTTCCCGCGGGCGTTACAGCGTTGCGGGACCTGCGCGACGCCGACGTGCTGCGGAAGGCGGTGCAGGGCGGCAAGCGGGTGGTGGTGCTGGGCGGCGGCGTGCTGGGCCTGGAAACGGCGCTGGCCGCGGCGGAGGAAGGCGCCACCGTCACGGTGGTCCACAACGGCCCGCACCCGCTGGGCCGCAGCATCGACCGCGGCGGCGGAGCGGTCCTGGCTGCCGGCCTGCGGAGGTGCGGCGTCCGCGTGGCCGGCAACGCCCGTTCCACGGGGGTTGAGCACAGCGGGCCCGACGGCGGATTCTCGGCTTTGCTGCTCGATGACGGTTCCGCGATTGACGGCGACCTCCTGGTCATCTCGTGCGGTGTGCGTCCCCGGACGGAGCTGGCCGAAGGCTGCGGGCTGCCCACCGGCACCGGCATCCTGGTGGACCACCGGTTGCGGGCCCACCACGAACCGCACATCTTTGCCATCGGCGACTGTGCCGAGGTCCGCTGCCCGGACCCGGGCTGCGCCCGGTGCCGCCATGCCAAGGGTCCGTCCGGCCTGGTGGGCCCGGGGTGGCGGCAGGCCGAGTGGCTTGGGGGCTACCTCACTTTGCTGGCCGAAGGAGCAGCCGCCGAAGCGGAGCTGCTGCCCGCCCTGCCGCCGGAGCAGCCCGGCATCGTGGTCTTGAAGGCCCGTGGCCTCAACATGGCCGTGGCCGGAGACAACTCCGCGGATCCCTGGGACGAGGAAACCCTGACGGCGGGTGCTGCCGCCGGCCGAGCGCGCCTGCAGGTCTCGCAGTGGGCCGATCCCGAGCACGGCCGCTACGTCAAAATGACCACGCGTGGGGGCGTCCTGGAAGGACTGGTGGCAGTGGGCATGCCGCGCACGGCCGCCGAACTGGTGGGGCTCTTTGAACGCGGTGCTGAACTGCCCGCGGACCGGTCGCTGCTCCTCCGCCTGGACGGCCCGGACCAGCTGGCGGGGACGGCCGCTGTTGACCCCGCAGGCACGTTGTGCCGGTGCGCCGGCGTCAGCGGGGCTGCCATCACGGCGGCCGTTTCGGCGGGCTGCGCCACCGTGGCGGACGTTTCCAAGGCCACCCGTGCGGGCACGGGGTGCGGCGGCTGCCACGAGGACATCAAGGGCCTAATCGAAGAGCACTTCTCCCCAGCCTTCCCCTAACCTCGCAAGCTCGGTCAGGGAACCCATCGGCCGTGGCCCCACCCAGCCTTGCCCTAACCTCGCAAGCTCGGCCAGGGAACCCATCGGCCGTGGCCCCACCCAGCCTTGCCCTAACCTCGCAAGCTCGGCCAGGGAACCCATCGGCCGTGGCCCCACCCAGCCTTGCCCTAACCCAAGGCGGTGGCGGCATGGGCGATGGTTGACGGCGCATGAACAAGGCGGCGAAGGTAAAGGCACCACCAACGACTGGGCGGTGTTCCGGCATCCGCCCGCCCGTGACCTTGAGTCGCGGCAGTTCACGACGAAAGGACACCGATGTCCCTCCTCGATTCCGCCCTTTGGGACGGCAACATCTACCTCAACGGCTGGCGCAAAGGCGGCGGCGGAACCGGAACCAGCGTGGAACCGGCCACCGGCGCCCAGCTGGGCAACTACGGGATCGCCTCCGTGGAAGACGTCCGGGAAGCTGCCACCGTGGCGGCGAAGGCCCAAAAGGACTGGGCCGCCCGCAACCCGGAGGAGCGCGCCGCCGTGCTGCGGCGCGCCGGCCAGCTCTGGGAGGAGCACGCCGCTGAGGTCCAGGACTGGATCGTCCGCGAATCCGGCGGCATCGCCCCCAAGGCAGGACTGGAAACGCACATCGCCGCCAACGAATGCTACGACGCTTCAGCGCTGCCCTCGCTGCCGGCCGGGGACGTGCTCACCTCCAACGAGAACCGCTGGTCCTTTGCCCGGCGCCGCCCTGTCGGCGTCGTTTCCGTGATCGCACCGTTCAACTTCCCGCTGATCCTGTCGATCCGCGCTGTGGCCCCTGCCCTGGCTTTGGGCAATGCCGTGCTGCTCAAACCCGATCCCAGGACCGCTGTCTGCGGCGGCGTCACCCTCATGCGGATCTTCGAGGAGGCCGGCCTGCCGCCCGGGCTGCTGTCACTGCTGCCCGGCGGGGCGGACATCGGTGCCGCCGTGGTGGAGGCCCCGGAAGTGCGGGTCATCGCCTTCACGGGTTCCACGGCGGCTGGCCGGAAGATCGGCGAAACAGCCGGCCGCCTGCTCAAGCGCGCCCACCTGGAGCTCGGCGGCAACAACGCGCTGATCGTGCTGCCGGGCGCTGACCTGGCCAAGGCAGCGTCGGCCGCCGCATTCGGATCGTTCATGCACCAGGGCCAGATCTGCATGGCAGCCGGCCGGCATATCGTCCACGAGGACATCTATGACGACTACGTTGCCGCGCTGTCCGAAAAGGCCGCCCACCTGCCGGTCGGTGACCCGAAGAGCGGCACTGTGGCGCTGGGACCGGTCATCGATGAGCGGCAGCTGCACCGCGTGGACGGCATCGTCCAGGAGGCGGTAAAGGGCGGCGCCCGCGTGGCAGCGGGCGGCACCCACGATGGCCGCTTCTACCAGCCCACGGTACTGGTGGACCTGAAGCAGGACAGCCCGGCCTGGAAAGACGAAATCTTTGGGCCCGTGGCCCCGGTAACCAGCTTTTCCACGGTGGAAGAAGCGGTGGCCTTGGCCAACGACAGCGAGTACGGCCTGTCCATCGGCATCCTGGGTGACGTCGGGATGGCCATGACCATTGCAGACCAGCTGGACTCCGGCAAGGTCCATATCAACGAGCAAACGGTCTCGGACGAGGCCAATTCCCCGTTCGGCGGCATGAAGGACTCGGGCAACGGCTCACGGATCGGCGGCCACCACGCCAACATGGAGTCCTTCACCGAAATCCAGTGGCTCACGATGCGCCCGGACATCGCCCCGTATCCGTTTTAGACAGAATTTCCCGCCAAGGGTTTGAAACCCCTTGGCGGGAAACTGTCTTTGGCTGTTAAGCCGTTGCTCCTGAGCCGAACTCCCCACCGGCCACGGCCTCCGCGTACTTGGTGAGGTCCGGGCCCGGCTGGAAGTCCACGAACTGCCCCTTCAGCTTTTCAAACAGGAATTCGTACACCTTGTCCTTGCCGGCTCCGGACAGCGACGAAGCCGCCTCCCGGACCGCTTCCTGCAGTGCCCGGTCGGCATCCAGCAGGATCTTCTCCCGTGCCTGCTCGTTCCACTTGATGTCCTGCAGTTCCATGGGCCCCTCCTTGCGTCGACGGCTGGTACAGGAGCGGCCGGGAACTTCATGGAAATTCCCGGCCGCGCCTGGTTCGAGTCTAGGCAGAGGGCCCCGGAGGGGTCCAGCCCCGCGTTTGGCGGGAGCCTTACATGTGGACGTGCAGGCGGCGGGCTGCCTCGGAAATGGATCCGGTCAGTGACGGGTAAACCGTGAAGGTGCTGGCGACGTCGTCCACGTGCAGTTTCTGCTTGACCGCGATGGAAATTGGGAAGATCAGTTCGGACGCGTTGGGTCCCACCACCACACCGCCGATCACGGTGCCGGAGCCCTTCCGCGCAAAAATCTTCACGAACCCGTCCTTGGCGTTGCGCATTTTGGCGCGGGCGTTGCTGCGCAGGGAGAGCTTGATGATGTCGGCCTGGTACTTGCCGGACTCGATCTCTGCCTCGGACACGCCGACGTTCGCAATCTCCGGCGAGGTGAAGATGTTGGATGCCACCTGGTGGAGCTTGAGCGGGGTAACGCCGTCGCCCATGAAGTGCGCCACAGCGATGCGGCCCTGCATGGCAGCCACCGAGGCAAGCGGCAGGACTCCGGTGCAGTCGCCCGCGGCGTAGATGTTGGGGGCCGTGGTGCGGGACACGCCGTCCACCTTGATGTGGCCGCTGTCGCTGACTGCCACGCCGGCCTCCTCCAGGCCGATGCCTGCGGTGTTCGGAATAGAACCCAGGCAGAGCAGGCAGTGGCTGCCGGTCACCTTGGTGCCGTCCGAGAGCGTGACCACCACGCCGTCGTCCGTGCGTTCGACGGTCTGAGCGCGGGAGCGGGACAGGACCCGGACGCCGCGGCGTTCGAAGACTTCTTCCAGGACCACCGCGGCGTCCACGTCGGAGCCCGGCAGCACGCGGTCACGGCTGGAGACAAGGGTGACCTTGGAGCCCAGGCCGTTGTAGGCGGAGGCAAATTCGGCACCGGTCACGCCGGAGCCCACCACGATAAGTTCCTCGGGCAGTTCGTCCAGGTTGTAGATCTGGGTCCAGTTCAGGATCCGTTCCCCGTCCGGGCGGGCCGTTTCCAGTTCGCGGGGGTGCGCACCTACGGCCAACAGGACGGTGTCCGCTTCGATCGTCTCGGTACCGTCCACGGTGAGGACCTCGATGGTGTGGCTGTCCAGAAGGCGGCCGGAACCGGCGATGATGCGGACGCCCTGCTTTTCGAGGCCGTCGCGGATGTCCTGGGACTGCGTGCGGGCCAGGGTGAGGAGGCGGTCGTTGATGTGCTTGAGGTCGGCGCGCATCACGGGGACGAAGTCGCCGCCGTCGACGTCGAACTTCACACCCAGCTCGCCGGCCTCCGCGACGCGCGTCATCAGGTCCGCCGTGGCAATGAGGGTCTTGGAAGGAACCACGTCCGTCAGTACCGCTGAGCCGCCCAGGCCCGCGCGTTCGACGATGGTGACCGTCGCTCCGAGCGAGGCGGCCACCATGGCGGCTTCGTATCCGCCGGGACCACCTCCCAGGATTGCGATCCGGGGGGAACTGAAATCTGGATGCGTAGTCACAGTCATCCATTCTCGCCCATTCACCGCCTGACCACCAAGAAAACAGGCCATCCTGCGGGCCGCAGTGACAGGGGTAACAGGGGCGGCAGGATAACTTGTACTGGTGAGTACAACAGACTTCCTGAACACGGACCCGTTCGCCGCCGCCCGCGCCGCCGCTGACTACATCGCCGAGGAGACAGGCGTGGACCGTCACGACACCGCACTGGTCCTCGGCTCCGGGTGGGGCGAGGCCGCCGACCTGATCGGCGAGACCACCGCCACCCTGTCCGCCGAGGAAGTCCCCGGCTTCCACTCCCCCGCCGTCGAGGGCCACGTGGGCACCATCCGGTCCGTGCTGACCAAGGGCGGCAAGCGCGCCCTGGTCCTGGGTGCCCGCACCCACTACTACGAAGGCAAGGGCGTCCGCGCCGTGGTGCATGGCGTCCGGACCGCGGCAGCCGCAGGGTGCAGCACCCTTGTCCTCACCAACGGCTGCGGCGGGCTCAACGAGGCGTGGGCCCCCGGCACTCCGGTCCTGATCCGGGACCACATCAACCTCACCGCGGCCTCACCGCTGGAAGGGGCCACGTTCGTGGACCTGACGGACCTCTACTCACCCAGGATCCGCGGACTCGCCCGCGAAGTGGATCCCACCCTGGACGAAGGCGTCTACGCGCAGTTCCCCGGCCCGCACTACGAGACGCCGGCGGAAGTGCAGTACGCCAAGCGGATCGGGGCCGACCTGATCGGCATGTCCACGGCGCTGGAGGCCATCGCCGGCCGGCACGCCGGAATGGAGGTGTTCGGCATTTCGCTGGTCACCAACCTCGCCGCGGGCATCAGCCCCCAGCCGCTGAGCCACCAGGAAGTCCTTGAATCCGGCGAGGCTGCGGGCCCCCGCATCTCCAGGCTGCTGGCCGACATCATCGCGCGGCTCTAGCAGGACCACGAACCCGGGGTGCATCACGGCGGCGTGCAATGACGATAGCGTTGTGCCCATGACCACTGCCGATGCCGAACTCCGCCTGCCCGCCGAGGCCCGCGAATGGGCTGCCCAGGACCCGGATCCCACAACCAGGGCGTCCCTCCTGGAGCTTGTCCGCCTTGCCGACGACGGCGATCCGGCGGCCCGGCAGGAACTGGAAGACAGCTTCCGCGGCACGTTGCAGTTCGGCACCGCCGGCCTGCGCGCCGCCCTGGGCCCCGGGCCCAACCGGATGAACCGGGTGGTGGTGCGACGCGCCGCCGCGGGACTCGCCGCGTTCCTTGTGGACGCCGTGGCGAAGGCGGCGGCCGGCACCCGGCCGCGGGCCGTCGTCGGCTATGACGCCCGGCATAACTCCGACGTCTTTGCGGAGGAGACGGCGGCGATCTTCACCGCGGCCGGCATCGAGACATTCCTGCTGCCGGCTGCCCTCCCCACTCCCCTGCTGGCCTACGCGGTCCGCGCCCTGGGCTGCGACGGCGGCGTCATGGTGACCGCCAGCCACAACCCGCCGCAGGACAACGGGTACAAGGTGTACCTGGGCCGGCATGCCGTGGCGGCGGACGGCGACGGTGCCCAGATCGTGGCCCCCTACGACGCCGAAATCGCCGCACGCATCAGCGCGGTGGGACCGCTGGATTCAATAGCACTGGCTGAGGACGGCTGGACCGTCCTGGACGGCTCGCTCGTGGCCGGGTATGAACGGACGACGGCGGCACTCGCCATGGCGGACCGCTTCCCGGCCCGGGACCTGAAGATCGTCCTGACCCCGCTTCACGGTGTAGGCGGCGGCACTGCGCTGGACGTCCTGAAGGCGGCAGGTTTCACGGATGTCACCGTGGTGGCCGAGCAGGCGGATCCGGACCCCGATTTTCCCACCGTCAGTTTTCCCAACCCGGAGGAACCGGGCGCGCTGGACCTTGCCCTGGAGGCGGCCGCGCGGCTGGATGCAGACCTGGTCATCGCCAACGACCCCGACGCCGACAGGGCTGCAGTAGCGGCGAAAGACCCTGACACGGGCGCCTGGCGGATGCTCCGCGGCGACGAAGTGGGGTCGCTGCTTGGCGCCCATATGGTGGCCCGGCTCGCGGACGGCGGCGCCGCCGGCGACGAGGCGGACGGTCGCGGCGTCTTTGCGAATTCGATTGTTTCCTCCCGGCTGCTGGCGCGCATCGCCAATGCTGCCGGCTTCGCGCACCAGGAAACGCTGACCGGATTCAAATGGATCTCCCGCGTTCCCGGCCTGGTCTATGGGTATGAAGAGGCACTGGGGTACTGCGTGGCGCCGGATCTGGTGAAGGACAAGGACGGCATCTCCGCCGCGGTCCTGATCGCTGAACTCGCCGCCACCGCCAAAGCCGCAGGCAAGACCGTCTTCGACACCCTGGACGAGCTGTACCTCCAGCACGGCCTGCATGCCAGCGACCAGCTCAGCATCAGGGTTGCGGACCTGGGACTGCTGGACGCCATGATGAACCGCCTGCGCGTATCGCCGCCGGAATCGTTCGGGCAGTCGGCGGTGGAGGTCTTCACCGACCTTGCCGAGGGCAGCGCCCAGCTGCCGCCCACCGAGGGCCTGCTCTACATCACCCGGAACCTGACCCGCGTGATCATCCGGCCCAGCGGCACGGAGCCCAAGCTCAAGTGCTACCTGGAGGTCATCCACCAGGTGGAATCCGCCGCGGAGCTGCCGGCCGCACGCCAGGCGGCACGTGCATCCCTGGACGAGGTCCTGCACGATGTCAGCGAAGCGCTGGGGCTGTAGCAGGTCCTGAAGCACGAAAGGGGCGCCAGGGCTTACTCAAAGCCCTGGCGCCCCTCTTTGGTGGAGAAGCGTTATACCTGCACCTCGACGAAGCCGCCGGTGACCCGGGTGCTGTACGCTGCCAGCTGCAGGCCGGGGGTGCTGAAGCACTCGCCGGTTTCAAGGTCGTAGACCTCTTTATGCAGCGGCGAGGCAATGGTGGGCCGGGTGCCTTTGGAGCCCAGGATGCCACGGGCCATCACGTGGGCCCCGGTGGCCGGATCCTGGTGCGCCACTGCAAAGACTTCGTCCGGCCCGGTACGGAAGAGCGCCACCTGGCGGCCGGCAACCAGGGCAGCCTCCCCCCACGCCGGTTCCAGGTCGTCAACCGCGCAGACACGGTGCCAGCCGGCCTCACATCCGGCGAGGTCTGATTCGGCGGCGAGCGTCCCAAGTTCCAGTGTTGCCGTCATGTCCGGCTCCTTTCCCTGTGCCTGTTGTCCTTTGCAGCGGCTGCTTTTGCGGCCGTGTCCCACGCTAGGGTCCGGGTGTTTCATGGGGGTGCGGTGCATGTGTCCGGCGCGTAAAAGAGACCTAACCCGGGTGGAAATGCGTCCGTGATGCAGAAGTTAAGTTGACGAAACAATTGGGAAACTGAGGCGAAACTGCCCCTTCCTAGGCTGGAGGCACAAGCTGCAGAGCACCGTCTGCGGCCCATCCGAAAGGCCCACAGTGACCGAACAGACTTCAAGCACAGAGACTCCGCGCCGCATCGTCGTCGCCGGCGGCGGCCCCGCGGCCCACCGTTTTGCGGACGCCATGCATGCCCGGGGCCTCGATGGCTGGCAGGTCACTGTCCTCACCGAGGAAGCCCACCTTCCCTATGACCGGGTGGCACTCTCCAAGGCCCTCACCGATACCGGCGTGGACCTCACCCTGGGCACGGCCGCCATGTGGGAGCACGGTTCCGTGGTCCTGAAGACGGGCGAGCGCGTGGTGAAGATCAACGCCACGGCAAAGACGGTGGAAACCGCCGCCGGAAACGCCTACGGGTATGACGAGCTGGTGGTGGCCACCGGATCCGACGCGGTCCGCCTGCCGATTCCGGGTGCGCAGCACGCCCACGTCTACCGGACCCTCGAGGATGTCTGGGCCATCAACAAGGCCATCGCGGAGCTCACCGAAAAGCTTGGCCGCAAGATCAACGCCGTGACCATCGGCGGTGGCCTCCTGGGCCTCGAGTCGGCCGCCGGCACCGAGCAACTGGGCGCCACTCCCGTGGTCATCAATGGCGCCCCCTGGCTGATGAACACCCAGCTGGACGAGGGCGCGGGCCAGGCCCTTGGCCGCCTCATCGAGGCCAAGGGCTTCGAAGTGCACGGCGGCGTGTTCCCCAGCGAGATCCTGGCGGACGACGACGGCCAGGTCACCGGGGTGCTGATGGCCGACGACCGCATCATCCCGGGTGACCTGGTGATTGTCGCCGTGGGCGTCAGGCCCCGCGACGAGCTTTTCCGCGCGGCCGAGGGTGAGGAGCAGCTCTTCAGCCTGGGCCCGCGCGGCGGCGTGGTGATCAATGACTACTGCGCCACCGAGGTCCCCGGCATCTGGGCCATCGGTGAGGTGGCCAACTTCGGCGGCATGTGCCTGGGCCTGGTGGCCCCTGCCAACACCATGGCCGAAATCGTCGCGGACCGGCTGCACGGCGGGGACGCCACGTTCCCGGGCTTCGACACCGCCACCAAGCTGAAGCTCTCGGGTGTGGATGTGGCCAGCTTCGGTGACGCTTTCGCCCGGACCGAGCACGCCCTGGAGATCGTCTACGCTGATCCCGCCCGGGGTGTCTACCAGAAGATCGTGACCACTGACGACGCCAAGACCCTGCTGGGCGGCATCTTCGTGGGTGACGCCTCACCGTACATGAGCCTGCGTCCGCTCCTGGGCCGTGAACTTCCCGCCGAGCCCGGTGCTTTCCTCTCCGCGGCAGGCGGCGGCGAAGCACCCGAAACGGAACTCCCCGACGACGCCACCCTCTGCTCCTGCAACAACGTCACGGCAGGGACCATCCGGGACACCATCAACGGCTGCGGTGCCTGCGAGGGCAACGCCGCGGTCCAGGAACTCGGCGAACTCAAGGGCTGCACGCGCGCCGGAACCCAGTGCGGCTCCTGCGTGCCCATGCTCAAGAAGCTGCTGGAAACCGAGCTGACCAAGTCCGGCGTCGAGGTCTCCAAGGCACTCTGCGAGCACATCGAGCTCTCCCGCCAGGAACTGTTCGACGCCATCCGCGTCCTGGAACTGACCTCCTTCGAGGAGATCATGGCCAAGTACGGCACCGGCGCCGGCTGCGACATCTGCAAGCCCACCATCGCCAACATCCTGGCCAGCCAGAACAGCGCGTACGTCCTGGACGCCGGCCGCGGCACCCTGCAGGACACCAACGACCGCGCCCTGGCCAACATGCAAAAGGACGGCACCTACTCGGTGGTCCCCCGCATCGCCGGCGGCGAGATCACCCCCAAGAAGCTGGGCGTGATCGCCGCCGTGGCGGAAAAGTACGGCCTGTACACCAAGATCACCGGCGGCCAGCGGATCGACATGTTCGGCGCCCGGCTGGAGCAGCTCCCCGAAATCTGGAAGGAACTGGTGGACGCCGGCTTCGAATCGGGCCAGGCCTACGGCAAGAGCCTGCGCACGGTGAAGTCCTGCGTCGGTTCCACCTGGTGCCGCTTCGGCGTGCAGGATTCGGTGGCCATGGCCATCAAGCTGGAGCTGCGCTACCGCGGCCTGCGCAGCCCGCACAAGCTCAAGATGGGCGTCTCCGGCTGCGCCCGCGAATGCGCCGAGGCCCGCGGCAAGGACGTGGGCGTGATCGCCACCGCAGACGGCTGGAACCTGTACGTCGGCGGCAACGGCGGCGCCACCCCGGCCCATGCCCAGCTCCTGGCCAAGGACCTGGACAACGAGACCCTCATCAAATATATCGACCGCTACTTCATGTACTACATCCGCACCGCGGACCGCCTGCAGCGCACCGCACGGTGGCAGGAGGAGCTCGACGGCGGCATCAAGCACGTTGAGGACGTGGTGGTCAAGGACACCCTGGGCATTGCGGCCGACCTCGAGGCCGCCATGGCCAAGCACGTGGACACCTACGTGGACGAATGGGCAGACACCCTGAAGGACCCCGAACGGTTGCGCCGCTTCCGCTCCTTCGTCAATGCACCCGACCAGAAGGACGACTCCATCGCCTTCGTTCCGGACGAGCGCGGCCAGATGCGCCCCGCCACCCCCGAGGAAAAAGGAAAGGTGCTGATCGGAGCCTCCATCCCGGTCCGCACGGCCACAACGGACACCACCGAAAACGAGGCATAGCCATGCAGCTCAGCATCGACCTCACCGGCCGGGACGTCCTGGTGGCCGGCTCTGCCACTGCAGCGCGGCAGGCGGTGCGCCGTTACGAAGCCGCGGGCGCCGTCGTGCATTGCCTGGAGACCCCGCACAGCGCCACCCTTACCCGGCTGCCGGAAGAGTTATTCCTGGTTGCCGCCGTCGCGGACGGACAGCCCGGCTGGGGCACGTTCCTGGACCGCTGCCGGGATGCCGGCGTCCCCGTTGCCATGGAGCCCGCGGCAGGCCCCGCCGGCCACGTCACCCTGGTGGGCGGCGGTCCCGGCACCGGCGACCTGCTCACCGTCGCGGCCGTCAAGGCACTCCGGGACGCCGACGTGGTCTTTTATGACCGCCTGGCCCCGTACCAGGAGCTGCCGCTGCTGACCTCCGCCGAGCTTGTCGACGTCGGCAAGAAACCGGGGCACCACAAGGTCAGCCAGGCGGACATCGAAAAGCTGATGGTGGAAAGTGCGCTGGCGGGAAACAACGTGGTGCGCCTCAAGGGCGGAGACCCTTATGTCTTCGGCCGCGGCGGCGAGGAGGTGGCCGCCTGTGTAGCTGCCGGCGTCAAGGTCCAGGTGGTATCCGGCGTCACCAGCGCCATCTCGGTGCCGGCCGCGGCGGGAATCCCGGTGACCCACCGTGAAGTCAGCCATCTGTTCACCGTGGTGTCCGGGCATGCCCCGCTCACGGAAAAGGAGCACGAACATCTGGCCGGCCTGGGCGGCACCATCGTGGTGCTCATGGGCATCGGCACCCTCCACCAATTGGCGGCAGGGCTCCGCCGCGCGGGCATGCGGCCGGACATGCCCATGGCCGTGGTGGAACGGGGCTACCGGCCCGGCCAGCGCACCACCATCGCGGACCTGGGCACCATCACCTCCGCTGCCGCCGGCTGCAGCAACCCCGCTGTGCTGGTCATCGGCGAGGTGGTCCGGGTGGCTGAAGCCAACCGGCAGCACGCCGGTGCCGCCGCGGACCTGGACAGGCTGGCGGCGTCGCTGCTGGGATCATGAAAGGATTGACCCCCATGACCGCACTTGCACCGGCCGACACACCCCAGGCTGAAGAAGCAACCGACGCAGCCGAGTCGCCGCTGGAGGGGTTCCGCATCGGCGTCACTTCGGACCGGCGGTCCCGCGACCTCATCGAGGCCCTGGAACGCCGCGGCGCCGAAGTCCTGCACGCGCCGGCGCTGAAGATCGCCCCCGTCCAGGAGGACATGCGCCTCATCGAGGACACCCGGGCCGTCATAGCAGCCAAGCCGGACCTGTGCATCGCCACCACCGCCTACGGGATGCGCCGCTGGTGCGAGGCCGCGGACTCCTTTGGCATCGGTGACGACCTGCTGGAAACGCTGGCGAACTGCCGCATGTTCGTCCGGGGACCCAAAGCCCGCGGTGCCGTGCGCGCCGCCGGACTTGCCGACGTCGGCATCAGCAGCGACGAAACCACCTCCACCCTGGTGGACATGCTGCTCGCTGAAGGTGTCCGCGGCAAAACCGTCGCCATGCAGCTGCACGGTTACACAGATGTCCGGCAGATCGAGCGGCTGCGGATGTCCGGCGCCACGGTCCTGACCGTCACGCCCTACCGCTGGGTCAAGCCCGAGGGCGAGGACCGGCTTCCGCGGCTGATCGAAGCCGCGTGCAGCGGCAACCTGGACGTCCTGACGTTTACCAGCGCCCCCGCAGTGGATGCCATGTGGAGCACCGCCCATGAAATGGGCCTCTACAAGCAGTTGGTGGAGAGCCTGAAACTGAGCGTCACCACCGCCGTGGTAGGTCCCGTGACCGCGCAGCCGCTCCTGGACGCCGGCATCACGCCGCTGATCCCCGAACGGTTCCGCATGGGCGCCCTCATCCGCCTGGTGTGCGAGCACCTGGCACTGAACCACGTCCGCCGGTTGGAGACCCGCTCCGGAAATATCGAACTTCGCGGCCGCTGCCTCCGCATTGACGGCCAACAAGTGGAACTGGCGCCCGCTCCCCTGCTGCTCCTGCGCGCCCTGCTCGGGGCCGGCGGGGCGGTCCTGTCCCGTGAATCGCTCTCCGACCTGCTGGAACTCCGGGGATCCGTGCACGCGCTGGACATGACGGTGAGCAGGCTGCGTTCGTCGCTGCCGGACGGCAGGCTCATCGAAACGGTGGTTAAGCGGGGGTACCGGATCCGCGTCTAGGTCCCATTTGGGGGGGTGCCGCGGAGTGGAATGTGTCCTGCGGCTGCCGGATGAGAGATGGGTCACGGGTTGTGTTACCGGCCGGTAAATACTGGCGAACACAGGGCGCTGAAACAGCAACTGCGGGGAAACCTGCCGGAAAAAGCGCAGGCCTACGCTGGGTTCCATCACAGAGTTCCGGCCGCCGCGCGGCCGCCAGCGAAAGGGCCAGCACATGTCCGCTCCGGCACCCTCCCAGTCACCCTCCACCGCAACCCGCATCGTCATCGCCGGCGCCGGCCCGGCTGCCCAGGCCCTGGTGGCGCAGCTGGACAAGGCCAGGTTCACCGGCACCATCACCGTGCTGAGCAACCGCGATGACGCCCCGGAGGAACTGCTGGAGCTGGCCATGCTCCCCCAGGTCTCGGTCCGGTTGGGCCAGCCCGCCAGCCACATCGACGCTGCCAACCGCACGGTGGCCACCGCCGACGGCATGGAATTCGCGTACGACCAGCTGGTGATCGCCACCGGATCAGCCCCCGTGACCAGCCCGGTGGACGGTGCCGCGCAGTGCCTGAGCTATGCCACCATCGACGACGCACCGCGTGTCGCGAAGGGCGTCCAGAAGATAGCCCGCGAGCTGGGCCGGCGCCCCGTGGGCATCCTGGTAGGCACCGGCGCTGCCGCCGGACAGGCCGAGGCGGTCCTGCGGGCCAAGGGTGTACGCCCCATCCGCACTACCGCCCGGCCGGCCGCCGTCATCCCTGCGGTAGTGTCCGGTCCGGCTTCCAGCATGCCCGCATCCGCGGTGGTCTTCGAAGACGGCAGCAGCATGACCGGAGACTTGGTCGTTTTGGCCGAGGAACGCGTCTCCCGGGACGGCCTGGCCGCCAGCGCAGGCCTGCAGACGGCGGCGGCGGGCGGCATCGTGATCACCCGGGACTACCGCACCTCGGTGCCGGGGATCTGGGCGATCGGCGACGCGGCAGCGTTCGACGGCGTGCGGCTGGGACTGCTGGTGGCGGCTGCTTCGGCGGCGGGCGCCTGCGCAACCCAGTTGCTGTCGGCCGCGTCGGCAGCGCCCGCACTGCAGGCGGCTGCCTGACAGGTGCCTCACGGGGGTGCCTGCATGCCGGTGCCTGCTTTGGGTGCGCGCCGCTGTGACAAGATGGTTTCCGAAACCGAGTCAACGCCGGCCGCCAGGCCCTTCGAGAGGACCATCATGAGCAACGAAGCCACCGTGCACGCAGGCAACGCTGGGGCGGCCGGGGCCGCGGACATCGCCTCCTACATCGACCACACGCTGCTCAAGCCCGAAGCGTCGGAAGCTGACGTGCTGAAGGTCTGTGCAGAGGCTGCCGAGTACAAGTTCAAGTCGGTGTGCGTGAACCCGATCTGGGTCAAGACGGTTACCAAGGCGCTCAAGGGCTCGGGCGTCCTCACCTGCTCCGTGGTGGGTTTCCCCCTGGGGGCCACCCCCACGGACGTGAAGTCGTTCGAAGCCCGCGGCGCGGTGCTGGACGGCGCCGATGAGGTGGACATGGTGATCAATATCGCCGCCGCACGGGCAAACGACAAGGGTGCCCTGACGGACGACATCGCGGGTGTGGCCGAGACCGTGCACGCTGGCGGGGCCATCCTGAAGGTCATCATCGAGACTGCCCTCCTGACGGATGAGCAAAAGGTGCTGGCCTGCCAGGCGGCGGTGGAAGGCGGGGCAGACTTCGTGAAGACCTCCACCGGCTTCAACGGCGGCGGCGCCACCGTGGAGGACGTGGCCCTGATGCGCCGGACCGTAGGCCCGGACCTGGGGGTCAAGGCATCCGGTGGAGTACGGTCCCTCGCTGACGCGCAGGCTATGATTGCAGCAGGTGCAACACGAATTGGTGCCAGTTCCGGAATCGCCATCGTCAAGGGTGAACAGGGTTCAGCCGTGTACTGACCGGAAGCCGGAAACCGCCACAGACCAAGCCCCGCGGGGCCGAGGAGGAACACATGTCCAGCCAGATCAACCCGTCCAGCCGGGACACGGCGTCCAACCAGGAACATGTCCGTACCCCGCAGAACGAAAACAAGCTCGCGGGCAGCGTCATCCTCTTCGTGATCTGCTTCGCCCTGTTCCTGGGTGCCATCTACTCGCTGTCCTTCCTGAGCCTGGGCAACCCGTGGCCGATGGCCGCCTGCCTGGTCCTCTTTGCCCTCGCGTTCTGGCTGCCGCAGACCATTTTCGGCCGCTCCGACTCGGCTGGCGAGCACTAGGCTTCACGGCCCAACCGCCAAGTCAGCAACGGACCCCGGACGCATCGTCCGGGGTCCGCTTTCGTATCGACTGTTCCGCTGCTAGAACCAGAGCTTGATCCAGGCCCCCGCCGCAGCGGCCACCCGGCCCCAGTGGTGCTGGGCGATGGCCCAGCCGGCCATGGTCATGCCCACCATCGCGTAGGCGCTGACGGGGATCAGCACCAGCCACTCCCGCTTGGAACCGGCGCGGCCCAGCAGTGGTACGGACAGGGCGCCGTTGGCCCTCCACACGTTCCGCAACAGGGGCATGCGGCGCAGCATTTTGGGTGGCCGAACCACCAGGGGCCAGAGCAGCGGCACTCCCCCGGTGGTGATGAGGTCGCCCACGATGTGCACCACCACCCCGATGAGCATTGACGTGGGCAGCCACGTCCACTGCTCCGGCGCGTAGACGGTGACAAGGCCTGCCATGACCAACGCAAAGATCCAGTTCGAGATGAAGCCGCTCTTGGGAAAAAGCTTCAGCGCCTTTGCCGCGATGTTGATCAGGAACATGCACAGCAGGCCGGCGCCGACGGACAGGCGGCCCCACCCCGTGTCCATGTGGACCTGGGATGCCAGGCCGGCCAGGAACACGAACGCGGCCGCGCCCAAAATCGAGTGCGTGCCCTGCCGGTGGCCGCCGCTGGCGTTTTCAATGCCGCGCGCAATCGCGTTTGAAAGCGGCGGCAGCGCGTGCGCCACCGTGCTTGAGCGGTGGTCCCAGTCGCAGACCAATGCGGTGCCGGCAGTGGCCATGCCGCCGATGAGGATCCCGGTGGGATCAAGCGGGTACCAGCCCAGGGTATAGGGGCCGGTGGACGCAACAGCTACCCACGCCGCGGCTCCCGACGCGGCGTGGTGTCCTCCCATCAAGTGCTAACTCACCGCCAGAGGGGCGTCGGAGAAGATGTTCCGGATCACGCCGTTGGCCCACTCCAGGATCTCGGCGTCCTGCAGGTCCCGGCCCCCGATCCGCGCCGTCTTGGGCTTGGGAATGAGCACCGCGTCCAGCGCAGGCTTGGTCTGGGACCCCGGGTACATCCGGTTCAGGCGCATGGTCTTGGACTCCGGAAGCGTGGCCGGGGAGAACTTGATGAAGTTGCCCTGGAGCGCAACGTCGGACAGTCCGGCTTCACGGGCGGCAACGCGGAACTGTGCCACGGCCACCAGGTTCTGTGCCGGCAGCGGAAGTTCGCCGTAGCGGTCCACCAGTTCTGCCTGGACCTCGTCGATGGCCTCGTTGGTGAGGGCGGCCGCGAGCTTCCGGTAGGCCTCCAGGCGCAGCCGCTCGCCGGGAACGTAGTCGTGCGGCAAGTGCGCGTTGACCGGCAGTTCGATCTTCATCTCCGCGGCCTTCTCTTCGGCTTCGCCGCGGAAATCCGCCACAGCTTCGCCCACCAGCCGGATGTACAGGTCGAAGCCCACCCCCTGGATGTGGCCGGACTGTTCGCCGCCCAACAGGTTGCCGGCACCGCGGATCTCCAGGTCCTTCATGGCCAGCTGCATGCCGGCGCCCAGTTCGTTGTGGGCGGCAACGGCTTTAAGCCGCTCCAGGGCCACCTCACCCAACGGCTTCTCCGACGGGTACAGGAAGTACGCATACGCACGTTCCCGGCCGCGGCCCACACGCCCGCGAAGCTGGTGCAGCTGGGACAGGCCGTACTTGTCCGCACCGTCCACAATCAGGGTGTTGGCGTTGGAGATGTCCAGGCCGGTCTCGATGATGGTGGTGCACACCAGCACGTCGAAGCGCCGCTCCCAGAAGTCGACGATGATCTGCTCCAGGCGGCTCTCGGACATCTTGCCGTGTGCCACCTCAACCCGGGCTTCGGGCACCAGTTCGCGGATCTTTGCCGCGGTCCGCTCAATGGTGGATACCCGGTTGTGGACCAGGAACACCTGGCCCTCGCGCATCAGCTCCCGGCGGATGGCGGCGGAGGTCTGCTTGTCCGTGTACGGGCCCACGTAGGTCAGCACCGGGTGCCGTTCCTCCGGCGGGGTGGCCAGGGTGGAGGTTTCGCGGATGCCCGTGAGGGACATTTCCAAGGTGCGGGGAATCGGGGTGGCACTCATGGCCAGGACGTCCACGTTGGTGCGCATCTTCTTCAGCGCTTCCTTGTGCTCAACGCCGAACCGCTGTTCCTCGTCCACGATCACCAGGCCCAGGTCCTTGAACTCGAAGTCCTTGGACAGCAGCCGGTGCGTGCCGATCACGATGTCCACAGCGCCGCTCTTGACGCCCTCCGCCGTTTCCTTGGACTCCTTGGCGGACTGGAACCGGGACAACGGCTTCACCCGCACGGGGAAGCCGGAGAACCGCTCGGTGAAGGTCTCGTAGTGCTGCTGGGCCAGCAGCGTAGTGGGCACCAGCACCGCCACCTGCTTGCCGTCCTGGACGGCCTTGAAGGCGGCGCGCACCGCGATTTCGGTCTTGCCGTAGCCCACATCGCCGGACACCAGCCGGTCCATGGGGATCTCCCGCTCCATGTCCGCCTTGACCTCGTTGATGGTGGTCAGCTGGTCCGGCGTCTCCACGTATGGGAACGCTTCCTCCAGCTCGCGCTGCCACGGGGTATCAGGGGCAAACGCGTGGCCGCGGGAGGCCATCCGGGCCGAGTACAGCCGGATCAGCTCGCCGGCGATCTCCTTGACGGCCTTGCGGGCCTTGGACTTGGTGCTGGCCCAGTCCGCGCCTCCCATTTTGCTCAGGACCGGGGTGTCGCCGCCCACATAGCGGGTCACCTGGTCCAACTGGTCCGTGGGAACGAACAGGCGGTCCCCGGGGGCGCCCCGCTTGGCCGGCGCGTACTCCAGCACCAGGTACTCGCGCACGCCGTCGCCGCCGCCGGCCACCTTGCGCTGGATGAGTTCCACGAACCGGCCAATGCCGTGCTGTTCGTGCACCACATGGTCCCCCGCCACCAGTTGGAGGGGGTCGACGGCGTTGCGCCGCTTGGAGGGCATCCGCCGCATGTCCTTGGTGGACCCTGCGGAGGTGCGGCCCAGCAGGTCGGCTTCGGTGAGCAGGCCCAGTTTGAGCCCGTCCAGGACAAAGCCGCGGCCGACGACGGCGGTGGTCACCTCGATGATGCCCGGCTGGGGTTCGTGGTCCAGGCTGTCCACCCGGGCGCAGGGAATGTCGTTTTCGTGGAACAGTTCCGCCAGGCGCTGTGCCGGGCCGGGGCCTTCGGTGGCCACCACGATCCGCCACTGGTCGCGCACGTGCGATCCGATGAAGTCCATCATCTCGGCCACATCTCCCTGGTAGCCGCGGGGCTCCCGGGCGTGCAGGTTCAGCACGTCGATCTCCGGCAGGAGCTCGGCATCCTGTGCCAGGGAAGTGATGGACCACCAGGAGACGCCGTGCACCAGCGCAGCCCCGCGGGTTTCGGCCAGGGACCGGAAGCTCGCCGAGTGCAGCGCGGCGCTGGCCTGTGAGCTGAGGTCCAAAGGCGCCGCCCCGCCGTCGGACGCCGTGGACCATGCCGCCTCAAGGAACTCCTCGTTGGTGGCGGCGAGGTCATGGGCGCGTGTACGCACCTTCTCCGGTTCGATCACCACGGCGATGGAATCGGCCGGCAGCTGGTCCACGAACGGCACCATCGCGTCCACCAGCACCGGCGCCAGGGACTCCATGCCTTCCACTGCGATGCCGCCGGCGATCTTTTCGAGCATGTCCGCCGCGGCCGGAAGCTGGGACTTGAGCGTGGCGGCGCGGGACATCACGGAAGGAGTGATGAGGATTTCCCGGCACGGCGGCGCGTGCAGCTCCGTGGGGTGGTGGATGCCGGGCGCGGACAGCGAACGCTGGTCCGCGACGGCGAACCAGCGCATCTGGTCCACCTCGTCGCCGAAGAACTCAACGCGGATGGGGTGGTCCTCCGTGGGCGGGAAGACGTCGATGATGCCGCCGCGGACGGCGAACTCGCCCCGGTGCGTCACCATGTCCACCCGGGCGTACGCGGCGTCTGCGAGGCTCTTGACCACGTCGGTGAACGGAACGTCCTGGCCCACCTTCAGCGTGACCGGAACCAGGTCGCCCAGCCCGGCCACCACCGGCTGGACCACGGCGCGGACGGGAGCGACGACGACGCGCAGCCGGCCCGCCGTCGAACTTTCCGGATGTGCCAGCCGGCGCAGCACGGAGAGCCGGCGGCCCACGGTATCGGAGCGGGGCGAAAGCCGTTCGTGCGGGAGGGTCTCCCAGCTGGGGAACTCAGCCACCGCATCCGCCGGAAGGTAGGCGCGCAGGGCGGCGGAGAGGTCTTCGGCCTCGCGGCCGGTGGCCGTGACTGCCAGGACCACGCCGGGCTCTGCACCTTCTGCCGCTGCCGCGAGCCCATCCGCCATCTCCGCCAGCAACACCGGGCGCAGGCCCGCAGGAGCGCTGATCTGGTAATCCTGGCCACGGACGGCAAAGCCCCGGGCAGCCTCGGCGCGGACGCGGGTGAAAGTGGAGTCCGGCTCGAGCGCGCGGCGCAGTCCGTCCAGCGAAGGGGTGGTGCTGGAGGCGCCCGTGCTGGACGTGCCGGCGCGGGATTTGGTGGCGCCGGCAATACCTGCGCTGGAGGTGCCCGTGCTGGATGTGCCGGCGGCGGACTGGCCGGGAAGACTCATGGCGGAAGCTCCTGTGGTGTTCATCAAAGACAAGCAGGCAACGCGAAAACCCGAAATTCGCTGCGAATCCCGGGTACTCCCAGCCTACCGCGCAGGAACGACATGGCAGCGCGGCACCCATCTGCGGCCGGAATGGACCTAGGCTGGCAGGACCGGGCCATTTGCCGCAGCTTTTCCGCCGGAGCACCCGTCCTGACGGGCCGCCGCTCCGAATCCCAAGGGACGAACAGGAGCCAGCATGACCGACAGAAGTTCCCAGCCAACACCAAAGACCGTCCTTGTCACCGGCGCCACCGGCTACATCGGCGGGCGGCTGGTGCCCAGGCTGCTGGAGGCAGGTCACCGGGTCAAGGTGCTGGTCCGCTCCCCCGACAAAATCGCCGGCGTCCCTTGGCGCGACAAAGTGGACGTCGTGGAAAGCAGCCTCGAGGACGGCGACGCCCTCCGAGGGGCCCTGGCCGGCGTCGACGTCTTCTATTACCTGGTGCACTCCATGGCTGCGGGGGCGGGATTCGAAGCGAAGGAAAAGGCGATGGCCGCCACCGCCGCGGACGCCGCAGCCGCCGCGGGCGTGCAACGCATTGTCTACCTCGGAGGCCTGCACCCCCAGGGTGTGGAACTCTCCACCCACATGCGGTCACGGGAAGCAGTGGGCAAGGTCTTCCTGGACAGCCCCGTGGACGCCGTGGTGTTCCAGGCCGGCGTGGTGATCGGGTCCGGCTCCGCCTCCTTCGAGATGATCCGCCACCTCTCCGAAACACTGCCGCTGATGCCTGCACCCAGCTGGGTGCGCAACAGGATCGAGGCCATTGCCGTCCGGGACGTGCTGTATTACCTGGTGTCCGCCGCCTCGCTCGACGGCCCGATCAACCGGACCTTCGACATCGGCTGCCGGCAGGTGCTGACCTACGCAGGCATGATGAAGGAGTACGCGGCCGAGGCAGGCCTGCCCTACCGGGTGGTGCTGGCCCTGCCGGTCCCGGCCCCCAAGCTGGCCGGCATGTGGGTGGCCCTTACCACCCCCATTCCCCTCTCCATGGCGGTGCCCCTGGTGCAGTCGCTGCAGCATGACGCGGTATCCAACGAGCACGACATCGACCAGTACATTCCCCAGCCCGACGGCGGCCTGACCCCGTACCGGACGGCCGTGGCCCTGGCGCTGGGCAAGGAGCGGGACGGCCAGGTGGAGACCACCTGGGCCAGTGCCGGCGCGGACTCCGATCCCCTTCCCAGCGACCCCGAGTGGGCAGGGCACAAGGTGTACATCGACGAACGGACGTTCCATGGCGACGTGGACCCGGTACACGTGTGGACCATCATCGAGGGCATCGGTGGCCGCAACGGCTGGTATTCCCTGCCGCTTGCGTGGCAGGTCCGCGGCTGGCTGGACAAACTGACCGGTGGCGCAGGGCTGCTCCGGGGACGCCGGCACCCGCACACGCTGGCCGCCGGAGAAGTGGTGGACTGGTGGCGGGTGGAGCAGATCGAACACGGCAGGCTGCTGCGGCTGCGGGCAGAGATGCGCGCACCGGGGCGGGCGTGGCTGGAACTGTCCGTGGAGCCCGACGGCGGCGGCAGCCGCTACCGGCAGCGCGCCATCTTCTTCCCCAAGGGACTGAGCGGACGGCTCTACTGGCTTGCCGTGCTTCCCTTCCACAGCCTGATCTTTCCGGCCATGGCGCGGAACATCACCACCGCGGCGCAGAAACTGGCCGATGCGGACCGCGCGGAGCTGACCCCGTAGGATGTTGGAGGCTTAAACCATTCCCCACGTCCCAGGAGGACCCATGGCGCTGAGCGCAACCACCACCCTTCCGCACTCCGTTGACAGCGTTGCCGCTGTGCTGGTGAACGAGGATTTCCAGCGCCACGTCAGCCAGCTCGTGGGCGGCAGCCTGGAGTCCTTCACCCTGGACGGCGATATCGCAGGGGCTTTCAACACCACGTCCGTGCGCACGCTGCCCACCACGCGGCTGCCCGAGATTGCCCGCAAGTTCGTCGGCGAGCACCTCAAGGTGACCCAGGTGGAGAACTGGGAAGCCCCCGCCGCGGACGGCTCGCGCCAGAGCAACATTTCCCTGAAGATCGCCGGCGCCCCCGTGGACGTCACCGCCGTCCAGCGGCTGGTGGCCGACGCCGGCGGAACCCGTGTTGAGCTTGAGGGTGCCGTGAAGTCCTCCGTGCCGTTCCTCGGTGGCAAGATCGCCGACGCCGCCGAGCCCATGGTGGCCAAGGCGCTCAACCTGCAGGCCGCCCAGGCCCAGGCCTGGCTGGAAAGCCACTAGCCCATGCAGCTTCCCGTCTTCGCCGCGCTGGTCCTCATCGTCGCCGGCGTCTGGTCCCTGGTGGTCTGGCCGCAGTTCCTCCGCCGCGTCATGAAGGATCCGCGGGCCCGCGACGCCGCCGGCAAGGCAACAAAGTTCCTGACCGTGCATGTGGTGCTGGTGTCCATCTCCATGGTGCTGGGCCTTGCCACAGCGGTGATCGGCGTCCTCGGCCTGCTGGGCTGAACCAGGCCAGGCGAACCAGGCGTTTTGCACGTGAAACAGCCCGGGCGTTCCTTCTGCTGAAGGGGCCCGGGCTGTTTGCTTTCCCGCTCAGGCAGCCTGGTTGAGCGCGTCCTCGGCGGCCACCCAGGAGATCATGGCGCACTTGACCCGGGCGGCGTAGCGGGCCACTCCTTCGAACGCGGCGGCATCGCCCAGCAGCTCGGGATCGGCGTGGACCTTGCCCCGCGAGCGAAGCACCTCCCGGAAGCTGTCGATGACCTCATGCAGTTCGGCGATGGTCATGCCCTCGGCGAGGTCCGTGAGGACCGACGCTGAGGCCATGGAGATGGAGCATCCGGCCCCGTCCCAGGCCACCTGGGCCACCTTGCCGTCCTGAACGGCAAGCCGGAGGGTCACTTCGTCCCCACAAACAGGGTTGAGCTGGTGTGACTGGCCGGTGGAGCTGCCCTGCGGCGCGTCGGTGGCGGCGAGCCCGCTGCCGTGGCGGGCCTTGGAGTGATCCAGGATGATTTGCTGGTACAGCTGGTCAAGGCTCATGGTGTCAACTTTCGTTTTCGGCGCTAGGCGCGGAAGTAGGCCCGGACGCCGGCAACGGCTTCAAGGAAGCGGTCCACGTCGTCTGTGGTGTTGTACAGATAGGCGCTGGCTCGGGTGGTGGCTGTCAGTCCAAGCCGGCGGTGCAGCGGCTGCGCGCAGTGGTGTCCCACACGGACGGCGATTCCCTGGGAGTCCAGGAACTGCCCCACGTCGTGCGCGTGGACACCCTCGACGTCGAACGCGGCAAGGCCGATCCGTTCCTTCCCGGCGGCAGGGCCCAGGACCCGGATTCCGGGAATGCCCTCCAGCCCGGCCACCATGCGCTGGCCCAGCTCGGCTTCCCAGCGATGGATCCGGTCCAGCCCGGTTTCGGTGAGGTAGTTCGCGGCGGCGGCCATGGCCACCGCCTGGGAAATCCGCTGGGTACCGGCTTCGAAGCGCTGGGGCGCCGGAAGGTACTCGGCCCGCTCCATGGTGACCGTAGTGATCATGGATCCGCCGGTCAGGAACGGCGGCAGGATGTCCAGCAGTTCCTGCCGCCCGTAGAGCACGCCGATCCCCGTGGGGGCCAGCATCTTGTGGCCGGAGAAAACCGCGAAGTCCACGTCAAGATCCTTGACATCCAGGGGCAGGTGCGGAGCGGACTGGCAGGCGTCAAGGACTACCAAGGCACCGGCGGCGTGGCCGAGCGCGGTCAGTTCCTGCACCGGGTTGATGATTCCCAGGACGTTGGAGGCGTGGGTGAAGGCCAGGACCTTGGTTCGTGGGCCGATGATTGCGGCGGCCTGGTCCATGCGGAGGCTGCCCTGATCGTCAATGGGGATGTAGCGCAGCGTGGCTCCGGTTCGGAACGCCAGTTCCTGCCACGGAATCAGGTTGGCGTGGTGCTCCATTTCGGTCACCACGATCTCGTCGCCGGGCTTCAGTGCCAGTCCCTTGAGCCCCTGGTCGCCGCGCCCCTGGGCCGCCCACAGCCCGGCATTGGAGAGTGAGTAGGACAGGAGGTTCAGTCCCTCTGTGGCGTTGGACGTCCAAACGGTCTCCGCGTAGTCCGCGCCAATGAAATCGGCAATTGTCTGCCGGGCGTCCTCGAATACTTCGGTGGCTTCAACGGCAAGGTGGTGGGCGCCACGGTGAACAGCGGCGTTCCGCTGCTCGTAGAATTCCTGTTCGGCCTCGATGACGCTCACGGGGTTTTGCGACGTGGCGCCCGAGTCGAGGTAGACCAGGGGCTGCCCGTTGACCAGTTGGTTGAGGACCGGGAAGTCATTACGGATGCGCAGCACCTCGGCGTTATCCATGACAGGTACGGCACGTTCCAGTGTGGCTGGCGTTGATACTACGGCCAAAACGAACTCCTTGGGCTGCCAATGTCTGACACCCAATTGTCCCACACACGGCTGTGGCGGCCGCCCGGGAGGGGCAGCCGCCACCGCTGTCCCGGGCTTCAGCCGAGGGAGCAGAGGGCCGGCGACGGCTGGGGGGAGAGTCTCGGTCTCAGAAGACTCTGACGTCGCCGGCCCCGTCTGTGCCCGGCCCGTTGCGGACCGGAAATCGAAAGGGCTCAATGTCCTGTTCTGCTGCTCCGCGGCCTCCAGCCTGCCGCTTTGCTTTGCCTCCTTAAGTAAATCCCGCGGTGCCATCCCGTACACGAGTAGGGTGTACTCGAATCCCGGCGGCCGCACTACCGGGGCGCCGCCCAGCCACCTAAGTGCGCGGATGGCGCCCGCAGGCCCCTGGACCATGCACCGGGGCGGGCAGGAAGGCAGGGCAGGACAATTGGGTCATGAGCCCGATGAGGACGGGCCGCGGGGGGCCGGACGCCAGTGGGCAGGACAGACGACGACGGCCCGGCGGCAGGGTGCCGGACGCCAGCCGAGCCGGTGCCGGGGCTACTTTGGCAGCGCCGACTCCAGCTCATCGCGGCTGCGGACCCCGAGCTTGACGTAGGTACGGTACAGGTGGCCTTCCACTGTCCGGACCGAAACCATCAGCCGCTGCGCGATCTCCCTGTCGGTGAGGCCCTGCACGGCCAGCTCGACAATGTCCTGTTCCCTGCGGGTGAGGCGGACTGTGGGCGCCGCAGCGATGAACCGTCCTTCCCGGAACCGCTCGCCCAGTTCGTGGTCGCACTTCTCGCGCTGGGCCACGGCCTGCCGGGACCGGCGGCGTTCCCCGGCCTGCTCCAGCACGGTGCTGGCACGGGCGTAGGCCTCGCGGGCCAGATTGACAAAGCCTGCCTCCTCCAGCGAGGCAGCCGTCGCCATGAGGGTGTCGCCGTCGGCGTTTTCCCAAGCGGAGGCCAGGGTCAGCAGCGCTTCCGCCCAGCGGCCCTCCACGCCGCGCGCCGCTGTTTGCACCATGGGAACCACAGAGGGGTCCCCGAGGTCCCAGCACAGGGCCAGGATTTCGAGGAGGTTTCCCGTGCGCGCGGAGGCCTCCGTGGTGGTCATCAACGTTTGCAGGGCGGCCAGACCCTTCCCGTCCCGGGCAAGGTACTCAGCTGCCGCCGCCACATAGGCTTCCGCCAGGAGGTCATGGGCGGGCCAGCCGGCATCAGCGTCCTTGTGGTCCTGTTCCAGGCGTTTGGCCTGCTCCGCATCGCCAAGCCGGGCCGCCGCATAGAACCCCAGGGCTGTGCCAAAGCGGTACAGCTGCAACGGGTCGTTAAGCCTCAGAGCTTCCACTGCGGGCAACAGGACCTGGTAGGCGCGCTCCATCCTCCCCTGTCGCAGCAGCGAGTAGCCCTGAAGCATCTGGAGGCTCCCGTTGAAGGTGTCGGCGCCGGGGGCATGCCCGGCGGCGTAATGGTTGATTTCCCGCTCTGCAGACTCCCATTCACCCATGGCGAGGTAGTCGGACACGAGCCGCCCCAAGACGAACTCGGGAAAGAAGAACAGGCTGCCTTCAAGGGGTGGAAGTTCCGAGGCTGCCAGCAGGGCGGCCTCCAACCCCTGGACGGGCCTTCCCGCCGAAGCGAGCGCATGGGCCAGAAGACCCTCAGCCAGCGCGCGGACCGGTTCTCCGCCGGTGCCTGCCGGAGGCCCCTTCCGGATCGTTTCCACTAGGTCGTTCAGTGCCTGGAAATCCACCTCCGCTCCAAGCTGGAGCAGGTGCAGGAGTTCCGCCTGCCAGTTCCTCCCGCTGCTGGCTGTATCCCCGCCGCTCCTTTCGACGTCTTCCGCCACCACCGCCAACGGGTGGCCGATGGCCTGGTGCGCCGAGACCCGGAGCAGCAGGACGGCCGCACCCTGGGGGTCTTCGGCCAGCGGGAGCCAGCATTCATCAAGGAGTGCAGCGGCTTCCTGGTAAGCCCCTTCGTTGTACAGCGCACGCGCCTGGACCGCCTGGGCCAGCGGAACCAGTGCGGGCTCGTGGACCCGGGCCGCGATGGTCCGTGCGCTGTGGTTGTGGAACCGAAGCAGGGCCTCCCGGGCCGCCGCCAGCATCTCGTCGTCACTGACCCGGACCCCACACTCAAGGGACCACTCCACGGACCGCAGCCGGCCCTCCCCCTGCAGCAGGGTGGGGTCCTGGTGCGCCTTCACCTTCTCCAGCAGTTGAAGGCTGCGGGAGACCGACACGGTATGCCTGATGGCGCCGGCAAAGAGCCCGTTCCAAATGGACAGTTCAGCCGGAATACCGGGCGCTTCAACGATCATCTGCTGGTCCAGCAGGGACCGGACGACCGCTGCACCACTGATGTCTTCGATGACTTTCCTGCCCACCGGCCCGGCAAGGGCAATGAGCTTCAGCGCTTCCTGTTCCTCGGTCCGCCGCCGAAGGTGGTCTTTGGCAACAACCGCGGCGAGCCGTGCCCCGTCGCTCGGCAAGGAGCCCAGGAGCATCCAGATTCCGTTGCGTTTGACCAGGACACCGGCTTCAGCTGAGTCGTGGAGCAGGGCATCGAGGATCCGGGGGTTGCCGCCCGACGCGTTCCAAATGGCGTCCACCGTGGAACCCGGGACGGTCCCGTCCAGGGCATGGGCCAGGACCTCTTCGATTTGTTCACGGTTGAGGGGACGGAGGTCGACCCGTTCGGCAAGGCCGTCGTACCAAAGCTGGTCGAGTGGCTGCGGCAGGCCCGGCCGGGGTCTGGCCGCGGCCACCACTGTGGCCCATCCTGCCGAAATCACCTCAGCCAGGACGCCGGCAGAAGCGTCATCCAGGTGATGGGCGTCGTCCATAGCAATGAGGACGGATCCCGTGTTGCCGGCCTTCAGTTTCTCGAAGTATGACCACATGGAACGGAGCACTGCGACGGGCGAGACGGACTCCTCAGCGGTGAGCTCCCCCGTGTAGGGGGTCAGGACCCCGAACGGCACGGAGGCCAGGGCCGAACTTGCGTGGATCCGCACAACGTTCATGGATCCGGCAAGGCGCTCCGTCACGGCATCAGTCACGGCCGATTTGCCAATGCCGGGGCCTGCCATGATGAAAACGGCGTGGTGGGCTCCGTTCCGCAGAATGGCGCAGATACGCTCCACCGGCTCCCGGCGTCCGGTCAGGAGCCGGTGTGTGGCCGCCTGCTTGTGGCCATTAGACGAGTCCAGTCAGATCACCCCTTGAAGTCACGCCAAGCTTGGTGAAGACCTGGTACAGGTGGCCTTCCACGGTGCGGACCGACACGCCCATTTCCATGGCGATGTCACGGTTTGAAGCGCCTCGGCCGGCCATCCTGGCGATTTGCCGTTCCCGGCTTGTCAGCAACGGGCTTCCGCTGCTGGGCACGATGGGCAGGTTGGCTACAGTGGCGGCCAGGATGTCCAGCCGCGCCTGGGCCGTCCTGGCCGAGAGCGCATCCCCGTCCTGGCGCGCGAAATCCACGGCCAGTGCCATGCACCGCGCCTCAACGGCGTCCAGTTCGAGCGTGGCAGCAAGTTCGCCGCCGGCAAGGAGTGCCTTGGCGTCCTTTGTCCTGCTTCCAACGGCGATCAGCCGTGAGACGTCGGCCAGCGGGCCCTGCCGGTGGCCGGCAATCTCCTCCAGCAGCCGGAAGTCAGCGTCGCTGCCATTGACGGTTGCGGCCAGCAGGTAGATGCCGGCAACGGTAGCCCGGCCCGCCTCCAGGTTCCGGCGGGCTCCTTGCTTCAGTCCTGCAACCGCCTCCGGGTCGCCCAGCCAGCGCCCGGCCACCAGCGCGCAAAAATCGATGATGCATTCCGTGGCGAACCCGGCCCTGCCGGGGGTCCTCTGGAGCTTGGTGAGGTACTTGCGGGCAAACCCTGCATTGCCGGTCTGGGCATAGGCGAGGGCTGTGGCGGCATAGCCGGTGCGCAGCGCGGCCTGCACCGGCTGCAGTTCCAGTTGGGCTGTGGCGGAAATCAACGGCTCCAGGGCAGCCTCGCCGCGCCCGGAGAAGGCATAGGCCACGCCGGCCGCCAATTCAGTTGCGGCGCTTCGGAAGGGAAGCCGGTGGAGCTGCCCTGCGCTGAAGGGAGTGAGGAGATCAATGCAGCGCCGCCACTGGCCCGCCAGCAGCAGGACGAAGAATGCCTCCTTGGTGTAGCGCTCACGAAGGCCGACAATGTGCGAGGCATCGGTGAGCTGGCCACCGAGTTGGCGCATGAGGCCCAAGGCGTCCATCTCGCGGCCCGTGAAGGCGAGGGCGGTCATCAGGATGATGGCCGCCTGGAGCCGGAATCCCGTGTCGGGGTTGGCAGCAGGATCGGCTGCCCGCTCAAGTGCCGGGATCATGGCGGCAAAGTCACCGGCATGGGCCTGGTACTCGAATTCGCTCAAGGCAATCCGGTTGACTGCGCTGACGGCAGGCGCAGGCCAGGAAGAACCCTGGGCTGCCGGTTCCAGGCGTTCGCGGGCGGAGGCGAGGAGTTCCGGCACTTTACCCGCCTGTTCCGGAATGGAGAGCATGACCCTGGCTTTGGCGGCGACTACCTGGGCGTACTCCTCGGGGTCCAGTGCGTCGAGCTCGGGCTGCCAAATGTCGTCCAGGGCTGCGAGGGCCTGGACTGGCAGGTCCAGCTGGAGGTACGCCGAAGCCTTTTGGCGCTGCGCCGGCGCCCACCCTGCGTCGGTCCTCCTCAGCATGTCCGCGTAGGTCAAGGCAAAACGGGGGTCGAAGAGCTGGACTGCGGCCTGGGCGGCCGCAAGCGCCAGCGCCGGGCTGAGCTCGGCCTCACACTCATGGGTCCAGGCGGCAAAAGACATCAGTTCTTCGACGGTCATGGACGCTGGATCCGGCTCCGCGCCGCCCAGCATCACGTGTCGAAGCTCCCGCCGCCGTGAGATGCTCAGCCAGGTCCTGACCACATCCCCGATGTATCTCTCCCGCAGGGACACCCAGCGGGATTCGGACTCGTCAATTTCCAGCAGCCCGCCGTCTTCCATGTCTGCAATTACATCTGCACCGTAAATCGTGGTGAGGCGGGACAACTCCACCCTGCGGGCACAGGAGAGCATCTCGATGACTTCGCGGGTCTGTGGGGTCTCACGTGACCAGCGGGACCGGACGATGTCGTCCAGGCTGGCTGCGCCATCAAGCACCACTTTGTCCCGGAGGGTCCAGACGGAGTCCGACAGGACCAGGTTTCCGGAGAGCTGCTGTTCTGTGACCAGTGCCTTGAGCAGCAGGGGGTTGCCGCCGACCATCTGGTGGTAGGTGCTGACCAGGGAGGAAGCGACGCGGTGCCCCAGAAGTGACAGCAGGACTTGCCGGGTCTGCAGTTCGTTGAGGTTGCTGAGCCGCACCTCGGTCAGCTTCCGGTCCGTCAGCAGCCAGTGGAAGTCTGCGGGCAGGTCACTGGAGTTGGGGGCCACCGCAACGATTTTGGCCGTGCCGGTAAGCAGGACGTTAAGCAGCACCCCGGCACTCATATCGTCGATGCTGGCAGAGGTGTCCAGGGTTATGATGCACGGCCTGCCGGCGGCATCGCTGCGGATCAGGGAGGTGATGCCCCGCAGGATGGCTGTGGGCGAGCCCATGTAGGCCTGCGGCAGCCGGGCCAGCAGGAAGGAGAGGCAGCCGTACGGGGTGCTGGAGCCCGACGGTCCGTTCCGCAGTTGCAGCGACCAAATATCGGGGCCGAGGTCTGCCACTGCCGCACGGGCCAGCGAGGACTTCCCCACCCCGCGGGCACCTGTGATGACGACGCCGAGAGAGTTCTCGCTGGTCAGGGCGCTGCGGACGGCGTCGAGGTTGGCGCTGCGTGCAGGCACGGACCATTGCTGGTTCTCCGGCGCTGCGGAGGGTGGCGTGGGCAGCCTGTCACCTTGAGGTGTTGACCCACGTCCCCAGCTGAGTGGCTCGATTGACATGAACTTATCCCCTACATCCTGCAATAGCGGGATGTAGCCCCTTTGCTCCCCCGCATAGGAAGAAGAGTACCCTCTGCCACAGACAAGGAAATAGGGTCGAAGGGAACTTTTACGATTCCGGCTGGCGTGACCCCGACTTTGCGGGGTGGAACCTTTGCTGGGCGGCGGTGAGTCCGTCACGGAGCAGGGACTCCACGGCGTCGGCGGCGTCATCCAGCAGGAACGGCAGTTCCTTCTGTTCCGTGGTGCCAAAATCCCGCAAAACGTAATCGGCGGTGTCCATCCTGCCGGGCGGCCTTCCCACCCCCACACGGACACGCAGGTAGTCCTTGGTGCTCAGCGCCTTGGAGATGTCCCGCAGGCCGTTGTGGCCGCCTTCCCCGCCGCCGAGCTTGAGTTTGACGGTGTTAAAGGGAATGTCGATCTCGTCATGGACGGCCACCACGTGATCGGCGGAAATGCCGTAGAAGTTGGCCAGGGCGGAGACGGGGCCGCCGGAGACATTCATGTAACTCATCGGCTTCGCCAGGACCACGCGGGGACCGCCGATGCCCAGCCGGCCTTCCAGAACCTGGGCGCGGGCCTTATGCGTCTTGAAGCCGGCCCCAATACGGCCGGCAAGTTCGTCAAGCACCATCTGGCCCACATTGTGCCGGTTGCCTCGGTATTGGGCGCCGGGGTTGCCGAGGCCAACAATCAGCCAGGTATCTGTCATGGAATCAATCCTATGGGGCGGCTTGGGCGGGAAGGACAGCGTGCGGACGGGGACAGTCAACACGGGTACGGCGGTGGCCAGACATGGCAGTGGCCGGGCCCCTGGGGGTCCGGCCACTGCTGATATTGCGGAGTTGTTACTCGGCTGCGGCTTCCTCGGCTGCGGGAGCTTCCTCGGCTTCGGCCTCGGTGGCAGCTTCGGCTTCCTCTTCCTCGGCCACGACGGTGGCTTCGGAGATGTTCACGACAAGCGTCTCGGCGTCGGTCAGCAGCGTAACGTTCTTGGGAAGTGCAAGGTCGGACGCGAGGATGTGCTCGCCGGCTGCACGGCCTTCGATGCTCACGCTGACGGTCTCGGGCAGGTGCGTTGCCTCGGCCTCGACGGAAACGGCCGTCAGCTCAAGGTTGTGCACGGTGCCGGGAGCGGTTTCGCCTTCAACGTGGACCGGGACGTCAACGGTGACCTTCTCGCCCTGGCGGACGGTCAGGAGGTCGATGTGCTCAATGATCTGCTTGACGGCGTCGCGCTGGACATCCTTTACCAGGGCCAGGTGGCCTTCGCCGTTGATGTCGAGGGACAGCAGGGCGTTGGGGGTGCGGACGGCAAGGGTGGTGGCCTTTGCCGGCAGGGTCACGTGGATGGGCTCTGCGCCGTGGCCGTAGATGACAGCGGGGATCTGGTTGTTCATGCGGGCGCGGCGGGCGTAGCCCTTGCCGAATTCGGTGCGCAGTTCTGCTGCGAGCTTCTGCTCAGACATGGAAATCTCCTTGAAGACTAAATGGTGTTCAGCAAGGGCGGAGGTCTGGTGTGACCTTCAACGCCGGGCGCCCGGATGGCGGCCCTTCAAGAAGGCAGTCCCTGTGAAGGGACCAGCAGACCCAGTCGATAACGGAGGCTATGCCCTCCCTCGCCAAGGTATCGCCTAACAGCCTACCAGTGCCGGGACCGATTCCTTAAAACAAGGCCCCGTCGACAAAAGGGGACCCCGCCGGCTCCTGCCGGCGGGGTCCCGTTCTAAGGAAACGTACGGCCTTACGCCTTGCCGTCGAAGAGGCTGGTGACCGAGCCGTCGTCGAACACTTCGCGGATGGCGCGGGCAATCAGCGGGGCGATGGACAGCACCGTGAGCTGCGGGAAACGCTGGGACGAGTTCAAGGGGAGGGTGTTGGTAACCACCACTTCACGGGCGCCGGACTCGGAAAGCCGGCGTGCGGCCGGATCCGAGAAGACGGCGTGGGTGGCGGCGATGATGACGTCCTTGGCACCGGCGTTCTTTAGGACATTGACGGCACCGGAGATGGTTCCGCCGGTGTCGATCATGTCGTCGATCAGGACGCAGGTGCGCCCCTCGATCTGGCCCACCACGGTCTTGGAGACGGCCTGGTTGGGGACGGTGAGGTCGCGGCTCTTGTGCACGAAGGCCAGCGGGGCGCCGCCCAGGCGTTCGGCCCACTGTTCAGCCACGCGGACACGGCCGGTGTCTGGGGAAACAACGGTGATGTTGTCGGCGGCGACGCGGGTGCGGATGTAGTCAGCCAGCAGCGGGATGGCCATCAGGTGGTCGACGGGGCCGTCGAAGAAGCCCTGAATCTGCGACGTGTGCAGGTCCACGCTCATGATGCGGTCAGCGCCCGCAGTCTTGTAGAGGTCCGCCACCAGGCGGGCGGAGATGGGCTCGCGGCCGCGGCCCTTCTTGTCCTGGCGGGCGTAGGGGTAGAACGGCGACACCACGGTAATGCGCTTGGCGGAGGCGCGCTTCAGCGAATCGATCATGATCAGCTGTTCCATGAGGTGGTTGTTCAGCGGTGCGGGGTGGGCCTGGATCACGAAGGCGTCGGTGCCGCGGACGCTTTCCCCGGCCCGGACGTAGATCTCGCCGTTGGCGAAGTCGTAGGCGTCAACGGGAAGGAGGTCGGTGCCCAGTTCCTTTGCGATTTCCCGGGCCAGCTCCGGATGGGCCCGCCCGGTGGCGAGCACCAGCTTCTTTTCGCCGTGCGCCGTAATTTCGCTCATTGTTACTTGCCCTCTTCTGTAGATGCCGGGGTACTTGAGGAGTCATTGGTGGCCGCCTGGGCCAGTTCGGCGGAGCGGGTCCCCGGACGGTGCGCGGGAACCCAGCCTTCGGCGTTGCGCTGGGCAGCGACGCTCAGCGCAAGCGCTCCGGCCGGAACGTCTTTGCGGATCACCGCGCCGGCGCCGCTGTAGGCGCCGTCCCCCACGGTGACCGGGGCAACAAAGACAGTGTTGGAGCCTGTGCGGACGCCCGAGCCGATCACCGTGCGGTGCTTCTTCTCGCCGTCGTAATTGGCCGTGATGTTGCCGCAGCCAATGTTGGTGTCCTCGCCGATTTCGGCGTCGCCCGCGTAGCCCAGGTGGGACAGCTTGGAACCGCGGCCGATGGTGACGTTCTTGGTTTCGTAGAAGGCGCCGATCTTGCCCTTCTCACCCAGCACGGTGCCGGGGCGGAGGTACGTGAAGGGGCCGACGGCGGCGCGCGGGCCGATCACGGAGCCGGAACCATGGGTGCGGGCAACCGTGGCGCCCTCGCCTACGGTGACGTCGGTCAGGGTGGTGTCGGGGCCCACGACGGCGTCCCTCGCCACGGTGGTGGAGCCGTGCAGTTGGGTGTTGGGCAGGAGGCGGACGTCCTCGTCCAGTGTGACGGAGGAGTCGATCCAGGTGGTGGCCGGGTCAACCACGGTGACGCCGGCGCGCATCCAGGCTTCCACGGTGCGGCGGTTCAGTTCGGCACCGAGGGCGGCGAGCTGGACGCGGTCATTGGCGCCCTCCACCTGCCAGCGGTCGTCGGTGACAACGGCGGCGACGCGGCCGCCTGCCTCCCGGGCCAGTCCCAGCACGTCAGTAAGGTATTTCTCGCCCTGGGCGTTGTCGGTGGTGACCTTGCCCAGCGCATCGCGGAGCACCGCGGCATCAAAGGCGTAGATGCCGGAGTTGACTTCCCGGATCAGTTTTTCGGCCTCGGAGGAGTCCTTGTGTTCGCGGATGCCGGTGACCGAACCGTCCACGCCGCGGAGGATGCGGCCGTAACCGGTGGCGTCATCGAGGACTGCCGTGAGGACCGTGACGGCGTTGCCTTCGAACTCATGGGTGGCAACGAGCTCGGTCAGCAGTTCCCCGGACAGCAGGGGCACGTCGCCGTACGTGACCACGACGGTTCCATCCAGGGCCTGCCCGGCGTCCAGCGCCTCGAGCGCGGCTTCAACAGCGCGGCCGGTGCCCGGGACGTCGTCCTGGTCCACGATGAGGGCCTGCGGGTCGAGGGCGGCCACGTGGCCTTCCACCAGGTCGCGTTCGTGGCGCACCACGATGGCAAGCCGCTGCGGATTAATGCTGCGGGCGGCACGGAGGGCGTGGCCCACCATGGAGAGACCGCCGATTTCGTGCAGGATCTTGGGAGTACGCGATTTCATCCGGGTGCCGGCGCCTGCGGCCAGAACGATTACAGCGGCCGGACCGGCATTCTCGGGGATCACGTACGGGCTCTCCTTGCTTGTTTGTGCTGGCGCTTTGCGGTGTCCCGCAGCCCAGGCCGCCGGGCACCGGGTGCCATCCTCATGATCGCTCCTTGCGCAGCAGTTCCGCCCATAGGATTCGAACCTATACTCCACGGCTCCAAAGGCCGGGGTGCTGCCGTTACACCAGAGCGGACCGTGCCGAAGACTCAAGGCCCGGGCACAAGTCCCTATTTTGCCACGGGTTCAGGGCGCCGCGCGACACGGCCCTTCCCGCCTGCCGGTCCGGCCGGATCCGGCCGGTCGGCGGTGAGGCATGATGGGAAGGTGAGCAACAACCTTCCGCGCATGCGGATGACGGGCCGGCAGCGCCGAAGCCAGCTGATCGACGTCGGCCGCGGCCTTTTCGCCGTCCGCGGCCTGGACGGGACCACCATCGAAGAGATCGCCGCCTGTGCAGGCGTGTCCAAACCGGTCATCTACGAGCACTTCGGTTCCAAGGAAGGGCTGTACACAGAGGTGGTGGACCGCGAGTTCCACCTCCTCCTGGACTCGATCAACGCGGCGCTCACCGAGGAAGCCAAGCCCCGCGTCCTCGTCGAACGCGCGGCACTCGCCCTGCTCACCTATATCGAGGAACGCACCGAAGGGTTCCGCATCCTCATGCGCGATGCTCCCCCGTCCCAGCCCGAAGGCGCCTTCTCCACCCTGCTCTCCCACGTCACCGCCCGCGTGGAACACATCCTTTCCGATGAGTTCTCGCGCCGCGGCTTAAGCGGCGACGACGGCGCCATGTACGCGCAGATGCTCGTCGGCATGGTAGCCATGACCGGCCAGTGGTGGCAGGACAGCCGCCAGCCCGACAAGAACACCGTCGCCGCGCACCTGGTCAACCTCGCCTGGAACGGCCTGACCGGGCTGAAGAAGGACCCTGAGCTGCACGTCGAGGGGTAGACGCTGGTCACCTTCGTCCGGCGCGCCTCCGCGGCGCACTAGCCCTTCGCCGTCGCTTAGACACAACGCATAGGTGACGTTGCGGTCGCTGGGCGACCTCCACGTCACGATGCGCCGCGATGCGCGACTACACGAAGGACTCCTGCGCCACTTGTGCCGGCGTCGCTTTTGTCAGTCGCCCAGGAGCTCGGAGGACTCCAGCCACTCCATTTCCAGGGCGTCCTTTTCGTCGGTGAGGTCCTTGAGCTGTTTGTTCTGTGCGGCGAGGGCGTCGAAGTCGCCGGCCTCGGTGGTCTTCACCATCTGGTCGTGGAGCTTCTTTTCCTCCTGATCCAGCTTTTTGAGCTGCCGCTCGATCCTGTTGAGGGCCTTGCGGGCTTCGCGCTTCTCGGCCTCGGAGGGACCCGACGGGGCCGCGGCTGTACCTTGCTGGCCTCCGCTGGTGACCGGGTTGCCGCCGCCGGTGACCGTAGAGCCGGCCAGGGCGGCTTCGCGCAGCTCGAGGTACTGGTCCACGCCGCCGGGCAGGCCGCGGAGCTTGCCGTCGCCCAGCAGTGCCATTTGGTGGTCGGTGACGCGTTCCAGCAGGTAGCGGTCGTGGCTGACCACCACCAGGGTCCCGGGCCAGCCGTCCAGGACGTCCTCGACGGCGGCGAGGGTGTCGGTGTCCAGGTCGTTGGTGGGCTCGTCGAGCATCAACACGTTGGGTTCGCCCACCAGCAGCCGCAGCAGCTGAAGGCGGCGCCGCTCACCGCCGGAGAGGTCCTTCACAGGGGTCCACTGCTTCTGGTTGGTGAACCCGAGCTGCTCCACCAACTGGCCGGCCGTGAATTCCCTGCCACCGACGTTGAAGGAACGCTTTTCCCGCTCGATGACCTCGATGACGCGCAGGTCCGCGACGTCGTCGAGCTCCTTGACCTCCTGCGTGAGGACGGCGGTGGCCACCGTCTTTCCCCTCTTCAGCTTGCCGGCGTCGGGGGCGATCTCGCCGTTGAGCAGCTTCAGGAGGGTGGTCTTTCCGGCGCCGTTGACGCCCACCAGGCCCAGCCGCTCCCCCGGGGCCAGGCGGAGGGTGATGTTGTCGAAGAGCTTCCGGCCGGCCTCGCCGCCCTGGAAATTCAGGGAGACGTTTTCCAGGTCAAGGACGTCCTTGCCCTGGCGTGCGGTGGCCATCTTGCTCAGGGCCATGGAGTCGCGTGGCGCGGGGACATCCTCAATGAGGGCGTTGGCCGCCTCGATCCGGAACTTCGGCTTGGACGTCCGCGCCGGGGCGCCGCGGCGCAGCCAGGCGAGCTCCTTCTTGACCAGCTGTTGGCGCTTGCTTTCCACCACGGAAGCCATCCGGTCCCGCTCTGCCCGGGCCAGGACATACGCGGCGTAACCGCCCTCGAAGGGATCCACGATCCCGTCATGGACTTCCCACGTTTTGGTGCAGACTTCGTCGAGGAACCAACGGTCGTGGGTGACCACCAGGAAGGCGCCCTGGTTGGCCCGCCACCGTGTCTTCAGGTGCCGGGCAAGCCAGGCCACGCCCTCGACGTCGAGGTGGTTGGTGGGCTCGTCCAGCATGATGACGTCGTGGTCCTCAATGAGCAGTTTGGCGAGCGCCACCCGCCGCTTCTGCCCACCGGAGAGGGCGTGGACATTCGCATGCCAGTCGACGTCGGACACCAGCCCGCCCATGATCTCCCGGATCCGGGGGTTGCGCGCCCATTCGTAGTCCGCCTGGTCCCCCACGATCGCGGCACCCACCGTCAGGTCGCCGTCGAGCACGTCGCTCTGGTCCAGGTAGCCCACGTTGACGTCGCCGCGCTTGGTGACCCGGCCGGAGTCGGGGGTGGAGCGCAGGGCCAGGAGCCGCATCAGGGTGGACTTGCCGTCGCCGTTCCGGCCCACCATGCCGATCCGGTCGCCCTCCTCCAGCCCCAGGGTGATGCCGTCCAGGACGGTGCGGGTTGCGTAGGAAACCGTGAGGTTCTCGCCGCCAAGAAGGTGTGCCAAAGGGAACTGCTTTCTGCTGCCGGACTGGAAGTGTTAAAGGAGGGTGTCGGAGATGATGCGCGCGCCCGGGACCGGACCGTGGACGGGGATCGCTGTGAGGCCTTGGCGCCGCAGGTCCTCCGCCAGTGCCTCGGCGGCCACGGAATCATCTGCCAGGAGCGCCACGGTGGGGCCGGATCCGGAGACCATGCCGGCGATGGCGCCATGGGACTCACCGATTCCCAGCGTATCGCGCAGCGCGGGCGAGAGTTCAATGGACGCCCTTTGCAGGTCGTTGACCAGCACGCGGCTCAGGGATTCGGCGTCGCCGCCCCGCAGGGCCGCCAGGATCTGCGGGTCCACGCCGGTGGGTTCGCCGGCCTCGATCCCTTCGGCCGCCCGCAGCCGGTCAAGCGTGCGGTACACCTCGGGGGTGGAGAGGCCGTAATTGGCCACCACCAGCACCCAGTGGGTCTGCGCCTTGGCCAGGGCCGGGGACAGTTCATCGCCCAGCCCAAGGCCGACGGCGGTTCCGCCCAGGAGCGAAAAGGGAACGTCGGCGCCCAGTTCCGCTGCAAGGTGGGCCAGTTCCTCGCGCGACAGCCCGCTGTTCCAGAGCGCATCGCAGGCAAGGAGCGTGGCGGCGGCATCGGCGGATCCGCCGCCCATACCGCCGGCCACCGGAACCCGCTTGGTGATTTCCAGGTGCACGCCGGTGGCGTGTTCGGACACGTCAGCCATGATGGCGGCGGCCTTGTAGGCCAGGTTGCTGCTGTCCAGGGGGATGTCGACGGCGTCGAGGTCCAGGGTGCTTTCAGGGCTGAGGCTGATGGTGATCCCGGGGGCGGCGGTGCTGGTGGCGGACACTTCCTCATAAAGGGACACCGCGAGATAGACGCTGGCCACCGAGTGGTATCCGTCCGCCCGGAGCGGCCCCACTGCCAGGGAGACGTTGACCTTGCCCGGCGCCTTGACGCGGACAGTCCTGGCGGCGAACCGCCCCCTGCCTGGCCTCTCAAGTCCCGCGCTCACGGGCGGTTTTCCCTGGCTTCGGCAATCCGGGCGAACGCGGCTATGTCAATGACCTCACCGCGGGCCGTGGGATCCACGCCGGCGGCGAGCAGGCAGCGCTCCGCTTCCGGCGCTCCCCCGGCCCAGCCGGCGAGGGCTGCCCGGAGGGTCTTGCGGCGCTGCGCGAAGGCGGCATCCACCACGGCGAACACCTGTTCCCGGGTGGCGGTGGTGGCCGGTGGTTCCCGGCGCGTGAAGGCCACGAGCCCGGAATGGATTTTCGGGGCGGGCCAGAAGACGTTCATGCCAATCACGCCGGCTTTGCGCATCTGGCTGTACCAGGCGGCCTTGACGGAGGGAACTCCATAGGTCTTGGAGCCGGGCCCGGCCGCCAGCCGGTCGGCCACCTCGTCCTGCACCATCACCAGGCCGTGACGCAGGCTGGGGAAATGCTGCAGGAGGTGCAGCACCACGGGAACGGCGACGTTGTACGGCAGGTTGGCCACGAGTGCTGTTGGTTCAACCGGCAGCTCGGTGACCTTCATGGCATCGGCGTGCACCAGGTGGAAGGCGTTGGCGGCTTGGGGCCGCCATTCCTTCACGGTGTCAGGGAGTTTGGCGGCAAGGACAGGATCGATTTCGACGGCGACAACCTCCGCTGCCGCGTCCAGCAGTCCCAGCGTGAGCGACCCGAGCCCCGGGCCCACCTCGAGGACTGTCTCATCCGGCCCCACGCCTGCTGCGGCAACAATCCGGCGGATGGTGTTGCCGTCGATCACGAAGTTCTGGCCGAGCGTCTTGGTGGGCCTGACCCCGATTTCCTCTGCCATCCGGCGTATGTCGGAGGCGCCGAACAATGGTGCGGGCACGGCGGGAGTCGGTTCAGTCACCTAGGTATCCTATCCCGCGCGGCCCGCCGGCTTTGCCCGGTTAACGGCAGTGGCCGGCCCGGAGTACCCGGGGCCGGCCACACTTTTTGCCTGCCTGATGATCAGTGGATCAGCGGCTGGCCGCCCAGCCGCAACCCCACGGCGACAGGCCGCGCTGCGCGTAGACGCGGTTGGCGATGTCGATCTGCTGTGCCTTGGTGGCCAGGCTGGCGTTGGGAGCGTAGGCACCGCCGCCGGCGCCGATCCAGGTCTGGATATCGAACTGCAGGCCACCGTAGTAACCGTTGCCGCTGTTGATGCTCCAGTTTCCGGTGGACTCACACTGGGCGATCTTGTCCCACATGGCCTCGTTCATCATGGCCGGCGCTGCCGCGCCGGTGTTGGCGGCTGCAGCGGCGGGGGCCGGTGCTGCCTGGGGTGCAGGCTTGGCCTTGGTGCCGACGGTGACCTTTTCGGTGACCGGCTGGACAGCCACGTTCTCGGATACCAGCGTGCGGGAAGCTTCCCGCCCGTCCACGAGCACCAGCTTGAAGGTGCGCTCGAGCTTTCCGGCGGAGCCGGCCTGCGTGACTTCCTTCTCACCCTTGAGCATGTCCGCGTTTTCGGAGGTAACCGTTTCGAAGGGCACGTCTTCACTGGTGACGGCGGTCTGGCTGGTGTCCACGCGGGAGACCTTGATGACCATGTTGTTCACCACGTTGGCGTTGGCCGGCTGCGAGGTGCGGTCATTGGCGCCGAGAGTGACCCCGGAATCCTCAAGGACCTTACCCACGGTCGGCGCGGTGGTGGTAGCAGTGTTCACCTTGCCGTCGGCCACGATGCTGACGGTCTTGGGGGTGGAGATGGAGACGTAGGAGCCGGCCAGCGAGAGGGTGGCATCCTTGGGCGCGGAGACGGACGAGGCACTGGCCACGCCGAGCTCGGTCACCAGGTCTTCGACGTCCTGCGCCGTGGTGTTCACGGTCTTCTCGGCCCCGTCCAGGCTGACCTTGACCTCTTTGGCCTGGTTGATGTTGATGACGGTACCGTTCTGGACGGTCGCGTCGAGGGAAGGCGACACCCGGTCGCCGGGCTTCAGGTCAAGGTTTGCACTCTTGACCACCTGTGCCACTGTTCCGCCAAAGGACTGCACGGACGATGCTTTGCCGTCCACGTTGAGCGTGACTGTTTTGTTATTGCCCACGAAGGCTACGAGGCCTGCGACCAGGCCGCAAAGCACCAGCAACTGGGCGCCAACCTTGATAAAGCTGAACTTGCCGTCCGATGTAAAGAACTTGATCACGATTGCCCGTAACTCTCGGTCCATCCGGGCACGGGGAAACGCGCAGAAAAATGCCCGGAACAAGCCTGTAAAGGACAGTCCGGGCACCGATGCGCCGCCACACTCCGGGCAGCGGCATGGCTGGCTTTTGGACAGGCCGGTCCGGCTGCGAAAGGAGTGAAATTACCCGTTGGCCTTCCCCGACCCCGGCTAATAGTTTCCCACTGTAACCGTAGCGTTATAAAGCGACCAACATTTTTACATACCAGGTATGCATCAGGGAGAGGCCGACGGCGCGCCCGTCAGGCCCAGGATCCGTACGCCCGCACGGTATTTTCGCTGATTGCGGTACAGAGGCCGGCCAAATCGGAGCCTGTCAATTCTGCCATGGCACGCACCGTGTACGGGACCATGTAGCTTGCGTTCGGCCGCCCCCTGTGCGGGTGCGGGGTCAGGAACGGGGCGTCTGTTTCCACCATGATGAGTTGCCGGTCCGCCACCGCGAGCGCGGCACGGAGGTTGGCTGCGTTCTTGAACGTCAGCGTGCCGGCGAAGGACATCCACCACCCCTGGTTGTTGCATGTCCTGGCCAGTTCCTCATCGCCTGAGAAGCAGTGGAACACCACCCGTTCCGGCGCTCCCTCTTCCCGCAGCACCCGCACCACGTCGCTGTGCGCATCCCGGTCATGGATCTGGAGGGTGAGGTCCAGCCGCTTGGCGATGTCGATGTGGCGGCGGAACGAGTATTCCTGGTCCCGAAGCCCCTCCCCTTCCGTGCGGTAGAAGTCCAGTCCCGTTTCGCCAATGGCACGGATCCGCGGATGCGCGGCCAGGCGTTCAATCTCGGCCAGGGCTTCCTCGAGCTCGCCGTTCGCGGCATATTGCGGAGCGTCGTTGGGATGCAGGGCCACAGCCCCGAGGAGCCGCGGGTCCTGGTCCACTGCTTCGACGGTGAACCGGGAGGACTCCAGGTCGCAGCCCACCTGCACGGCGCCCTGGACGCCCACGGCCGCTGCCGCATCGAGCGCAGCCGTGATTCCTACCGGCGTTTTCCCTTCCGGAAAGTCCAGGTGGGTGTGGTTGTCCATCACCGGAACGGGCAGGGGCTCCGGCGCCGGCGGGAAATCCTTGCGGCTTCCGGCTTCCGGGTCCGTTGTTCCGTCCACGGCAGGCATCCGGTAGGCGGCAGGAATCGACGAATTGCACATCCACCCAGCCTAGCCGCGGCGGGCACCCCCATATTTGCCGGAACTCTCTGTCAGCCGCGGCAGTTGTGTTAGTAGTCTGGAACGAACACACGCGCACGCCCACCGAGGGGCGAAGGCAGGCTTGCTGTCCCGTCCAGGTGAAACCCGGGCTGAAAGGTTGCCGATGGAACCGCACCGACGCACTGCCGACAATGCAAGCGCATCGAACCTCGACCTGGCCGACGTGCCTGATGCCGTCAGCCGCCTGAACGGGCACCGGCCGCCGGCCATGGACCCCGCATCCTTCCACGACGCAGCGCAGCGGATCCTGACCACCGTCAATACTGTCATTGACGGCAAGTCCGAGGCCGCCAAACTGGCGCTCACCGTGCTCCTGGCCCAGGGGCACCTGCTGGTGGAGGACGTGCCCGGCGTCGGCAAAACGTTGCTCGCAAAGACCCTCGCCCGGACCATCGACTGCACCGTCAGCCGCATCCAGTTCACGCCCGACCTGCTGCCCTCGGACGTCACCGGGGTGTCCATCTACAACCAGGCCTCGAGGCTTTTTGAATTCCGGCCAGGCGCGGTGTTCGCAAACATCGTCATCGGCGACGAAATCAACCGTGCCTCCGCCAAGACACAGTCCGCCCTCCTGGAGTGCATGGAGGAGCACCAGGTCACGGTGGACGGCAACACCTACAAGCTCGATGAGCCGTTCATGGTGGTTGCCACCCAGAATCCCATCGAGATGGAGGGGACGTATCCCCTGCCGGAAGCCCAGCGGGACCGGTTCATGGCCCGTATTTCCATGGGGTACCCGGACAAGGACGCGGAGATCGAGATGCTGGAAACCCATCAGGCGGTCTCGCCGCTGGCCCACGTCTCCCCCGTGGTCACCGCCTCCGATGTTGCGGCCATGACCGCCACCGTCCAGCAGGTGTACGTCTCCGAACCCGTGAAGGAATACACGGTGTCATTGGGCAGGGCCACCAGGGAAAGCCCGCTGCTGCGGCTGGGCGCCAGTCCCCGGTCCCTGCTGCAGCTGCTGCGTGCCGCCAAGGCCACGGCCGCGCTGGATGGACGCGACTTCGTTTTGCCGGACGACGTGGGGGACGTGGCCGAGGCCGTCCTGGCACACCGCATCATCCTGGACCGGAAGGCCGCCGGCGCCGGCGAGACACCGCACAGTGTCCTGCGTGCCATCCTGTCCCGGCTGCCCGTTCCGCAGGCCCAGCCCGGCCAACCGGGCCGGGCTGCTGCCGCCGGCAGCAGGAACCGCTAGGACACCACCATGGCCCTGCTGGACAAGCTTCCGCGGCACCTGTTCACCAGGCGCGGCTGGGGCATGCTCGCAGCCGGAGCCTTCACACTGGCCGCGGCGCAGGTCATGGGGCGCCGCGACCTTCTGACGCTGGCATTGCTCCTGCTGGTGCTTCCCCTTGTCTGCCTTGCCGGCGTCCGGCTGGTCAAACCCCGGTTCCGGGTCTACCGCGAGTTCAATCCCTCCCCAGTGGAGACCTCGGCCCCGGCAATGGTCCACCTTGCCGTCGCCCGGTCGGGCCCCGGGAGCGGCCGGGTGGCCATGGAGGAGCGGCTGCCGGCACAGTTTGGCCACGCACCGGCTTTCCGGTTCCCGTCCCGTTCCGCCAGCGGCGGCACCAGCCGCTACGAGTACCACCTCACTTCACGGCACCGCGGCCAGTTTCGAATCGGACCGGTCACCGCCGAGTTCACCGACCCCTTCGGACTCGCGCTGCACCGCCAGGCCATTGACGACGGCGACGTCCTCACCGTGACGCCTGCCGCCGTCGTCCTTCCTGCCACCCTGCTGGCCGGGGCGCGCGGCAACGATGGCGTCACCGCCACCCGCGTCCGGGCAAACCCCAGCGATGACGATGTCATGACCCGCGAATACCGGCACGGCGACCCGATGCGGAGGGTCCACTGGGCCGCTACCGCCAGGCACGGGGCCCTCATGGTCCGGCAGGAGGAATCCGTCACCACCCCGGAGGCCACCATCATCCTTGACCACCGTTCCGGCGCGTTCGCCGGCGGCACCGGAACGGCAATGCCCGGACTTCCCGGCCAGGACGGGCATGCACTGGCCACCAGCGGGACCTTCGAGTGGGCCGTTATTGCCGCCATGTCCATCAGCGCGCACCTTGCAGAGCGGAACTACAGCCTGCGGCTGCTGGACACCGGAGGAAACCCGGCGTTCCTCCACTCGCCGTCTTCCCCTGAACCGGCGGCGGAAGAATTCAGCGGGACCTCCGGCCTGCAGTCCATTGCCGAAAGCCTGGCCGCAATCCACCTGTCCGGAACAGCCCGCCTGCGTCGGGACGGCATGCTCCGGGACATTGCCGGCAGGAACCCGGAACCAGGGGTGGCGGCAGGTATCCGGACACCGACGGGCAATGAGCAGGAACCAACGGCATTCGATGACCACCTGATGGACAAGCTCTCCGCGCACCGGATGCGGGGCCCCCTGATCGCAGTGCTGGGACGCATCACCGCCCAGGAGGCCGCTGCCCTGGCCCCTGCTGCCGCGTACGCCACCAATGCGATCGCCTTGGTGGCGGTGGAACGGCCCGCGGAATACCAGGACATCCTTGAGATGCTACGGCAGGGCGGGTGGCGGGCAATGGCCGTGGCGCCCAAGGCACAGCTTGCCGCTGTGTGGAACCAGTTCGACCAGGACCTCGCCCTGCCGTCGCCTCCGGCACCCGAGGCAGGGCGCGGAGCGGGGGTGGCCAGATGACCATGGCACCGGCGCGGGCAACGGGCAGCGGGCACCAGACGCAGCCCCCGCCCGAATCACCCACGGCCCGGACACGGCCGGGCGTCTATCCCTGGGCCATGGCGGCAGCCATCGCAGTGGCTGCCTGCGGCGCGGCTCTGTCCCTGAACGGCGTGCTCCGCGGCTGGAACTGGTTCTGGCCGGCGATGACCACCGTACTGGCGGTGGCATTCACCCTGGCCGCGCTGCGTTCCCTCCGTGCCCAGCCCCTGCTGGTCACGGCGGGTGGATTCGTGGCATTGGCGGCCGTCCTGACGCTGACGTTCTTCCGCAGCTCCAGTTTCCTCTGGGTGGTCCCCACCGGCGCCACCCTTCCCGAGCTGGACCGGCTGGTCCGGCGGGCCAGCGAGACGGTGCTGTCGGAAACCGCGCCGGTGGCGCCCAATGGCGGGATCGTGATGGTGGTTTGTGCCGTGCTGGGCCTGGCAGTCATCCTGGTCGACGCGCTCGCCGTTCCCCTGGGCATGCCGGCGGCCTCCGGAACGGGGCTGCTGGCCTTGCTGGTGGTGCCGGCCATGATCAAACCCCAAAGCGTAGGGGTTTGGAGTTTTGTTGCCACGGCAGCGGGATACCTGCTCATCCTCGGCTGCAGCCAGTGGTTTGCCCCGGACGGCAGATTGCAGGGCGGTTCCGCGCGCAGCCCGGGCCTGGTGCGGCGTGCCGCACTGACCGGCGCCGTGGCACTGGCGGCCGCACTGGTGCTGCCCCTGGCCATTCCCGGCTTCGACAGCGGCACTTTCCCGCAGGGCTCGAGGATCAATCCCTGGGGGTCAGCCACCGGCCTCAACCCGATGATTACGCTGGGCAACAGCCTTCGGGCCCCCGACGGCAGCGGCAGGATCACCTATGCCACGAACTCGTCCACTCCGCTGTACCTGAGGTCCGTCACAGTGGACAATTTCGACGGCGATTCATGGGGCCCGGACGACCGCACCGCATCCCGGGTGCCCCTTGATGGCAGGATCGATCCCGGCTACGCGGTCCTGGCCGACGAGCAGGTGCGGCTGGTCACTGCCATTGACGCCGGATCCTTCACCAGCCCGTATTTGCCGGTCCCCTATGCGCCCGAAACCGTCCGCGGCCTGGGCGGCCAATGGACCTGGGATCCCGCCACGCTGAGCATCAAGGGCACCGACACCACAACCCGGCGGCAGGAATACCTGGTGACCTCGGCGGTGCCCAAGCTCTCGTCGGCGCTCCTGGCCCAGTCCACAGGGCCCGCACGGGGCATCCCGGATATCTTCACCCGGATTCCAGGCAACGTCCCCGGCATCGTCAAAACCACGGCGCAGACGGTGGCCGGAGCGGCGGCCACACCCTTCCAGAAGGCCATGGCCATCCAGAAGTACCTCCGCTCGTCCGAGTTCACCTACTCGCTGCAGGCTCCAGTGCAGGGCGGGTACGACGGCAATGGCCTCTCCGTCCTGGCGGACTTCCTGCAGCAGAAGAGCGGCTACTGCATCCACTACGCCTCGGCGATGGCGGTGATGGCCAGGCTGGAAGGAATTCCCAGCAGGATCGCGGTGGGTTATGCCCCCGGAAGGTTGACCGGGGCCACAGTAACGGTGGCCGGCCAGGGCGCCCTCCCGGAGTACGAGGCAGACGCCCGCGATGCCCATGCATGGCCGGAACTGTACTTCCAGGGCCTGGGATGGGTGCCCTTCGAACCGACGCCCTCGCGTGGCGTGGTCCCGGACTACGCCACTGAGACGTCACTTTCCTCGGCCCCGGACTCCCTGGGCAACAACGACGGGCTCGTCCCCGATACCGCCCCGGTGCCCACGCCAACGCCCAGCGCCTCGGCGCCGGCTGTTCCCGGCACCGGGAGCAGCAGCACCGGCGGCGGCCCCGAACTGATGCCCTGGCTCATCGGCGCGGCCGGCGTTGCGGCCCTGGTGCTCCTGGCGGCCACTCCCCATCTGGTCCGCGCAGGCATGCGATCGCGCAGGCTGCGGCCAAAGCGGCCCGAACAGGCTGTGCCGCTGGCGTGGAATGAGATCAGGGACCTTGGCACCGATTACGGCCTGCCCGCTTCCGCCAGTGAAACGCCCCGGGCCTATTCGGCGCGCTTCAGGGAAACGCTGCTGGGCGAGCCGGGTGGCATGGACCAGGACGCGCATGATGCCGTTGCGTCACTCACATCGGCGTTCGAGCACCACCGGTATGGCCGGCCCGGTCGAGGCGGTACCCAAAGGGCCGGCAGCGCCCAAGTGACCAGCCTTCGCACCGACGCGGCACCCGCGGACATCGCCACCGGGGTTGCCGCTATCGAAGCGTCACTGCGGGCCAACGCCGCGCTGCCCCGGCGCCTGGCCGCGGCGTGGCTTCCCCCGTCGGTCATCCGCCGGCTGGGCCTGCTGCTCAGGAAGCCGTTCAGCGCGGCAGGCAGGGCCCTGGCGGCTGCGGGGCAGCCGGTGGGACGTTTCCGGTCCGGGCGCGGCACGTCGGCTGCGACCGGCGCTTCGGTCCGGCCCGCTGCCACGGGAGGGCCAGCCAGGCCGGACACGCACGACGGCGGCCGGAGGGCAGGCGGGCGCTGACACCAAAAGTGCCGCCCCGGAAAACTCCCGGGCGGCACTTTGTGGTCTGCCTGCGGTTGCGCCGGCCGGATGCTAGCCGGCGTAGGGGTCGGCGATGCCGATGTACTGGGTGTAGAGGTATTCCTCGATGCCTTCCAGCCCGCCTTCGCGGCCCAGGCCCGACTGCTTGACGCCGCCGAAGGGTGCGGCCGCGTTGGAGATGACACCGGCGTTCAGGCCGAGCATGCCCGTTTCAAGCTTTTCACCCATCCGGATGCCGCGGTTGATGTCCTTGGTGAACACGTAGGCCACCAGGCCGTATTCGGTGTTGTTGGCCAGCCGCACGGCCTCGTCCTCGCTGCTGAAGGTGATGATCGGGGCAACCGGGCCAAAGATCTCCTCGGAAAGGATGCGGGCACCCTCGGACACACCGGACAGGATGGTGGGCTGGTAGAAGTAGCCCGGCCCCTCCACCGGCGCACCGCCCAGGACTGTCTTGGCGCCGGAGGAGACGGCGTCGGATACCAGTTCGTGGACCTTGTCACGGCTCTTGCCGTCGATCAGCGGGCCTACCTTGGACTCGGGCTCGGTTCCGCGGGCAGTGGTCATTTCCTTCATCTTCGCGGCGAACTTCTCCGCGAATTCGCCGGCCACCGACTCGTGGACAATGAAGCGGTTGGCCGCCGTGCAGGCCTCGCCCATGTTCCGCAGCTTGGCTGCCATGGCGCCGGTGACGGCGGCGTCCAGGTCGGCGTCCTCGAACACCAGGAACGGGGCGTTGCCGCCCAGCTCCATTGAGGTCCGCAGGACGTTTTCGGACGCATCGGCCAGCAGCCGGCGTCCCACTTCGGTGGAGCCGGTGAAGGACAGCTTGCGCAGGCGGGAGTCCTTGATCAGGGGCCCGGTGGTGGCTCCGGCCGTGGAGGTGGGGATGACGTTGAGGACACCGGCGGGCAGGCCGGCTTCCTGCATGACAGCCGCGAACAGCTGGGATGTCAGCGGCGTCAGGTTTGCGGACTTCAACACCATGGTGCAGCCTGCGGCAACGGCCGGGGCGATCTTGCGCGTGGCCATGGCCAGCGGGAAGTTCCACGGCGTGATCAGCAGGCAGGGGCCCACCGGCTTCTTGGCCACCAGGAGCCGGGACTTGCCGTCGGGCGAGACGGAGTAGCGGCCAAAGGCCCGGACGGCTTCTTCGGAGAACCAGCGCAGGAACTCGGCGCCGTAGGTCACTTCTCCGCGGGCTTCGGCCAGCGGCTTGCCCATTTCCAGGGTCATCAGGAGGGCGAAGTCTTCTGCCCGCTCGGTCACCATATCGAAGGCACGGCGGAGGATTTCGCCTCGTTCCCGGGGCGGCACCTTCGCCCAGGATTCCTGGGCAGCGGCGGCGGCGTCGAGGGCGGCTGCACCGTCCTCGGGGCCGGCGTCGGCAATGCTCAGCAGCACCTTCCCGGTGGCGGGATCCTCGACGTCGAACGTCTCGCCTGAGGCGGCGTCGCGCCACTCACCGTTGATGAGCAGCCCGGTGGGAACGGAGGCCAAAAGCCGGGTTTCGCGCTCGGCGGTAACGGCCGGCTGTGCAGTGACAGTCACGATGACTCCCTCGTCAGTAGGGTTGTGGCAGCCCGCCGCCGCGGTTCGGAGTGACCGGGATCATGGGGCTGATTAACTGCCAGACTACTGCGGGGCACCGCAACGGTCTACGCCGTTGCGCACTGCGGAATCGAAGCTTTGCTGTGCAGCTGCACAGGAACCCGGGGTGCCCCCGTGGACGCTACCGGGCGGCGAGCACAGCCGAATAAAGTTCCCGCTTGCTCACGCGCGCATCATCGGCCACGGCGGCTACGGCCTCCTTCAGCCGGATGCCCTGGTTCACCAGTTCATTGACTGCCGCCACGTGGTCCTCCGGAGTGCCGGCTGCCTGTTCGGGTGCACCGCCCAGCACCACGGCGATCTCGCCGCGCACCTCATTCTCCTCAGCCCAGGTGAGGAGTTCGCCCACGGTGCCGCGGATGACCTCCTCGTATGTCTTGGTCAGCTCCCGGCAGACGGCGATGGGACGGTCAGGGCCGAACCGCTCGCGCAGGGCCCGCAACATGGCTTCCAGGCGGTGCGGAGCTTCGAAGAAGACCATGGTTCGCCGCTCCCCCGCCAGGTCGCCGAGGCGTGAGGCCCTCTCGCCGGCTTTGCGCGGAAGGAACCCTTCAAAGCAGAACCGGTCGGTCGGCAGGCCGGACAGCGCCAGTGCCGTGAGCACAGCCGAGGGGCCCGGGACAGCGGTGACGGTAAGCCCCGCCGCAACGGCGCCCTCCACCAGCCGGAACCCGGGATCCGAAACCGCAGGCATCCCGGCGTCGGTCACCATGAGAAGCGTGCTGCCGGCACGCACCTGATCAAGGAGCTCGGCCGTCCGGGTGGCCTCGTTGTGCTCGTGGTAGCTGATGACGCGGCCGGCCACGGTCACGCCCAGGCTCTGGACCAGGCGGTGGAGCCGCCGGGTGTCCTCGGCGGCCACGATGTCGGCCGTGCCCAGCAGTTCCACGAGCCGCGCGGAAGCGTCGCCGGTGTTCCCGATGGGTGTAGCGGCAAGGACGATCCGCCCCGCCGTCGAAGGGGCTGGCTCGGGAAGGGGGCTGGGGTTCGGGTCCACCCACCAAGCCTACTGCTGCCGGGTCTTCCAGCCGCAAAAGGTAGCATGGGCCTCGTGACGCAGACCTCGACGCGGCCCGCCGGGGCCGGGAAACCCAGCCCGGCGGCATCCCCTCCAGCAACAGGCGCCACAGCGGTGGACCCTGGCGGTAAGGCCGCCCGTTCCTGGATCAGCCGGCCGGATGAGGCGTTCACCGCCGAGGCGCTGCAGGCCAGGCTGATCGGTGCCCGCACGTCGTGGCGGGACTACCCGCCGTCGCTGCGGCTCTGGTTCGTCCTGGTCCCCGTCCTGACGGCAGTCATTGGCGGCCTCCTCCGGTTCATCCGCCTCGAGGTGCCGCACAAGCTGGTGTTCGACGAGACGTACTACGTCAAGGATGCGTACTCCTACCTCATCAGCGGCTACGAGCGCAGCTGGCCGGACAAAGCCAACGATTCCTTCAACACCGGCAACCCGGACGTCCTGCTGAACACTCCCGAATATGTGGTCCATCCGCCGGTAGGCAAATGGATGATCGCGGCGGGCATGTGGCTGTTCGGGCCGGAAAACCCCTTTGGCTGGCGCTTCGCCGCAGCCCTTACCGGCACCCTCACCGTGCTGCTGGTCTCCCTGATCGCACTGAAGCTGTTCCGCTCGCTTCCGCTGGCCGGCGCCGCCGGGCTGCTCCTCGCCGTCGACGGCCATCACCTGGTGATGTCCCGGACCTCGCTGCTGGACATCTTCCTCACATTCTGGATCCTTGCAGCCTTCGGCGCCCTGCTGATGGACCGTGACCACGGACGCCGCAGGCTGGCCGTACGGCTGGCCCGTTCCGTTGCCGCGAACGGCGGCCAGCCCCCCGCGGGCGCGCTGCTGTCCGGGCCGTGGCTGGGCGTGCGCTGGTGGCGGGTCGCCGCGGGCATCTGCATGGGCCTTGCGGTGGGAACCAAGTGGTCCGGCCTCTTCTTCCTCGCCGGATTCGGCATCCTCACCGTCTTGTGGGACCTCAATGCGCGCCGCGTGGCAGGTATCCGCGGCTGGATCAGCGGCGGCGTGATCCGGGACGGGATCCCGGCGTTCCTCGGAATGGTCCCGGTGGCAGGGATCGTCTATTCCGCCACCTGGACGGGCTGGTTCCTTTCCGACAACGCCTACTTCCGCCATTGGGCGGAAAGCAACCCGTCGGCCGAATGGGGCTGGCTCCCCGACTCGGTCCGCTCCCTGGTCCACTACCACCTGGAAGCGTACAAGTTCCACCAGGGCCTGAGTGCCGAGCACCCGTACCAGGCCAGCGCCTGGAGCTGGCTGGTGATGGGACGGCCCACGTCGTTCTTCTATGAATCCCCGCCCCAAGGCACTCCGGGCTGTGACGTGGAGAAGTGCACGTCCGCCATCCTGTCCGTCGGAAACCCGCTGATTTGGTGGTCGGCGGCCATCTCGCTGGTGGTCCTGCTCTTCTGGTGGGCCGGGCGCCGGGACTGGCGGGCCGGTGCCGTGCTGGCTGGCGTCGCGGCAGGATACCTCCCGTGGTTCATGTACCCGGAACGGACCATGTTCTACTTCTACGCGGTGTCCTTCGAGCCGTTCCTGGTCCTGGCCCTGGTGTACTGCCTTGGGTTGGTCCTGGGCAGGTCCTCGGACCCGCCGTGGCGCCGCCGCTCCGGCCTGTACCTGGTGGTGCTGTTCCTGGTGGCGGCAGTCCTGCTGTCGGCGTTCTTCTACCCGATCTGGACGGCCGAAGTGATCCCCTACATCGACTGGAAGGTCCGGATGTGGATGCCGTCCTGGATCTAGGGCAGGATGTCAAAAGAGACCTGAAGGAGCCGCTGCCGCGGCGTGGCAGCGGAAACGGAGACCTGCTGTGAGAGAAGCAAGCACGGAACTGCTGGTTGAAATGGACGCCAGCAGCAACGTGACCGACCTGCTGCTGGAGCAGCACGCCGCCAATCCCAGCCGCGCCCTGTACCGGCGGAAGGGGCCCAATGGCTGGGTGGATGTTCCCGTGCAGAAATTCCTCCAGGACGTCAGCGCCCTCGCCAAAGGACTCATCGCCGGCGGCCTGGAACCCGGGGACACCGTGGCCGTGATGTCCCGTACCTCCTACGAGTGGACCCTGGTGGACTTTGCCATCTGGTTTGCCGGCGGCGTTACCGTGCCCATTTATGAAACGTCCTCAGCGAGCCAGGTGGAGTGGATCATCAGGGACGCCGGGGTCCGGCGGGTCTTCGCGGGCGAACGCGCCATGGTGCAGTTGGTCACCGGCGTGGTGGCCGGCTCCGCCGAGCTCAGCGACCGCCTGGTCAACGTGGTGCGGATGGATTACGACGGCGAGGCCCCGGACCTTGCCAGCCTCGCCGCTGCAGGCACCGGAGTCAGCGACGCCGAACTGGAGCGGCAGCGCAGCCGTGCAGGCCTGGCCGACCTCGCCTCGCTGGTGTACACGTCCGGGACTACGGGCAAACCCAAAGGGTGCGAGATCACGCACGCGAACTTCGCCCTGGTGGCCAAGAACATCGTCGCGTTCCTGCCGGAGATCCTGCAGAAGGACATGGCGCGCACTTTGATGTTCCTGCCGCTGGCCCATGTCCTGGCCCGGGCGGTCCAGGTGGTCTGCGTTACCGCAGGCGCAACGGTGGCTCACAGCCCCGGGGCGGCGCAGCTCCTCGAAGACCTTGGCACCTTCCGGCCAACGTTCCTTCTGGTGGTGCCGCGCATCTTCGAAAAAGTCCGGGCAACGGCCGCGCACAAGGCGGCGGTGGCAGGCAAGGGACGCCTGTTCGATGCCGCATCAGCTGCCGCCATTGCCTACTCCCGGGAACAGGACCGGCAGAGCCGTGGGGAGGGATCCGGTCCCGGGCTGCTGAGCCGTGCCCGGCACGCTTTGTATGACCGGCTGGTCTATCCAAGGCTGCGCCAGGCGTTCGGGGGCGAGGTGGAGTACACCGTCTCCGGGGCCAGTCCCCTTGCAACCGAAGACGCACACTTTTTCCGGGGCGTGGGCATTCCGGTCCTCGAAGGCTACGGGCTGACCGAGACCACCGCGCCATGCACCGTGAACACGCCCTCCCGCACCAGGGTGGGAACGGTGGGCATTCCCATTCCCGGCACCACCATCCGCGTGGCCGAGGACGGCGAAATCCTGGTCAAGGGCATCGGAGTCTTTAGGGGATACCACGGCAACCCGGCGGCGGACGCCGAAGCGTTCGTGGACGGCTTCTTCCGCACCGGCGACCTTGGCGAGCTGGACAAGGACGGCTTCCTCACTGTCACGGGCCGAAAGAAGGACCTCCTGGTCACGGCGGGCGGCAAGAACGTGGCCCCCGGGCCACTGGAAGAGATGATCCGGACCCACCAGCTCGTGGCCCATGCCGTGGTGGTGGGCGACGGCAAGCCCTTCGTCTCAGCCCTCCTGACCCTGGACCCGGAAGGCGTTGCAGACTGGCGCGCCGAGCGGGGCCTGCCCCCGCTCCCCCTCAGTGAAGCCGCCAACGATCCCCAGGTCCTGGCTGCCCTTCAGGAAGCCGTGGACCTGGCCAACAAGATGGTGTCGAAGGCGGAGTCGGTGCGCACGTTCCGGCTGCTGGATGCGGAGTTCAGCGTGGAGTCCGGGCACCTGACGCCGTCGCTGAAACTGAAGCGGTCAGCCGTGGTCAGGGAGTTCCAGGCGGAAATCGCCAAGATCTACGGCTGAGCCGCTTTTTCCTGCTCCGGCGTTTCCTGGCCCGCCTTTTCCCGCCCGGCCTTGGCCGGCTCTTCCGCGCGTACAACACCACGACGACGGCGGGTGGGCCAGGTAAGCACCAGCGTCACGATGGATGCCAGGAGCACCATTGCCGCGATGGCGATGCCGGCATCCATCCAGAACTGGCTGGGGAAGAGCCGGATGAGGGTGTCGTCCAGGCTGAAGGTCCAGGACCCGTCGGCGAAGAAGATCCGGTGGAACTCGGTGAAGAACTGCTGCCAGCCCAGGGCCGCCAGTGTACCGAGGCCCAGGATCAGGACCAGCGTGATGATGGAGCCGGCGAAGAGTCCGCGCCTGGTCCCGCCGGTGCTGCGTTTGCGCAGGTACAGGATGGCGATCAGGGCAAGGAGGAGCAGCGCAACGCCGGCGCCGAAGGTGGACAGGATGACCACTTTCACGTCCGCCATGTGGCTGACTTCGCCGTCCTTGAAGAGCTTTTCGCCGCCGCGGTTCACCAGGTCACCCAGGTACCGCGGGCCCGCCCAGTTGCTGAGGTAGTCCACGGCGTAGGAGCCATAGGTCATCCGGTCATCGGTGTTGAAGCCGTAGCCATCGCCCGGGAAGCCGGGCCGATTATATTCCACCCAGAGGAAGAGGGGGCTGGTCACGGCCCGGACGGCCAGGATCAGGAGGATGAACGGATAGATGATGGCGAGCAGGACCTGCATGACACGCGGCGCCACCGGCTTGGCATTGGCGGCGCTTTCACGCTGGGCGTTGCGGCGCTCCACCTCCTCTTCCGGGGGGCGTACGTGCAGTGCTGACGTGGGGAGGGGTTCCTTGAAGACCGGAGAATCGCTGTCGTTCCCCTCATCGGCGGAGGATCCCGGTATGGACGCGCCGGCTGTAGGCGGGCCGGCTGTTGACGCTCCGGCTGCCGGACGTTCCGCGTCGGGACGTGCGGACGCCGGAGTCCCAAGGGCAGAAGATCCGACGGCGGCTTCCGCAGCCTTGCGGTCGGCCCTGGTTTCAGGCTGGGCGGCATTGCGGGTGTCCCGGCGTGCCTCCCGGTCGGTTTCACCGCCGACCGCTCCCCTGCCCGGTCCCTCCCCGGCAATGTTCCGGTCGGAGGCGCCGCCGTCAGTGATGCCCCCAGAGGTTTTGTCCCCACTGGGCTTGTCTGCAGCGGACTTGTTTGCATCCGACTGGTCTGCATTGGGGTTGTCCCGGTGGGACGTGTCTCCGTCGGTGGGCGTCAGCCAGGAGAACGCGGGCTCGTCGGAATCCCCGGACGTGTCCAGGAAAGGCTCCGGCTGCGGCGCAGCGCTTTTGGCGCGGGCCGGTGTTTCGTCATTCACAGCAGCGTCACTTCCGTTGGGTTCCGCACCGGTCCCAGTTCGCCGGCGCGCTTCATTCTGCAGACGAGCCTACCGTCCGGAACTTCCGCTGGGCGAGGAACCACCCCGGCTGGATTACAACGATTCAGGCAGCGATTTCCGTGTAGCCCGCGTCTTCCCGGCGGATATCCCCGCGCTCCCCCGCCAGGAACGCCCGCCTGCCCCACACCAGGACATACACCCAGTACGCGGCGAGAACCGTAGCGCCAATGCCGATCCTGGCCCACACGGGCAGCGGACTGGGGGTGACGAACCCTTCAACCAGCCCCGAGACGAAAAGAACGAGGACCAGTCCAAGGGCCACCGTGACCAGTGAGCGGCCTTCCTCGGCTACAGCCCGGCCGCGCGTGCGGGGACCGGGTGACACCATGGCCCAAAAGATCCGGAGGCCTGCGGCGCAGGCAATAAAGACGGCGGTGAGCTCCATCAGTCCGTGGGGCAGGATGTAGCTGAAAAACACATCGGACTTGCCGGCCGATGCGAAGATCCCGGCCGCGACGCCCACCCCCTGCGCATTGCTGAACAGGATCATCGGCACCCACACGCCTGTAATGCCCAGTGCCACCGCCTGGGCACAGATCCACGCGTTGTTTGTCCATACGGCACCGGCGAACGACGCTGCCGGGTTTTCCGAGTAGTAGTTGATGAAGTCCTGGCTCACATACTGGGCTGCCGCGGTCTCTGACGCCACGGCCCGAAGGGCTTCAGGGGATGTGCCGATCCATACGGCGTAGGCGGCCGCGATGAGGACGAATGCTGCGCCACAGGCCAGGGTAAGCCAGGCCAACCGGTACAGCGCGGCCGGAAGGGCCACCACGAAGAACCGGGCCAGGTCAGCCATCACGTTGGACCGGGCGCCGGTAAAGCGGGTCCTGGCCAGGGCCAGCGTGGCGGAGAGGGACGCGGAGAGTCCGCTTTCCGGGGCCACGGAACGGACCAGCGACAGGTGTCCGGACGTGGACTGGTACAGCGCCAGCAATTCGTCGGCTTCGGCGCCGGTCAGCCTGCCTTTGCCGGCAAGCTCCTGCAACCGCGCCCAATTGTCCGCATTGACGGCGGCGAAGGCATCCATGTCCACGGCTACAGCCTAGCGCCCGGCATTAGACTTTGACCGTCCGCACCAACCGAACATCAGCTGCGAAGGGCAGGGCCGCAGGGTGGGTCCAATCATCACCGGAGAGGCCGTCGTACTCGAGCTTCGGCCCGCCAGCTTTGCCGCGCGCGCCCTGGGCCTGGTCATCGACGTCGTTGTCCATGTCGTCCTGCTCGTGCTGATCATGATTGGCCTGTCGGCCGCCGGCCGGGACCTTGACCCTGCGGCGGCACGCGCCCTTGGCCTCGCCGCCGTCGTGTTCTGCCTGGTGGTGGTGCCGGTGACTGTGGAGACGCTGAGCAGGGGCCGGTCCCTGGGCAAGCTGGCTACAGGTTTGCGCGTGGTCCGGGAGGATGGCGGCGCCATCCGGTTCCGGCACGCGGTGATCCGTGGCCTGACCGGTTTTTTGGAGATCTACCTGACGTTCGGCGGCCTTGCCCTTGCCGTGGCGCTCTTCAACGACAAATCCCGGCGGCTGGGCGACCTGATGGCCGGGACCTACGCCGTGCGGAGCCGGGTGCCGGCTGAGCAGGCCATCCGGGTTTTCGTCCCGCCGTACCTGCAGTCCTGGGCTGCGGCCGCGGACATTGGCCGCATCCCTGACGCCACAGCGCGCAGGGCCGCCCAGTTCATCCGCCAGGCGGGCCGGATGGCCCCGCTGTCAAGGGCAGGCATGGCCGCGTCGATCGCGGCCGAATTGTCTGCCCACGTAGCCCCTGCCCCACCGCCGGGAACGGGCCCCGATGACTTTCTGGCCGCCGTCGTGGCTGAACGGCGGAACCGGGAGTTCACCAGGCTGTCGCAATCACGCCGCCGGTACACCGAGACGGGGCAGCGGCTGCAGCGGCTGCCGTTCAGCAGCTGACCTTAGTTGTCGTATTCGCTCCACGGGATATTCCAGTCGCCAAAACCGTCGGTGTGCGCCGCGTAGTCACCTTCGGTATTGATGATCTGGACCACGTCCCCGGTTCCCATGTTGTCGAAGACCCAGGCCGCTCCGTCCGGCAGGAAACCTATGCAGCCGTGGGACACGTTGGTGTTGCCGATGTACGGATACGCGGACTCGAGCGCCTGGTGGATGTAGGCCCCGCTGAGCGTGAGGCGGATGGTGTATTCGACGTCCGCCTCACCGTAATAGGCGGGGTCGCCGGGCTTCAGGCCGATGCTCGCCGCCCGGAAGTGGTCAAAGCGGTTCTTCTCCATCAGCACCGCGAATCCCTTGGCCGAGGGGAACCGCTTGTCCCCCATGCTGACGGGCAGAGTCTTCACGGGCTGGTCATTGACGCTCAGCGTAAATGTATGCGCGGTGGCATCGGCGATGGCTACCTTCTTGTCCCCGATGGAGACGTTCACCTTTTTGTTGAAGTTGGCGATCTGGCCGTTCCCAAGGTCAACGCCGAAGAGCTGCATGTCCATGGTGATGGTGGAGTTGGCAGCCCAGAAGTTCTCGGGGCGGTACCGGACCATGGTGTCGCTGTACCAGTGGAAAGCCCCGGCCTGCCCTGCCGTGGTGGTGATCTTGATGGCCTTCTCCACTGCCGCACGGTTGGTGACGGGCTCGCTGAAAATGATCTGCAGGGGCTGGCCCACACCCACCTTCATGCCGTTCAGGGGGTAGATGGCGGCGTCGGCCTCGTGCGAGCTGGACACGGTATTGAAGGACTGGGTGGTGCTTGTTTCGCGTCCTGCCGAGTCCTTGACCACGTAGGTGTAGCTGTACTCGGTATCGAACTCAAGGGGCCCGGTGGCGGACCACGCCGTCCCGCTGGGGTCGATGCTGCCGTCAATGCTCTTCCCGGCCGTGCTGGCGAGGGTGACGCGCTGGATAATTCCGTTGCCCACCTTGAGGGAAACCGGCGCGGCCGGGTTTACCTGCTTGGCGCCGTTGGCGGGGACAGCATCGAGGGCCACCGGCGGCACAACGGGGGACGCGATTCCCGGGGATGTCCGCAGCGCGGAGCCTGCTTCCGATTCCAGGGGTCCGCCGGCAAGGCCCGGAGCGACGGCGGCGAAAACCCCGCCCACGGCAGCCAGGACACAGACGGCAACCACGGCAAGGATTTTCTTGGTCTTCCCCCGGCGACGGGGCTTTACATCAGACTCCATGTTTTTGATCCTACGTGCAGAAAATAACGGCCCGGGCGCTTGTCCAGCGCCCGGGCCCTTACGTCTCAGTAACGATAGTGCTCGGGCTTGTACGGGCCCGCGACGTCGATGTCCAGGTATTCCGCCTGGTCCTTGGTCAGCTCCGTGAGTTCAACGCCCAGGGCAGCCAGGTGCAGCCGGGCCACCTTCTCATCCAGGACCTTCGGCAGGACGTAGACCTTGTTTTCGTACTCGTGCTGGTCCCGCTTGGTCCACAGCTCGATCTGCGCAATGGTCTGGTTGGCAAACGAGTTGCTCATGACGAACGACGGGTGGCCCGTGGCGTTGCCCAGGTTGAGCAGCCGGCCCTCGGACAGGACGATGATGGAGCGCTCCGCGTCAGTTCCTTCGTCGAAGACCCATTCGTGGACCTGCGGCTTGATTTCAACCTTCTTGATCCCGGGGATGCGGGACAGGCCGGCGATGTCGATCTCATTGTCGAAGTGGCCGATGTTGCCCACGATGGCCTTGTTCTTCATGCCGGCCATGTGCTCAGCCAGGATGACGTCCTTGTTGCCGGTGGTGGTGATGAAGATGTCGCCCTGGGCCAGGACCGATTCCAGCTTGGCCACCTGGTAGCCGTCCATGGCTGCCTGGAGCGCGCAGATGGGATCGATCTCGGTCACGATGACGCGGGAGCCCTGGCCGCGCAGGGCTTCCGCCGCGCCCTTGCCAACATCGCCGTAACCGCAGACCACGGCCACCTTGCCGCCCATGAGCACATCGGTGGCACGGTTGATGCCGTCGGGCAGGGAGTGGCGGATGCCGTACTTGTTGTCGAACTTGCTCTTGGTCACGGAATCGTTGACGTTGATGGCAGGGAAGAGGAGTTTGCCCTGGTCCGCTAGCTGGTACAGGCGGTGCACACCCGTGGTGGTTTCCTCGCTGACGCCCTTGATGGTGGCGGCAGTCCTGGTCCACTTCTGCGGGTCGGCGGCAAGGGAGCGCCGGAGCACGTCGAGGAAGATGCCGTACTCTTCGGAATCCTCGGGGTCGGCGGAGGGAACGTTGCCCACGGCCTCGAACTCGACGCCCTTGTGGACCAGCATGGTGGCGTCGCCGCCGTCGTCAAGGATCATGTTGGGGCCCAGCTCGGGATTGGACTCGGCGCCGGGCCAGGTAAGGATCTGCTCGGCGGTCCACCAGTATTCCTCGAGGGTTTCGCCCTTCCATGCGAACACCGGGACGCCCTGCGGGTCCTCGACGGTGCCCTTGCCCACCACCACGGCCGCCGCGGCCTCGTCCTGGGTGGAGAAGATGTTGCAGGACGCCCAGCGGACCTCGGCACCCAGCGCGGTGAGGGTCTCGATCAGCACAGCGGTCTGCACCGTCATGTGCAGGGAACCGGCGATCCGGGCGCCCTTGAGCGGCTGCGAGGGGCCGAACTCCTCACGGAGGGACATCAGGCCGGGCATTTCGTGTTCCGCGAGGCGGATCTGGTGGCGGCCGGCTTCCGCCAGGGAAATATCGGCAACCTTGTACTCAAAAGTCATGGGTGGTCCTTTGCTTGGTCCGGGTCCTGGTCCAGTCCCCGTTCTGCTGTTTCTGTGATAACCAGTGCAGGTGAAGCTGATACAGGTGGATTACTGCCCTGCTGCAGCGGAATCGTGCTGGTCCGAACCTGCCGAGGCTGCTGCGGCGAGCAGTTCCGGAGGCAGCAGCAAAGGGATCCCGTCCTCGATCGCGTATCGGTTCTTCACGCCCGTGTCCCCGGCGGCAGTGGCCACCAGTTCCTCCCCCTCCTGGACCAGGGGCGAGCCGGTCACGGGGCAACGCAGGACGGACAACAGCTCGGGGCTGATCTTTGGCATTTGTTCATGCTCCCTGGCGGGCGCGCTCGCGCCGGTAGCGGAAAAGATGTGCAGGTTCCAGCGTACCGCCAGATGCGGGTCAGGAAGGTTCGCGGAGGATCCGCAGGTGGCCGCGGCGCGCCCCGTCCGTGCCTGCCGGAGCTTCCAGTGCCGAATGGTGGCCGCGCTGGGCGGGCGGCTGCGCCTCCGGAGGCAGGGCTGCGGCGTCGCGCACTGCATTTGCCAAGGCAAGCAGGTCATCGGGCCCGGGCTGCTGTGGAGTGGACGGCATTGCCAGGCGAAGTACTTCCCAGCCGCGGGGAACCGTCAACGAATCAGCATGCTGCTCGCAAAGGTCGTAGCAGTGCGGCTCGGCGTAGGTGGCCAACGGCCCCAGGACCGCGGTGGAGTCTGCATAAACGTACGTCAGGGTGGCTACCGCCGGCTGGCGGCAGGCAGACCTTGAACACTGACGGATAGCTCCCACGACATCACAGACTACCCCTTCACCGACCAAAAGCTGCGCATTGCCGGCCCAATCAGACGCGCCCTGGGCAGCCGGGAGGATGTATCGCGTAAATCCTCCCCCGGGTTTACAGTCGATGTATGCAGTCATCGAACCATGAATCAGGTTTTTCGGTCCGGTTGGCTGACCCGGATGCCCCAGCGGCAACGGGCGTGGGAACCGCCGGCAGGAGCTTCTTCAGGCGGCGCCGGAACCGCCACGGGCGCGGCCTTCGGGGCGAAGTGATGTTGCCGACGCATCCGGGCTACCGGACGCGCGGCGACCGCTTTGACGACATGGTGCTGGACTCCGCCCAACGGTTGCACGACATCTGGGGCAAAACGCTCGACGGCGTCAGGTTCGGTGTGGATGAGATTCCGCCGGACCTGGAACAGCTTGCCGCCAACGCCACCCCTGCACCCATGGGCGCCTATACCCCCGCCGCGGGAGAGGACGGGCCCACGATCACTGTGTACCGCCGGGTGGTGGAGCAGGCATGCTCCAGCGTGGAAGAGCTCCAGGACCTGGTGCACGACGTGGTGGTGGAGCACACGGCGGAAATGCTGGGTGTCGCGCCGGAGACGCTGGATCCGGTGTACCGCCGCCGCTACTGAACGCGCAGCCTAGTAGCCCAGGGCGACCGGGACCGTTTCCTGGCCGGCAGCGGCAGCAAGGAAAGCCAGGGACGAGACGTCGTTGCGTCCGTCCTGGCCCACCAGTACCGCCCCGTAGGCGGCGTCGCCGGAGGCGGAAACCACATAGCCCACGACGTCCACCCCGTCAGCCTGTTCCGGAATGCCGATGGTCGCGGTCGTTCCGCCCGCAATGTCGGCGGTGGCGGCTGCACGCACCTTTCCATCGGCAGTGATGGGTGCATACGTGATGTTGGCCCTGGTGTCCAGCGCCCCGAACACCAACTGGCGTTGGCCGCCCTTGGGGACGGGAACCACGTGCTGGCTGCCAAGCCGCACGGCCGACGGCGCCCAAGCAACATCCGATGGCTGTCCTGCCTGCAGCCCGCGGCCCATGCGTGCGGCAGCAACAAAGGAGACGTCGGATGAGGCCGCCACGGTGTACTGGCCGGCGGGTACACCGGCCAGGGAGACCTCGGTGGTGGACCCAGCCTTCGCGGTGATGACGCCGCCGGAGGGAAGGGCGTGCTGGCCGTCCCGTCCGTAGAGCTTGATTTCCACCACTGCATCGGCGGCGCCGGGAACTGTCAGCTCGAGGGCCGGGCCGGCATCCTTGTAGGCGGCCTGGGCCGTCAGGGCAGCAATCCCCGCGGGGTCCTGGATATCCACCCCCGTCATCACCTGGCGGACAGCAGGGGCGGTCCCTGGGCTAATGAAATCCACGCCGCCCGGAGTGAGGCCGCGCAGTACGCTCTGTTGGATGGAGGCGGCCACCGGGCCACCGGCGCTGCGGACGTGCACGCTGAGGCTCGGCTCGTTGGGTGCCAGGCCGGCCAGGACCACGCTGCGGGTGCTGCCGGGGGCAACCAGCAGTCCACGGCTGCCCGGCGCCTGGATCTGCCCGCCGGAACCAAAAAGTTCAAGGCTCACTGTGGCGGGGGTACTGGAGGCGTTGGTCAGTGCCAGCACGGAGGTCCGGCCGACGGTGGTGCTGGCACCTGCCAGCCATTGGTCGTTGGAAGGTTGCGCGCAGGTGGCAGCAGCACTGCCCTGCAGGTCACCATCCTTGGCGGTGTACTTCATTGCGGCGGCGGCCGAGGCATTCTGGTTGGCCACGGCCTTGGCAGTGAGGACGCTTACCTGGTCCACCACACGGTCCGCGGCCACTCCGGCAAGCAGCTCCTGGGGTGCGGCGGCAGTAGGTGCCGGACCAGGGTCCTTGGAGATTTCGAGGGCGCCCTCACCATCCAGGCGCGCGAGCCTGCTTCCAGGAAGCACACCTCCGGCGCTGAGCACGGCGGCACTGACCTTCGTTGCCGCAGTGGCGGACTCAGGCCGGAACTGGGCGTCGGTGCCGGCGTCGGTTCCCGCCAGCAGCCGCGCAGGGCCGGGGCAGACGCCAATACTGGCTCCTGCCGGGACGGCGGCTTCCGTGGGCGGCACTGTCCGGGTGGATACGGGCCCGGCCATTAGCGACCCTCCGGCCACCAGTGCTCCGCCACCGGCGAGGATGAGGACGCCTGCGGCAACTCCGGCCACAGAGGCCGCCCGCCCCTTGCCACCTGGCACACGTGTGGCGCCGCGGCCGGATGTCTTCCTGCCTTTGCCGGACGCTGTTTGGGGCGTTTCACCGGCCCGGACCTGCATTTCTCCCTCGGCGGAAGGATCGCCGGCGGCCGGCGGGGTGTGCTCATGCATGTTGGTGTTCCTTACGCAGGGAGCCCTCGTCACGCGAGATACCGGTCCGCGGGCGCCGGGCCGGCATGGGGATTGCCAGGATGACGGTCAGCCCGATCACCGTGATCTGGGCGGCGGCAGCCCAGAATGACCACGGGTTCTCGTATCGGACCGTCAGCTGCCCGGCCGATGCCGGAAGCGTGAAGGCCTGGGACCAGCCGTCCGTTGTGGAGGTCAGCTTCCGGCCGTCGAGCCAAGCGCTCCACCCCGGATCGGCCCGTTCTGCAAGCACCACCAGCCGGCCTTCCGGCCCAGCAGGGACGGCGGCATCGACGTCATCGGTTCCGGAGGCGACCAAAGCGGTGGCCGCGCCGCGGGGATCCACGATACGGACGCGATGGGCCACGTCAGCAGCCTGCAGAACCGGCTGGTTCAGTGGGCTGATGCGCCAGAGCCAGCCCACGTCGGTCTGTCCCACGGCGACAAGCCCCGGGACGGCATCCATCCGGCTGGCGGTGAGCTGGGCTGCGGTGTCCGCGGCACGCAGCACCACGAATCCAACCCCGAGCTGTTCCAGGTCGGCGCGTGGATCCACACCCTGACCCGCCACAAGGGTGGCCACCACGCGGCGGACCGCCGAGGTGACATCGTCGTCGCCACGCACCTCCTCGGCACCCGGCGCACCGATGATGTTCCGCGCAGAGGCGATGGCGGAGAGACTGTCCAGCGTGGTGCCCGCACCACGCATCAACGACGCGTTGAAGGTGCCGTCCTCTCCAGTGCTGAGCAGGAGGGTCCGGGTCTGTTCAGGCCCGGTCCCCCGGTCGACGGCGGTGGCGGGCAGGGAGCGTGCGTTGGAGGCTTCCACCAGGCGCGGCGTGCCCAGGGCTCCCCCGTTCCCGGAACCTGTTGGCGCGGGGGCAGCAACGCTTCCCTGGGATGCGATGGCCTGGGCGGCGCCTGTCCCGGCCGGACGCAAAAGGTTCTGCGCCGACCAGGCAGCCATCCCGGCCAGCGGCCCGGCCAGCACCACTACCAAGCCCAGCGCCAGCCCTGTGCGCGCCGCCCTTCCGGTCTTCGCCGCGGTGCCCGCTGACCGGTCCGCTGTGGACAGGAGTTGCTCGGCTCCGAGGAGTGCCGCCGCAAGGAGGGCAAAGGACGCGGCGGACACCGCCGGACCGGTGAAAGGCGTTACCAGGACGCCGGCATTAAAGCCTGTGGCGACATGGCTGCTGAACCAGCCGGCGGCCAGGGCGACGAGCGCCACAATCCAGAAGCATCGGGCAACACGGGCCCGGCGTCCTGCGCTGAAGAGTCCCACGATGGCAAGGGCCAGCACCGGCCCCGCGATGAGCAGGGCGAGCAGGAGGGCCCAGGGCACGGTCCCGCCGGTAAAGGCGGCCAGTCCCTGGAGGCCGGCAGCGGGGTCGAATGACAGGGGCTGGCCCAGGACCTGCTGCCACAGCGGGGCGGCGTCGAATCCCAGGGGCAGCCCGGGATCGGCCAAAACAGCACGCGGCCTGTCGAGTGTGGACAGTGCAAACGGGATAAACAGGGCTGCAGCGGGCAGCAACGCCCACCACACGGTGCGCCCCCGCCGTCCCAGCAGCAGGCCGCAAAGCACGATGGCCACGGCAGCCGGGATCAGCAGGGAGGGCGCCGCGGCGGTAGTGACCGCCAGGGCCAGGCCCGCGGCTGCCGCCGCCGTCCACGAGGGCATGCCGTTGACCCCTGCCTTGGCCGGTGCCTGTTCACTCGGGTTGTGTCCCGGTGATGTGCCGGCTTCGAACCTGCCGTGTCCCACCGCGCAGCCCGTAGCCCGCAGCAGGCCAAGTACCACCAGCGGCAGCATGATGTGCGCAATCAGCGCACCCACCCGGCCCTGGTTAAGTGCGGCCTGGAGCGCGGGGGCCGCTGCCCAAAAGAGCGCCGCCACCAGGCGGAGCCGCCGGCGAACCGTCAGCCCGCCCGCCGCGAACCATGCCGTGAGGCCGGACAACGGGGCACCGAGCAGCAGCAGCCAGGCCATGGCGGGGTTGGCGTCGCCGCCGCCCAGGACTCCGATGATCCACAGCACGTAGTCGAAGGGATCGCCGCGGCCGGGAAGGCCCGCTCCCAGGCTGATCCACCAGTTGGAGGCGTTGTGCCAGATATCCCCCAGGCCCGCGGAGACGGGAATCAGGGCGCCGCCGGATACCGCTCCCGCCCGGAACAGTCCCGCGAGTGCAAGGAGCGAGGCCACGGATGCGATGATGACGGCGGCCAGGGCACCGTTGCCCACCCAGCCGCGTTTTGTGGTGGCCAGGGCAGCGAAGTCATCTGCGGCGTCACCGGTGGGTTGGTGCGAAAACGGATCCTGTACGAGGTGGTCGGCACCGGACCCGTCGGATCCCAGCGCCTCCATCAGCGACCGGCGGTGGCTCCACACCTCGCGGCGGGGGGTTTGCAGCTTGCGGATGACAGACCGGCGGATCCGGCGTGTCCGCCTGGCTGCCCGCCGGGCCTTGGCCACGGCGCCGGGCCTGCCCAGTGCGGCGCACGTGGCGAAAAGCTGGGAAATCCCGTGGCCAGGGTCCTTGACCACGATACTCAGGACCAGCTTGAAGAGGCTGCCCAGCAAGGCACCGATGCCGTGGACAGGCACCATCCAGAGCGGGCTGTGCTTCAGGCGCAGGTGAACCTGGGCCTTGCGCGCCGCCGAGGGGTTTCCGAGGGCATGTGGACGATGCGCCACATGGAGCATCCGGGCTGCCGGGACCACCACCACACGGTGGCCTGCAAGGCGGTTCCGCCAACAGAAGTCAACGTCGTCTCCGCTGCCCGGCAGGGCGGGGTCGAAGCCGCCCAGTTGGTCCCAGACATCCCGGCGCACCAGCATGCCTGCGGAATTGACGGCAAAGGTATCGGTACGGCCGTCATACTGGCCCTGGTCCATTTCATCGGCGTCGATCAGGGTCAGACGCTCCGCCCACCGGCTGGTGGAAAGCCCTACATCAATGAGTCTGCGCGGGGAATGCCAGTCCAGTTGCTTGCAGCCGGCAACGGTGACCGAGGGCGCACGCTCCACGGCACCCAGGAGTTCGGCAAGGGCTTCGGGCGCGGGTGCGGCGTCGTCGTGCAGCAGCCAGATCCACTCGGTCCTGCCACCATCGCCGTCCCCGTGCACGGGAACCAGCTCCGCGAGCGCAGCGGAGACGGCTGCGCCCATGCCACCCTTGCTCCGGGGCTGGCTGAGAACGTTGGCTTCACCCAAAGCCTCCCGCAGGAGGCGGCAGGAGTCGTCGCCGGACCCCGTGTCCACCCCCACGGCACGGTCAACGGGCCGGGTTTGGGACGCCAGGGCTGAAAGGGTTCTGGGCAGATAAGCACTGCCGTTGTGGGCAACCACAACGGCAGTGACATGCACATCCTGAAGAATTAGATTGCTCGCTTCCTAAGCCGCCGGCGCTCACGCTCGGAAAGGCCTCCCCAGATGCCGAACCGTTCGTCATTGGCCAGCGCGTACTCCAGGCACTGCGACCGCACGTTGCAGGCCCCGCAGACCTTCTTGGCATCGCGGGTGGAGCCGCCCTTCTCGGGGAAAAAGGCTTCCGGATCCGTCTGGGCACACAAAGCGTCCGTCTGCCAGCCCAGTTCGCCCTCGTCGTCGAAATCCTGCTGCAGCGGCAGCCCGATCCACACCGGCTGGGTGGTACCGGCCGCAGCCAGCTCCATGGGCGGATCGAGGTCGTCTTCCGGCTCGGCGCCGCCGTCAAGGAGGGCCTCGTGCGCCGCGAGGAACGCTGTTGCCTGGTCCTCGAGGACGCTGGTGGAATTCCTGTTGTACCGGTCCGCAGCATCAGGATCAGCGGGATCCACGTACCAATCGCTTGGCACCCCCCGCGCACGGTATTTTGCCGTTGCCTGACCGGCCACGACGGCATCTTCCTGGATACGCTCTGCTTGCCCCACGGCGACCCTCCTGATGGTTCAGCCACTGCCTGGATACATGGACACTCGGTTGTGTGCCGGTATTTACGCAATTGCTTTAGTTACCTAATTACACGTGTGTAACTAGGGTGAGTCAAGCCGTTGCCGGGATAATAGACAGTCGAAGCCGGGAAATTCGCGCACGCCACGCCCGGGTTTCCCCACCGGCCGGGCGTGGCGGATGGATATGGTGTGGATTTTGCGGCAGAAAAGCCGTCCATCCCGTGTGCTGGCGGGGAAAATACCCGCTATCCCCCGAAATAGCAAGCACGCTTAGCAATAAGGGTGATTAACATCACCATCCACCCGGCCAGCCTCACCGTCGTCTCTGCAGCTGGATATCCAGGGGATTCGGACAGTGGCAGGATGAACGCATGACATCAATCCCCGCGCTCGAACTCACGGCAGGCCTCCGCTCCGGCAACTCCACGGCACCACGCCTGACCTGGTACGGGCCTGACTCGGAGCGGGTGGAACTGTCGGGCCGGGTCTTGGACAACTGGGTTGCCAAGACGAGCAACCTGCTGCAGGACGAACTGGACGCGGAACCCGGCATGCGGCTCCGGCTCGCGCTTCCGGCCCACTGGAAGGCTCTGGTCTGGGCACTGGCCGGTTGGCAGCTGGGACTGGAAACAGTGCTCGACGACGGCCAGGCGGACTTCCTTGCCACTGACGATCCTGCCGGGTCCGACGGACAGTACGACGCCGTCGTTGCCGTTGCCCTGCCGGCCCTCGCCATGCGCTGGGGCGGTGACCTTCCGGCCGGTTGCCTCGACTATGCCGCCGAAGTGCGGTCACACGGGGACGTGTTCATGCCGCACGCCGATCCTGATCCGTCATCCCGCGCTGTGCTGACCAGCCAGGGACGAAGTGTCCTGCACCAGGACCTGATCACCGGTTTTGCCGTGCCGCATACCGAAGGCGCCAGGCTGCACGTTCCGGCCGATGCCGGACTTGAAGCTGTACTGGCCAATGCGCTGGGAGCCTGGCACCAGGGCGGCTCAGTGGTGTTGACCCATCCCGATGTGGCGCTCACGGACAAGCTGATGGCCGACGAACGGATCCACGGAAGCTAGCAGCCGCCGGCCTAGGCCTGCGGGCCGCCGTCGGCCGGCGTTGGTGCCGGGCGTTCCGCGGCACCCGCGGGCTGCTTGTGGGGGTGCGCTTCGATGATTTCGTGGTCGTGGGAAAACTCCGGTTCCTGGTCCAGTTCCTGGTTGAACACCAGGAAGCGGTAGGCGAAGAAGCGCACAACCGTGGCAACCAGGATGCCAACCACGCCCGCAAGGAACAGCAGGTTCTTGTCGTCGATGCCCATGCCGTACTTGGCCAGGGCGGTAAACCCGGTGGAGATGCCAATGCCGATGCCGTTGATGATCACGAACATCACGAACTCGCGGAGCACGTTGGCCTGCCGCCGATGACGGAAGGTCCAGAAGCGGTTTGCCACCCACGAGAAGATCGTTGCCACGGTGGCACCCACGAAGCGTGCCTTCGCCTCGCTGTCAGACATGGGGCCGTGCATCAGGTAATAGGTCAGGCCGTTATCGATGACGAACGCCACACCGCCCACCGCACCAAACTTGGCCACCTCGCGCCAAAAAAGTGAGGCAAGCCCCCGGATACGATCTGCAAGTGCGCTAAACATGACCCTCCATGGCCGTGACGAACTGTGGGCCACTCGGCCAAAGGTCCATTTTAGCCCCAAAGGCTCAAAGCGGCCCCCCGAATGCAGGAGCGGGGTGCCCCTGCCACCGAAAATGTCCATCCCCCGTCGGGCCGCAAAAGCGTCGATCGGCCCCGTCTTCGGTAGGCTGGCACATGTGACTTTTCCAGTGATAGGCGTGGTTGGCGGCGGCCAGCTCGCGCGAATGATGGCCCCTGCCGCTACAGCCCTCGGCTTTGAACTCCGCGTCCTCGCCGAGGGTGAGGACGTGTCCGCAGTATCGGCAGTACCCACCACGCCGGTGGGCGACTACAAGGATCTGCAGACGCTCCTGGACTTTGCCAAGGGCCTGGACGTGATGACGTTCGACCACGAGCACGTGCCCACGGACCACCTCCGCGCACTGCAGGAGGCCGGAGTCAACGTCCAGCCCGGACCGGACGCCCTGGTCCACGCCCAGGACAAGCTGGTCATGCGTGCAGCCATCGACCGGCTGGAACTGCCGAACCCCGCCTGGGCATCGGTGGCCGACGTTGACGCGCTGGTGCGCTTCGGCGAGGAGATCGGCTGGCCCGTTGTCCTGAAGACCCCGCGCGGCGGATATGACGGCAAGGGCGTGCGGATCGTTGGCTCGCCGGAGGAGGCCGCCGAGGCGGCCGACTGGTTCGCCGCAATGAGTCCCCTCCTGGCCGAGGCCAAGGTTGAATTTACCCGCGAGCTGTCCGCCCTCGTGGCCCGGACTCCCGACGGCGAGGCCCGTGCCTGGCCGGTGGTCCACACCATCCAGGTGGACGGTGTCTGCGACGAGGTGATTGCTCCCGCGCTGGACATCCCGCTGGAGGTGGCGGCCGCCGCGGAGGACGCCGCCCTGCGCATCGCCGCCGAACTGGACGCAACCGGCGTCCTCGCCGTGGAACTCTTCGAAACGCCGGGCAGCGGAGCGGGGTTCCTGATCAACGAACTGGCCATGCGGCCGCACAACACCGGCCACTGGACCCAGGACGGCTCCATCACCAGCCAGTTCGAACAGCACCTCCGTGCCGTCCTGAACCTGCCGCTGGGCGCCACGGACGCGCTGGCTCCCGTGACGGTGATGAAGAACTTCCTGGGCGGGGAGAACCAGGACCTGTACTCCGCCTACCCCATGGCACTCGCCGCCGAACCCGCCGCGAAAGTCCACTGCTACGGCAAATCGGTACGTCCGGGACGTAAGATCGGCCACGTCAACCTGGTGGGAAGTTCCACCGCGGAGGTGGACTCGGTCCGCCGCCGCGCCACAGCCGTGGCCGGCATCATCCGTGACGGACGGGTTTCCACCGAAGAACCTGCTGCGATTTTCGAGGAGAAGGCATGAGCGCCGAAGCCACCCCCGCCGCATCCGGCACCAGCCCCTTGGTGGGCCTGGTCATGGGCTCCGACTCGGACTGGCCGGTCATGGAGGCCGCGGCGGACGCCCTGGCCGAATTCGGCATACCGTTCGAAGCGGACGTGGTCTCAGCCCACCGGATGCCCACGGAAATGATCCGGTACGGGCAGACGGCGCATGAACGCGGCCTGCGGGTGATCATCGCCGGCGCCGGCGGTGCCGCCCACCTCCCGGGCATGCTCGCAAGCGTCACGCCGCTTCCCGTCATTGGCGTCCCGGTTCCCCTGAAGACCCTTGACGGGATGGACTCCCTGCTGTCCATCGTCCAGATGCCGGCCGGGGTTCCGGTGGCCACGGTCTCCATCGCCGGAGCACGGAACGCCGGGCTCCTGGCCGTTCGGATGCTGGCGTCGGGCACGGACGAGCTCGCCGCCTCCCTGCGTGCTGACCTCCTCGACTTCGCCGCCGACCTCAACGCCGTCGCCTCCCGCAAGGGCGCAAACCTGCGGCAAAAAGTTAGCGAAGTCTTCCCGGACGGCTCCGGCGCTCTTCGGGGCAGCCGTTAGGGCGGCGGGCATGGCCAGCAGCAGCAGCAGCGTGCTCAATACCGGGTCCGGGGCGTCCCTGACAGACCCCGTGCGCTACCCGGTCAGCGCTTCCTCCCCGGTCCGTACAAAGCGCGCCTTCGTACTGGTCCTGCTGACGCTCCTGGTACCGGGCAGCGCGCAGCTGGTGGCGGGCGACCGGAAGCTGGGGCGGACCGCGCTGCGCATCACGCTCTGTGTGTGGGCCATCCTGCTGCTGGCAGTGGTCCTGCTGCTGCTGGACCGAAGCATGGTCATCAGCATCGTGACCAACCCGGTCACGTCGCTGGTGCTGGTGGTCCTGCTGGCTGCGCTGGCCCTCGGCTGGGCATTGCTGTTCCTCAACACCCTGAGGCTCATCCGCCCCGTCCTGCTGGCACCGAAGGCGCGCCCCGCCGTCGGCATCGCCCTAGTGGTTGCCCTGGTCCTGGGCAGCGGGTCCATGGGTTATGCCGCCTATCTGCTGAATGTGGGCCGCAATGCCATCGGCAACATCTTCTCGTCCGGCCCGGCGATCAAACCCGTGGACGGGCGCTATAACTTCCTCATGATGGGCGGCGACGCGGGCGATGACCGCACCGGCCGCCGTCCGGACAGCCTCTCCGTGCTCAGCGTGGACGCCGAGACCGGCCAGACCGCCATCATTTCGGTCCCTCGAAACTTCCAGAACGCGCAGTTCAGCGAGGGCTCCCCCATGCGCGCCCTCTACCCCGACGGCTACAACTGCGGCGACGAATGCCTCATCAACGCCATCAACACAGAAGTCACCAACGAGCACGCCAACCTCTACCCCGGCGTGGCGGACCCGGGCGCGCAGGCAACCATGGAAGCCGTCTCCGGAACACTCGGCATGCAGATCCAGTCCTACGTCCTGGTTGACATGCAGGGCTTCTCTACTCTGATCAATGCCATGGGCGGTATCCGGATCAAGGCCGGCGGGTGGGTTCCCATGAGCGGCTATTTCGACGAAACCACCAAGACCCACGGGATGCCCCTCGGCTGGATCCCGGCCGGCGACCAGACTCTCAACGGGGACCAGGCACTCTGGTACGGACGCTCGCGCGAATACGTTGACGACTACTCCCGCATCCAGCGCCAGCAGTGCGTGCAGCAGGCCATGCTGAAACAGCTCGATCCCACTACCCTGCTGTCCAAGTTCGAAGACATTGCCAGCGCGGGAACCAAGGTGGTGGAGTCCAACGTCTCTTCCGCCCAGCTGGGCAGCTTCCTGGACCTCGCCATCAAGGCACGGGGCAAGGACGTCAAGCGGCTCACCATCGGCCCGCCGGACTTCGACCCGTCCTTCTCCACCAACCCGGATTTCGACCAGATCCACGAGCGGGTGGATCAACTGCTGGCACAGGCATCCGCAAAGGGCGCACAGTCCGCAGGCATTCCCGACGACGGCACGGCAGTTCCAGCGGCAGGCGCCGGACATGTCCAGGCGGCAGGGTCCATCCCCGCCACCCTGCCCACGGGCGGCAACGCTGCCCAGCAGCCCTCGCCGTCGGACTTCACCCCGGTGACCACCACGCCCGACGGTGAGCCGATCACCGAAGAGATGCTCACCCAGCTCAAGCTCGAAGGCAACGAAGAGGCCATCCGCCAGCTCGTGGCCACCAACGGACAGTGCCGCCCGCTCTAGCGGCAACGGCGGCCGCCCAAGCATCAATGCCCATCCACAAGGAACGGAACGGTTTTGTACGAGATTGAAAACGTCCTCCGGGACTACGCCTGGGGTTCGACGACGGCCATCGCCTCGCTGCTGGGCCGCCCCGAGTCGGGGGGCCCGGAAGCCGAATTGTGGATCGGCGCCCACCCCGACTCGCCGTCGGTGGCGCACGTGCCGGAGGACGGTACCCGGAGCCCGCTCGATGCGCTGATCTCGTCAAACCCGGAACATTTCCTGGGCGCGGAGTCCGTCTCCGCTTTCGGCCCCCGGCTGCCGTTCCTGGCCAAGATCCTGGCGGCCGCGCAGCCGCTCTCCCTCCAGGTCCATCCGAGCCTGGAGCAGGCGCGCGAGGGATTTGCCCGGGAAAACGCCGCCGGCCTGGATGCCCATGCTCCGAACCGGAACTACAAGGACGACAACCACAAGCCGGAGATGATCTTCGCGCTGACTCCGTTCGAGGCGCTGTGCGGGTTCCGTCCTGCCGCTGAAACCCGGGAAGTCTTCCAGCACATCGCCCATGCCTTCCCCGAGGGAACCTCCTCCCCCGCGCTGGTCCAGGCCCTGATTGACGATCTCGCCGCCACGGACGAAGGCGCAGGACTGCGCCGGGCCTTTGAGCGGCTGATCACCGGCGGCCAGAAAGTGGCGGAGGATACCGCCCTGTTGGTCGAAGCACTGCTGTCGCGCGCTTCGCTCGAGCCGTACCAGGCCGAACTGGGCACCGTGATCAGCCTCAACGAAAAGTACCCGGGCGACCCCGGCGTGCTGATCTCGCTGTTGCTGAACCGGATCTCGCTGAAGCCCGGCGAAGCGGTCTACCTTCCCGCCGGGAACGTGCACGCCTACCTGCACGGGCTGGGCGTGGAGGTCATGGCCTCCTCGGACAATGTCCTGCGCGGCGGCCTGACGCCCAAGCACGTCGATGTCCCGGAGCTTTTGAACACCATCGATTTCCACCCCGTGGCCGTGCCCATGCTGGACGCAGAGAAGACGGTGATGGACCAGGAACTGTTCCGTCCCCCGTTCAAGGAGTTCCAGCTGCAGCGCATCGAGCTGGGACCGGATTCGGGCCCCGTACCCCTGGCGCAGTCCGGGGCCGCAGTGGTCATTGTCGTGGCCGGCGAGGTGTACCTTGACTCACCCAAGGGCGACCTGCAGCTGTCACGGGGCAGGAGCGCGTTCATCGCGGCCGCGGAAGCCCCCATCAACGTCCACTGGGTGGCCGGAAGCGGGGAACCTGCGCTGGCCTTCGCCGTGACCACCGGGCTCTAGCCAACGGCAACAAGAAGGGCGACTCCGGCACCCGCGTGGGTGCCGGAGTCGCCCTTCTTTTCTGGTTCAGTCAGTTGCCCGGACGCAGCTTCCGGACCAGGGGCAGGACCCGCCCGGCTGCGTCCTTCACCAGCCGGCGCCCCTGCTGGAGGCCCTTGCGCGCCAGCGGCATGGCTTTGGCGTAGGCAGGGTAGAAGGGCGAGAGCGGCCTCTCCCACGTGCCCAGCAGCATGTTCTCGTGCCGGGCGAACTGCTTCTTGAAGTCGGAGATGCCGTCGTTGAGCAGGCCGTTGAAGTCGTACCGGTTGCAGCCGTCCTCGCGCATGGACTGCAGGGCCGCCCACTTTACGCCGTAATTGACGCGCTGCTTCTGTCCTTCTGCGGAGACGCCGCCGTAAAGCTCGAAGGCGGTGGTACCGCTGCGCGACAGCCACGTGAACGCCAGCAGCTGCTCGCCGTCGAACGCTCCGATGATGGGCGAGGCGTCCCCGAGGTTGTGGAAGATGTCGCGGTAGTACTGGTCCTCGTGGATGCCGAAGCCCGCACGCTCGGCGGTCTGGTGGTAGATGGCCAGGACCTGTTCCAGCTCGGAATCGTTCTTCACCTTGCGGAACTCCACGTCACTGCGCATCGCCTTGCGGATGTTGGCCCGCGTGGACTTGGACATCTCCGCCATCAGCTCGTCGTCGGTCCGGGTGAGGTCAAGGATGAGCGTGCGCGGGATGAGCACCGTGTTGGTGGACTCGCGGAACCCGGCGGCGGCCACGGCGCCGGCGAAAGCGGAGTCCCGGTCCCAGTCAGGTTCGATGCTGAGGGCCACGCCCCGGTGCCGGAGGGCGTGTTCGGCCAGCCGGTTGAGGACCACCTGGGTGTGCTCGACGGAGCACATGGGGCCGCGCGGAATGTAGACCAGTGCACGGAAGGGGAAGGGAAGGCTGCGGACCAGCAGCTGGGCGCCACCGATGGTTTCGTCCCCGGCCTTGACCAGGACCCGGTCCACGGACCAGCCGTGTGCCGCCTTGGTCTCGCCCCAGCCCCACAGCTGCTGCGGATGCCCCTGGAACCGGTCAACGTGCTCGTCCCAAAGGGCGCGGTCAGTACAGGGCACAACAGCAGGAATCATGGCTTAAACCCTATACCAACGCATTCACGGCAAAGCCCCGGGTGCGCACGCTGCGCCCCGGGGCTTTGGATCCCGCACTGAAGGGAATCAGTTCTTGCGGGCGTAGCCTTCCCACTTGCTGGCCTGGTGCTCACCCTCCACGAAGCGGATGGTGCCGGACTTGGAGCGCATCACGATGGACTGGGTCAGGACCTTGTCCTTGGAGTAGCGCACGCCCTTGAGCAGGTCGCCGTCGGTGATTCCGGTGGCGGCGAAGTAGCAGTTGTCGCTGGAGACGAGGTCGTTGGTGGACAGCACGCGCTCCAGGTCGTGGCCGGCGTCGATGGCCTTCTGCTTCTCTTCGTCACTGGTGGGCCAGAGGCGGCCCTGGATGACGCCGCCCAGGGACTTGATGGCGCAGGCGGCCACGATGCCCTCGGGGGTTCCGCCGATGCCCATGAGCGCGTCCACGCCGGTTCCGGACCGGGCCGCGGCGATGGCGCCGGCAACGTCGCCGTCCATGATGAACTTGGTGCGTGCACCGGCTTCGCGGATTTCCTCCACCAGCGGGCGGTGGCGGTCGCGGTCAAGGATCATGACGTTGAGCTGGTTGACCTTGACGCCCTTGGCCTTGGCGATCAGGTGCAGGTTCTGCTTGACCGGCAGGCGCAGGTCCACCATGTCCGCGGCTTCGGGGCCGGTGACCAGCTTCTCCATGTAGAACACGGCGGAGGGATCGAACATGGAGCCACGCTCGGCAACAGCCAGGACAGCCAGTGCGTTGTTGATGCCCAGGGCAGTCAGGCGCGTTCCGTCGATGGGGTCGACAGCCACGTCCACCTCGGGGCCGGTGCCGTCGCCAACACGCTCCCCGTTGAACAGCATGGGGGCTTCGTCCTTTTCGCCTTCACCGATCACCACGACGCCGTTGAAGTGGACGGTCTGCAGGAAGGAACGCATGGCGTCGACGGCTGCACCGTCGGCGGTGTTCTTGTCGCCGAAGCCAACCCAGTGGCCGCCGGCAATGGCGGCGGCCTCGGTGACGCGGACAAGTTCAAGGGCAAGGTTGCGGTCCGGCTCGTCGTGGCCCACCGCAAGGGACGGTGAAATCGTGGAGTACTTCTGGGTCATGGACGCTGGTGACACGTGAACCTCTTCTTCGAGTGGCGATCATTGAACCCGCCCGCCGGTGCAGCAGAACGGTGATTCCTCTGCTATCGATCATAGTCGCGGCGCCGTGCCGCGGGCGGCCCATGACGCAACTGCGCAATGTACCCCTGCAACTGCCTGCAGCCCCAGGTCAGGGCCCGAATGGAAGTCCGGCTCCGGGATGGGCGACTATAGAGGGGTGAACGACATGCAGGAAGCCACCAGTCCCAGCTCCGGCGAGGCACAGCCCGAAGGCCGCCCCGCCGCTGCCGGCAGCAGTGCCGAAACCCCGGTTAAGCCCGTCATTCCGGCGGCCGCCGCCAAGCGGGCCAACGCCTCGGTAATCGGCATGATCATCGCCCTGGTGCTCAGCATTGCTGCGTTCCTGCCTGTTGTCCTCATGAATCCCCAGCCCAAGGGCGAAAGCTTCCGGCCGGACGTCGATGTTGCGTCCGTGGCACGGAACGCGGCGGATGTGGCCGGATTCACACCGGTTGCACCGGACACCGGCAACGCGTTCCGCGCGAACTATGCCCGGTGGGAGGCTGGGACGGGCAACGGCGTGCCCACGTGGGAGGTCGGCTACGTAACCCCCAAGACGTCCTTCATCGGCCTGGTTCAGACCACGAAGGCCAACCCCACCTGGCTCCTCCAGCAAACCAAGAACGCCCCCGTCACCGGGACCCGGAACGCCGGCGGCCAGGAATGGGAACTGCGGGACACCGGCAAGGGCGAGAAATCGATGATCCTGAACTACAAGGGCAGCACCGTCGTCCTCTCCGGCGCCGCGGAACTGGACGAATTCGCGGCCCTGGCTGCCGCCGTCGTAGCCTCCCTTGACGCCAACCCGGCCGTCACAGTTTCCCTGTCCGCCACCCCCGCGCCTTAATGTAGTAAGCATGGCTACTAACCTGACCCCTGCACTGGCATGGCGCCGCCTGCGCGAAGGCAATGAACGTTTCGTAAACGGCGAATCCAGCCATCCGAACCAGAACGCCTCACGGCGCTCCTCGCTGGTGGAGACCCAGAACCCCTTTGCGGTGATCTTTGGCTGCTCCGATTCCCGGCTTGCGGCTGAGATCATTTTCGACGTCGGCCTGGGCGACGTCTTCGTGGTCCGAACAGCCGGGCAGGTGATTGACGACGCCGTCCTCGGCTCCCTGGAATACAGCGTGGCCGTGCTGGGGGTGCCGCTGATCGTGGTGCTTGGGCACGACAGCTGCGGTGCCGTCACGGCCACCAGGGACGCTGTTGAGACCGGCGAGATGCCGGCGGGGTTCATCCGCGACCTCGTGGAACGCATCACCCCCTCCGTCCTCACCTCCCTGCGGAACAACCAGACCGAGGTCAACGACATGGTGGTGGAGAACGTCAAGCAGATGTCGCAGCGCCTCGCGGACAGCTCGCGTGTGATTTCCACCGCAATCGAGGAAGGCCGCACCGCTGTCATCGGCCTCTCCTACCGCCTGGCAGAGGGCCGCGCCGACCTTGTTTCCGGAATCGGCGAGCTCTAGAAGCAACCTGCCGGCGGCCAGACGGGCCGCCGGCAAAGCACCCTTAACGGTTTTCGATGGGGCGCCCAATCGCCATAAGCTAGCCCCATGACTTCCACTGAAGAGTTCCGCATTGAACATGACACGATGGGCGAAGTCCGCGTCCCCATGAACGCACTGTACCGCGCGCAGACGCAGCGGGCAGTAGAGAATTTCCCCATCTCCGGCAAGACCCTGGAGCGCACCCACATCGAGGCGCTGGCACGGGTCAAGAAGGCTGCTGCCCAGGCCAACGCAGAACTGGGCGTGCTCGACGGCGAGCTGGCCAAGGCGATTGCGGACGCTGCCGATGAGGTGGCCGCCGGCAAGTACGACGGCGACTTCCCCATCGACGTCTTCCAGACCGGTTCCGGCACCTCGTCGAACATGAACACCAACGAGGTCATCGCCGAGCTGGCCACACGTGCACTGAAGGCGGCCGGCAGCGACAAGGTGGTCCACCCGAACGACCACGTCAACGCCTCCCAGTCCTCCAACGACGTGTTTCCCACCTCCGTCCACGTTGCCGCCACCTCCGCGCTGATCAACGACCTCATTCCCGCCCTGGGCTACCTGGCCGAGTCGCTGGAACGCAAGGCAGCCGAGTTCAAGGACGTCGTCAAGTCCGGCCGCACCCACCTCATGGACGCCACCCCGGTGACCCTGGGCCAGGAGTTCGGGGGCTACGCAACGCAGGTGCGGTTCGGCATCGAGCGCATCAACGCCTCGCTCCCCCGCGTGGCCGAGGTTCCGCTGGGCGGCACCGCCGTGGGCACCGGCATCAACACGCCCGCAGGCTTCCCTGAGCGCGTCATTGAACTGCTCGCCACGGACACCGGCCTGCCGCTGACTGAGGCCCGCGACCACTTCGAGGCCCAGGCAAACCGTGACGGCCTGATCGAGGCCTCCAGCCAGCTGCGCAACATCGCCATCTCCTTCATGAAGATCAACAACGACCTTCGCTGGATGGGTTCGGGCCCCAACACGGGCCTGGGCGAAATCGCCCTCCCGGACCTGCAGCCGGGCTCCTCGATCATGCCCGGCAAGGTCAACCCGGTCATCTGCGAGGCCTCCATCATGGTGGCCGCCCAGGTCATCGGCAACGACACCACCATCGCCTGGTCCGGCACCAACGGTGCCTTCGAGCTCAACGTCGGCATTCCCGTCATGGCCGCCAACCTGCTCGAATCCATCCGCCTGCTGGCCAACACCAGCCGCGTCATGGCAGACAAGATGATCGACGGCATCACCGCCAACGTGGAGCGCGCCCGCTTCCTGGCCGAGGCGTCGCCGTCCATCGTCACCCCGCTGAACAAGTACATCGGCTACGAGAACGCCGCCAAGATCGCCAAGACCGCCGTCAAGGAGGGCCTGACCATCCGCCAGGCCACCGAGAAGCTTGGCTTCGTCGGCGAGGGTGAGGGCAAGGTTTCCGAAGCCGACCTGGACAAAGCACTGGACGTCACCACCATGACGGCCCCGGCCCACAAGGCCTGACGCCCCCGGCGCCAACGGCTGAACGCCCGACGGCGGCCGGCCACCTTTCGCACGGAAGGTGGCCGGCCGCCGTCGTACTTTAACGTCGAAGCACCAAATTGCACTAAGTGCATATGAGTGCAAAAATATACTCTATGTCCGATGGTGCAACTTCCGCTGATTCCGGCCTCCGCGAGCGCAAACGCGCCGCCACCCGCGCCGCCATCACCTCCACCGCCCGCGCCCTGACGGCCGAACGCGGGCTCAACGGGTACACCGTGGAGGAAGTCTGCGAGGCAGCGGGCATATCACGCCGGACCTTCTTCAACTACTTCCCCACGAAGGAAGACGCCATCATCGGGCACGCGGATGACGACGTTCCGGCTGACGCCGTTGAGGAATTCGTGGCTGGCGGAGCCGGCTCACCCGCAGGCGACATCTCGCCCACCCTGTTCCGGGACCTGGTGAGGCTCTCGCTCCGCCTGGCCGAGGACATGGCTGCCTCGGAAGAGGAGACCCGGCAGCTCATCGGGGTGGTCCGCAAGGAACCCCAGCTCATCCTCCGGATCATCGGCGTGACGGAGCAGCGGGAGGCGCAGTTCGCGCGGGATGTTGCCCGGCGTGAAGGTGTCGCCCCGGACCACCCCGTGGTGCAGATGGCGGTGGTGCTGCTCAGCACCATCGCGCGCAAGAGCAGCATGGCTTACTTCGCGGACGGCAACACCCGAAGTTACCGGGACCTGCTCCTGGAAAACCTTTCCGCAGCCAGCCTGCTCTTCTCCCAGCCCTTCGATATTCCGGATCCCATCTCCGCAAAAGGACAATCATGAGTACCGCCACCACCAAGGCGCCGGCAGGGCCCCTGCTGTTGACGCAAAAACGCATCTGGATCATCTTCTCCGCGCTGATCGCCGGAATGCTGCTGTCCAGCCTGGACCAGACCATCGTTTCGACCGCGATGCCAACCATTGTGGGCAAGCTGGGCGGCGTGGAGCACCAGGCCTGGATCACCACGGCCTACCTGCTGGCCACCACCATCGTGATGCCCATCTATGGCAAGTTCGGTGACATCCTGGGCCGGCGCAACCTCTTCCTCGTAGCCATCGCACTCTTCACGCTGGCTTCGGTGGGCTGCGCCCTGGCCACCGATTTCTGGGGCTTCGTCATTTTCCGCGCCATCCAGGGCCTCGGCGGCGGCGGCCTGATGATCCTCTCCCAGGCGATCATCGCCGACATCGTTCCCGCCAAGGAGCGGGGAAAGTACATGGGCCCGCTGGGCGCAATCTTCGGCCTCTCCGCCGTGGCCGGGCCGCTCCTGGGTGGCTTCTTCGTGGACCACCTGACCTGGGAATGGGCCTTCTACATCAACATCCCGGTGGGCCTCGCGGCATTCGCCATTGCCTGGTTCGCCCTCACGCTGCCCAACAAGAAGGCCGAAAAGCGGATCGACATCCTGGGCGTCGTGCTGCTGTCCGCCGCCACCACCTGCCTGATCTTCTTCACCGACTTCGGCGGCAAGAAGGACGAAGGCTGGGATTCCCCACTGACCTGGGCCTTTGGCGCCGGCCTGCTGTTGTCCGCCGCCGCGTTCGTGCTGGTGGAGCGCCGTGCGGAGGATCCCATCATCCCGCTGAGCCTGTTCCGCAACCGGATCTTCATCAACGCCACCGCCATCGGCTTCACGCTCGGCCTGGGCATGTTCTCCGCCATCGCCTTCGTCCCCACCTTCCTCCAGATGTCATCGGGCACGTCGGCAGCCGAATCCGGGCTGCTGATGCTGCCGATGATGGCCGGCCTCATGGGCACGTCCATCTACTCGGGCATCCGGATCTCCAAGACCGGGAAATACAAGATGTTTCCCATCCTGGGCGCGGTCTTCACCATGGCCGCCATGCTGTGGATGACCACGCTCGCGGCGAGCACTCCCATCTGGGTGATCTGCCTCCAGCTGTTCGTCTTTGGCGCAGGCCTGGGCCTGATCATGCAGGTGGTGGTCCTGGTGGTCCAGAACTCCGTGCCGGCCCACCAGATCGGCACCGCCACCAGCACCAACAACTACTTTCGCGAAGTGGGCGCCGCCATGGGCGTGGCCGTGTTCGGTTCGATCTTCACCACCCGGCTCTCGGAAGCCCTTACCAGCGCCTTCACTGGGGCAGGAGCCTCTGCGGAGCAGGCCGGGCAGTCCACCCGGACGCTGGACCCGCAGGCGCTGAACCAGCTGCCGGAGCAGCTGCGTGACGCGATCGTGAATGCCTATGCCGATTCCCTGGCCCCGGTGTTCTGGTACCTGCTCCCCTTCATCGCCGTGGCGCTGCTCCTGGCCATCACGCTGAAGCAGATCCCGTTGTCGGATACTGCCGGTATGGTGGCACGCGGCGAGGCAGTGGGCGGGGAGGAAGCCGAGCGGCTCGCCGCCGGACTCCCCGGGGCCGCTGCCGGTATCGCGGGCACCGGGCGGGGCGGGGACATCGTGAAGGACGACGACGGCGAGCTGGTTTCCCACGGCCGCTGACCGCCGTCGGACGCTTGCCCCGGCCGCTGCCGGGCCGGTTGCCGGGGCGTCCCGCCTAACGCCGGCAGGCAAGAGACCAACAGGGTCGCCGCAATCTTGGGGGTTGCGGCGCCCCTGTTTCTTATTGTGCCTGTGCCATCCGTACAGGAGGCTTTAGGGCTCGAAGTGGACGGCCCCGGAGGGGGCGAGGGCCTGGCGGATGCTGGTGAGGTGCCCCGGCATGAGTTGGGGAAGTTCATCGAGGCTGAACCAGCCAACGGCCAGGGATTCGTCGTCATTGACCCTGGCCTCCCCGGAGACATAACGGCAGAGGAACACCACGTCCAGGAACTCACACACGTCACCGTTGGGATAAGTAACCGGGCCTACCGCACCCACGGAGACCACGCGTTCGGCCTCCGCCACCACGGCCGTTTCCTCAAAGATCTCCCGGACCAGGCCACGCGCGGGCTGCTCCCCCGGGTCCAGCATCCCGCTGACCAGTGCCCACTGCCGGTTGTCCGCCCGTTGGGCCAGCAGGATCCGGCCGGCATCATCCACCACCACGCCCCGGACTCCGGGAACCCAGAGGGGATCGTTGCCGATCTTCTTGCGCAGCTTCAGGACGTAATCGGGTGCAGGCATAACCACAGCCTATCCAACAGGTCCTTGAGGGACCGCAGGGCGCTCAGGCGGGCAGCAGCATGGCGGCTGCGGCCCCGGCCAGCATGAACGGGCCGAACGGGATGGAAGACTTCAGGGTTCCCCGCCGGGCCGCCAGCAGGGCCAGGGACCACAGTCCGCCCAGCAGGAACGCGAGGAAGGTTCCCGCGAACAGGTGCCCCCAGCTGAGGTAGCCAAGGTACATGCCCAATACTCCCGCGAGCTTGACGTCGCCAAAGCCCATGCCCGGCGGATAGATGAACCGGAGGATGAAATAGAACAGCCACAGCACCCCAGCACCGGCCACCACGCGGAGGGCAGGAACGGCCAGGATCCCGCCGGCGCTCCCCGCGTCCGGGCCGGCCCAGGTTGCTGCAGCCGCTGCAAGCAGAAGTGCCCCGGCCACCCCGTAGGACGGGAAGACGATCCTGTTGGGCAGGAGGTGGTGTCGGACATCGATGATGGTGAGCCGCACGGCCATCACCGCAAAGTACAGGCAGGCGGCCAGGACCAGCCAGAAGGCCAGCGGGGTGTGCTGCCAGAGGTCGCCGAGTCGTCCGATCACTCCTCGGATGCTACTGGATCCACCCGTTCCGGCCGTACCACCCCCGCGTAAAATGTGGATATGTCCACCTGGGACTCCCGCCGCCGCCCGGATCCGGGCCCTCCAGCCGCCCCCGCGGACCTGGCCGGCATGTTCCGGAACCTGTGCCGTTCATCCCCGTGGAAGTGGCAGTCGCTGAGGTTTGAGTACTGGGACCAGGCCTTTGAGTCGGCGCCAACTCCCGGCGCGCCTTTTGTCCGTGCCTGGCTGCGCCGTCCCGGGGCGCTTCGGCTGGAAAGCCCGGAAAGCCTGGTCCTGCACAGCACCACGGGAATCAACGATTCCAGGGACGATTTCTACGTGAGTGCCACCCGCAAGTCCTGGCTCCTGCCTCCACACTTAGTGACCCCCGTTTACGATGACGCCGGGCTGGTGCGCCGCCGGCCCGAAGCGGCCTACGGCGAGCCAGGGTTTGGCAACGGCCGCTTTGCGGCTGCGCTGGACCCCGTGGAGCTCGCCGGCAATGCCCCCGTACCTATCGAGTTTCCGGGCAGCAACGCCCTGGATATTCGGAAGGTCCGGCACGGCGACCACGAAGGCCGGCCCGCCCTGGAAGCCGTTGTGGCGCCCAACGCCGCCTACCGGCCAATTGATCCGGCCGCTCCCCTGTGCCTTCCGGGCATTTCCCGGCTCCGCGTGGACGTGGGCACCGGTGTATGCGTCGCCAGCACATCCCTTGAGGCGGGCACGGAGGAATACGGCCATTGGATCCGGATCCTTGCCGTGGACGAATACATGCTCGACGACCTGTTCCTGGCCCAGTCCATGAACCTCACCGACGTCCGCAGGCACATCAGCTGGGACATCCCCGCCTGAGCGTGACACGTCCTCCCGGCAGCGATCGGCTAGGCTTCGCGGATGACGACGATGAGCTCCATCTGGCCCCTGTTCGACCTCACCCTGGCCACGCCGCGGCTGGAGCTCCGTCCCATCACCGACCAGGACATCCCCGCAGCCGTCGACGCCGCCCGCAGCGGGATCCACGAACCGGACAGGAACCCCTTCAGCAATCCGTGGACGGAGCTTCCTGACGACGAACTCGGTCCCAACATGGCCCGCTGGTACTGGCGTTGCCGGGCCGAATGCACGGCGGAGAGCTGGACGCTGCTCCTGGGTATCTGGCACGACGGCCAGTTCATCGGCTGCCAAGACGTAGGCGCCAAGGACTTTGGGGCACTCAAGACAGTCAGCACCGGGTCCTGGCTGAAGCAGTCCGTCCAGGGCCGGGGCCTGGGCAAGGAGATGCGTGCCGCAGTCGTCCTCTGGGCCTTCGACTGGCTTGGCGCAGAAGTCGCCGAATCCGAAGCCGCCGCCTGGAACCAAGCCTCCCTCGGCGTCTCCCGCTCCCTCGGCTACGAACTGAACGGCACCACCCGCAAAGCCTGGGGAAACCAAGTCCAAACAGTCCAGCTGGTCCGGGTCACCCCGGAAACCTTCAAACGCCCGGATTGGCAGCTACAGGTCGAGGGCCACGAAGCAGCGGCAAAGTTCCTCAGCGTGCGTTGAGTGCCTGTCCGTGGCTGGGTACGCCGGGCCACGGCCCTTCTCCGTCGCTTAGCGCGTAGGTCCCTTCCCAACGCTCGCAGGCTCGCGTCGGGTCCCTCGGGACGACGCTTACAGCGCATAGGGCCACCTCCGGTCGCTGGGCGACCTCCGGCGGCCGATGCACCGCGATGCGCTCCTACGAGAAGGACCGTAACCCGGCTTTTGCCTGCTTACGCCCCTTGGCGCGCCTTGGCACACGTCCGGCCCGAGTGCTTCGCGTAGGAGCGCATCGCCGACCAGAGCGCCGCGCAGGTCGCCCAGCGACCGAAGCGGCGCGCCGGGAGGTGTCTAAGCGACGGCGAAGCGCTCGGGGCGGACGAACTCAGCCACTGCCACTCGCAAAGGGCATGTTAACCCTCCAGGAGTTCGGTGACGAGGGCTGCGATGGGCGAGCGTTCGGAGCGGGTGAGGGTGACGTGGCCGAAGAGCGGGTGTCCTTTCAGGGTTTCGACGACGGCGGCGATTCCGTCGTGGCGGCCGACCCGGAGGTTGTCCCGCTGGGCGACGTCGTGGGTAAGGACGATTTTCGAGTTCTGTCCGATGCGGCTCATGACGGTGAGGAGGACGTTCTTTTCGAGGGACTGGGCCTCATCGACGATCACGAAGGCGTCGTGGAGGGAGCGTCCGCGGATGTGGGTGAGGGGCATGACTTCGAGCATGCCGCGGTCCATGACCTCCTCCACCACTTCCTGGCTGACCAATGCGCCCAGGGTGTCGAAGACTGCCTGCGCCCAAGGGTTCATCTTCTCCGATTCGGAGCCCGGCAGGTAGCCGAGTTCCTGGCCGCCCACGGCGTAGAGGGGCCGGAAGACGATCACTTTGCGGTGTTCGCGGCGCTCCAGCACGGCCTCGAGTCCTGCACAGAGAGCCAGTGCGGATTTGCCGGTGCCCGCGCGTCCGCCGATGGAGACGATGCCGACCGCGGGATCCATGAGCATGTCGATGGCCAGCCGCTGCTCGGCGGACCGGCCGTGGAGTCCGAATACGTCGCGGTCGCCCTTGACCAGGCGCACATGCTTGTCGGCACCTACCCGGCCGAGTGCCGAGCCGCGGTTGGAGAGCAGCACCAGCCCGGTGTTGACGGGAAGTTCGGCCGCGGCGGGGATGAAGACGGGTTCGTGGCCGTACAGGGTTGAGATTTCCTGCTCGTCGGCTTCGATTTCGGCGACGCCTGTCCAGCCTGAGTCCTTGACCAGTTCGTTGCGGTACTCGTCGGCGGTGAGCCCCATGGCGGAGGCTTTGACCCGCATGGGCAGGTCTTTGGAGACGACGGTGACGTCGCGTCCTTCGTTGGCCAGGTTCTTGGCCACGGCGAGGATGCGGCTGTCGTTGTCGCCGCTGCGGAAGCCCAGCGGCAGTACCTCTGCGGAGATGTGGTTGAGCTCCACCATGAGCGTGCCGCCCTCATCGCCGATGGGCAGGGGCTGGTTCAGGCCGCCATGCTTGACCCGGAGATCGTCCAAGAGCCGCAGGGCCTTCCGCGCGAAGTAGCCCAGCTCGGGGTCGTGCCGCTTGGCTTCGAGTTCGGTGATGACGACGACGGGGACAACCACCTCGTGTTCGGCGAACCGCAGGAGAGCGCGGGGATCGGAGAGCAGGACGGAGGTGTCGATGACGAAGGTGTGGATGTCGGCTTCCCTTCCGGAGACAGCAAAACCGGCCGCGGCATCAGTTGCCGCGCCGGTTTCAAAGGTGGTTCGCTCATCGCGAGAGGTAGCTTTCCCGCCCTGTCCAGCCAGGACCTCGGGCAGTTGTTCAGAAGTAGCCACATCGACTCCAGCCCCGGGCGCAAGCCCGGAATTGTTATTGGTGAGGCGGCTCGGCCACGAGGCCGGATCCGGCCTCCCATACAACCGGTGCGATGTTTCGCTCCATGTACTGGCCTCCCCGATCAGCCGGCGGTTTTGCCTGCTGATGGATATAACGTAAATCCACTGCAGGTGATTTCCGCAACTATTTGGCGGCGATTTCTCCGGCGGATGTATGAACTCGTGGTGAACCGGGGGTTTCAGGTACCAAAGCGGCGTTGCCGGCCCGCGTAATCGCGCAGGGCGCGGAGGAAATCCACCTTGCGGAAGGCCGGCCACAGTGCCTCGCAGAAGTAGAACTCGCTGTAGGCGCTCTGCCACATGAGGAAGCCTGAAAGCCGCTGCTCCCCCGACGTCCTGATCACCAGGTCGGGGTCCGGCTGGCCGCGGGTGTAAAGGAAGCGTGAGATGTCATCGACGCACAAGTCATCGGCAAGTTTGGAGATGTCCATGCCCTTGGCGACGGCGTCATGCAGCAGTTCCCTAACGGCGTCAACGATCTCCCGGCGGCCCCCGTACCCCACCGCAACGTTGACGTGGATCTTCTCCCGGACGGGGGTCCTGGCCGTGAGCTTGTTGAGCCGCTCTGCCAGGTAGTCGGGAAGCAGTTCAGGAGCACCCATGGCATGGACAGAAATGTTGGCGTCCTCGTCCAGCCGGTCCAGGGTGTTGGCGATGATGCCCATCAGGAGGTCGAGTTCCTCGCTGGATCGGTTCATGTTGTCCGTGGACAGCATGTAGAGCGTCACCACTTTGACGCCGAGCTCCTGGCACCAGCCGAGGAATTCGTGGATCTTGTCAGCGCCGGCCTGGTGGCCCTGGCTGGTGGGTGCATTGAACTGTTTGGCCCAGCGGCGGTTGCCGTCCACCATGACGCCGATGTGGCGGGGAATGCGGTCCCGCGGAAGGTCCTTGAGCAGCCGGCGCTCGTAATAGCCATAGAGGAACCCGGGCAACTCCACGCGTCCACTCACCTGACTTTCCTGCCGTACGTACATCCACATCCTAGGCTACCGCCCGCGGAACTCCGGGACCTGCAGCACGGGGCAACAGTCCGCCCAGCATGTTACCGATGAGTAACTTACCCGGCCGTAAGTTACTCTGGTGGCATGAACAGCGACTCCCCCAAGGCCTCCCCGGCACCCCAGCCGGAGGACCCGAACGCCGGCGCGGAACCGGAATCCAACGCCGTGGATGATGCCGCCGTCCGCCTGGCGGAACTGCTGATGATCAAACCGAAATGGCGGGGCTGGATTCACACGGTCACGGCACCGCTGGCCCTGGCTGCCGGCATCATCCTGGTGGCCCTTGCCCCCACCACGGACCGCAGGATCACCTCTGCCGTCTACGCCGCCACCGGCGTCCTGCTGTTCGGAGTCAGTGCCGTTTACCACCGCGGCAATTGGTCACCGCGGGTGAAACTCGTCCTGAAACGGCTGGACCACACCAATATCATGCTGGTGATCGCCGGCACCTACACACCGCTGGCATGGACACTCCTGGAACGCCAGCAGGCAGTGGTGCTCTTATGGGTGATCTGGACCGGGGCCATCCTCGGCGTGCTGTTCCGGCTGCTGTGGACTGACGCGCCCCGCTGGCTTTACGTGCCCATCTACATCGCGCTGGGCTGCGGCGCCCTCTTCTACCTGCCGCAGTTCTTCCAGGCAAGCGTCCCCGCGGCCGTGCTGATCTGCATGGGCGGCGTCCTCTATATCACTGGCGCTGTTTTCTACGCCCTGAAGAAGCCCAATTTCAGCTACTACCACTTCGGCTTCCACGAACTGTTCCACGCACTCACGGTGTTCGCCTTCGCCGCCCATTTCGTGGCGATCGCGCTGGCGGTCCTCTCCTAGGGACTGCACGCCCTCAGGCATACGCCTACTCGCGCGGGCGCGAAAGCCCGTCCGCCGGGCCGCTTCCGTTCGAGTCCTGCGCAGAAGGATTGGCAGCCGGGTGCGTGCCGTCGTCGAGCCCGTCCTGGGCATCCGCGGCGTCAACGTCGGCCGCAGCTGCCGCAGCCATGCGCTCTTCCTCCACCTGGGCGCGGTAGCGCACCCTGCGGATCCGTCGCACCATATCGACAATGAGCAGGGCGGTTGCCACCACAAAGAAGGCCGTCATGATGAACCCCAGCAGGCCCGGTGTCACCTGGTCCTCGGAGATGCCGTCCCGAAGCGTGGGGGTGGGCATCGGGGTCGGTGTGGTGGCCAGGGTGAGGAGCAGAGAATGCACGGTGGATACCTTCTGGTGGAACGGATGCAGCAGGCAGCGGACGGAAGCGGCCGTCAGGCCCATCTTCTACGCGGGATAGAAATAGCCTGCCTGTCTATCTTAGCCCTGAAAACAGGTCCTTTTCGGGGAGCTCCGAGTGCACCCGCGAGTGGATCAGGGAATAGTCCTCCCACGGCCAGACGCGGCGCTGCATATCCGGGGAAACGGCGAAGAAGAACCCGAGGGGGTCCACCTGCGTGCGGTGGGAGCGCAGCGCGTCGTCGCGCGTTTCAAAGAAGTCGCCGCAATCGATCTGCGTGGTGGTGGGGTGCGCCGCCGGCGGCGGGGTGTGCCCCTCGGCGTCGGACTCCAGCCAGGCTGCCAGGCGTTCAGCGTAGGGCGACTGCAGCCCGGCTTCTTCCAAGGCAAAGTGCAGCGCGCGGAACCGCTCGGGGCTGAAGGCGCGGTCGTAGTAGAGCTTGCTGGGTTCCCACGCTTCCCCCGCGTCCGGATAGCGGCTGGGATCGCCGGCGGCCTCGAACGCTTCAACAGCTACTTTGTGCGCCATGATGTGGTCCGGGTGCGGGTACCCGCCGTTCTCGTCATAGCTGAGGATGACGTGCGGCTTGAAGGAACGGACCAGCCGGACCAAGGGTGCTGCCGCCTGGTGCAGTGGCAGGGTGGCGAAGGAGCCGGCGGGGAGCGGCGGGAGCGGGTCGCCTTCGGGAAGGCCCGAATCGACAAAGCCGAGCCACCTCTGGCGGATGCCCAGGATGGCAGCGGCCCGCTGCATCTCGAGCCGGCGGGCGCCGGCCATGTCGCGCTTGGGGTGCGGTTCACCTTCGACGGCGGGGTTCTGGATGTCGCCCCGGGACCCGTCCGTGCAGGTTGCCACCAGGACGTCCACGCCGGCGGCAGCGTACATCGCCATGGTCGCAGCGCCCTTGCTGGATTCGTCATCCGGGTGGGCGTGGACCGCGAGCAGCCGGAGCGGCACCTGGGAGTTGCTGGACGCTGTCATGGAAGGGACGGCTCCTAATTCTTTTTCTGCGGCTGGTGGCAGCTTACGGATGATGATCGCGGGGCAATTGCCCGGCAGTTGGAACCCCCGCCAGGCGGCGGCGGAAAGGGCACTAAACTGGTCTGGTGACTTCCCCGGACCAGCCGGCCCAACCCGCGCCCGCAGACTCTAGCCTAGCCAATCGCTATGGTGCTAAAAAGCGCCGGCTCTCCCCCAAGGCCGCCCGCGCTGCCATCGCCGCCGCGATGGCCGTGGGAATCGGGTTCCTGGCCTGGGTCACTACCTCCAACTCGCTTTCCGGCGTGACGTACAAGGACGTGGGCTACAGCACCACCGATGCCACGCTCGCCGAGGTTGACTTCCAGGTCACCCGTGAACCGGGGAACCCGGTCAAGTGCGCCGTGAAGGCCCTTGATTCCAAATTTGCCGTGGTGGGCTGGAAAGTGGTGGACATTCCGCCAACAGCGGCAGATGGAACTCCCGACGGCGGCAGGACAGTGGCCCAGCGCGTCACCTTGCGCACGGAGTCGGCGTCGGTGTCCGGCGTGGTGGACAGCTGCTGGATCCCCGGCGCAGAGTCATAACGCATGTGATCTGCGACGCTTCCCTGTTGGGTTATCTCCAGAGGATTGACTACAATGGAGAGATACCTTTACCCCGCTGAGCTGGTTACTGTTCCACAAGTGGCCACCGTGGCGGGGTCTTTTGCATGTAGGACCACTAGAGGAGAAGTCCGTGTCTACCACCAACAGCGCATCTGCAGCCTGGCTGACCCAGGAAGCTTTTGACCGCCTGAAGGCAGAGCTGGACCACCTTTCCGGCGCAGGCCGGGCGGAGATCGTCCAGAAGATTGAAGCAGCGCGGCAAGAGGGGGACCTCAAGGAGAACGGGGGCTACCACGCGGCCAAGGAGGAGCAGGGCAAGATCGAAGCCCGCATCCGCCAGCTGACGGTACTGCTCCGCGATGCCCATGTGGGTGAAGCACCTGCCGATGACGGCATCGTGGAACCCGGCATGATCGTGGTCGCCAGGATCGCCGGTGACGAGGAGACCTTCCTGCTGGGGTCGCGCGAAATCGCCGGCGACTCGGACCTGGATGTCTTCAGCGAGAAGTCGCCCCTGGGTTCAGCCATCCTGGGCCACAAGGAGGGCGAGACCCTCAGCTACGTCGCGCCCAACGGCAAGGACATCAAGGTGGAGATCCTCTCCGCCAAGCCCTACACGGGCTAGCCCTGAACCCTGCCCCGCGCAAGACGGGCGGGAAAGCAGGAAGCCTTTACAGCAGAAGAGCGGCGGCCGTCCCCCATCGGGACGGCGGCCGCTCTTCTTTCATTTCTTATGGATGCAGGCCACCGGCGGGACCTTCCATCAGAGTCCCCGCGCAATTGCCGGGCTGCGCGGACGAAGCAGCAGGGCGGCCACCACCCCTCCGGCCGCACCGCCAAGGTGTGCCTGCCAGCTGATGTAGCCGGCCACGAACGGCAGGGCGCCGAGCAGAATGCTGCCGTAGCCCATGAAGAGAACAACGGCGAGCAGGATCTGCCGCCAGCTGCGGTTGAAGAACCCACGCACCAGCAGGAAAGCGAAAAGCCCGAACACCAGGCCGGAAGCACCCACCGTGACACCGTTCCCGATGAGCCAAACCGTCAGGCCGCTGCCCAGCCAGCTGAAAGCCAGGGCGGTGAGGAAGACGCGCAGCCCGGAGAGGAACACCAGGAAGCCGAAGATCACCAGGGGCAAACTGTTGGACAGGAGATGGTTCAGGTTTGCATGCAGGAGCGGGAAGGTAAAGATGTCCAGCAGCCCGTCGGGGCTCCTGGGGCGCAGGCCGAACGTCCGGGTGAGGGCGCCCATCATCAGCGTGTTGACTACTTCGATGGCGAACAGCAGGACCAGGAAACCACCCAGCACCACCAGCCCGCCCTTCGCGCGGGACGCGATGGTCTGCCGCTCGGGGCTGCGCCCGTTACCCGGAAATCCGTTACCCAGTCCGGCCATGGCCGCTCCTAATGCACCACGATCGGCTGGAAGCCCTCGGCACGCAGGGCGCTGAGGACCTGCTCCCCGTGCTGGTGTCCCTTGGTTTCCAGGTTCACGGTGATGGAGACGTCACCCATGCTGATGGAACCCCCCACCCTGGTGTGGTCAAGGCCGGTGACGTTCGCGTCGTTTTCGGCGATGATGCGGGCGATGGTGGCCAGCGAGCCGGGTCGATCGTCAAGCATCATGCGGACCGTCATGTACCGGCCCGCGGCGGAGAGGCCGCGCTGGATGACCTTGAGCATCAGCATGGGGTCGATATTGCCGCCGGAGAGCACAGCCACCGTGGTGCCAGGGTTCTCGATCTTGCCGTCCATGAGGGCCGCGACCCCCACTGCGCCGGCGGGTTCCACCACCATCTTTGCCCGTTCCAGCAGGAAGATCAGGGCGCGGGCCAGGGAGTCCTCGCTGACCGTGACCACATCGTCCACCAGTTCCCGGATGATGCTGAAGGGCAGCTGTCCGGGCCGCCCCACGGCGATGCCGTCCGCCATGGTGGACACCTTCTTGAGCGGCACCAGCGCATCTGCGGCCAGCGAGGGCGGGTAGGCCGCCGCGTTCTCCGCCTGGACGCCGATGATCCGGATGTCCCGGCCAAGTTCGCGGGCGCGGGCCTTGATGGCCACGGCGACCCCTGCAAGGAGGCCCCCGCCGCCTACGCCCATGAGGACGGTGTCCACGTGCGGGACCTGCTCCAGGATCTCCAGGCCCACGGTCCCCTGCCCCGCCACCACGTCCACGTTGTCGAACGGATGCACGAAGACCATGCCGGTTTCGTTGCTGTAGCGCTGGGCTTCGGCGAGCGCCTCGTCCACGTTGTGCCCGTGCAGTATGACTTCGGCTCCGTGGCTCCGGGTGGCGGCGAGCTTGGGCAGTGCGACGCCCAGGGGCATGTAGATACGGGCTTTGATGCCTAGGCTTTTGGCAGCCACTGCGACGCCTTGGGCATGGTTGCCGGCCGATGCCGCCACCACGCCGCGCTTCTTTTCGTCGGGTGAGAGCCGAGCCATCCGGACATAGGCACCACGGACCTTGAACGAGCCGGCGCGCTGCAGGTTTTCGCATTTGAAGTAGACGTCGCCGCCTACCATGCCTCCGAGGGCCCGCGATGACTCCACGGGAGTGCGCGCGATAATCCCGTCAAGCAGCTTCTGCGCCTCAAGGACATCGTCCAGTGTGACGGGAAGGGTTTCAAGGATCTTCACGGACTACTCTCCTCTGGGTTCTGCCCCGGGGCCCTCCATGGAAGAGGTGCGGGCATCACGGGGTTCGGCTGCAGTGCCGGCCGCCGCGTCCCTCCCCGCGTCGGATGCAGAAGGCGGTTCAACGTCCTGGATGGTGTTGTCCCCGCCCGCTCCGGCTGTGATGGGCTTCCCGGCAATTACCGGCACCTGTTCATGTTCCCACGTTCTGGCGGCGATGTAGCGAACGGCCGAGTTTGCTACGGCCAGGATGGGCACGGAGAACAGCGCCCCGGGGATACCGGCAAGGTAGGAGCCGGCGGCAACGCTGAGGATCACGGCCACCGGGTGGAGCGATACCGCCTTGCCCATCACCAGCGGCTGCAGGATGTGGCCCTCAAGCTGCTGGACCAGGAGGACGATTGCCAGCATGATGAGGGCGTTGACGGGGCCGTTGGCCACCAGTGCCAGGAGGACGGCGACGACGCCGGTCACCAGGGCACCCACCACCGGGATGAATGAGCCAAGGAACACCAGGACACCGAGGGGCAGCGCAAGCGGGACGCCGATGATGGCTGCACCCACGCCGATGCCGAGGGCGTCGACTGCCGCTACGAACATCTGGATGCGCGCATAGCTGACCATGGATGCCCAGCCCTTGTGGCCTGCGCCGAACGTGGCGGCCCTGGCCTTGCGCGGAAGCATCCGGACCAGGAACGCCCAGATCCGGTCTCCTTCCAGGAGGAAGAAGATGAGGATGAACAGCGAGAGGAGCATTCCGGCTGCGAAGTGGCCGGCGGTGCTGCCGACGGAGAGGGCTCCGCTGACGATGCTGCTGCTGTTGTTCTGCACCGCATCGGTGGCTTCCTTGATGTACTGGTCGATCTGGTCTGCGGTGAGGTGCAGCGGACCTGCGGACAGCCAGTCCTGGACCTGCCGGACGCCTTCGAGTGCCTGCGAATAGAGTTCGCTGAAGCCAACAACCAGCTGCCGCCCCACCAGGGCCAGCGCCCCGACAATGACGCCGATGAAACCAAGGATGGTTACCGCTACCGCCAGGCCCGCCGGCAGTCCCCGCTTCTTCAGCCAGGCTGTCACCGGGCTGAGGAGTCCGGCGAGGAGGGCGGCCACCATGATGGGGATGATCAGGAGGGTGATGTGGCTGAGCAGCCACACCAGCGTCCCGGCCATCAGGAGGATCAGGCCCAGGCGCCATGACCACGACGCTGCGATGCGGATTCCGTAGGGAATGTCCCTGTCCAGTTCACGGTCTGCCAGGACCCTCAGGGGCGGGGCCGCGGCGGCCGCCGGTGCCGCATGGGCGGGCGCTGGATGGGCAAGTGTAACGTCGTCCTCTTTAGGCGTCATATCCCCATACTTCCGCAGCAGCGGCCCAAAGCAAACTACGGCTCGGGCAAACTACCGGCCCACCCCGCCCGGCGTGTAGTCGATACCCCATTCCATGCTGAAAGACTCTCCCGGGGGCAACCATCGAAGCCCGTCGCCGGAGTTGAAGGCATTGGCCGGCCCCGTCATGGGCTCCACGGCCACCGCGCGGGTCCTGCCCGGGTACAGCGTGCTCACATAGACGTGGACATAGCTGCAGGCTTCATCCTGCCAGAGGGACACCGCGCTGCCGTCGGCTGCGGCCAGGGTATGCCGGGCCTTCCCATCTTCATACTGCAGGTCCGTCAGGGCAACGTCCACGGCGATGTTCGCAACGTGCCGGCCGGAACGGAAGTCGACGTCCCCGTCCACCGGGGCCGAACCACGCGGGATCAAACGCTCATCTGCCACCAGCCGGGTATTGGCGGCAACGGTCAGCCGCAGTTCCTCCACCGGGGCGTCACCAAGGCGCAGGTAGGGGTGCGCGCCCAGCACGAAGGGTGCAGCCGCAGCGGAATCGTTGGTGAGGGTTTGCCGGACGTGCAGTCCCAGGTCTGCCGAAAGCTGGTACTCCACGCGGTGCCGTACCAGGAACGGGTAGCCGTGCTGCGGGAAGACGGCCGCCTCCAGGGCGACGGCGTGCGGGGACTCCCCCACCAGGGCGTAGCCTGTGTTGCGGAGCAGGCCGTGGCTGGCGTTGTTGCGGGACACCTCCGTGATGTCCAGCTGCTGCTTCCTGCCGTCCAGGAGCCACTGCCCGTCCTCCACCCTGTTGGCCCAGGGCGCCAGCGTAATGCCGGCACCGCCGGGGGCGATCTCATCATCGCCGTAGGTCTCGGTCAGCAGGACCCCTTCCCGGCTGAAGGAGCGGAGTCCTGCGGCGAGTTCGGTGACTACGGCCACGGCATCGCCGCGCCGCAGCTCGTACTGCCGGCCGGTGGCGCAAGGCCGGGCGCCTGCGGAAGGTGCGGTGATTCCCTGTTCGGAAGAGGCTGTCATGGGCATAACCGTACAACGGCCCGCCTGGGTCTTCGCATATGCCGCACTGTTAGATTTTGTTGTTAACTATTCATCCTTGATCGTTTGTGCGAGACTTTTTGCATGACAGGGATTACCAGCACCACACTCTCGGATGGCCGGGAGCTGATCTACTTCGACGACGCCGGCACCCGGGCCTCGCGCGCAGAGCACCTCACCACAGACCGCCGGGGGCTGCCGCCGCGGGGCGAACCGGGCGAGGTCCGCTTCGATGCGTTGACGGATGAATGGGTGGCCATCGCCGCGCACCGCCAGGCCCGTACCCACCTGCCGCCGGCAGACCAGTGCCCCATCTGTCCCACCACGCCCGGCAACGCTTCCGAAATTCCTGCCGCCGATTACGACGTTGTGGTCTTCGAAAACCGCTTCCCCTCCCTCGGACCGGCCCTGGGACCGGTACCTGGGGACCCCTCATGGGGAACGAAAGGCCCTGCCTACGGCCGCTGCGAAGTGGTGTCCTTCACCCCGGAACACACGGGGTCCTTCAGCGGACTGACACCCGAGCGCTCCCGCACGGTGATCGAAGCGTGGTCGCAGCGTACTGCTGCCCTCAGCGCTTTGGACGGCATCAAGCAGGTCTTTCCGTTCGAAAACCGCGGGGCTGATATCGGCGTGACGCTGCACCACCCCCATGGCCAGATCTACGCTTACCCGTACGTCACGCCCCGCGCAGGGGTCCTGGGCGCCGCGGCCAGGAAGTACTACGACGCCAAAGACGGCAGGGACACCCTGACCGGCTCACTGCTGCGCGCCGAGCGGGAAGACGGTAGCAGGATGGTGCTTGAAGGAAAGCACTTCAGTGCCTACGTGCCCTTCGCAGCCCGCTGGCCGCTGGAAATCCACCTCGTACCACACCGCCATGTACCCGACCTTTCCGCATTGGGCGGGGAGGAAAAAGATGAGCTGGCGCAGGTCTACCTGGACCTGCTCAAGCGGGTGGATGCGCTGTATCCCACACCCACGCCCTACATCTCCGCCTGGCACCAGGCGCCGCTGGACGACGTCCTCCGGCCGGCCGGCTACCTCCACCTCCAGCTGACCTCCCCGCGCCGGGCCGCCGATAAGCTGAAGTACCTGGCCGGGTCCGAGGCAGCCATGGGGGCCTTCATCAACGACACCACCCCCGAAAACGTGGCGGAACGCCTGCGCACTGTGGTGGTCCCGCCGTCGTCCACGCCTGCTGCCGCCATGGCCGCCACCCCGGAAGGAGCCTCCGCGTGAGCATGCAGGAACAGGACCAGGTTGGCAACGCACCTGCCGCCCGTGCAGACCTCAGCGCCCGCTTCGGGCAGGAGTTCGGCAGCGCGCCCGACGGCGTATGGCAGGCCCCGGGGCGGGTGAACCTCATCGGCGAACACACCGACTACAACGAGGGCTTTGTCCTCCCCTTCGCCATCGACCGCACGGCCCGCGTGGCCGTCGCCGTCCGCCAGGACTCCACCGTGCGGCTGCTCTCAACCTATGGTGACCAGGGCGTAGTCAGCACCACCCTCGATTCATTGCGCCCCGGCACAGCCAAGGGCTGGACGAAGTACCCCCTGGGCGTCATGTGGGCACTCCGGGAGCGGGGCATCGGCGTCCCCGGACTGGACCTGCTCCTGGATTCCAACGTGCCGCTCGGTGCCGGCCTCTCGTCGTCGCACGCCATTGAATGCGCGGTCATTACCGCACTCAATGACCTCACCGGGGCCGGTCTTTCTGCCCAGGACATGGTGCTGGCCACCCAGCGGGCGGAAAACGACTTTGTCGGTGCGCCCACGGGCATCATGGACCAGTCCGCGTCGCTGCGTGGTTCAGAGGGCCACGCGGTCTTCCTGGACTGCCGGGACCAGACGGCAAGCCTGGTGCCCTTCGAAACCCAGCCCGCGGGCCTGGTGCTCCTGGTGATCGACACGAAGGTGTCGCACTCGCACTCCGATGGAGGCTACGCCTCACGCCGCGCATCCTGCGAGCTGGGCGCCGAGGTACTGGGCGTCAAGGCGCTGCGCGACGTCGAGGTGGCCGATCTTGAGGAGGCCAGCGGCCTGTTGGATGAGGTGACGTTCCGGCGGGTGCGGCACGTGGTCACCGAGAATGACCGGGTGCTCCAGACCGTGGAGCTGCTGGGCGGCCCCGGCCCCAGCGCCATCGGCCCCCTGCTGGATGCCAGCCACGCCTCCATGCGCGACGATTTCGAAATCTCGTGCCCCGAACTGGACCTGGCCGTGGACACCTCCCGGGCCAATGGGGCCATCGGCGCGCGCATGACGGGCGGCGGGTTCGGCGGAGCAGCCATTGCGCTGACCCCCGTGGACGCCGAACAAAAGGTGCGTGACGCCGTCGTGAAGGCTTTCGCCGGCGCCGGCTTTGCGGCACCGGAGATCTTCACCGTCTCCCCTGCCGCCGGAGCGAAACGGATCTCCTAATCACGTGGCGGCGGCACAACGCCTTTAACGGGCGTGGGCCCCACCAATTGGTGGGGCCCACGCTGCTTAACGTACGACGGCGGAAGCTGCCTGGGTGCCTAGTCGTCGCCGCGGAGGATGGCCAGCAGGCGGATGATTTCCACGTACAGCCAGACCAGCGTGACGGTGAGGCCAAAGGCAGCCGTCCAGGAGAAGCGCTGCGGGGCGCCGCTGCGGACGCCCGCCTCGATGCTGGTGAAGTCCATGATGAGCGAGAAGGCAGCAAGTCCGATGGCCAGCAGGCCGATGAAGACGCCCAGCGGGATGCCGAAGATTTCAAAACTGGTGCGCAGGCCGAACGGGCTCTGCACGGCGCCTGTCCACATCATGACCATGTTGATCAGCGCGAACACGGCGTAGCCAATAAGGGCGATCATGAAGAACCGCATGGCGCGGGGCGTGGCCCGGACCTTGCCGCTCTTGAAGAGGACCAGGGTCACGGCGAAGACGGACAGCGTGCCGATCACGGCCTGCAGGCCAACACCGGGGAACATGCCGTCGAGGATCCGGGTCAGGCCGCCAAGGAACAGGCCCTCGAGGGCTGCGTAGGCCAGGATCAGCGCGGGCGACGGCTGCTTCTTGAACGTGTTGACCAGAGCCAGCACGAAGCCGCCCAGGGCACCGACGATCATCAGCAGCGAGGCCAGGCCCTGTGCCACCACAAGGGTGACTGCGGCGCCGGCAATCACGGCCGCGAGGCAGGCAGCGGTCTTCATGATGACGTCGTCAAACGTCATGCGGCCGGTGTCTGCGGGACCGGCGGAGGGCTGGGCGTACATCTGCCGCAGCTGTTCGTCGGTCATGTTCTGGGACTGCGCGCCCCAGCCCTGGCCGGAGGGAGCCTGGCCGTACGACTGCTGGCCATACGGCGACTGCCCGTACGGCTGCTGGCCGTAGGGAGCGCCATAAGGAGCCTGCGGGACAGGCGGTGCCTGGGTGGCTCCACGGAAACTCTTTCCGTTGAAGATCGGGTTGCCGCCAAGTGCCATTGCGGTGTTCCTCCATGTGGGTGTGGGTGATGGTTTGGTTACGCTACCAATTCCCACGTGGCGGCGGCCCGGAAAGTTCCCCAGGGGCCCGGTTGCAACCGAACCGTGACCGTTGCGTCCCTGCACGCACCGGGCCCCTGCAGCGGAACTATCCCACGCCCAGGTAGGCCTCCTTGACGGAAGGGTCCTCCAGCAGCTCCTTGCCTGTGCCGCTGCGGGTGATCTCCCCCGTTTCCAGCACGAAGGCGCGGTGCGCCCCGGCCAGTGCCTGGTTGGCGTTCTGCTCCACCATGAGGACAGTGGTGCCCTGGTTGTTGATTTCCTTGATGATCTTGAAGATCTGGCGGATGAACTGCGGTGCCAGGCCCATGGACGGCTCGTCCAGCAGCAGCAGCTTCGGATTGGACATCAGGGCCCGTCCGATCGCCAGCATCTGCTGCTCACCGCCGGACATCGTGCCGCCGAACTGCTTCTCCCGCTCCTTCAACCGGGGAAACAGGTCGAAGACGCGGTCCAGGTCCTTCGCAACGCCGCTCCTGTCCTTGCGCCCAAAGGTTCCCATGTCCAGGTTCTCCATGACGGTCATGCCCGGGAAAATGCCGCGCCCCTCGGGGGCCTGCGAAATCCCGTGGACCACCCGGATGTGGGCCTTCATCTTGGTGATGTCCTGGCCGGCGAAGGTGATCTTGCCTTCCGTGCAGTTCAGCAGGCCGGAAATGGTCCGCATGGTGGTGGTCTTGCCTGCGCCGTTGGCACCGATCAGCGCCACCACTTCACCTTCCTCCACGGTGAAGGAAATGTCCCGCAAGGCCTGGATGCGGCCATAGTGGACGGATACGCCCTCAAGTTCAAGCAACGTCATCTTCGGGCTCTCCTAGGTAGGCGGCAATAACGCGGGGATCCTCGCGGATCTCGCGCGGCAGTCCGTCCGCGATCTTCTTCCCAAACTCCAGCACCACGATCCGGTCTGTCACGCCCATCACCAGCTTCATGTCGTGCTCAATCAGCAGCACCGTGTAGCCCTCATCCCTGATGGTGCGGATCAGCGCCATCAGCTCCTCTTTCTCAGCCGGGTTGAACCCGGCCGCAGGCTCGTCAAGGCACAGCACCTTTGGGTCGGTGGCCAGCGCACGCGCGATTTCGAGCCGGCGCTGGTAGCCGTACGGGAGTTGCCGGGACAGCACATGAGCATGGCTGCCGATACCCACGAAGTCCAGCAGGGCCATGCCGCGTTCGATGGCCGACTTTTCCTCCCGGATGTGGGTGGGCAGGCGCAGCAGTGCCCCGCCTACGCTGGTCCGGTGCCGTGCGTCCAGGCCCACCACCACGTTCTCCAGGGCCGTCATTTCGCCGAACAGGCGGATGTTCTGGAACGTGCGCGACAGGCCCAGGCGCGTGATCTTGTGCTGCTTGATGCCGTTCAGGACCTGGCCCTCCAAAACCACTTTCCCGCTGGTGGGCTTGTAAACACCGGTCATCGCGTTGAAGCAGGTGGTCTTGCCTGCGCCGTTGGGTCCAATGAGCCCCAGGATCTCGCCACGCTTGATGTTGAAGCTGACGTTGTCCAGCGCCACGAGGCCACCGAACTTGATGGTCAGGTTCTGCACCTCGACGATGTTGTCGCCCACCTTGACCGCGATATCGCGGTCCGGAGCCACCTTTTCGGCCAGTTCCTGGTCCACCCCGGCCTCGGCCAGGGCATCCATGTCCAGTTCCGGCGCGACAGGGGCCGCGGGGCTTTCCTGGGTTGCGGCGGCGGCCTCATGTGCCGGTTGCTCTTCCACGCTGCTGGAGCCTGCGTGCCTTTCCTCGGAGCTCATGCCTCCGCTCCTCTCTGCCCGGCGGTGCGGGTATCGGGGCCCGACGCCGGAGTGTCCGTGTCTTTGGGTTCCGTGGCGTCGCGGCTGGTGACCTTGTTCAAGGCCGTCCGGCCGTAGGCAAGCAGTCGCTGCCGGGCCGGGAGCAGACCTTGCGAACGGAAGATCATGATCAGCACCAGCGCAATGCCGAAGATCAGGTATTTGTACTCGGCAATGGCAGTGAACCTGAGCGGGATGTAGCTGACCAGGGCTCCGCCGAGAATGGCCCCCACCTTGTTGCCGGCGCCACCCAGCACGACCGCGGCGAGGAACAGGATGGACGTGGTGACGTCGAACTTCTGGTTGTTGACGAACCCCACCTGGCCGGCGAACAGGGCGCCGGAAAGGCCGCCGACGGCAGCACCGATGGCGAAGGCCCACACCTTGTATTTGAAGGTGGGAACACCCATGATTTCCGCGGCGTCCTCATCTTCGCGGATGGCGATCCAGGCGCGGCCCACCCGGCTGCGTTCCAGGTTGCCCACCAGCAGGGTGACGATGATGATGATGGTCAGGGTCAGCCAGTACCAGGGGACGCCGTTTGAGTTGGAGAAGATCGGCTGGCCGTCAGCCCCGTCGCCGGGCGGGTGGCCCACGTTCTGGAAGCCCACCTGGCCCTTCATGGCCGGGATGATGGTGGCGAGGATGCGGATGATCTCGCCGAAGCCGAGCGTCACGATGGCGAGATAGTCGCCCCTGAGCCGGAGGGTGGGCACGCCCAGCATGACGCCGAAGAACATGGTGACCGCCATGGCCACCGGAAGCGTCCACAGGTAGGGAATGTGCAGGTACGGCGAATCCGGGCTGGTCAGCATGGCGGCAACGTACGAACCCACCGCGAAGAAGGCAACGTACCCCAGGTCCAGCAGGCCGGCGTACCCCACCACGATATTGAGTCCCACCGCGATCAGCGCAAAGCGTGCCATGTCGAAGCAGGCAAGGGCGAAGTTGTTGCCGGGTTCGGTGGTGATGATGGGCGGATTGATCAGCGGCAGCAGGTAGGCCAGGACCACGACGACTATCAGGAATGCCCACTGTTGCTGGCGGGACAAGGCCTGCCACCGGTCGGAGAAGTAGCCGGGTTTCCGTTTCCCCTGCTGCCGGAGCGCGCTCCTGCCCGGGGCTTTCGCCGAGGCTTCGCGGTCCTCTGCAGCCTGTTCGGCAGCCGCTGTCCGCAGCGGCGTGGGGCCGTCCGTCATACTCATGCTTTGCTCCTTCCAAGGGAGGTTCCCAGGATGCCTTCGGGCCGCAGCAGCAGCACGAGCACCAGCACCACGAAGGCCACGACGTCGGTCCACTGAGAGTTGCCCAGCAGGATCTGGCCGTAGTTGCCGATCAGGCCAAGCAGCAGGCCGCCCAGCAGGGCGCCGCGGACGTTGCCGATGCCGCCGAGCACTGCGGCCGCGAAAGCCTTGATGCCAAGGACGAATCCGCCGCTGTACTGGACACCGGACGGGATCTTCATGACGTAGAACAAGGCGGCGGCTCCTGCGAGCAGGCCTCCGATGACGAAGGTGGTAATAATGATGCGCTCTTTGTTGACGCCCATCAACGTGGCGGTGTCAGGATCCTGTGCCACCGCGCGGATGCCGCGGCCGGTGCGCGACTTGCTGATGAACCTGTCGATGCCCACCATCATGATCACCGCGGCGATGATGATGACCAGCTGCTGGGAGTCAATGATGGTGCCGAACACATCGAAGATGGGGGTGGGACGGAACATGGTCAAGGCAAGCTCAGGACTGGGACCGCGCCACAGGTAGATCAGGTACTGGATGGTGAAGGATGCGCCGATGGCAGTAATCAGGAAGACCAGGCGCGGGGCGTTCCGCTTGCGGAGCGGCTTATAGGCGATGCGTTCCAGCAGGAAGGCTGTCACTGCGGAGGCAAGCATGGCCAAAACCAGTGCCAGCAGCAGGTTGAGGATGATTGCCCAGATGTCCAGCCGGGGAACGGAAGGACCAAAGCCAAGGCTGCTGAGCGTGAAGAAGACTGCGTAGCAGCCGACGATGAACACTTCCGAGTGGGCGAAGTTGATCAGGTTGAGGACGCCGTAGACCAGGGTGTAACCCAGCGCTACGAGCGCGTAGATGGCTCCGAAGGTGAGGCCGTCAAAAGTGGCACTCCAGAAGTTCTCGGCCAGGGACGGTATGTCGAAGGTGATCCAGTCGTTTTCCGTCGGGAGTAGTGGGACAAGAGTGGAAAGCATGGGAACGTCCTGATCCAGTTGCACGCGGCCTTGTGGGCCCGGCCGTGGGACTTGTGTCTAGTGACCTGGGTTGGTCGTGGAATGCTGCCAAGCGAAGAAAAGGCTGTGGGGGCCGCATCTGCTGGCCCCCACAGCCGATTCCTGCTGGACTCCTACTCCCCGATGGGACCGACGGGGACGATCTTGCCGTTCTCCACCTTGTAGCCGTAGACGGTCGGGGCCTGGAGTTCACCCTTGGCGTCCCACTTGTAGTGCTTGCTCAGGCCGTCCTTGTCGTAGGCCTTGACCCAGGCCAGCAGGTCCGCGCGGCTTTGCTTGCCTGCGTCAATGCCGGACAGGAGGACAGTAGCGGCGTCGTAACCTTCGATCGAGTATGTTCCGGGTTCTGCTCCCTTGGAGACGTCCTTGTAGGCCGTGGCGAAGTCGGTGATGAGCTCGCCGGGGATGCAGGGGCAGGTGAAGTAGGCGTTGTTCGAGGCGTCGCCTGCCTGCTTGATGAACTGGTCGTCCTTCACGCCATCCGGTGCCACGAAGGTTCCGGTGAAGCCCTTGCCTACCAGCTGCTGGTCGAACGGTGCACCCTCGGCGTAGTAGCCGGCGTAGAACACGGCATCAGCCTTGGCGTTCATGATCTTGGAGATGACTGCCGAGAAGTCCTTCTGCCCGGTGGTCACCTTTTCCGTTCCGGCCAGCGCGCTGCCGAGGCCGGCGGAGGTGGAGGTGCCCAGGCCAATGCCGTAGTCGGAGTCGTCCTGGACCAGGTAGACCTTCTTGGCGCCCAGCTTGCCGGTGAGGAACTTGGCCGCTGCCGGGCCCTGGACGGCGTCATTGCCGAGGCCCCGGAAGAAGGTGGTCCAGCCGTTCTCGGTAAGCGTGGGATTGGTGGCCGACGGCGTGATGTGGACCAGGCCCTTCTGCTCGAAGATGTTGCCCGTGGCCTTGGATTCACCCGAGAAGGGCAGGCCGACCACGCCAACAATGTCCTGCTCGCTTACCAGCTGGGTGACAGGGCCGGTGGCCTTGTTGGGGTCACCTTCGGTGTCGAACTTCTTGAACTGGACCTGGCAGCCGGGGTTGGCCTTGTTGTGCTGGTCGATGGCCAGCTGGATGCCGTTGAAGATGTTGACGCCGAGCTGGGCGTTGGGACCGGTCTGCGCGCCTGCGTAGGCCAACGTGGTGGTCGCGGGGCAGGTGGCCTTGCCGTCACCGGCCGGTTTGACGGCACCGGAGGGGACATCCACTTTCGAAATGGCGGGGATGTTCACCTTGCTGGACGAACCGGAGCTTTCGGTGGTGCCGGGGCCCGCCTGGTTGGCACAGGCCGACAGCAGCATGCTGAATGTGGCTGCTGCTGCCAACGAGGTGAGGACTTTCTTTCGGTACATTTGTCTGCCTTCCGAAACAGGGCCATGCGATGCGCGAACGGATCAATGGAGCGCCGAGGCGCCCGGAATTGGACCAGGAATTCCTGATTTAGGTTCAAGCTAATGCATAGACAGCAGCGAAGCTAAGTGACTGAGGTCACAGCCTTATAACAGTCGTTGCCTATGCGGAATTAAACGCAGGAAGCCGCCTGCGATTGCAGGCGACTTCCTGATGGCCGGCGCTGATTGTGGCGGCCCGGCCAGTTGTACCCCAGGTGGGACTCGAACCCACAACACGCGGATTTTAAGTCCGCTGCCTCTGCCAATTGGGCTACTGGGGCGCCGGGTCAATGGTACCTGCCAAGGGTGCCTTGGCAGGAAACGCGGACGGCGGCCGGCCCCGGGAAGGGGACGGCCGCCGTCGTACGCTGTGAAGCGTGGTGGAACGGACGCGCTACTTGGCGTTGGCCGCCACGGTCTCCTTGGGAGCCGCGGCAGCGGTGGAACCCGAGCCGGCCGGCACGGCTGCGGGTGCCGCTGCAGGCTTGGGGGCCGGGGTTGCCGCCGAGACGAAGGCGCCGCGGGGGTTGTCCAGGTCCATCAGCTGGGTGGTGTCGCGGCCGGCGAAGAAGCCGATGATCCAGTTCAGGATGACGCGGAACTTGCGCTCAAACGTGGGCATGGCCATGCCGTGGTAGCCGCGGTGGGCCAGCCAGGCCGGTGCTCCCTTAAGGCCGATGCGGCCCAGGAGGTTGATGTTGGCAACGCCCTTCCATTCGCCGAAGCCGGCCACGGCACCAAGGTTCTTGTGCTTGTAGTCGGTCAGCGGCTTGTCCCAGCGGGAAGCCCAGAGGTTCTTGGCAAGGCGCTTGGCCTGGCGCAGGGCGTGCTGGGCGTTGGGAACGCAGGTGCCGTCCGGCAGGCCCTTTCCGGTGAGGTCCGGAACAGCGGCGATGTCGCCGGCTGCCCAGGCGTTCTCCACGATGCCTTCGTCCCCGGAGATGCGCAGGTCCGGCAGGACGCGGACGCGGCCGCGGGGCTCGAGCGGGAAGTCGGTGGAGCGGACCATGGGGTTGGCCTGCACGCCGGCGGTCCACACCAGGGTGTCCGCCTCGAATTCCTGGGCGGGGGTCTTGTCCGGAAGGTTGATGAGCTTGAGGGTGCCCTCGGCGCTGTCCAGCGAGGTGTTGAGGAGGACCTCAATGCCGCGGCTGCGCAGGTGTTCCACCACCCAGTCGGCCTGCTGGGCGGTGACCTCGGGCATGATGCGGCCCATGGCCTCGACCAGCACGAAGCGCACTTCCTCCTGCTTGATGCGGGGGTTGTTGCGCACTGCGGCGCGGGCGAGGTCTTCCATTTCGGTGATGCACTCGATGCCGGCGAAGCCGCCGCCGACCACCACGAAGGTGAGGGCACGGGCGCGTGCGGCAGGGTCCGTCATGGTGGAGGCAACCTCGATGCGCTCGAGCAGCTTGTTGCGCAGCGCAACGGCTTCCTCGATGGTCTTCAGGCCGATGCCCTTGTCCGCCAGGCCCTTGATGGGGAACGTGCGGGTGATGGCGCCGGCCGCGAGCACGACGTCGAAGTAGGGAACCTCAAAGTTTTCGCCGCCGTCGGCGGGAGCCACAACAGCCTTGCGGTTGACGTGGTCGATCGAGGTGACGCGCCCCTGGATCAGTTCCGTCTGCTTGAGGTGCTGGCGGTGGGATACCACTGCGTGGCGGGCTTCGATGTTGCCGCCGGCAACCTCGGGGAGGAAGGGCTGGTAGGTCATGTAGGGCAGGGGATCAACGACGGTAACGATGCCACCGGCATTCGCGATCTTCTTCTGCAGTTTCAGTGCTACGTACAGGCCGACGTACCCGCCGCCGACGACGAGTACCCTGGGACGGTCCTGGAGCTGTGGGGTGGTTGCCATTGTTCAAGGATAGCGCAGTTTGTGAAAATCTTCACTAACTTCGGCGACGGTCTGTAACGTTGGAATTCCTTGCTGAACGCACCTTGTCCAGCGCCCCTGTGTCCGGTTCTTCTGCGGTAAGGGCAGGGTTGCGGGCGGCCCTGCGAAGCTGGATGGCGGCTGCCGCGATGATCGCGACAAACAGGACGGCAAACCCGATCACGACGGCGGCGCCGATGGCACTGTCCCGGGGGGACGGCGCCTTGGCAGCGGGAACGGTTGCTTCGGGCAGCGTGGGTGCGGCGCTGGGCGCCTGGGTGGCGGTTGGCAGTGGAGTTGCGGGAGCAGCGTTTCCCCGCCTGTGGACGCGGATCCACTCGGCGATGGTGCCCAACGGGTTAACCGACACCTGCGGAACATCGGCCTTGAGTGCTGCCTCGGCGTTGAGGATGCCGTAGCCGTACAGCGGGTCCTTGCCCGGGGCTCCCGCGTCCTTGGCCGTGGTGATGATCCTGTTGATTACCTGTTCAGCACTCATGTCCGGCCACTTGGACCGGATCAGGGCGGCCACGCCGGCCACGATGGGGGTGGAGCCGGAGGTGCCGGCCCACTCCGCGTAGCCGCCACCGGGGAGTCCGCCCAGGAGGTTTTCGGCAGGCGCGGCGACACCGATGCTGATCCCCTGTGAGGAAGCGTCCACGCTGGCAACGTTTTTCCGGTCCAGCCCGGCTACGGTCAGGACGCCCGGGATGGTGGCGGGGGCGCCTACCTGGGTGTTGCCGCCTACCCGGTTGCCGGCCGCGGCAACGATGACCACGTCCTTCTGTTCCGCGTAAAGGAAGGCGGCGTCCCAGCTTTGCGGCCACTGCGGGGTGGTACTGCCCAGCGAAATGTTGATCACCTTGGCGCCGTTGTCCACGGCCCACCGGACGGCCTCGGGAATCTGGTCCTGGTCGCTCTTGCCCGAAGGGTTGGGCGAGCCCAGCCAGGTGGAGACCGAAAGGAGCTGTGCTTCCGGCGCCACGCCCATGATGCCGTCGGGGGGTGTACCCGCCGGTCCCGGGCTGGGGCTGGGGCTTGCGCTGGCTGGCTGATGGCCGCGGCCGGCAAGCATCGTAGCTACCAGGGTGCCGTGTTCGGGCTTGGAGCCCACGCTCTTTTGGCCGTCGGGCCGGCCTGAGCCGGATGCGTCGTAGCCGCCAACGACCGCACCTTTGAGGTCCGGGTGCTGGGCATCGATGCCACTGTCGATGACGGCTACCTTGACGCCTGCGCCCTTTGACACTTCCCAGGCCTTGGTGATGCCGGAATCTGCCAGCCAGTATTCCTTGTCGCGCCACTCATCGGCCCTTGCAGAGGGTGCAGTGAAGAGGCCGGCGCAGAAGCAGCAAGCGGCCAGGAGGACGGCCATAAGGGCCGCCGCCGCCCGCGGCAAAAAGCGGGGGGAAGCTGTTGTGGAATCCATGGGCCTACCCGATGCTCAGGGCGATGCCGTCGAGGATGTCATGCTCGCTGGCCGTGGCCGCGGTAATCCTCCCGCCGGTCAGCTCCCCCATCCGTTCCAGGATCCGGCGCCACACCAGTCCCCCGGCACCGATGACATCGACCCGTCCGGGGTGCATGTACGGCAGGGCCGCGCGTTCGTCCCGGGTCATGGTCAGCAGGTCAGTGGCGGCGGCGCGGACCTCAGCGACAGGCAGTTCCGCGCCGTGGATGGCGTCCGGCGAGTATTCCGGCAAGCGCAGGGCGTGGGCGGTGATGGTGGTGACGGAGCCGGCAACACCGACGACGGCGGTGGCGCGCTCCAGCGGCACGTCCCGTCCGGCGCGGGCGATGGCGGCGTCAACGTCGGCTTCCGCGGCCTCGATCTGTGCAGGGGTGGGTGGATCGTCGCGCAGGTGCCGTTCGGTGAGGCGGACGCAGCCAATGTCCACGGACTTCGCCGCGGTCACGCCGTCCGCAGTGCCGAGGACGAACTCGGTACTTCCCCCGCCAAGGTCCACCACCAGCACCTGGTGGCCGTCCAGGATGGGCAGGACGCTGCTGGCGCCGGCAAAGGACAGTGCCGCTTCCTCGTCCCCGGAGATGACTTCGGGCTCCACGCCCAGCAGGTCCCGGACTCCGTCCACGAAGACGTCCCGGTTGCGCGCGTCCCGGCTGGCGGACGTGGCGACGAACCGGATCCGCTCTGCACCGTGTTCCTTGATCAGGCGCGCATAGTCGGCGGTTGCGGCGAGGGTGCGTTCCAGTGCCTCAGGTGCCAGTTCCCCAGTGGCGTCCACGCCCTGGCCCAGCCGGACCACGCGCATCTCGCGGACCACGTCGGTCAGGCCGGTGCTGCCGTTGATGCGGTCGATGTCCGCGATCAGGAGCCGGATGGAGTTGGTGCCGCAGTCAATGGCGGCCACGCGGGTCATTCCGCAGCCCCTGCGCTGCCGGCGGACTTCCGCACGGGAGCTGGCCGGCCCACGATATCGGGCAGGCCCTGGGGTCCATGGCGGCTGAGGTCCCGGGATGGTGCCTCGCCGGTGGTGTCCCAGGCGCCGTCGCAGTAGCACTTGTCCGCCGTCCACCACTCGCTGATCATTCCGATCGCCTGGTCACCCAGGGGGTTGACGCCGCTGCCCGCTGCCAGGGAGTGTCCCACCAGGACGTGCAGGCACTTGACGCGGGTGGGCATCCCGCCGGCGGAGACGCCGTCGATCTCGGGGACCGGGCCGATGCCCGAACGCTGTCCGATGGCTTCGCGGGCGGCGAGGTACTCCTCATGGGCTGCACTGTAGGCAGCGGCGAGCCCTTCGTCGGAGGCCAACTGCTCGTTCATGGTGTTCATGACCCCTGCCGCCTCAAGCCTAGAAACCGCGGACGTGATCACCGGGTGCGTCAGGTAGAAGGTGGTGGGGAACGGAGTGCCGTTGCTGAGGCGGGGTGCGGTGGCCGCCACCAGGGGGTTGCCGCAGACGCACCGGGCCGGGATCTCCACAACGTCGCGGACGGGACGTCCCAGCTGCCTGCTCAGTACTTCAAGGTCGTGTGCTGTCGGTTGGCGGGATTCGTCCCGGGCGGCTGCCGTGTTGTGTTCCACTGTCGCGGGCCGTCCTTCCTTGTGCGGTTCAGTCTGTGGCCGCGCGGCGGATGGACTCCCACAGGGAATCCACCCACGGCAGATCGGCGGGGTCTTGTGCTGCTGCGCCGGCGGGGCTACTGCTTTCTCCGGCCGGCTCATCGCTGCCAAAAACCCAGTAGCCGGTTTCGCCCGGCATAACCATGTTAATGCGGTCGCGGGCCTGCTGTTTGACGTAGTTGGGGTCCTGCCACCGCGAAACCTGCTGGCGGAGGGCGTCGCCTTCGGCCTGGCGGGCTGCGATATCGGCGTGCAGCGCGTCGATTTCGGCCTTCTTGTCGAAGAAGATCTTCACCGTGGGCGCGAGCATGATGGTGATGGCAATCATCACCACGGCCAGCGCGAGCATGCGTCCGGAAAACGCCTTGGCGGGCACGGGGTGCTGCCCGTCTTCGCCGGCCCGGGTGTCCTTGCTGTCCGTGGAACTGCTGCCCTTGCGTGCGGCGGCCGGCTTGGATTTGGCGGCCTCCCCCGCCTTTCCGGCGCCGGACTGGCCGGAAGCTCCTTGCCCGTGGTTGTCCTTCGGCCTGGCCGTGTCCCTGGCGGCCGTCCCACTGGCGGCCGTTCCCTTGGCCGGGCGGAAATCCGCCCGGATGACGTCGGCACCGCCGGAGGGCCCGTCGTCGGCCGTTTCCTTGGCTGGACGGGCGGGGGCGACCTTGGGAACTTTGGGGCGGCGGGTAGCCATGACACTCCTGAAACGCAGCCTGCCGGGGCCGCCACTATCTGTGCTGGACAACACTTCTGGGACAACTGCTGCTGGAAACAACAGCGGTGGCTATGGTCTTTCAACCATAGCCACCGCGGAGGGGTTTAGCCGGTTACTAGCCCTTGAAACGCGGGAACGCGCTGCGTCCGGCGTAGCGGGCGGCGTCGTCCAGTTCCTCTTCGATGCGGAGCAGCTGGTTGTACTTGGCAACGCGCTCGGAGCGGGCAGGGGCGCCAGTCTTGATCTGGCCGGCGTTGGTGGCCACCGCGATGTCGGCGATGGTGGTGTCCTCGGTTTCGCCGGAGCGGTGCGAGGTGATGGTGGTGTAGCCGGCGCGCTGTGCCAGGCTGACCGCATCCAGGGTCTCGGTCAGCGAACCGATCTGGTTGACCTTGACCAGCAGGGAGTTGGCGGTCTTGGTGTCGATGCCGCGCTGCAGGATGGCGGGGTTGGTGACGAAGAGGTCGTCGCCCACCAGCTGGACCTTGTCGCCGATGGTGTCGGTGAGGGTCTTCCAGCCTTCCCAGTCGTTCTCGTCCAGCGGGTCCTCGATGGAGACCAGCGGGTAGGCGTCCACGAGCTCGGCGTAGTACGCGCTCATCTCGGTGGCGGACAGGGCCTTGCCCTCGAACTGGTAGGCACCGTCCTTGTAGAACTCGGAGGACGCAACGTCCAGGGCCAGGGCAATGTCCTTGCCCGGGGTGTAGCCGGCGTTCTTGATGGCTTCCTGGATGAGGTCCAGTGCTGCACGGTTGGACGGCAGGTTGGGGGCGAAGCCGCCCTCGTCGCCCAGGCCGGTGGACAGGCCCTTTTCCTTGAGGACGGACTTGAGGTTGTGGTAAACCTCCACACCCCAGCGCAGGCCTTCGGAGAAGGTTTCGGCGCCGATGGGCGCGATCATGAATTCCTGGATGTCGACGTCGGAGTCGGCGTGGGAGCCGCCGTTGAGGATGTTCATCAGCGGCACGGGCAGGACGTGCGCGTTGGGGCCGCCCAGGTACTTGTAGAGCGGCAGGTCAGCGGAGGCTGCGGCTGCGTTGGCGACTGCCAGGGACACGCCCAGGATGGCGTTCGCGCCCAGCTTGCCCTTGTTGGGGGTGCCGTCCAGGTCCAGCATGGCCTGGTCGATGCTGCGCTGGTCCGTGGCGTCGAAGCCGGTCAGGGCGGGGGCAATCTGGTCGATCACAGCGTCGACGGCCTTCTGCACGCCCTTGCCCAGGTAGCGGCCCTTGTCGCCGTCGCGCAGTTCGACGGCCTCGTGCTCACCGGTGGAGGCACCGGATGGAACTGCCGCGCGGCCAATCTGGCCGTCGGACAGCAGGACTTCAACTTCTACGGTGGGGTTGCCGCGGGAATCGAGGATCTCGCGGGCGTGGATGGCATCGATAAGCGCCATGAATTTGCTCCTTATGGGCAATTAACGGGGGGAATCAGGCAGAAAACTCGACGTACTCGTCACCGACTAGCGTAGTCGAGAGTGCTCCGGGTTACTCAAACCGGTCACGGGCCGGACGTCATGATGGCGCGGGCCCGCTGCCGCCGCCTTGCCGGCCTTCATCGCCCTGGTAGCGGCGGACGGCGGCGCGCAGGGCACGCTCGGCGTCCATCCCGTTGTCCCGGGCGGAGCGCACGACGGCGAGCAGCAGGGTTCCGAGCTCGTCCTCGCTTTCAGGGACCGGGGCCCCCGCCGGCAGCTCAAGGCCGGCACGGGCCGCGCGGTCCAGCGACTTTTGCGCTTTGGCCAGCGCAGGGTAAGCCTCCGGAATTCCTTCGAACGCTCCGCGGCGCTCCGGGCGTTCGGCCCGCTTGACTGCATCCCACTTCTGCTCGATCTCCGCTACCGTGGCGGGGAAGCTGTCCTGCAGGGACCCGTCCGGCCTGAAGACGTGCGGGTTGCGGCGGACCATCTTGGCACCCAGGCCGCGCGCCACGTCGTCGAACGTGAACGCGCCGCGCTCCTCCGCCAGGCGGGCGTGGAGCACAACCTGGAGCAGGACGTCACCCAGCTCGCCCTGGAGCTCGGCGTCCGGGTGGCCCTCCTCGATGGTTTCGGCCACCTCATAGGCCTCCTCGAGGAGGTACTCCACCAGCGATGCGTGGGTCAGTGCCCCCATCCAGGGACAGTGCTGGCGCAGCTGCGCCAGCACTGTGACCAGGCGTTCAATGGGTGTTTGGTCAGCCAAGGTTGGCGTAGGCGTCGTTGATGTATTCCACCAGCGCTTCCTTTTCCTCCAGGGGCAGGAAGGACGCCTCCGCTGCATTCAGCGTCAGCTCCAGCAGGTCGTCGAGGTCGTAGTCGAAGGTTTCCACCAGCAGGTTGAACTCGTCGGTCAGGGTGACGCCGCTCATGAGGCGGTTGTCCGTGTTGATGGTGACGTTGAAACCCAGCTGGTAGAGCATGTCCAGGGGGTGGCTTTCGATGCCTTCGCCGAATTCGGCAATCGCGCCGGTCTGGAGGTTGGAGGACGGGCAGATTTCGAGGGCGATGCCGCGGTCACGGACCCAGCTGGAGAGGTCACCAAGGGTGACCAGGCCGACGGTGTCGCCGGCTTCCTCGTCGTCGTCGAACTCCACCATGATGTCCTCGGCGATGCGCACCCCATGCCCCAGGCGGAGGGCGCGGCCGTCCACCAGCGCGGACTGGATGCTCTCCAGCCCGGCTGCTTCACCGGCGTGCACTGTGGCGGGGAAATTGTGCTGGGCAAGGTAGGTGAAGGCGTCCTTGAAGCGGCTGGGCAGAAAGCCGTCCTCGGCGCCGGCGATGTCAAAGCCCACGGCACCCTTGTTGCGGTGGCGGATGGCCAGTTCGGCGATCTCCTGGCCGCGGTCGGCGTGGCGCATGGCGGTGATCAGCTGACCCACCTGGATCTCGCGTCCGGTCTCGGAGACGGCCTCGACGCCGGCCTCCAGGCCTTCCTGCACAGCTTCGACGACTTCATCCAAGCTGAGTCCCTTCTGGAGGTGCTGCTCGGGTGCCCACCGGACTTCGCCGTACACCACGCCGTCGTCTGCGAGGTCCTCCACGAACTCCTTCGCCACCCGGAACAGGCCGTCGTAGGTCTGCATGACGGCTACCGTGTGGTCGAACGTCTCCAGATAACGGACCAGTGAGCCGGAGTCTGCAGATTCCCGGAACCACTGCCCCAGGGCCACCGGATCCGTTGAAGGCAGCGTGTGGCCAACGGCTTCCGCCAGCTCGATGATGGTGGCCGGGCGGAGTCCTCCGTCCAGGTGGTCGTGCAGGGAGACCTTGGGCAGGCTCTTCAGGTCGAAATCGATGGCAGGGGCGGCGTCAACAATGGGCTCAGTCACGTTCCCACCTTAGGGTGGGGCGGAGTCCAAAGCCAGCGGCTCGATGGCAGCCGTCCAAGGCCGGCTGCTACTTGGCGGCGGGGCCTGCCTCTGCTGACGGCACCACGAAGGCCTGCGTGCCGGGCCGGCCCTCGTGGCCGGAGCCGGAGGATCCTTCGGTCCAGCCGTCCGCGTCCGGCGTATCGTCACGTCCCAGCCGTTTGTGCCACCAGCGCAGCAGGTGGTCGATGACGACCCCCAGGACGATGGCGAACACCACCGCAATGCCCGCGCTGAGCAGCGGGTTGTGGTGCAGCCAGGGGAAGGAGCTGGCCAGCAGGCCGATGCCAAGGGAGTAGCCCACCCAGGTAAGGCAGGCGAAGGCGTCGAACACAAAGAACCTGCGGTGCGAGAATCCTGTGCTGCCGGCGACGTAGTTGACGGCCACCCGGCCCCACGGGATGTAGCGTGCGGTAAAGATCAGCACAGCCCCACGCTTTTCGAGCTCGTAGCGGGCCCACGCAAAAACTTTCCGGACTTTGGGCTTGCGCATCCACCCCCACCGGTCCAAGCCGATCTTGCGGCCCAGCATGTAGGCCATGTTGTCGCCGGCGATGGCGCCGACCAGCGCCGTGACACCCAGGATCCAGAGGTTGGGTTCGCCGCTGTGCCGCGAGAACGCCGCAAGGGCCACGATGAGGGTCTCGCTGGGGACCACCATGGCGAAGCCGTCCACAAAGAAGAACACCAGCAGGACGGGGTAGATCCACCACTGGCCCGCTGCATGGAGCACGGCCTCATTAATAAACTCCACGCGGTGTTGCTCCTGTATGAAAAATGACACAGCCAATGTGCCGCAGCCAAAGCGGAAATCGTTCCTAAGTGTCCCATGCGCCGGGGCCTGTCCGCTACGCCCCAATGCCCGGAATTACACCCTTAAACGCCCCGGTCAGGCACCGGGTTCCCGGATCCGTTCCACCACGTTGGGTTTGCCGCGGAATTTGTTGATCACCAGGTCCACCACGATGCCGAGTGCCACGGCGCAGACGATGGCAATTGCGGCACCCAGGAGGTGGTTGTCCTCAAACCACTGGCCGAAGAAAAGCCCGATCGCCACCGAGTAGGTGGCCCAGAGGCTGGCGGAAAGGACGGTCAGCCCCACGAACCGCAAATGGGGATAGTGGGTGACCCCGGCGGTCAGGTTGACGGCAACCCTGCCGATCGGAACAAAGCGCGCCACCAGGATCAGTGACGCCGGCCGTTTCCGCAGCTCACGGCCTGCCCAGCGGAAAGCGGCCTGCATGCGGGGCCCGCGCATCCACGCCCATCGAGTGGTGCCCACACGGCGTCCCAGGAGGTAGGCGATGTTGTCCCCGGAGAAGGCCCCGGCTGCAGCCACCAGGGCCAGGAGCAGCGGATTGGGAACCTCGGCGGTGGCCGCTACCGCCGCGAGGCCCACCACCACGGACTCGCTGGGGACCGGCGGAAAGAAGCCGTCAATGATGCAGCAGGCCAGCACGAGGACCAGCACCCATGGCTGTCCGGCGGCGGCGAGGATGAAGTCATTGATGGCCTGCATTGGTCCCTACGCTATGCGGTCGATAATGAGCTGCTGGGCAGGCCGCGAACCTTCCGGAGCAATAACCACGGCGTGTTCCAGGGCCTCGCGGGCACGGGCGAACCGCTCCGGAGTATCGGTGAGCAGCGTCATCAGGGGCTCCCCTGCGCGGACTGTGGCACCCGGCTTGGCGTGCATACGCACCCCCGCCCCGGCCTGGACGGGGTCCTCCTTCCGTGCACGGCCGGCACCCAGGCGCCATGCGGCTACGCCGACGGCGAGCGCGTCCAGGTCCACCAGCACCCCGTCAGCGGGGGCGTACACAACGTCGGACTCCTTGGCCACGGGAAGGGCTGCCCGGGGGTCGCCCCCTTGGGCCTCGATCATCCGGTTCCAGATGTCCATGGCCCTGCCGTCCTTCAGGGCGGCTGCGGGATCGGCGTCGTGCACTCCCGCTGCGGCGAGCATTTCTTCGGCGAGCCGCACGGTCAGCTCCACCACGTCCTCAGGACCGCCGCCGGCCAGGACCTCCAGCGATTCCTCCACCTCGATGGCGTTGCCGGCAGTGAGGCCCAGCGGGGTGTCCATGTTGGTCAGCAGCGCAACGGTGTTGACTCCTGCGTCCTTGCCGAGAGCCACCATGGTTTCGGCGAGCTCGCGGGCTTTGGCTTCGTCCTTCATGAACGCACCGCTGCCCACCTTGACATCCAGGACCAGCGCGCCGGTGCCCTCCGCGATCTTCTTGCTCATGATGGATGATGCGATCAGCGGGATGGCCTCCACCGTGCCGGTGACATCCCGCAGCGCATACAGCTTCTTGTCCGCGGGGGCCAGGCCCGCACCGGCGGCGCAGATCACCGCGCCCACGTCCTGGAGCTGGGCAAGGATCTCATCGTTGCTGAGGTTGGCCCGCCAGCCGGGGATCGATTCCAACTTGTCCAAGGTGCCTCCGGTATGCCCCAGGCCCCGCCCGGACAGCTGGGGCACGGCGACGCCGAACACCGCCACCAGCGGGGCCAGCGGCAGGGTGATCTTGTCCCCCACCCCGCCTGTGGAGTGCTTGTCCGTGGTGTACTTCAGGCCGCCGTCGGGACGCCGGAGGCTGGAGAAATCCATCCGATCACCGGAAGCGATCATGGCCGCCGTCCAGCGGGCAATCTCAGCCCGATCCATGCCGTTGAGCAGGATGGCCATGTTGAGGGCCGCCATCTGCTCGTCGGCGATGGCCCCGCGGGTGTACGCGTCGATGGTCCAGTCGATCTGTTCGGGGCTCAGCTTCCCCTTGTCCCGCTTGGTGCGGATGATGTCGACGGCGTCGAACGCTTCGGCGCGGCTGTTCGGTGTTCGGTTCTCAGTCACCGGGTCTCCTCCAGGTGTTCGGGACCGAAGGCGTCGGGCAGCACCTGGTCCATGGTCTTGATGCCTTGAGTGGTCATGAGCTGCATGTCCGGGGCACGGAATTCGTACAGCAGCTGGCGGCACCGGCCACAGGGCATAAGGACGTTTTCCTCCCCGTCAACGCAGTAGAACGCCCGCAGCAGGCCGCCGCCGGTCATCTGCAGGTTTCCCACCAGGGCGCACTCAGCGCAGAGGGTCAGCCCGTAGCTGGCGTTCTCCACGTTGCAGCCGCTGACGATCCGGCCGTCCCCGGTGAGCGCGGCAGCGCCTACCGGAAACCTTGAGTACGGGGCGTAGGCGTTCTTCATTGCCGCGACGGCGGCTGCCTCGAGCGCGGCCCAGTCCACGCCTGATGCGTCATCCAGTTGTTCGTTATCCATGGACGGTCATCCCTTGACGTACGGGATGCCGTCGGCCGCGGGTGGCCTGGAACGCCCAACCAGGCCGGCCACCGCGATGACAGTCAGGGCGTAGGGCAGCATGGCCATGAACTGGCTGGGCACGGGTGAACCGATGATGGTGATGATGCTTTGCAGGTTGTCGGCGAAGCCAAAAAGCAACGCGGCGAGGAACGCGCCAATGGGATTCCAGCGCCCGAAGATCATGGCGGCCAGGGCGATGTAGCCGCGCCCGCCGGACATGTCCTTGCTGAAGGCGTCCACCGACACCAAGGTGAAGAAGGAGCCGCCGATTCCGGCGATCGCACCGCCCATGAGGACGTTGATGAAGCGGGTCCGGTTGACGTTGATGCCCACGGTGTCTGCCGCTTGGGGGTGTTCGCCGACGGCGCGTACCCGCAGTCCCCACTTGGTGTGGAACAGCCCGACGTAGACCACGATCACCGCTACGTACATGAGGTAGCCCACCAGGGACTGGCGGAACAGGATAGGCCCGATGACCGGGATGTCGGAAAGGAATGGGATGTCGATCGTTTGGAGCCGGCCCGGCTTGTTGAGGTGCTCGGGATCGGCCGTGAGCAGGGTGGAGAACAGGAAGCTGGTCAGCCCGCTGATCAGGACATTCAGCACCACGCCGACGATGATCTGGTTGACCAGGTACTTGATGCTCACCACAGCCAGGACCAAGGACACCAGAGCGCCGGCAACGGCCGCTGAGACCAGCCCCGCATAGACGTTGCCGGTAACGGTGGCCACGACGGCGGCGGAGAAGGCGCCGAGCAGGAGCTGGCCCTCGATGGCGATGTTGACGACGCCGGCCCGTTCGCACAGCACGCCGGACAGGGAACCGAACACCAACGGCACGGCCAGGGTCACTGCACCGGCGAGGAGGCCGCCGAGGGAAATGGACGGCTCGGGGTCCCGGCCACCAGCGACGATCCAGATCATGAACCCGGCAAGGAAGACCAAAGCGAAGATGGCCCCCACCCATGCCGGTGTCCGCCTGCGCTGCAGCGTCAGGAAGCAGGAGTAAGCAGCCAGGGCGAGCAGCACGATGGAGCAGATCCAGCCGAACGCCATCGAAGGCACGGTGATCTTTTCCACCCGGGCGACGCCCAGGATGGCCAAGCCCAGGACGACGACGGCGGCGATGGTGGTGGCAGGAATCCAGCGTTCCACTGCCGCGCCGGCGCGCCGCTGGCTGATCCAGCGGTAACCGACGTAGGCGGCGGCAGCCAGCGCCACGGCCAGGGTGATCCAGGCCGCTGCGGAGGAGGCGTTGGGGTCGCGTGCCTCGGCGATCTGGAATCCGGCCGATTTGGCGTTGGCCAGGAAGCCGAAGAGTACAGTGCCCAGGATGGCCAGCAGGCCCAGACCAATGCCTGCCTTCCAGCTGACCAGTTCCGTTGCGCTTACCTGTGCGCCCGTCCGTCCACGGCCGGAGGCGGGACCGGTTCCCTTTCCAGCGCCCGACTGCTTGCCGGCGGGAGATTGTGTGGTGGCGCTCATGCTGCCGCTCCGCTCTTGACGCCGCCGGTACGCGAACCTGCGGTCCCACTCGTGGTGGTTTTCTTCTTACGGGGGTTGAGTCCGAATATCGCACGGACCAGCGGCGGTGCTGCAATGAACAGCACGATCAGGGACTGGATGACGAGCACGATATCGATCGGCGTCTGTGTCTGGGCCTGCATGGCCACGCCGCCGGCGCGGAAGGCACCAAAGAGCAGCCCCGCGAAGAAGGTTCCCCACGGCGTCGAACGTCCCAGCAGTGCCACGGTGATGGCATCAAAACCGATGGAAGCGGCGACGCCGCCGGAGAGGTACTTTTCCGTGCCGGATACCTGGGCCACACCGGCAAGGCCTGCCAGCGCCCCTGCAATGGCCATCACCAGGATGGTGCTGCGCGCGACATTGATGCCCGCGGTACGGGCAGCATTCGGGTTCGCCCCGACGGCCCGGAATTCAAAACCGATCGTGGAACGGTTAAGCAGCCACCAAACGAAGACGGTGGCAAGGATCGCGGCCAGGAAACCGGCGTGCAGGCGAAATTGCGGGCCCAGCAGTTCGGGAAACAACGCCGTGGAGTCAAGGAACGGGGAGATTGGATTGGTGGAACCCTTGCGCTGGAAGGCAGGGGTGGTGAGGAGGAACAAAAGGAGGAAGCTGGCAATGTAGTTGAGCATGATCGTCACGATCACCTCATGCGCTCCGGTGCGCGCCTTCAGCAAACCGACGACGCCGCCCCAGACTGCGCCGCCGACGAGGCCGGCCAGGATGACGACCAGCAGGTGCAGGCCGACAGGAAGGTGCCAGGCGAAGCCGGCGTATGCGGCAAGGAGCGCACCGAAAATGATCTGCCCCTGTGCACCGATGTTGAACAGGCCGGCACGGAATGCCAGGGCTACGCCGAGCCCGGCGCAGATCAACGGGGTGGCAACGGTAAGGGTTTCGGTGATCGGGTAAAGTTGCGCGGCCAGGTCGGCGCCGGCCCAGTTGAAGATTGAGCCCTGCACCAGCGCGGTGTACGGACGAACGACTTCGGTCAGGAGGTCCCCGGGCCGTGCGAAGAAGTAGCCGGCCGCCGCGGCGACCTTGGGGTTGGTCACGGCCATCAGAAGTCCGCCGAGCACGATGGCCAGCAGTACGGAAAGCACGGACACCATCGCGTTGCCGGTGAAGATCTGGTGAAGCACGGGCCCGCCGCCCTCACGGTCCTGATCCCGGTTAGGCCGCTGCGTCGCAGCCGGAACAGCGGACGGCGGCATCTGGCCGCCGGCGGTGTCAAGCACCACGTCCGAGGCCACGGCTTCGGACGGGGTGCCGCCGGGCACCTGAATGTCCGCGGGCTGTTCCGCGTTGTCCTGGCCGGGCGCCTGCGGCTCCGGCGTTATCTTTTCAGACATGGGACTCTCCTTCATGGCGGGCCGGATCCGGTGCCGTCGTCGTGCCACTGTGGGCGTGGGCGGCGGCGCTGGCTTCGGCTTCTGCCGCCGGGACGCCTGCCATCATCAGGCCCAGCACATCCCGGGACGTTGTGGCCGGAACGATCCCCACCAGGCGCCCGCGGTAAAGCACGGCGATGCGGTCGGCCAATTGCATCACTTCGTCCAGTTCGGTGGAGACGATCATGACCGGCGTCCCGTGGTCCCGTTCAGCGATGACACGCTTGTGCACGAACTCGATCGATCCGACGTCGAGCCCCCGGGTGGGCTGCGAGGCGATAAAAAGGCGCAGCGGACGCGAGAGCTCGCGGGCCAGGACGACCTTCTGCTGGTTGCCGCCGGACAGGGTGCCCACTGCGGCCGACACCGACGGGGTGCGGACGTCGAATTCCTCGACCTTCTTGGCAGCGTTCTCCGCAATCACGCCGGGTTTCATGCCGACGCCACGTGCGAAGGGCGCCTTGTCGTAGAGGTCCAGGATCATGTTTTCGGAGATGGTGAACGTGCCGACGAGCCCGTCCAGGGTGCGGTCCTCGGGGACGAAGCCCACGCCCGCACCGAGTACCTGCTTCACGCTCCTGCCCAGCAATTCCTCGCCGTCGAGGGTGATGGATCCGGTCACGTGCGGCTGCACGCCCAGAATCGCCTCGGTCAATTCCGTCTGGCCGTTGCCCTGGACACCCGCCACAGCGAGCACTTCACCTTTGGCGATGTCGAACGACAAGTTATCCACGACATGCTGGCCGTTGTGGTCCGTCACGGTCAGGTTGCGGACCTTGAAAGTCACCTCGCCGGTTTTGGCCGGTGCCTTGGCCAGGGTCAGGCTGACAGTCCGGCCCACCATGGCGGAGGCCAACTCGGTGGGAGAGGCGGTGGGGTCGGCCTGGCCCACCACCTTGCCGCGGCGGATGACCGTGATGGTGTCCGAGATGGCTTTGACTTCGCGCAGCTTGTGCGAGATGAAGACGATTGATTTACCGTCCCGTTTCAGCTGTCGGATGATATCGAGGAGTTCATCGGTCTCCTGCGGCGTCAAAACCGCGGTGGGTTCATCAAGAATGAGCACTTCGGCATCACGTACCAGGGCCTTGATGATCTCGACACGCTGCTGGACGCCGACGGGCAGGTCCTCCACCATAGCGTCGGGATCGACGTCGAACCCGTACTGGTCCGAGATCCGGCGGATCTTCTCGCGCGTGGCTTCCAGGTTGAGCAGGCCGGCAGCTTTGGTGGTCTCATTGCCCAGCGCTACGTTCTCGGCCACGGAGAAGACCGGGATCAGCATGAAGTGCTGGTGCACCATGCCGATGCCGGCGGCCATCGCCTCACCGGGGTCCTTGAAAACGACAGGCTTGCCGTCGACCAGGATCTCGCCCTCGGTGGGGTCGTAGAGGCCGTAGAGCACGTTCATCAGGGTGGATTTCCCCGCGCCGTTTTCTCCCAGGAGGCAGTGCACCTGTCCCGGTTCGACCACCAAATCGATGTGATCATTGGCTACCAGGGACCCGAATCGCTTCGTAATCCCCTTCAGTTCGAGTTTCAAACCCCAACCAATCTGTGTGTTATGGATCTGCTTCGCCGTATTGTCGGCGGCAAGGCAGCGGGTATTCCCAGCCTAGTGTTGCGGATGGTTCCTGGGCAGGGCAGACAGCTGGCAATACAGGCTGCGCACAAGTCCGCTGCCGACTGGAGTTGCCAGCAAAACAAGGCGCGCTGCCCTTCGGCCGGGGTGACGGCGGAAGGGCAGCGCGCCCCGCGGTTCAATGCTTACTTGGCCGGGCTGGACTTCGATTCGACCTTGACGGCGCCGGAGATGATGTCCTGCTTGAGCTTGTCCAGGTCGGTCTTCAGGTCTGCCGGCACAGCGGAATCGAGATCGTGGAACGGGGCCAGTGCCACGCCGCCGTTTGCGAGGGTGCCGATATAGGGTGCAGCGTCGAACTTGCCGTCCTTGTCGTCCTTGATGACCGACTCCACAGCTGCAGACATGGTCTTCTGCACGGAGGTGAGGATCACGGACTTGTAATCCGGGGCCGTCAGGTAGCCGTCCGAGTCAACCCAGATGAGCTTGGCGTCCTTGCCCTTGGACTTGGCGTCAACAATTGCGCTGCCCGCGCCACCACCGACGGGGCCAGCCACGGGCAGGACAATGTCAGCACCCTGGTCAAGGAAGCCCTGGGTCAGGACCTTGCCCTTATCGACCTGCTTGAAGTCGCCTACGAAGGTGCCGTCCTGCTTGTCCTTGTCCCAGCCAATGAGCTGGACGTTCTTGCCCTTCTTCTGGTTGTAGTACTTGACGCCATCGGCAAAGCCGTCCATGAAGATTGTGACCGTAGGAATGTTGATGCCGCCGAACGTGGCAACCTTGCCGGTCTTGGAAGTGCCTGCGGCCAGATAGCCGGCCAGGAACGCAGCCTGCGCCGTGTCGTACACAATCGGCTTGACGTTCTTCGGGAACGTGGGGTCGTTGTAGTCGATGATGGCGAAGTGGCTGTTCGGGTTGGCCGTGGCGATGGACTTTGTGGCATCGCCGAGCAGGAAGCCGACGGTGACCGTGAGCTTGCAGCCTTGCTGGACCATTGAGCGGAGGTTGGGGTCGTAGTCCGTGTCAGCCTTGGACTGGACGTGCTTCTCCTGGATGCCGAGGTCCTTTACGGCGCTCTGCAGGCCCTCATAGCCGGACTGGTTGAACGACTTGTCGTCGAATCCCCCGGAGTCGGACACCATGCATGCGGTGTAATCCGACGCCCCGGCTGAACCCGAGGCCCCGGGCGAGGACGGGGCGGCGCCGCAGCCGGTGAGCAGCAGGGCGGACGCACCGAGGGTGGCCACGCCGGCCATTGAACCGCGCTTGAAGCCGGCACGGAGTGATTTCTTCAATTTTCCTCCAGGGATGATGCGAGTGGCGCTACGGGCTGGAATTCAATGAGTGTCCATTTCGGCGCTGAAATTCTGTTTTCACTGAAGGCACGCAGCACTGCGCCGGAGCGCACTGATGGCACTTACTTTAGTGGCCTGCGCCACGTCCCCATAGCACGCCGGGAGCCCATCCGGAGGATTGTTTACAAGTTGTTACCAAGCAGTAGGGGCACCGCAAAAGCGCGGTGCCCCTACTGCTTGCGGGTGGGTACGGCGGCTACAGCCGGACGAGCATCTTCCCGGTGTTTGCGCCATCCAGGAGGTCCATGAAGGCCTGCGGCGCGTTCTCGAGCCCGTCAACGATTGTCTCGTCGTAGCGCACGGTCCCGTCGGCCAGCCAGCCGGCCATCTTCTCCGCGAACTCTGCCGCGTGCTGCCGCTGGCCGCCCACCAGGAAGCCGCGCAGGGTGAGCTGCTTGCCGATCGCCTGCATCAGGTTGTGCGGTGCCGGTGTGGGCTCGGTGGAGTTGTACTGTGCGATGGCGCCGCACATGGCAACGCGGCCGCCCACGTTGAGGACCGCCAGGGCAGCCTCCAGGTGCTCACCGCCAACGTTGTCGAAGTAGACATCGATTCCGGCCGGGCCCGCTGCCTTCTCCAACTGCTCCACGACAGGACCGTCGTGGTAGTCGAACGCGGCGTCGAAGCCGAGTTCCAGGAGGCGCGCCACCTTGGCAGGTGAGCCTGCGGAGCCGATGACCCGCGAGGCGCCCATGGCCTTGGCGATCTGGCCCACCAGGGAGCCCACCGCGCCGGCGGCACCCGAGACGAAGACGGCGTCCCCGGGCTTGAACTCCGCAACTTTGAGCAGGCCGGTGTATGCAGTGAGCCCGGTCATGCCCAGGGCGCCGAGGAAGGCCGACGCCGGCGCCAAGTCCGTGCGTGCCGGGGTGGCAGCGCTGCCGTCCACCACGGCGTATTCGCGCCAGCCAAGGGAATGGACGACGACGTCGCCCTCCTTGTGTGCCGACGAACGGGACGCGACCACCTCACCCACGGCGCCGCCGTCGAGCGCTTTGCCCACGGCGAAAGGGGCGGAGTAGGACTTGACGTCGTTCATCCGGCCGCGCATGTAGGGGTCCACCGACATGAAGAGGTTGCGCACCAGGATCTGGCCGTCTTCAAGCGCGGGCAGCGGTGATTCCGCCAGTTCGAAGTTGTCGCTGGCCGGGCGCCCCACGGGACGGGAGGCGAGCCTGATTTCACGGGTGGTGGTTGCCAGGGCTGTGCTCATGCTGCGTACTCCAGGATCTTGAGGTCGACGTTGATGTTGCCGCGGGTGGCGTTCGAATAGGGGCAGACCTGGTGGGCCTTGGCCACCAGGTCCTCTGCGGTGGCGAGGTCCAAAGCAGGGAGGGCAATTTCAAGCTCGGCGGCCAGTCCGAAGCCTGCGCCGCCGTCCAGTTGCCCCAGGTGGATCTTTGCTGCCACTGCCGAGTCGGTCAGGTCCGCGCCTGCCTTGCGGCCCACCAGGCGAAGGGCTGAGTGGAAGCAGGCGGCGTATCCGGCGGCGAAGAGCTGTTCCGGGTTGGTGCCCTGGCCGTTGCCGCCCAGTTCGACGGGGCTGGCCAGGTCCACTGCCAGCCTGCCGTCGTTGCTGCGCGCGGTACCGTCGCGCCCTTCGCCGGAGGCAAGCGCCTCGGCGGTGTAGAGAGTCTTCACGAAAGATGTCCGTCCTGTTGGTGGGATGGTGCAGGGTTCAGCACTCAGAGCGATTGATGCAGTGCGGCCGTGAGCTTGCCCAGGGTGGCCCGCAGTTGTTCGAGTTCGTCCAGGGAAAGCCCGGCGGCGTCTGCCAGCCGTTGCGGGATGGCACTGGCCGGCCCGCTCAGGCTTCGCCCCGCAGGAGTCAAGTGGATGGCGACACGGCGCTCATCCTCCCCGGACCGCCGGCGCTCCACGAGCCCGAGTGCTTCCAGGCGCTTCAGGAGCGGGGACAGGGTGCCTGAGTCCAGTCCAAGTTCCCCGCCGAGTTCCTTCACGCCCCGCGGTTCGCTTTCCCACAGCACCAGCATCACCAGGTACTGCGGGTAGGTAAGTCCCAGTTCGTCGAGGACCGGCCGGTAGACCGCGGTGGCGGCCCGGGAGGCTGAGTACAACGCAAAACAAACTTGCCGGTCCAGGCGGGGCGCTTCGGTCATACCTCAACGGTAGCGCACAACTAAGTTGTGTACAACTTATCTGCGAGTGAGGCACCCGGGCTTGAACCGCCGTCGTGCTGTCCCGACGGCGGGCCGCGCCTTCTGGTGAAGGGCCAGCCCCAGAGGTGGTGGGGCTACGGGATGGAGGGCTGCTCGAGGTCCCGGATGGTCCGCAGGGCGGCGGCAGTGAGCACCCGAATGCCCAGGCCCAGGGAGCGCTCGTCCAGGATGTAGTCGCCGCGGTGCAGGTCGTAGTCCTCGCCGCCGGGGGTCTTGGTGCCCAGGCGCATCATTGCCCCGGGAAGTTCGGCGAGGAACCAGGCGAAGTCCTCGCCGCCCATGGACTGCGGGGTGAGCACCACTGCGCTTTCGCCGATTTCAGCGCGGGCAGCAGCCTCGATCAGGGCTGTCTCGTGTTCGGAGTTCACCACCGGCGGCACTCCCCTGGTGTGTTCCAGGTGCACGTCCACCCCGTAAGGCGCGGCCACCTGGTGGACCACCTCGTCAAGGAGCTCGCCGGCGGCGTGCCAGGCTTCCCGGTCCAGGCAGCGCATGGTGCCTGCCATGTAGCCGGAGCCGGGGATGGCGTTGGGCGCGGAGCCTGCGGTGATCTGCCCCCACACCACGGACACGCCACTGCGGACGTCCACGCGGCGGGACAGCACGGCCGGGACATTCACCGCAATCTGTGCCAGGGCGAACACCAGGTCCTCCGTGAGGTGGGGCCGCGAGGTGTGGCCGCCCCGGCCGGAGAGTTCGATCCGAATGGTGTCGGAGGCGGACGTGATGGCACCGATCCGGGTTCCCACCTTGCCCACCTCGATCCGGGGGTCGCAGTGCAGTGCAAGAATCCGCGGAACGCCCTCCAGGACGCCCTGCTCGATGCACGCGTGCGCGCCGCCGGGCATGGTCTCTTCCGCGGGCTGGAAGATGATCCGGACGGTGGCACCGAGGGGTGATTCCTGGTGCATACGGTTCAGGACCAGGGCAATTCCCAGCATGGTGGTGGTGTGCACATCATGGCCGCAGGCGTGCGTGACGCCGTGGTTCTTCGACGCGAACGGCAGGCCCGTTTCCTCGATGATGGGCAGGGCATCGATGTCGCCGCGCAGCGCGGTGGCGATGGGGCCTTCGCCCACGTCAACCGTCAGCCCGGTGCCTTCCAGGCGGCGCGGGTTCAGGCCGGCGGCTTCCAGCCGCTCGGCAAGCTTGTCGGTGGTGCGGAACTCCTTGAAGGACAGTTCCGGGTGCGCGTGGAGGTCCCGGCGGAATTCGATCAGTTCCGGCAGGAGCGGTTCGAGCCACGGAGCCACCAAGGCGGTGGGCTCGGCTTCAGTCGTGTAATTGCGCACTGCTTCACTCTAGCGACGGTAGGGGCTTAAGCACCCATTCACTGACGCCGCATTACATCCGGAACCTGCCGGCGCCCGAAGTCGCCGGCAGGTTCCCAGGTCAGAGGACGTCCGTGTCCCCGCTTGCCTTCAGGGCATCCACGGCGGCCTTTACCCGCTGCGAGTTGGCCATGGTGGTCACCAGCAGGGCGTCGGGGGTATCGACGATGACAACGTCCTGGATGCCGATCAGGGCGATGACGCGCTTGGTGTCGGTGACCACCACGCCGCTTGAGTTCTCGGTGAACACGCGGGCACCTTCGCCAAGGACGGTGACGTCGTCCACTTCCTTGGCACTGTTCAGCCGACCTACGGAGGCGAAGTCGCCAACGTCGTCCCAGCGGAAGGTACCAGGCACGACGGCGACGTCCCCGGCTTCGGCGGCGGGCTCGGCCACTGCGTAGTCGATGGCGATCTTCGGCAGGGTGGGCCAGATACGCGCCGTGACCTCGTCACGCTGCGGGGTGTCCCAGGCACGGGCGATTTCCTGCAGGCCCTGGAACAGCTCCGGCTGGTTGGCTTCGAGGTGCTTGAGCATCAGGGACACGGGCGCCACGAACATGCCGGCGTTCCATACGTAGTCACCGCTGTCCACGTACTGCTGGGCCACCACTTCGTCCGGCTTCTCGACGAACTCCACCACATCATGGGCACTGGGAGCGCCTTCGATGTTCAGCGCCTTCCCGGAACGGATGTAGCCGAAACCCGTGGACGGGTGGGTGGGCTTGATGCCAATGGTCACGATCTTGCCGGCGGCGGCCGTGTGGATTGCCTCGCGGACGGCCTGCTGGAACAGGTGGTCCGGGCTGATCACCTGGTCGGCAGCGAACGAACCCATGATGGTGTCGGGATCGCGTTCATGCAGGATTGCCGCCGCAAGGCCGATGGCCGCGCCCGAGTCCTTGGGCTCCGACTCGAGGACGAGGTCGGCGTCGTGGACTTCCGGTAGCTGCCGGCATACGGCTTCACGGTGGGCCTGGCCGGTGACCACCAGCATCCGGCTGCCCGCCAGCGGCTGCAGCCGGTCATAGGTGGCGCGCAGCAAGGTGCTGCCCGAACCGGTGAGATCGTGAAGGAACTTGGGAGCTGCTGCTCGTGACAGGGGCCAGAGGCGGGTCCCCACTCCGCCTGCCGGAATCACCGCAATGAAGCGGTCAAGGGGTGATGCCGGGCTTGTCACTTTGTCTGTACTCATCACGGCTACTTTAGCCGAAGGGCCGCATCCGGCTCCTGTGGCTGCGCAATGGTCCCGCATTTTGCCGCGCTCCCCCGCCCACCGCTTCCCAAAAAGCCCGCAAGCGTGTGGTGTTGGTCTCATTTCCCCCGAAAATCCGCACCAGCACTGGGCACCAATAAACGCCTAAATTGAATAAGCTGTTAGCGGAGCCTAGATTTAGGCCTGAGCTACGAGTGCTCTCGCAGCAGGCGTTCCCCCCGCATGGATCTCATGCCAGCGCCGCTGTGTTGCAGGGAGGTTTATCAGTGCCGACAAAACCAGCTGGCACCTTGTACCGCGGCCGTGAAGGCATGTGGTCCTGGGTAGGACACCGCATTACCGGTGTAGTGATCTTTTTCTTCTTGTTGGTCCACGTCCTGGACACCTCCTTGGTGCGTGTGTCACCGGAGGCCTACACCGCCGTGATCGGCGCCTACAAGAACCCCCTGATGGCGCTGGGCGAGACCGGCCTCGTTGCCGCCATCGTCTTCCACGCCTTCAACGGCCTGCGCATCATTGCGGTCGACTTCTGGAAGAAGGGCGCCAAGTACCAGCGGCAGATGCTGTGGGCAGTCCTGGCCCTCTGGGTCGTGACCATGGTTGCCTTCTCCATCCGCCACCTGTCCCTCGCCCTCGGAGGTCACTAAGCCATGACTGCAACCATCGAGAGCCCCCGCAGCGGGCGGATCGCCCCCCAGTACCGCCGCAGCGGCGGCTCCAAGGGCAACTTCGAGATGATCGCCTGGCTGTTCATGCGCCTCTCCGGCGTGGTGCTGGTGGTCCTCATCTTCGGCCACCTGTTCGTGAACCTCATGGTGGGCGAAGGCATCCACGCCATCGACTTCGGCTTCGTTGCCGGCAAGTGGGCGGATCCGTTCTGGCAGTTCTGGGACCTGGCCATGCTGTGGCTGGCTATGCTCCACGGCACCAACGGCGTACGGACCATCATCAACGACTACGCCGAGAAGACCTCCACCCGCCGCTGGCTGAAGACCGTGCTCTACGCGGCAGCCGTGGTCATCATCCTCCTGGGCACCCTGGTGATCTTCACCTTCAACCCGTGCCCCGTGGTGAACGGCGTTGCCCTTCCGGGCGGTTTCTGCCCTGCCTAGCACTGGCACAACCCCGGGCCCGCGGGCTTTCCCGCGGGCCCTGTTTTGCGGAGCAGGCAAAGCCGCCCCGTTGTTTCATAGCGAATTTTGAGAGAAAGAGCGTCTGGTATGCAGGTCCATAAGTACGACGTCGTCATCGTCGGTGCCGGTGGCGCTGGCATGCGCGCCGCGATCGAATCCGGTCAGCGCGCCCGCACAGCAGTACTGACCAAGCTCTACCCCACCCGCTCGCACACGGGTGCGGCACAGGGTGGCATGTGTGCTGCCCTTGCCAACGTCGAGGAAGACAACTGGGAATGGCACACGTTCGACACCGTCAAGGGTGGCGACTACCTGGTTGACCAGGATGCAGCCGAGGTCATGGCCAAGGAAGCCATCGACGCAGTGCTGGACCTGGAAAAGATGGGCCTGCCCTTCAACCGCACGCCCGAAGGCCGGATCGACCAGCGGCGTTTCGGTGGCCACACCCGCGACCACGGCAAGGCACCTGTCCGCCGCGCTTGCTACGCCGCAGACCGCACCGGCCACATGATCCTGCAGACCCTGTACCAAAACTGCGTCAAGCACAACGTTGAGTTCTACAACGAGTACTACGTCCTGGACCTGCTGACCGTTGAAGAGGACGCTGTCCGCGAAGACGGCACACCGTACAAGCAGAAGCGTGTTGCCGGCGTCGTCTCCTACGACCTCGCGTCCGGCGAACTGCACGTCTTCCAGGCCAAGTCCGTGGTGTTCGCCTCCGGCGGTGCGGGCAAGGTCTTCAAGACCACCTCCAACGCCCACACCCTGACCGGTGACGGTATGGGCATCGCCTTCCGCCGTGGCATCCCGCTGGAGGACATGGAGTTCTTCCAGTTCCACCCGACAGGCCTCGCGGGCCTGGGCATCCTCCTGTCCGAGGCCGCCCGCGGTGAAGGTGCCATCCTCCGCAACTCCGAGGGTGAGCGCTTCATGGAGCGCTACGCCCCCACCATCAAGGACCTGGCGCCGCGTGACATCGTGGCCCGCTCCATGGCCAACGAGGTGCGCGAAGGCCGCGGCTGCGGCCCGAACAAGGACTACGTCCTCCTGGACCTGACCCACCTGGAGCCGGCACACATCGATGCCAAGCTTCCGGACATCACCGAGTTCGCCCGCACCTACCTGGGCGTGGAACCGTACACGGAGCCGGTGCCGGTGTTCCCCACCGCGCACTACGCCATGGGCGGCATCCCCACCAACATCCAGACCGAGGTCCTGCAGGACAACGACACCGTGATCCCCGGCCTCTACGCCGCCGGTGAAGTGGCCTGCGTGTCCGTCCACGGCTCCAACCGCCTGGGCACCAATTCGCTGCTGGACATCAACGTGTTCGGCAAGCGCGCCGGCATCGCCGCTGCGGAGTACGCCAAGACCGCACAGTTCGTGGAACTGCCGGAGAACCCGCTGGCCTACACCACCGAACTGCTTGACGTTGCCCGCAACGGCACCGGCGATGAGAAGGTGGCCCAGATCCGCAAGGAACTGCAGGACACGATGGACGCCAACATGCAGGTGTTCCGCACGGCGGACACCCTGAACCAGGTGCTGCGGGACATCGCCTCCTTCGAGGAGCGGTACAAGCGCATCAACGTCCAGGACAAGGGCAAGCGCTTCAACCTGGACCTGCTCGAGGCCGTTGAGCTCGGCTTCCTGCTGGAACTGGCCAAGGTCATGACCGTGGCCGCCCTGCACCGCGAGGAATCCCGCGGCGGACACTTCCGCGAGGACTTCCCCGAGCGTGACGACGAGAAATTCATGAAGCACTCCATGGCGTACAAGGACGACCACGCGCCGGCCGACGGATCGGCGGAATCAATCGCCGGCATCCGCCTCGCCACCAAGCCGGTTGTCTTTACCCGCTACGAGCCGATGGTGAGGAAGTACTAAGATGACCGCTGAAATCGCTGAGCCAGCCTCAAAGGTTGAACTTCCTGCCGGCGTTGGCGGGGGCGGGGAAATCCCTACGTTCGACGTCCACATGCGGGTGCGCCGGTACAACCCGGAGGTTTCCGAGGAAGCCACCTGGGATGACTTCCACCTGACCATGTACGGCACGGACCGTGTCCTTGACGCCCTGCACAAGGTGAAGTGGGAGATGGACGGCACCCTGTCCTTCCGCCGCTCCTGCGCCCACGGCGTGTGCGGCTCCGACGCCATGCGCATCAACGGCCGCAACCGCCTTGCCTGCAAGACGCTGCTGAAGGACCTGGACACGTCCAAGCCCATCACGGTGGAACCCATCAAGGGCCTGCCGGTGGAGAAGGACCTCATCGTCGACATGGAACCCTTCTTCCAGTCGTACCGCGAAGTCATGCCCTTCCTGATCAACAAGGGCCACGAGCCCACCCGGGAACGCCTGCAGTCCGCCGAGGACCGTGAGCGCTTCGACGACACCACCAAGTGCATCCTGTGCGCCGCGTGCACGTCCTCCTGCCCGGTGTTCTGGACCGATGGCCAGTACTTCGGCCCCGCAGCGATCGTCAACGCGCACCGCTTCATCTTCGATTCCCGTGATGACGCCGGCGACATGCGCCTGGAGATCCTCAACGACAAGGAAGGCGTGTGGCGCTGCCGCACCACCTTCAACTGCTCGGAGGCATGCCCCCGCGGCATCCAGGTCACCCAGGCCATTGCTGAAGTGAAGCAGGCCATCCTGGCCCGCAGGATCTAGTACGTTCAACAACAGCTATAACGGCCGACGGCGTCGCTCACCACGTGTGGTGACGGCGCCGTCGTCGTTTCAACACAAATACACCCAGGATGCTCTATCACTTTTGGTCCCTAAGCCGGGGGTTTAGGGACCAAAAGTGATAGAGCAAGCTGTCCGCCCGCAGAAAGGGTCTCCGTTGTCCCGCTCCGAAAAAGTCACGTTCGCCGGCTCCACAGGCGAGCTGCTGTCCGGCATCATCGACATCCCAGAAGGTCCCGTCAAGGGCTGGGGCGTCTTCTCGCACGGGTTCACCCTGGGCAAGGACAGCCCCTCCGCGGCCCGCATGTGCAAGGCGCTGGCGGACAGCGGCATCGGGATGCTGCGCTTCGACAACCTGGGCCTGGGCGGCTCCGCGGGCGAATGGTCCGAGGGGTCGTTCAGCCACAAGGTGGCCGATACGGTGAAGGCGGCAGAGTTCATGCGCAGCGAGGGCAAGGAGATTTCCCTGCTGGTGGGCCACTCGTTTGGCGGCGCGGCGGTCCTTGCTGCCGCGCGGGACATTCCGGAGCTCGACGCCGTGGCGACAGTAGGAGCCCCCTTCTCGCCCAAGCACGTGGCCCACGTCTTCGACGCTGCACTGGACAGGATCCTCAGCGAGGGCAGCGCCGAAGTGGACCTGGGCGGCAAGCGGGTGGAGATCCGCCGGCACTTCGTGGAGGACCTGGAAAATGCGGACCTGACCGACTGCATCAAGCAACTGCACAAGCCCCTGATGGTGCTGCACTCCCCCACCGACAACACCGTGGGGATCGAGAACGCCAGCACCATCTTCCAGACCGCCAGGCACCCGCGGAACTTTGTCTCCCTTGAAGGCAGCGACCACCTGCTGACGGGGAAGGGCCAGGCTGCCCGCGCCGCGCGCATCATCGCAGCCTGGGCTGACCAGTACCTCGACGCCGCGCCAGCCTGACGCCCTACCCGGCTCCCCGGGCGGCCGAGGCCTATTTGCCGATGGCCGCCTTGCTCTCGCTCAGCCACTGTTCGGCTGCCTTCTCAGGCGTGAGCCGCTTGAACAGCACGTCCGTGTTGATCCGGGCAGTGATCTCCGAAACGGCGGTGGAACCGGTGGGGCCGATGTACGTGGGTGCGAAGTCCATCTTTCCGATCTGGTTGATGTACTCCGCTTCCACCTTGCCTTGCGGTGTGAGCAGGTCCTGGATGGCGGCGCGCATTTCAGAGTTCCCGGGAATGCCCCTGTCGCTCTGGATGATCTTGGCTGCGGCCGGGTTGTTGACCAGGAAGTTCACAAGCTTTGCGGCGGCATCAGTGTGCTTGCTACGGGCTGAGATCGTGTAGAACTGCGAGGACTGGAGCCAGATTCCCGGGGTCGGCTTTTCGCCGGGCAGCTTGAGCAGTTTCAGGTCTGCGCCGGAGGCCTTGCTGAGGGCGGTCAGCGAATTGCTCCAGGTGAGCATCATCCCGGCCTTGCCCATGCCCATCAGGGTCTGCTCCGTGCTGACGTTGAGCTTTTCCACCGTCTCCGACGCACTCGGAGCAGCACCGGATTCGCTGAGCTTCAGCGAGTAGTCAAAGTAGTCCTGCACCGTCTGCTTGCTTAGTCCCAACTGCCCGTCCTGGGTGTAAAGCGATTCTCCGCGCTGTCGGGCGAAGGCATCCAAAGAGTCATGGGTGAGGACTGTGGCCGTTCCGTAGGTCCCCTTGGGGCTCTTGGCCGTGATGTCGCCGGCAATCCTGGCGAAGTCATCCCAGCTCCATGTGCTGTCATCCGGCATGGGGACGCCCGCCGCCTTGAAGACCGCGGGATTCACGACGATCGCCAAGGCGTTGGCACCCGTGGAGACTCCGTACTGCTTGCCCTTGACCTGGCCGTTTTCCAGGGCGCCCTGGTCGATCTTGGATAAGTCCAGGGAGCCCTGCACCTTGGTCAGGTCCAGCAGCGCGCCCCTGTTGGCGTACTCCGCTGGGTAGGCACCGCCCATTGTGATGACGTCCGGGGCGTCGTTGGCGGCCATTTGGGTGGCGAGTTTGTCGAAGTAGCCGCTGATGTCGCCGTATTCCGGCTTGACCTTAATGTTGGGGTTGGCAGCCTCGAATTCCGCAATGGCCTTGTTGGTCAGGTCTGCCCGCCCGGCATTGCCCCACCAGGAGAACCGGATTTCCACCGGCCCGTCCTCGGCCTTATTGGATGACGGGCTGGAACAGCCGGCGGTCACGGCCAAAAGGGCCGCGGCCGACAGGACGGCAAGGGATTGGCGGATTGTTCGGGCAGCATGACGCGACATTGGGCAGGCTTCTTCCTTGACTGGGAGGGGGCGGGAAAGCGGTTTCGTGAAACGTATCAATAGCTTTGGGGGTCGTCAATAGAGGGGGCATTGGGCTTTTTGGACTTTCCCGCGCGTCGAAAGCTTTCGGCGCAGGGCAGTGCGCGGAAGGCCTTGACGGCGCCGCGGAAGCCAGTAAAAGATGGGAGCACAGAAACCGCTTTCTAGCGCCCCTGCCCCTTATTCGCACAGAGGGCAGCCATCCGTGCATTCGGAGAAAGCGCGGCGTCAGCCACACAAAACCCGTAGGAGGGCGTGCACCGTGCACAGCCGCAGCAGCACCGTACGGCCGCAGGCCATGGCCCAGGCAAAACAGCCACCAGAACCTATCGACAGGAAGGTGCTGGTCCAGCGCCACAATGTCCAGCAGCAGAAGCTTGATCCGCGGAGCCCTATATCGGTAGGCAACGGCGAGTTCGCCTTCACCATGGACCTCACTGGCCTTCAAACCTTGCCAGCTGCGTATCCTGTAGGCCCGCGCGAGGATGCGCTCCCCCCGGGAACCCTACTGGGCACCCAGTCCACGTGGGGCTGGCATGCAGCGCCGGGCGGGGAAGGCTATACGCTGGCAGCTTCCACTGTCCGTTACGATTCACCGCGCGGTCCGGTGCCGTACGTGGGCATGGTGGGAGACATCGTGAACGATCGCGAAACGGGCACCTCCGTGGGGGAAACATGGCTGCGTGCCAATCCGCACCGCTTGGACCTGGGACGCATCGGCTTCCAGCTTCTGCATGACGGGGCCAGCCGGCCGATCAACCCCGGTGAGCTCTCCGACACCGTCCAGACCTTGGATTTGTGGTCGGGTGTTGTCGCCAGCACCTTCACTGTTGCCGGCCACCCCGTGCAGGTCACCACGGCCTGCAATCCGCACCGCGACGAACTCGGCATCCGCGTGGAGTCACCTGCGCTCGGCGACGGCCTGGTCATCGCCCTCGACTTCCCGTACGGATCTGAGGCGTGGCACAACGCCGCGGACTGGAGCCGGCCGGACGCCCACACCACAACCCTCAACGGACCCCTGCCTGCAGTGCTTCATCCGGGGGCCACGAGCTGGACGGTGGACCGCGAGCTGGACAACTCGCAGTACCACGTAGTGGTCACGGGGCAGGGCCTGGTGGTGGAGCAGTCGGGACCGCACCAAGTACGCATCCGCCGGGATGACCTCCCGCGCCAGGACGTCATCGACCTGTCCATCGAATTCATTTCCGGAGGCGACGGCGACTGCATCCCCCGCGCCGGCGCCGGCCTTTCACGGGTGGCAGGCAAGGTGGGCGCAGGCAGGAAGGCCCGTCCCGGCGTCGAGCTTTCCCCGGACGCCCCTCCGCTTGCCGGCGAAAACCAGCCCGGCAGCAACGTTGCGACTGCGTCAACGGAGCACTGGCCCAGGTTCTGGCGCTCCGGAGGTGCAATAGAACTGGCCGCTACGCCGGACCCCAGGGCCAGGGAGCTGGAACGACGCATCGTCCTCTCCCAGTACCTGACCGCCGTCAACTGCTCCGGATCGCTGCCGCCGCAGGAAACGGGCCTGGTGTGCAACTCGTGGCGGGGACGCTTCCACCTGGAGATGCACTGGTGGCACGCTGCCCATTTTGCGCACTGGGACCGGGTGGAGCTGCTCCTCCCCTCCCTGCGCTGGTATTCAACAGTGCTGGAGACGTCCCGGCAGACGGCGCGGGCACAGGGGTTCGACGGCGCCCGCTGGCCAAAGCAGGTAGGCCCGGATGGACGGGAGAGCCCCAGCCCGATCGGTACGTTCCTTATTTGGCAGCAACCGCATCCCATCCACTTGGCGGAACTGGTGTATCGGGCCAGCCCCAGCCGGGAGGTGCTTGAGGAGTTCGCGGACATCGTGTTCGAATCCGCGGCGTTCATGGCCAGCTTCGCCCACCCCACGCCGCAGGGTTTCGAACTTGGCCCGCCGCTCATACCGGCGCAGGAAAGCTACGGATCCATGCGGGCAGAGGTCACGAATCCCACCTTTGAACTTGCCTACTGGCAGTGGGGCCTCCGGACGGCCGCCGCCTGGCGGGAACGGCTGGGACTGGAACCGATGCAGGCCTGGCAGAGGGTTGCTGACGGGCTGGTGCGCCCGCGCGTGGTCAAGGGTGTCTACGCAGCCATCGACGTGGAACCGTTCACCATCCGGACTGACCATCCCTCCATGCTCTGCGCCCTCGGCGTCCTCCCGCTGACGGACCTGATCGATGAAGACATCATGCGGGCCACCCTGGACGACGTGCTGGCCGACTGGGACTGGGGCAGCACCTGGGGCTGGGACTATCCCGTGATAGCCATGGCCGCCGCACGGCTGGGCGATCCGGAAGCCGCCGTAAACGCGCTCCTGCAGGACGCCGGCAAAAACACGGTCCTGCCAAACGGGCACAACCGCCAAACGGATTCCCTGCCGCTGTACCTTCCGGGCAATGGCGGTCTGCTTGCCGCCGCCGCGCTGATGGCCGCCGGGTGGGACCAGGGTCCGGATCGCCATGCTCCCGGTTTCCCGTCCGGCTGGACCGTGAAGTGGGAAGGTCTGGTGCCGGCGCCCTGAGGGTCAACGCTGCCGGCCCGCCGGGCGTGCAGCTTGCCAGGCAGTGTCACGTCTGCGGCGTGGCGCGCTTTGCACCGAGGATGGCCTTGCGGGGAGTGCCGCCGGAGTCCAGGTCCGCCTCGCGTACGGCCGCCCACCCCGCCGAGACGAGGTAGACCTGGCTGACCAGGTTGAACCAGATCAAAAGCCCGATGATGACGGCAAAGGAGGCCAGGAGGGGGTTTCGGCTGGCACCGCCCAGCAGCTCGGTGCTGAAGATCTGCAGGATGGTGGTGCCCAGCGCAGCAAGGATGGTGCTTTCCAGCAAAGCCCGGCGCGACAGCTTCAGGCCCGCAGCCAGCCGGAACATGATCAGCGCCGTGACCCAGTTAAGGACCAACGGCACAATGATCTTCACGGACGTGGTGAGTGGCCCGGCCAAGGCGTCGGTGAGGTGCAGGAAGTTGGAAACCCACCCGGCCGCAGTGCCGAACACCAGTGAAGCAGCCGCGCTGATCACCAGGGACACGCCCAGCAGCAGGAGGATTCCGGCGTCGCGCAGCTTCAGCAGGATGGGATTGACCATCAGCGGCGGCAGCTGCAGCACACCGCGGAGTCCATCGCGCAGGCCGTTGATCCAGCCCAGCGAGGTGACCACGGTGACGACGGCACCGATCACCGCGGTCCAGCCAAGCCCGCTGGGGTCCAGCAGGTCCTTGGGGTCCACAAGGCCTTGGCCGCCATTGATTTTAAGGAGGCCTGGGGCGCTTCTGGCCACGCTGCCGATGATGGTGTCCAGCAGGGCGGGTTGGCCGCTCAACACCAGGCCGGCAATGGAAAAGCCGGTGGCCAGCAGGCCTGTGATGGAGAAGAACATGTTAAAGCCGATGCCGGCGCTCATCAACGGCCCGTAGTGGAGGCTGTAGTGCCGGAAGGCCCTCATGGGCCGCAGGACGTTCAGGCGCGCGGTAAACCACTGGCCCAGAGCCATCAGGGCTGCGAACTTTCCTCCGGACCGGCGCGCCCGGTTCCACTCAATCCGTTTTTCGATAACCGCCAGCTTCAGCCGGTCGAGCTCGGTAGGCAGCGGCTGCTGGTTATCCTGCTTCGGTTGGGGCGTCCGCGGCAGCATCCGTGAAGCGGGTGCCGCCGTCGTTGTCAGTTTCGGTCCCAAAGTCCAGCTCTTCCCGTAGCTGCCAGATGCCGTCGGCATCGTGCTCATAGAGTCCCATGCTAACCACGGGGAAGGTTGCCCTGTAGTTCTTCAGCACCGTTTCGGCCTCATCCAGGCTTTCCGGGGCGACGTCGTGGGCGATGGTGACGTGCGGATGGTAGGCAAAAGGCAGCTCGCGGTGGAGCGGGCCCTGCTGGAGCTTGCGGTGCAGGTCCACGCAGTCGTCGAACCCGTCCTCAACGTTTATGAAGACCACGGGCGAAACGGGGCGGAATGTCCCGGTCCCGGCGATGGTGACCATGAAGGGGCTCTGGCATCGGGCGACTTCGCGGACATGCCGGCGCGTGGCTTCCCAGTCCTGCGTGGGGGTGGTGGTCACCAGCGTGATGTGCGCCGGCACAACATCGGCCATGGGGTCGCCAAAGGACGCCCGCCAGCGCTGCAGTTCCCCTGCTATCTCGGGTGGGAATCCCAGGATGACGCCCACACTGATTTCTTCACTCCGTGCTTCATGTTCCGCAGCGGCACTCCTGCCGGATTGGTCTCCGAACCGGTCGGCCAGGGTCTGCTCCACCTGGCCGGCGGAGCAGGCACCTCCCCTGGCGGTGACGTTTCTCGAAGACATGGCGCTAGCGGACTCCTGCGAGGCTGAGGGACGGCAGGAAACCCATGCGCTGGTACACCTGGCCCAGCGTGACCGAGGCGATCTCCCTGGCCCGTTCCGCGCCAAGGGCCAGCAGCCGGTCAAGTTCTGCGGGGTCGGCCATCAGCTCATTGGTCCGGTTGCGGAGCGGGGTGATGAAGTCCACCACCACCTCGGCGAGGTCCACTTTGAGGTGGCCGTACATCTTCCCCTGGTACTCGGCTTCGAGGTCCGCCACGGACTTGCCCGTCAGGGAGGAGTAGATGGTCAGCAGGTTGGACACCCCGGGCTTCTCCTCAGGATCGAAGCGGATGTCCGTTCCGGCGTCGGTCACGGCCGACTTGATGCGCTTGGCCGCAATCTTGGGATCCTCCAGCAGTTGGATGGCACCGTTGGGGGACTCCCCCGTCTTGGACATCTTTGCGCTGGGCTTCTGGAGATCGTAGATCTTGGCGCTTTCCTTGACGATCGTGGCCTCGGGAACGGTGAACGTGTGGCCGAACCTGGTGTTGAACCGCTGCGCCAGGTTCCGGGTCAGTTCCAGGTGCTGGCGCTGGTCCTCGCCCACCGGCACCAGGTCGCTCTGGTACAGCAGGATGTCCGCGGCCATCAGTGTGGGGTAGGCAAAAAGGCCCAGGGTGGCGGAGTCCGCCCCGGACTTCTGGGTCTTGTCCTTGAACTGCGTCATGCGGGAGGCCTCGCCGAAGCCGGTGATGCAGTTCAGCGCCCAGGCGAGCTGTGCGTGCTCGGGAACGTGGGACTGGACGAAGAAGATGCTCTTGTCCGGATCGATCCCGGCGGCAATGTACTGGGCCGCCACGATGCGGGTGCGCTTTGCCAGTTCGGCGGGGTCGAAGTCCACGGTGATCGCATGCAGGTCCGGGATGAAGAAGACGGCGTCGTACTCCGCCTGCATGTCCACCCAGTTGCGCACGGCTCCGATGTAGTTGCCCAGGTGCAGGGAATCGGCGGTGGGCTTGGCGCCGGAAAGAATGCGCTTCTTGTCGGTGGAGGAAGTCTGGGTGGTCATGGAAAAACTTTCGGGCTTAGAGCTGGTAGTCCACTACCAGCGGGGCGTGGTCGGAGAAGCGGGTGTCCCAGGTGGCTGCACGGTCTACAACAGCCGAAATGGCGGACGCGGCCAGCCCGGGGGTGGCCATGTGGTAGTCGATGCGCCAGCCGGTGTCGTTGTCGAACGCCTTGCCGCGCCAGGACCACCAGGTGTACGGCCCGTCGACGTCGCCGGCAAGGTTCCGGTGGACGTCATGCCAGCCGATTTCCTCCCCGAAGAAGCGGTCGAAGTAGGCGCGTTCCTCAGGCAGGTGCCCCGCCTTTTTGAGGTTGCCCTTGGAGTTCCGGATGTCCCGTGGCGTGTGGGCAACGTTCAGGTCCCCCACAACCAGCGCGTGGTCGCTGTGCTTGGTCAGCTCCGGAAGCCGGGTGTGCATGGCGTCCAGGAAGCGGTACTTGTCATCCTGCTTGGGAGTTCCCACTTCACCGGAGTGCACGTAGGCACTGGCAACGGTGAGCTGGACGGGATTTCCAGCAGCGTCAGGGACGCGGAAATCGGCTTCCACCCAGCGCCCGGCGGTGGCGAAGTAGTCGTCGCCAATGCCGTTCCGGGTTTCCAGCGGTTCCTGCCGGGATGCGATGGCGACGCCGGCACGGCCTTTCGCTTCAGCTTCGGCGTGCAGGATATGCCAGCCATCCCCAAGCAGCTCCCGGACGATGGCGTCAGGGGCGCGCACTTCCTGCAGGCAAAGAATGTCCACTTCGCGCGGCTCCAGCCACGCCGCCATGCCGTTTTTGTAGGCAGCCCGGAGGCCGTTGACGTTCACGGATGCGATGCGAAGGTGGTCCTTGTTCAATGCCGAGCTCACCCGCTCCACTCTAGTCGATGATGGTTCCGGTCACCGGCTCCCCGCTGCCCCCGGAGGACTTGATCATGTCCCGGGCGTTGGTGGCTGTGATCTGGATGGTCTCGAGGGCGCGGTTGATGGTGTCGTGGTCCGCAGCGTCGCCCTTGGCGCGCTCCTCCTCCACCACACGGATCTGTACCTGGACGATCTTGAACGAATGGTCCAGCTTCAGGTCGCGCACCTCGTCAGCCTCGGTGCGTTCGTAGATCACCTGCGTCCCACCCTGGTCGGCGGACACGTGGGCCGGGCCGCGTCCGGTTGCCGTCTGGAAGGCACTCTGGGCCTCGGACAGCTTCGCCCCGGCCCTCTTGGCGGCCCGTTGGATGCTGAAGACCACGAACGCCGCCAGCGCAAGCCAGAAGCCGGCGATGATGGCCACAACCCAGCCCACGACGTCGTTCTGGTTTGCCGCGAAAATAACCGCCACAACGAAAGCCGTCACCAGGACCATCAACCCCGGTCCGCTGATCCGGAACATCGAAAAACCGCCCCGGGCGGGTTTGGAGGATGACGAGGAGCTGCCCAAAGTTCGCATGCAGCTATTGTCTCAAACGCAAGAGTGTGCTTCCGCCGCCTTCCACCCCCGGCGAACACCCTTGGCCACGCAGACTTCCCTAACTACTTCAGGAACAGGCTCCGCAGGCGCAGGGTGGTCAGCAGCATCCCGACGGCGGTCATCACCAGGTAGTAGCCAACGTGCAGCGGCGTGGCGGCGGTAAAGCTCCCCACACTGATCTGCCGCAGCAGCTCCACCCCGTGCCACAGCGGCATGGCTTGGATGAACCACTGGATGGGCTGCGGGTAAACGCTTAGGGGGTAGAAGGTGGCGCTGAACAGGAACATGGGCAGCAGGATGAAGTTGATCCAGTCCATCTGCTGGAAGGTCTTGAGGAAGCTGGTGATGCCCATGCCCAGGCTGGCGAATCCGAAGGCAATGAGCACGGATGCCGGAATCATCAGCAGCGCCCATGGCGTGGTGATCAGCCCCATCACACCCATGACCGCCGTGAACCCGGTGGCGTAAAGCATTCCCCGCAGCAGGGCCAGGAAGATCTCCCCCAACGCGACATCCAGCGGGCCCAGCGACGTGTAGAGCATGCCCTGGTACAGCTTGGCGAAGTTCATCTTGAAGAAGACGTTCCACGTGGAGTCGTACACCGCACCGTTCATGGCCGAGACAGCCAGCAGTGCGGGCGCGATGTAGGCGGCGTAGCTGATGTGCGTGCCGTCAGGCCCCTGGACGTCGCCAACGATCGCCCCGAGGCCCACGCCCATGGAGATGAGGAACAGGACGGGCTCGAAGAACCCGGACACCATCACCAGCCAGTTGGTGCTCCGCGTGGCCATAAGCCCCCGGGAGATCACGGCCCTGGCGTTACGGGAGTACAGCGGCCCGAACGTCCGGCGGCGGGCCTGTGCGGGGGCGCTCACTGGCCCAGCCTCAGGGCAAAGCGGCGCCGCGTCAGCACCCACCCCAGGGCAGCCAGCGCCGCGAGCACGGCAACGTGGAGAACCGTGAGGAGCGGCGGCTCCCGGTATCCGAAGCTGAACACCCGGCCCAGTTCCGTGCCGTGCCAGATGGGTGAGATCCACCCGATCCAGCGGACGGCCAATGGCAGGTTGTCCAGTGGAAAGAACGTGCCGGAGAACAGGAACAGCGGCATCACGATGAACCTCATCACCAGCGCGAACTGGCCCTTGTCCTCGGTGATGGAGGCTGAGTAGGCCATCAGCGGCAGCCCAAAGGCCAGCCCCGTCAGGGTGGCCACCAGGATGCCCGCCCAGCCCCAGCCCGACGGCGACGCACCAAACAATGCCACGGCGGCGAAGTAGATGCCTGACTGCAGCAGCAGGCGCAGCGTCACGGCAATGATCTGGCCGGCGGCGATCTGCTGCGGTGTCAGCGGCGAGGCGTGGGGGCCAAAGTAGATTCGCCGCCACTTGAAGCCGTCCATGATGGGAAACGTGAACTCATTCGCGGCCGTCATCACGGCGGCGGACACCAGCAGTGCAGGGGCGATGAAGGCCAGGTAGGAGACGCCGCCGAAGGCCGCGTTGCCGGTGTCCACCAGGGTGGCCAGGCCCACGCCCATGGCAAACAGGTATGCCACTGGCTGGCCCACGCTGTACATCACGATGGACCAGGTGTACCCCTTCATGACGCGGAGCACCTGCTCGGCGTAGTAAAAAGCACCCCAGCGCCGCGCCTTGGCGGCCGAGACCTCCGGTGAATGAGCGCGCAGGCGGGGGCTCAAGCCAACCCCGTCCAGTGATTCAGTCAACGAGGCTCCGCCCGGTGAGCCGCAGGAACACGTCCTCCAGCGAGGACCTGCGCACCAGCGATGTCAGCGGCCTCAGGCCGCGGGCCGATACCTGCTCCAGGGCCGACTCGCCGTCGTGCGCGTACATCAGCACCCGGTCCGGCAGCACCTCAAGGCGTTCCCCGATGCCTTCCAGCTGCGCCCCGATGGTGGCGTTGCGTTCCGAACCGAACCGCAGCTCCACCACTTCGCGGGTGGAGTGCTCACGGATCAGCTGCGCGGGCGATCCCTCGGCCATGATGCGCCCCTTGTCCACCACGATCAGCCGGTCGCAGAGCTGCTCCGCTTCATCCATGTAGTGGGTGGTGAGAATCAGGGTGACGCCCTGTTCCTTCAGCCGGAACAGCCGGTCCCAGAGGATGTGGCGGGCCTGCGGGTCCAGCCCGGTGGTGGGTTCGTCCAGCAGCAGGATCCGCGGTTCGTTGATGAGGGACCGGGCAATGGTGAGGCGGCGCTTCATGCCGCCGGAGAGCGCATCCACCCGGGATTTTGCCTTGTCCGTCAGCTGGGCGAACTCCAGCAGTTCGTCCGCTTTGGGCTTGAGGTAGCTCATGGGCAGGCCGAAGTAGCGGCCGTAGACAAGGAGGTTGTCGCGGACGCGCAGTTCCTCGTCCAGGTTGTCCTGCTGCGGCACTACGCCCAGGTGCGCGCGCACCTCCGGGCCGTGTGTGTCCGGGTCCAGTCCCATGATGTTGAGCTGCCCCGCGGAGCGCCGGGTGACGCCGCCGATCATCTTCATGGTGGTGGATTTGCCCGCGCCGTTGGGCCCGAGCAGCCCGAAGGACTCCCCCGCGGGCACGGCGAACGAGATGCCGTCGACGGCGGCGACATCGCCATAGGTCTTGGTCAGGTTTTCAGCGGAGATGACGGTGCCGGAAGGCGGGCCCGTGGTCAGTGTGCCGGCAGGCCTCAGGGCGTGGTTGTGCACCTGTGCAGACTAGTGGAGGCGCGGCGCATGTGGAAGGACGCTTGCAGTTTCGTTATTAACGTCCGACGGCGGCACGGCGCCTTTCCGGGGAAAGGTGCCGTGCCGCCGTCGTACTTCTTCCTGGCGGGACTACCGCGCGGTGCCTACTGGCCGATGCCTGCAGCGCGTTCCGCGGCCTCCACCACGTTGGTCATCAGGAGGGCCACCGTCATGGGGCCCACGCCGCCGGGGTTCGGCGAGATCCAGCCTGCTACCTCGGCGGCAGCCGGATCAATGTCACCGTAGACGCGGCTCTTGCCGGTTTCGGGGTCCGTCTCCCGGGTGACGCCGACGTCCAGCAGGGCTGCCCCCGGCTTCACGTCCGACGCCTTGACGATGTGCTTCACGCCTGCCGCACCCACGATCACGTCCGCCTGCTTCAGCAGTTCGGACAGGTTCGTGGTGCCCGTGTGGGTCAGGGTCACGGTGGCGTTGACGTCCCGCCGCGTGAGCAGCAGGCCGATCGAGCGGCCGATGGTGACGCCGCGGCCCACCACCACAACGTGCTTGCCGGCGAGGCTGTACCCGTTGCGCTGCAGGAGCTCGATGACACCGCGCGGGGTGCACGGCAGCGGCGTGGTGATCTTGTTGTTGACGTTCAGCACCAGCCGGCCCAGGTTGGTGGGGTGCAGGCCGTCGGCGTCCTTGGCGGGATCAATCCGCTCCAGGATGGCGTCAGTGTCCAGGTGCTTGGGCAGCGGCAACTGCACGATGTAGCCGTGGCAGGCGGGGTCCGCATTGAGTTCGTCAATGAGGGCCTCCACCTGTTCCTGGGTGGCGTCGGCCGGAAGCTCGCGCTGGATGGAGTTCATCCCGATCTGCACGGACTGCTTGTGCTTCATGGAGACGTACAGCTGCGAGGCGGGGTCGGCGCCCACCAGCACAGTGGCGATGCCGGGGGTAACGCCCTTGGCCTTGAGTGCGGCCACGCGTTCGGTCAGCTCGGCCTTGATGGCAGCGGCGGTGGCCTTGCCGTCAAGGATCTGTGCGGTTGTGGTTTCAGTCATTGGTCACCACTGCTCGTGCTGCGGGTAGAGCGGGAAGTCTGCCGCCAGCTTGTCCACGCGTGCCTGCAGGGCCTCGACGTCGGCGCTGTTGCCTGCCTTGAGCGCGGTGGCGATGATCTCGGCGACCTCGGTGAACTCGGTGGCGCCGAAGCCGCGGGTGGCCAGGGCCGGGGTGCCGATCCGCAGGCCGGAGGTGACCATCGGCGGGCGGGGGTCGAACGGCACGGCGTTGCGGTTGACGGTGATGCCCACGGAGTGCAGGAGGTCCTCGGCCTGCTGGCCGTCAAGCTGCGAGTTGCGCAGGTCGACGAGCACCAGGTGGACATCCGTGCCGCCGGTGAGGACGGAGACGCCGGCCTGGGCGACGTCGGCCTGGTTCAGGCGGTCGGCGATGATCCTGGCCCCTTCAAGGACGCGCTCCTGGCGCTCCTTGAATTCCTGGGTGCCGGCGATCTTGAAGGCCACGGCCTTGGCGGCGATCACGTGCATCAGCGGGCCGCCCTGCTGGCCGGGGAAGACGTTGGAGTTCAGCTTCTTGCCGTACTGTTCCTTGGCCAGAATCACACCGGAGCGGGGACCGGCCAGGGTCTTGTGCACGGTGGAGGTGACGACGTCGGAGTGCGGCACCGGGCTGGGGTGCAGGCCTGCAGCCACGAGGCCGGCGAAGTGTGCCATGTCGGTCCAGAGCAGCGCACCCACCTCATCGGCGATGGAGCGGAAGGCGGCGAAGTCCAGGTGGCGCGGGTAGGCGGACCAGCCGGCGATGATCACCTGGGGCTTTTCCCTGATGGCCTGCTCGCGGAGCTTGTCCATGTCCACCCGGAAGGTGTCTTCCTCCACCTGGTAGGCGGCAACTTCGTAGAGCTTGCCGGAGAAGTTCAGCTTCATGCCGTGGGTGAGGTGGCCGCCGTGGGCCAGGGACAGGCCCAGGATCTTGTCGCCGGGGGTGATCATGGCGGAGAGGGCGGCAGCGTTGGCCTGCGCCCCGGAGTGCGGCTGGACGTTGGCGAACTCGGCGCCGAAAAGTGCCTTGACCCGGTCGATGGCCAGCTGCTCTGCAACGTCAACGTATTCGCAGCCGCCGTAGTAGCGGCGGCCCGGGTAGCCCTCGGCGTACTTGTTGGTGAGGACTGAGCCCTGGGCCTCCATCACGGCGCGGGGCGCGAAGTTCTCGGAGGCGATCATTTCCAGGGTGCCGCGCTGGCGGCCAAGCTCCTGCTCGAGGACTTTGGCGATTTCGGGGTCGAGCTCAGCCAGCGGCTGGTTGCTGACGGCTGTGGTTGAGGTGGCTGTAGTAGTCACGAAGAACTCCTGGCTAGGGATACGGGCACTGCTTAGGTCAGGCTACCGGCTGGCGCGCTTCCGCACCGTGTTGATGACAGGGCGTGAAAGCTCGGCATGGTGCTGCAGTCCTGACGCGGGCGCAGCCCCAATTTCCGGCAAAACATGACCCTCGGCCCAGGCGTACGATCCGTGGTCTTCGTGATTGCCGCTCCCTGGTGGTTAGCCACCCAACGCCAGTTGCGACCGTTCCAGCCTACCAAAACCGGCGCCCCCGGCGCGGGTAGGCTATTACGCGTGAATGAACAGCTGCTGAACCAAGCGTATGTAGTAACCCTGTCCTGCCCGGACCGCCCCGGAATTGTCCACGCCGTGGCCGGAGCCCTGCTGGTGGCGGGGTGCAACATTACGGATTCGCAGCAGTACGGCAGCCCATCAACCGGGAACTTCTTCATGCGGGTGGAGGTGACCACGGCTGCCCCCAAGTCGGAGCTGCGGGCCGCGCTTGAGCCGGTGGCCGATGCCTTCTCCATGCAGTGGAGCCTCAACACCGTTGGCGACAAGGTCCGCACCCTGGTGATGTGCAGCACCTCGGCCCACTGCCTTAATGACCTGCTTTTCCAGCAGCGCTCCGGCACGCTGCCCATTGAAATCCCGGCCATCGTCTCCAACCACCAGGACCTGGCCGGTCTGGCAGAGTTCTACGGCATCCCGTTCCACTACATTCCGGTGACCAAGGACACCAAGGTGGAGGCGGAGGACAAGCTGCGCGCCCTCATCGCCGAGCACGACATTGAGCTGACGGTCCTTGCCCGGTACATGCAGATCCTGTCCGATGAACTCTGCACCGACCTCACGGGCAAGGCCATCAACATCCACCACTCGTTCCTGCCCTCCTTCAAGGGCGCCAAGCCGTACCACCAGGCGCATGCGCGCGGCGTGAAGCTGATCGGCGCCACCGCCCACTACGTCACCGCCGCCCTGGACGAGGGGCCGATCATCGAGCAGGAAGTCATCCGGGTGGACCACGCCCGCACCGCCGAGCAGTTTGTCCAGATGGGCCGCGACGTGGAGGGCCGCACGCTGGTCCAGGCCGTGCAGTGGCACGCCGAGCACCGGGTGCTGCTGGACGGCAACCGGACGGTGGTCTTCAACTAGGCAGCCCCCCCCTGGCGGCGGCAGTCGCAAAGGACACGGAAGCCCCGGCCGGCAGGGGTGCCTTAGGGTGAAGCCATGGCTCCTCTCTACCCTTTCGCCGGCAACGCCCCGGCCGTCCATGAAACAGCGTTCGTGGCCCCATCGGCTTCCATCATCGGCAATGCCACCCTGGGCCCTGACTCCAGCGCCTTCTACGGTGTCTCCGTCCGCGCCGACACGGCGCCCATCGCCGTCGGCGCCGGCAGCAACCTGCAGGACAACGTGGTGCTGCACGCCGACCCCGGCTTCCCCTGCACGGTGGGCGAACGCGTCAGTGTGGGGCACGCCGCCGTCGTGCATGGCTGTACCGTGGAGGACGACTGCCTGATCGGCATGGGCGCCACCGTCCTGAACGGCGCAGTGATCGGCGCCGGCTCGCTGGTGGCGGCCGGCGCCGTGGTCCTCGAAGGAACGGTGGTCCCGCCCCGCTCACTGGTGGCGGGCGTACCCGCCAAGGTGCGCCGCGAACTCACCGATGAAGAGTTCGACGGCGTCCGCGCCAATGCGACGCGCTACGTGGAACTCGCGGCGAAACACCGCGAGCTCCACGCTGGCTAGTCCAGGCTGATCGGGCCGAACTCCTCCAGTAGGTCACCCGGTCCCGGGTTGCCCGGCGCGGATGAGCCGCCCAGGTGTTTCACCACACCCCAGACCGCGTTCAGCCCGGTGGTGACGGCGCCCTCGGCCCAGCCGGCGGTGAAGGAGACGTCGTCGCCAGCCAGGAAGATGCCGCGCTGGGATTCCGGCAGCTTGTCCTGCTTGAAGTGCGTGAACAGCCGCTGCTGGTAGCGGTAGTGCCCGGGCAGGTTGGCCTTGAAGGCGCCCATGAAGTTGGGGTCCGCCTCCCAGGACACGGTAATGGGCTGGCCCACGATGTGCCCGGCGATGTCCACCCCCGGATAGATCTGCTCGAGCGAGTGCAGCATCAGCTCCACCCGCTCGTCGGCATCCAGTGCCAGCCACTTCAGGGCGTCGTCGTTCCAGGTGTAGGAGAGCAGGATCACGGCCGGCTGGTCCGGGCCGTTGTCCAGCAGGTACGTGGCGCGGTTAAGCCGGTCCGTCAGGGTCATGGACAGGACCTCGTTGCCGGTTTCGGGATCGATGTCCTTCCAAAACGGCCGGTCCACCATGACGAACGTCTTGGAGGACTGCATGTAATGCGATTTCTCCATGGCGGTCCACAGCTCGGCCGGAAAGAGTGCCTCTTCGGTGTGGATCCTGGTGGACAGCAGCCATGACTGGCAGGTGGTGACCACGGCCGGGTAGCTGGCCTCGCGGCCCCAGCGTTCCCGGACCCGCAGGTTGCCGTCCGGGTCCCGGCTGATTTTCCCCACGGCGCCGCGGGGCGAGCCCGAGTGCAACGAGGCCAGGGAGGTGCCGGCAGGCCAGTGCGCCAGGTCCAACGGCGCGTGCTGCCACAGTGCCTCGGGCAGCCGCTGCGCTCCCCCGCGGATGAGCCGGTGCTGGTCGTCCGCGTCGGTGTAGACCACGCGGAGGATTTCCAGGATGGAGTTGGGAAAGTCCGTGTCCCAGCCGCCGGTTCCGAAGCCCACCTGGCCGAAGGCTTCCCGGTGGGCGAACCCTGCCTTCTTAAAGGAGTCGCTGGCAGCGATGAAGCCGTAGAAGGTCTGCTCGTCCATCAGCGGGAGCAGTTCGTTCCACAGTTCCTTGATGCGCGCCATGTCCCGCGCCTTGATGGCCTCCTGCATCTCCACGAACTTGGCGCCGTCGTTGACCGCGGCCTTCCAGGCGTCAGCCACCTCACGGAAGAACGGCGGCAGATCGCCGGACTTTTCCGCGTAGTACTTCTTGCCGGCCAGCTCAATCACCGTGCTGGAGGTGGCCTCAGCAAGGGGGTTGGGGAAGTCCTGCGTCTCCAGGCCCAGCAGGTCCACGTAGTGGTAGAAGGCCTTGCCGGAAACCGGGAACCGCATGCCGCCCAGGTCCGCCACCACGCCGGGGGCGGCGGGGAAGGCGGCTGTCCGGAGCCGGCCACCGATCTGGTCTGCTTCGTAGACAACGGGCCGGAGCCCAAGTTTCATCAGTTCGTAGGCGGTCACCAGGCCGGACAGCCCGGCGCCTATGACGGCCACTTCGGTGCCGTACAGTTCCGGCGGGACCGAGCCCAGGCCGTCCGGGTGGGCCAGGTAGTGGTCGTAGCTGAACGGAAAGTCGGGGTTCAGCATGGTGATGGGTGCTGCCTGCCCCGCAGCGCCGCGTCCGGCCGCGTCGGCCGGAGGCGTGGACGTGCTGGAGGGGTCGAAGGCGGGCAGTTCGGTGGCGATGGTCATGAGTGTGCTGCTTTCACAGGTTCCTGGCGCGGGGCCTTGGCGGTCAGTTCACGGTAGTCGAGCTCGCTGAGTGCCGCTACCTTCGAGTTCCGGCGTCCATAGCCGAAGTAGATGGCGATGCCCACGAGCATCCAGGCGCCGAAGACCAGCCAGGTATCGGCTCCGAGGTTGGCCATGAGGTAGGCGCACATCAGCGTGCCCAGCACGGGGGTCAGTGGGTAAAGCGGCACGCGGAAGCTCCGCTTCAGGTCGGGGCGGTGGCGGCGCAGGTAGATGACGGCCACGTTGACCAACGCGAAGGCGAACAGGGTGCCGATGCTGGTGGCGTCGGCCAGGGCGCCCAGCGGCACCAGCCCTGCGGTGAGGGCGACGGCGGTGCCCACGATGAGGGTGCCGGCGGCCGGGGTGCCGGTGCGGGGAGAGACGCGCCCGAAGACCTGGGGCACCAGCCCGTCCCGCGACATGGACAGCAGGATGCGGGTCTGCCCGTACAGGACGGTAAGAACGATGCTGGCGATGGCCAAAACGGCACCAACGGAAAAGAGCAGGGCGATCCAGGGCTGGTTGGTGGTCTCCTCCAGGATCTGGACCAGGGCGGCCTCGGTGCCGTCGAACCAGCCCCAGGGCCGGGCGCCGATGGCGGCGACGGCCACCAGGACGTAGATGCTGGTGACGATCACCATGGACAGCAGGATGGCGCGGGGAAGGTCGCGTTTGGGGTTCCTGGCTTCTTCACCGGCGGTGGAGGCGGCATCGAACCCGATGTAGGAGAAGAAGACCCTGGAAGCTGCGGCTGAGACGCCGGCGGCGCCCATGGGCATCAGCGGCTCGAAGTTCCCGGCGTTGAAGGCGGTAAAGGCAACGGCGCAGAAGAACAACAGGATGCCCACCTTGATGATGACGATGGCGGTGTTGATCCAGGCGCTTTCCCGTGCACCGCGGACCAGCAGGACCATGGCCAGCACCACGATGGCCACGGCGGGAATGTTCACCACTCCGCCGTCGCCCGGGGGCTGGGACATGGCGTCGGGCAGGACCTGACCGAACGCGGCCAGGGCCTCGTTGACATATTGCCCGGCGCCCACGGCCACTGCTGCCACGGAGACCGCGTATTCAAGGACCAGGCACCAGCCGCAGATCCAGGCCATACCCTCGCCCATGGTGGCGTAGGAGTAGGAGTAGCTCGAGCCGGCCACGGGCACCAGCCCCGCCATTTCGGCGTAGGAGACGGCGGAGAGCAGGGCGGCCAGGCCCGCGATGACGAACGAGATCCAGATGGCCGGGCCGGCCAGCGGCACGGACTCCCCGAGGATCACCAGGATGCCCGTCCCCAGGGTGGCGCCGACGCTGATCATGGTGAGCTGGAGGACGCCGAAGCTGCGCACCAGCCCGGTGCCACCCCCGCCGCTTCCGGCTTCGCTGATCATCTGGCCGATCGGTTTGCGGCGCAGCAACTGGGCCCGGAGGCCGGGCCGGCCGCCACGTGGCGCAAAGGTTTTTTCGGTGGTTACAGGCACAGTCAACGTTGACGTCCCTTCAGAGTAGTTTTCGGTTTCCCCTCCCCAAGGTTGGCATGTGAGGCAACTCTCAACCCGGTGCAAAATGACTTATAGTGATCCACCATGAGACTTAATGCACACACCCAGCGGCCTGCTTCGGCGGTCCTGTCCGGGCAGGTCACCGTGGACCTGTCCGCCATTTCGGACAACATCCAAGCCCTGAAGAAACGCAGCACCGCGCCCTTTTTCATGGCCGTGGTGAAGGGGAATGGTTATGGCCACGGCCTGGTTGAGGTGGCCACAACAGCGGTCCAGGCCGGCGCAGACTGGCTTGGCACGGCACAGCTCGCCGAGGCCATCACACTCCGCAGGGCGGGCATCACGGCTCCCATCCTCTCCTGGCTCTATCTGGCATCCCAGACGAGTGAGGCCATCACTGAGGCTCTGGAAAACGACGTCGATCTGTCCCACGGCAGCGTCTCCCAACTGGAGGTGCTGGCAGCCGCCGCACGGCGCCTTGGCCGTCCCGGCGTCGTACATCTTGAACTGGACAGCGGACTCAGCCGGGGTGGCGCGCGTATGGAGGACTGGGCCGGGCTGGTTGCCCGGGCCCGCCAGGCCGAGCTCGACGGCACCCTGCGGGTGCGGGGCATCTGGACCCACCTGGCGTGGGCGGACGTGCCGGCCCATCCCGGCAATGCTTCGGCAGTAGCGGAATTCGAGGACGCGGTCAGGCTGGCGAAAGAGGCCGGGCTCCAGCCCGAACTCCGGCACGTGTCGAGCTCCGCCAACATCCTGGACCGCCCCGGATTCCATTTCGACATGGTGCGTGCCGGGCTGGCCATCTACGGCCTGGCACCTGCCGACTATCTGGCTCCCGCCGACTTCGGACTGCGGCCCGCACTCAGCGTGACGGCTCCGCTGGTGATGATCAAGAAGGTTCCCGCCGGAACCGGGATCAGTTACGAGCACCAGGCCATCACCCACGAGCCGCGCTACCTGGGCCTGATTCCCCTCGGTTATGCGGATGGCATCCCCAAGGGCATCAGCGGCCGTCCGGTGGTGAGTGTCGGAGGCCGCCGGGTGCCCGTGATCGGCAAGGTGTGCATGGACCAGTTCATGGTGGACCTGGGGCCGGAGCCCGCCGGCATCGAAGTGGGTGATACCGCTGTGTTGTTTGGCGACCCCGCGTCCGGTGCAGCCAGCGCCGACGACTGGGGAGCGGCCATTGGCAGCCACGGAGACGAGATCATCAACAGGATCGCCCCGCGCCTGCCGCGTTCCTATGGCGTCGCGGGTGCGGCGCACCAGTGCCCGGACTACCAGGAGCCGGTTCGCGCCGGCATCGGCCATGCCGGCTGAGCCCGCCGCAACCGGGCGGCTGAGCTTTGTCACCCTCCAGCAGTTCCTTGACCAGCTGCCGCCGTTGCTGAAGATGCTCCACGACGGCGACAGCGGCGGCCAGTTGCTGCGGTGGGTGGAGCCCAGCGAGCTGGAGGACCCCACACCTTATCTGCCCGAGGGTGAGTTCCTGCTCACGGCCGGCCTGCCCTTCCTTGGCGAGGGGGGGTCACCTGCCAAGGTGGATGCCTATGTCCGGCGGCTGGTTGGGGCGAAGGTGGCCGCCCTCGGCTTCGGGATCAGGCCCTACTTCGACGCAGTCCCGGACGTGGTGGTGGATGCCTGCCGCAGGCACAACCTCACCTTGTTCGAGGTGCCGGAGTCGCTGCCGTTCGCTGCTATCGGGCTCGAGTTCTCGCAGCTCCTGGAGACTGACAACGCCAGGGTTTTCCGGCAGCTGGCAGAGACCAACCGTCAGCTCATGCGCGCCGTCCTCTCCCCCAAACCCGAGCACGAACTGCTGGCGGCATTGGTCCAGCGCGTACCCGTGTGGGCGGTCATGGTGGGAGCGGACGGCAGGGTGCGGGCCCGCGGCACCAACGCCGGCGGCAGCACCGCCGTCGAACTTTCCCTGTTGGAGCCGATGCTGGAACGGCTGCTGTCCGGCCGAGGCCCCCGGGTGGAAATGGACGGCTTCGACCAGCCGGGCTCGGCGCTGGTGGTGGGGCACCCGCTGCGCAGCACCAGGGATGCCAACTTGGGCGCCCTCATCCTTGGTTCCGACGTTCCGCTCACGCCCGCGCAGAACAACGTGGTCCAGTCCGTCGTCGGGCTGCTTGAGCTGCTGGTAAGGCAGCGCACCAGCGGGTCGCTGGCTCCCAGCCAGCTGGCCACCGCCGTCCTGCTGCACCCCGAAAGCCTCGTCACGGGCGGCACCAAACACCTGAACGGGCTCAAGGACCTGCTGGCGCAAAGCTTGTCCTCCACGCGCTCCGCGCCCATGCGCGTGGTGCAGGGCATCAAGGTGGAGGCGCCCGACTGGCCGGCCGGCGACAGTCCCGTGCGGGAACTCCTGCAGTGGCGGCGGATGTTCGATTCCAAGCTGGTGGAGATTACGGACTACGGGTTCGCCGCAGTGACCCGGCTCAAGGTTGACGATGCCCTGCTTGCGGACGTGGAGAAACTCGGATGGCGCCTGGTGATCGGTGAACCCACCGAGCTCACCGCCCTTCCGGCCGCCTACCAGCGTGCCACCTCGCTGCGCAGCCAGGTCCAGAGAAGCGGAAACAGCGTCCGCGCCGACGAGGTGTCCTGGTCTGTCACGGGACTGCTGGGCCGCGAGGCAGGCACCCTGCTGGCCGAAAGGCTGCTGCGGCCGGTCCTGGCGCTGGAACCGGACCGGCGCGATCCGCTGCTGGCCGTCCTCCGCGGGTGGCTCAGCGAAAACGGCAGCTGGGACGGCTCCGCGAAACTGCTGGGGCTGCACCGGAACAGCGTGCGGCGCCAGATCGGCGTCCTTGGCGACCTGCTGCAGATGGACCTGAACCAGGCGCAAGTTCGGGCTGAGCTGTGGATTGCGCTGCAGTACGCGGACGGCTTGAACGCCGGCGCTGATTGACGGCCCAGGCTCAGCCGGCGGTATCGGTGTCCCCGGCCAGGCGCCCCTCCCACTCCCGGTAGAGCTCAGGCCGGCGCTCGCGCAGGTACGGCACTTCTTCCCGCGCTTCGTGCACGGCCTTGGTTCCAACCTGGGCGAACAGCAGTTCCGGACCGTCGCCCCCGGCGGCGAGGAGTGCGCCGTCCGGGCCGGCCACCACGCTTCCGCCCCCGAACGTGTACGCGTCCTCGATTCCGCAGTGGTTGGCATAGGCCACGTTCAGCTGGCTTTCAAGCGCCCGGGCACGGATCAGCACCTGCGGCACAGCGTCGAAGCCGGCGGACAAGGCGGTAGGCACCAGGAGCAGTTCGGCGCCCCGGGCGGCTGCCGCCCTGGCGGCCTCGGGGAATTCAATGTCGTAGCAGATCAGCAGGGCGGTGCGCAGGCCCTTGAAGGTGACGACGGCGGGAGGTTCAGCGGCTGCCACGAAGGCCTTGCGTTCCTCGCCGCCAAAAAGGTGCACCTTGGCGTAAGTCAGGAGCTCGGTGCCGGCGGCGTCCACCAGCGACGCCGAAATGTGCCAGTCGCGGCCCTGGGCGGAAGCACCGCTTTCGCTTCCTGCAGCTGAGGGCAGGCTGTAGACGAGCGCAATTCTGTTCCGCCGGGCGATGGCTGCCAGCTGGGCACGGATGGCGGGAAGGGTTGCCGGGTCCAGTTCGGACCGCAGCCTGAGCGGGGCGTAGCCGACCGGAAACAACTCCGGCGTGAGCAGCAGGTCCGCACCCGCTTTGGCGGCCCGGTGCGCGGCATCATCCAGCGTCCGAAGATTGGCCTCGACGTCCAGGACCGCGGCATTGGCCTGCAGGACGGACAGCAGCATCGTTACCACCTTCTGTATGCCTCTCCACACGGGATGGCTGCGCTTTAGTGTTCTCGCCTTCCAGCCTAGCCAGCCCTGAGCGGAGTGCGCCGGGTCGATTGGACCCGTCCGGTTGACGTCCGGGACAGAATGCACGGGCCAGTGCAAGCAGGCTTGTCCAGGTGGTTGCCTAGACGCCGGCGCGCGGCTATGCGTTAACTTCTTGACTACAAGAGCAGCAATAGGGCAATGTTCTTAGCATGTCCGCACCCCCGCGCTCAACGAAGAGCAAGCCCAAGAATCCCGGGTCCCAGTCCGCGCTGCGGCAGCTGAACCAGCAGCGGATCATCGAGACCTTGATGGGCGGCCCCTCCACGCAGGCGGAGCTCGCCCGGCAAACGGGGCTGTCCACCGCCACCGTCTCGAACATCGTCAAAATCATGCTCGACTCCGGCCTGGCATCCACCGAACCGATCACCAGCTCGGGCCGGCGGGCGCTGAACGTGCGGCTCAACAGCAACGGCGCCGTGGCCGTCGGCATCGACTTTGGCCGCCGCCACCTAAGGGTGGTACTGGCCTCCCTCAGCTACCACGTCATTGCCGAGGAATCGGTGATGCTCCCCCTGGGCCATCAGGCGGATGACGGCATCCAGGCCGCGGTGGCCCTGCTGGAGAAACTGCTGCGCGAAAGCGGCGTGGACCGGTCCTCCGTTGTGGGTGCCGGCGTCGGGATTCCCGGTCCTATCGACCGGCGGACCGGGACGGTGGCGCAGGGGGCCATCCTTCCGGAATGGGTGGGTATCAACATCCTCCAGCATCTTGAGGAAACCTTGAGAATCCCCGTGTTTGTTGACAACGACGCCAACCTGGGCGCGTGGTCGGAGGTGACCTGGGGGCAGCATTCCGGGGTCAGCAACCTGCTGTTCCTGAAGATCGGATCCGGCATCGGCGCCGGCCTGATCCTCAACGGCGCGCCCTATTACGGCAACGTGGGAATCACCGGCGAAATCGGCCATGCCACTATCCATGAGCAGGGCCTGGTGTGCCGCTGCGGCAACCGCGGCTGCCTGGAAACCATCGCTTCCACCACCACCATGATCGAACTCCTCAGCCGCGGCGACGACCCTCCACTGACTCCCGCGGACATTGTCCGCAAAGCCCTGAACCGGGACTCCGCCACCCTCCGCGTGGTGGACGATGCGGGCCTTGCAGTGGGCCGGGCGCTGGGCAACGTGGCCAACCTGATCAATCCCGAGGTTATTGTGGTCGGCGGCCCTCTGGCCGGGCTGGGGGACCTCCTGCTGGACCCCATCCGGAGGGGCCTGATCCGGCATGCGGTGCCCGTGATCGGCGAAACCACCACCCTCACCATGTCCTCGCTGGGGGACCGCGCGGAGGCCCTGGGGGCAGCAGCTTTGGTCTTCCAACATGCGGGAATCCGGAAGTCCTAGACCGTTTCGTTATCCGGCAATTGCGTTAAAGACTTGACGACAATAGCTGTGATCCAGTTTACTTTTGGTTCAGACGGCCCTGCGCTTTGCCGGCCGGACAAAGAAGTCATTGCATTGGAGGGTTAGGGCTCATGACGTCCCAGACCACGCACACGGACCCGGTCATCCTTGAGATGCGGTCCATCACCAAGGAATTCCCCGGCGTTAAAGCCTTGTCGAACGTGAACCTCAGCGTAAAAGCCGGCGAGGTCCACGCCATCTGCGGCGAAAACGGGGCCGGCAAGTCCACCCTCATGAAGGTCCTTTCCGGTGTGTACCCCTACGGGAGCTACGACGGGGACATCGTCTACCAGGGGCAGGTCCAGCAGTTCCGGGATATCCGCGCCAGCGAGCACGCCGGCATCGTGATCATCCACCAGGAACTGGCGCTGATCCCCGAGCTGTCCATCATGGAAAACATCTTCCTGGGCAACGAACCCACCAAGCGGGGCGTCATCAACTGGGCCGAGGCCCGCCTGCGGTCCCTGGACCTCCTGGCGCGCGTCGGCCTGCGGGAAGACCCGGACACCCCCATCAAGGAAATCGGCGTCGGCAAGCAGCAGCTGGTGGAAATTGCCAAGGCGTTGAACAAGTCCGTGAAGATCCTCATCCTGGACGAGCCCACGGCCGCGCTGAACGAATCCGATTCGCAGCACCTGCTGGACCTCATCCTCGGGCTCAAGGCCAAAGGCATCACCTCGATCATCATTTCGCACAAGCTCAACGAAATTGAGCAGATCGCCGATTCCATCACCATCATTCGTGACGGCAAGTCGATCGAGACGCTGGATGTGAAGAAGGACGGCGTAGACGAGGACCGCATCATCAAGGGCATGGTGGGCCGCACCCTGGAATCCCGCTTCCCGGACCACACCCCCAAGATCGGGGAAGTCTTCTTCGAGGTCAAGAACTGGACCGTGGGCCACCCTGCCGTCCAGGACCGGCTGGTCTGCAAGAACTCCAGCTTCTACGTGCGCCGCGGGGAGATCGTGGGCTTCGCAGGGCTCATGGGCGCCGGCCGCACCGAGCTGGCCCGTTCCGTCTTCGGCCGCTCCTACGGACGCTTCATCGACGGCCACATCTATAAGGACGGCAAGGAGATCGTCCTCAAGAACGTCCGCCAGGCCATCGATGCCGGACTGGGATACGTCACCGAGGACCGCAAGTCGCTGGGCCTGAACCTCCTTGATGACATCAAGACCACCACCGTGTCAGCCGCCCTGAAGAAGATCAGCCACAACTCGGTGGTGGACCCCAACCAGGAATTCACCGTGGCCGAGCAGTACCGCAAGTCGCTGCGCACCAAGACGCCGTCCGTCGAGGAGGGCGTGGCCAAGCTGTCCGGCGGCAACCAGCAGAAGGTGGTCCTGGCCAAGTGGATGTTCACCGACCCGGACCTGCTGATCCTCGACGAACCGACCCGCGGCATTGACGTCGGAGCCAAGTATGAGATCTACGGAATCATCCAGCAGCTGGCCAACCAGGGCAAGGGAGTCATCGTGATCTCCTCCGAACTGCCCGAACTCCTGGGCTTGTCCGACCGCATCTACACCATCTTCGAAGGCGCCATCACCGGTGTCCTGACCAAAGAAGAGGCCAGCCAGGAAAGCCTGATGAAGCTGATGACCTCCGCCACCCGAAAAGCCGCCTGACCCTCTGGCCCATCCAGAACCTTCCGGACACAAGGACTGACACCATGAACGCCCTCAAAAAGCTGTTTGGCGGAAACACCCGCCAATTCGGCATGATCTTCGCCCTCGTGGCCCTGATCATCTTCTTCCAGTTCGCCACCGAAGGCCGGACCCTGACCCCCGGCAACGTCATCAACCTCTTCAACGGCAACTCCTACATCCTGATCCTGGCCATCGGCATGGTCCTGGTGATCATCGCAGGCCACATCGACCTCTCCGTTGGTTCGGTCGCGGCATTCGTCGGGGTCACTGTTGCCCTGGCCATCCGCGACTGGGGCATCCCCTGGTGGGCCGGCATCCTGTTGGGCCTGGTCCTCGGCGCCATCATTGGTGCCTGGCAAGGCTGGTGGACGGCGTATGTCGGCATCCCCGCCTTCATCGTCACCCTGGCCGGCATGCTCCTCTTCCGCGGCTTCAACCAGTTCGTGGGCAAGTCCAACACCATCCCCGTACCGAATGACTTCCAGTTCATCGGCTCCGGCTACCTGCCCGAGGTGGGACCGAACACCGGCTACAACAACCTGACGCTGCTGCTGGGCATCGCCGTCGTGGCCTTCGTCGTGGTGGGCGAGCTGCGCTCCCGGGCCCGCGCCAAGGCGCTGGGCGCTGAAGTTCCCGAGATGTGGGTGACCGTGCTGAAGCTGGTCCTGGTCTGCGCCGCCATCCTCTACGCCACGTACCTGTTTGCCACCGGCCGGCCCGGCACCTCCTTCCCGATCCCCGGCCTCATCCTGGCCGTCCTGGTGCTCATCTACGGCTTCATCTCCTCCCGCACCATCCTGGGCCGGCACGTCTACGCAGTCGGTGGCAACCGCCACGCGGCCGAACTCTCCGGTGTCCAGTCCAAGAAGGTCAACTTCCTGGTCATGATGAACATGTCCATCCTGGCCGGCCTGGCCGGCATGATCTTCGTGGGCCGCTCCACCGCCTCGGGCCCGTTCGACGGCGTCGGCTGGGAACTGGACGCCATCGCGGCAGTCTTCATCGGCGGCGCCGCAGTCACCGGCGGTGTGGGCACCGTGGTCGGCTCCATCATCGGTGGTTTGGTCATGGCAGTGCTCAACAACGGCCTGCAGCTCCTTGGCGTCGGCGCCGACCTCACCCAGATCATCAAGGGCCTGGTGCTCCTGATCGCCGTCGCCTTCGACGTCTACAACAAGTCCCAGGGCAAGCGCTCCATCATCGGCATGCTGACCCGGAACATGAACCGACCCACTTCCGGGCCCAGCAACCCCATCCAGCCCGACGAAACCACCTCCACCAAGGAAGCGATCGCCAGGGAAGCCTGAAGTTTGCAGCCTGAATACCGTTCCATCACACAAAGAAAGAGAACCAACAATGCGAATGTTTGGTAAAGCAGGAAAGGCCGCAGCGGTTGCTGCCATCGCAGCACTGGCGCTGACGGGCTGTGGCCGCAATGACAGCGGCTCATCGGGCGGAGCCAGCGGAGGCGCTGGCGGATTCGACCAGAGCTCATCCATCGGCGTTGCCCTTCCGCAGAAGACCAGTGAAAACTGGGTCCTGGCCGAGAAGCTGTTCAACGACGGCCTCAACGGCGCGGGGTTCAAGGCTGACGTCCAGTTCGCCAACGGCGGCGTTTCGGAGCAGCAGAACCAGATCAGCGCCATGGTCACCAAGGGTGCCAAGGTCATCATCGTGGGGGCCATCGACGGCTCCCAGCTGGGCACCCAGCTCAAGCAGGCCAAGGACGCCGGCGCCACTGTCATCGCCTACGACCGCCTCCTGCTGAACACCGACAACGTGGACTACTACGTGGCCTACGACAACTTCAAGGTCGGTGTGCTCCAGGGCCAGGCGCTGCTGGACGGAATGAAGGCCAAGAAGCCGAACGGCCCGTACAACATCGAACTGTTTGCCGGTTCCCCTGATGATGCCAACGCCAAGGTGTTCTTCAACGGCGCCATGAGCGTCCTGAAGCCCAAGATCGACGACGGCACCCTCAAGGTTGTCTCCGGACAGACCAGCTTCGAGCAGGCCGTGACCCAGGGCTGGAAGGCGGAGAACGCCCAGCGCCGCATGGACACCCTGCTCAGCGGCAGCTACACCAGCGCCAACGTTGACGGCGTCCTGTCCCCCAACGACACCCTGGCCCGTGCGATCCTGACCTCGGTCAAGGCCGCAGGCAAGCCGATCCCGGTGGTCACCGGCCAGGACTCCGAGGTTGAGTCGGTCAAGTCCATCCTCGCCGGCGAGCAGTACTCCACCATCAACAAGGACACCCGCAAGCTCGTTGAGCACGCCATCACCATGGTGAAGGACCTGCAGGCCGGCAAGAAGCCTGAGGTCAACGACGACAAGTCCTACAACAACGGCAACAAGGTGGTTCCCGCCTACCTGCTGGAGCCGGTCATCGTGACCGCCGCCAACGTCAAGACGGCCTACACGGACGATCCCGTACTCGGCCCGATCACCAAGTAACACCTCTGCAGCACCCGCCGGGTAAGACCGGCAACCGGAAAGCCCGGTCCCTTCATTGGGGCCGGGCTTTCCGGCGTCCGGCACAGCAGCAACATCCTTCACAGGACAAACACAGCTTCGGCCGGATACCTGCACAGGATGCCCGGCGAAGGTTGATGCGAAGCCGGCCCTCCGCGCCGGCCCCTGAGTCGTAGGAGTAACGTGAGCGTCCTTGCCCGAAGCGTAGGCAATGCCTTCAGAAACAAGGTCCGCACCGCAGCTGTCGTTGCGGTGCTGGCCGTCGCCATCGGCCTGGCCCTGGCCATGCTGGTGGCCAACCAGGCGGTTGGAGCCAAAGTCCAGGAGCTCAATGCCTCCGTGGGCACCGTCCTGACGGTCAACCCCGCCGGCGGGCAAGGCTTCGAAGGCGGCGGGGAACCGCTCACCACCGCACAGGCAACCACGGCCGCGGACGTTCCCAACGTCAGCGCCGTCGTCGGAACCTCCTCACTGCGCCTGCGCAATGCGGCAGCGGCGGCAGCGCAGGCGTCCAGCCAGGCAGGACAAGCCAGCCAGGCCCGTTCCGGAGGACAGGCCGGCCAGGCAGGCCCCGGCGGCCAGGCCGCAGCCACCCTGACCACCAGCCTTACAGCCGCAGTGGATGCCGGCACCCTGGGCAACCGCAACCAGCAGGCCAACGGGACCACGGGATCCACCGGGACCACGCAGCAGCCCAGGTCGCTGCCGATCACCGCCACCGGCATCGGAGCCGAGGTGGACGCCACGGGCAAGGCACTGAACATCAGCCAGGGCTCAGGCCTTGGTGATTACACGGCAGCATCCACCGGGGCGTTACTCGGCACCACCCTGGCGGAGAAGAACAACCTCACCGTCGGATCCACCTTCACCATCAATGACCAGAGCTACACGGTTTCCGGGTTGTTCGACGCCGGCACGGCCTTTGGCAACAACGCCGTGTACGTCACCCTCCCCACCGCCCAGACCCTCGCCGGAACGCCCGGTGAACTGTCCAGCATGATCGTCACGGTCAACTCCATGGACAACGTCGCCGCCACCAAGACGGCGCTGCAGGCCGCCCTGGGCACCGACAAGGCCGATGTCACCCAGGGCCAGAACCTGCAGACGGCGGTCAGTTCCCTGGACAGCGTCAAGAACATCTCCTTCATCGCCTTCATTGCCGCGCTGGGCACTGCCGGCCTGATCATCCTGCTCATCATGGTGATGCTGGTCCGCGAGCGCCGCCGCGAGATCGGCGTGCTGAAGGCCATCGGGGCGCCCAACCGGACCATCGGGCTCCAGTTTGTCCTCGAAGCCCTGGTCCTGGCGGCCCTGGGCAGTGCAGTCGGCGCAGCCATCGCATCGTTCGCCAGTGGCGGCATCGCCTCCGCCCTGATCAGCAGCAACAGCACCACCGCTTCTGCCACCGCGGGCCGCGGTTTCCCGGGCGGCGCAGCCGGCGCAGGGGGCTTCCGCGGCGGGCAGGGTGGACCCTTCGGCGGCGCTTCCCAGCTGCTGAACTCCGTGACCGCCAGCGCATCCCCCGGTGTCATCGCGGGCGGCATCGCGGCCGTGTTTGGCGTCGCCATCATCGGCGCCCTGGTTCCCGCGCTGCTCACGGCGCGCATCCGTCCCATCGAAGTCCTGCGAGGAGAATAGCCATGATTGAAGTCAAGAACCTGGTCCGCACCTTCAACTCCGGCGACCGCACCATCAAACCCGTCAATGATGTCAGCTTCGTCCTGGAGCAGGGCACCCTCGCCTCGATCGTGGGCAAGAGCGGCAGCGGCAAAAGCACCCTATTGTCCCTCCTGGGTGCGCTGGACAAGCCCACCAGCGGAGACGTCGTCGTCAACGGCGTCAGCCTGGCCAGCCTGCCGGACAGCAAGCTGACCGAGTACCGCCGCCGGGACATCGGCTTCGTGTTCCAGCAGTTCAACCTGATCCCCAACCTGACCGCGGTGGACAACGTCATGCTCCCCATGGAGTTTGCGGGGGTCCGGAAAGGTGCCAGGCTGCAGCGCGCCAAGGAACTGCTGGAACAGGTCCAGCTGGATCCATCCAAACACGACCGGCGCATCAACAGGCTTTCGGGCGGCGAGCAGCAGCGTGTGGCCATCGCCAGGGCACTGGCCAACGAGCCCAAACTGATCCTCGCCGACGAGCCCACGGGCAACCTGGACGAGCAGACCGGGGACCACATCATCGAACTCCTCAGCTCGCTGAGCCGCGACCACAACACCACCATCCTGGTGGTCACCCACGACCGGGTCCTGGCGAACAAGACCGACCGCCGCTTCCGGCTTCAGCAGGGCAAGCTCACGGAAGAACCAGTGCGGGACCGGGCAGTAGCCGCCACCGCCTGACGCGCGCAAGAGGGGCCAAAGGTGGACAGTTGCTTCCATCTTTGGCCCTTTTTCGTTTCCTTCTCCGGGCGGTCCGCAGTTCCGCGTGCCTTCCACATCCCTGTGACAGGATGGCAGCTATGACTGCTCCCATCGCCACGCCATGGCTGTCCAGCCAGCCCAACCAGGATCCCCGCCCCGCGACCGGGGCTCCCCTGCGCTGGGGAATCATTGCAACCGGCAGCATTGCCCGCGCCGTCTCACAGGATCTGGCGCTCCTGGAAGACGCCGACCTGTATGCGGTCAGTTCCAGGACCCAGGACACCGCCGATGCATTCGCGGTGGCCTACGACTTTGCCAAGGCGTACGGGGACGACGGCGGTGTGCCCGGCTACCAGCGGCTCCTGGCTGATGACGCCGTGGATGTTGTATACGTTGCCACGCCGCACGCACAGCACCATGAAATTGTCCTCGCCGCCCTCAACGCCGGTAAGCACGTGCTCTGCGAGAAGGCTTTCACCATCAATGCGCGGGAGGCCGCGGAGCTTATCGACGTTGCGCGCAGCCGGAAGCTTTTCCTGATGGAGGCGGTCTGGAGCCGGTTCCTGCCCTCCATGCAGCGGGCTTTCGAGATCGCAGCCTCCGGGGAACTGGGTGACATCCACTGGGTCACGGCGGACCTTGGCTTTCCTGCACCGTACTCCCCCACTGCCAGGCTATGGGCGCGGAATGACGGCGGCGGCGCCCTGCTGGATTTGTCCGTCTACCCGCTCTTGTGGGCGCTCGGCACGCTTGGCTTCCCACAGACTGTCAGCGCCACCGGCGTGGTCAATGACGATGGCGTTGACGCGCAGAACGCCATGACCCTTGGCTACGACCACGCCGCCCAGGTCCAGCTCACCTCCTCGCTCCTGGCCCACGGCCCCCGCACGGCCACCGTGGCGGGAAGCCTCGGTTTCCTGCAGAGCGTGGGTTCCATCAACAACCCGAGTGAGCTTCTCATCGCCAAAGGGTGGGAGGACCGCCGGACGGAAAGCTTCGACGTCGTGGGCAAGGGTTACGCGTACGAGCTGCGTGAGGTGGTGCGCTGCATCCAGCAGGGGCTGACCGAAAGCCCCGTCATGCCCCTGGAGGACACGTTGAACACCATGCGCCTCTTCGACGGCGTCCGGGCCCAGCTTGGAGTCACCTACCCCAACGACAGGCATTAGAGGGCTTCGGCAAAGGGCGTACGACGGCGGCGATGCAGCTTGCGGAGTCAGTCTCAGCAAGGTGATGGGTTGTCTAAGCGGATGACACTTTTCGAGCGTATTCCCACCATTTGTAAAATCCCTTTAGCAGACGCTGGACTTCCAGCAATAAGCAGTCTTAGTATTTAGGGGCATCAATTGCACCGGTCACTGGGGGGTGGTACGCATGGCTCATAGGAGTTTGTCATTGCGTGCCCTGCGCCCGGCGCTTCTTGCCGGAGCCGCCGCAGTGACCTGGTTGACGCTTTCCTCCACGGCCGCTTCGGCGGACACCGGGCCCGACTCCTCGTCCCTTCTCGGCGGCGTCACCAGCTCGGTTTCATCCTTGACCCACGATCTTACGGACGCTGTCTCACCGGCTCCTTTGGGTTCCCCGGCCGGCCCTTCGGCAACTCCTGGGCTCTTGCAGCCCGTGGTAACCCAGGTTTCCGGACCTGCGGACAACCTGATCGCCTCCGTTCCGGTGGTGGACCAAGTGGTTCCCGCGGGAACGGTCTCCACTGTGTCAACTCCCCTGGTTGAAGTCGCCGACGGCGTGACAGCGGGTGTCGTGCAGGTTGTCGTAGACCCTGCAGCCGATGCTGTTCCTGTGCTCGAACCGGTACTCCAACCTGTTTCCGATCTTCTGACCGGCGCCGCCCCGCTGCCCGTCCCGCTTCCCGAACCGCCAGCTGAGTTCCAGCAGCCAATCGACGCAGTCCAGGCGGAGCTTCCGACTGCGGAAACTCCTGCTCCTGCAGGGGCCCCTGCTGCGGCGGAAGCATCCACGGACGTGCCGCAGCCGGCAACCGAAACCGATCAGGATGCTCTGGCTTCGGCGGACGCATCGTCAGCGGGCAGCGGCCTCCCGGAAGCCGGGGGCGCTGCTCGGCTGGCTGGAATGCCCGTTGTGCAGCCTGATATGTCGGGGCTTGGTGACCCCGTTGCGGATGAGCCTTTTCCCGCTGACCCGACGCCGCTGCCTGCAAACGCTCCTGCGGCCCCGGGATCGGGCACGGGAAGCGGTGGGTCGTCAGGCAGCACTTCCGGTGCCGCCGCATGGCTGAGCCCCTTCGGCTTCGATTTCGAACCTACCGGCATTCTCCTTGCCGGAGATATGTCCGAACACGCCCCTGCCCCGGTGTCCTTTGACCCCGGTTCTTCTCCTGACTAGTTGATGCCGCCCTGCCCGCTCATGGGCAGCACGTGGCTATACCGGCAGCTGACCAGCGCCGGACAACATCAACTTTTCAGGAGTAAGCATCATGAACTGCACCCTTCGCAGGGGGCTGCTTAGCACCCTCTTTGCCGGTGGCCTTCTCACCTTCGGCTGCGCTGCGGCCAACGCCGCAGACACCACCACCAGCGGGACGGACCTGTCCGCCACCGCCCTCATCTCGGCGGCGGCACCCGCTGACTCGACGTCGTTGGGCCTGCTGGGTGACCCAACGCCGGCCAGTTCAACCGGTGTCGCCGCCGCAGTGGACGTCAACCTTGGCCTCGGCGGCATCAGCGATCCCGTCACGGCGCCCACTACAGGTACGACGGACGGCACCACCGCCGACCTCGCCGTCGACGCAGCTGTGGATCTCGGCCTGGGCGGTTTGACCACTGACCCGGCAACCACCGGCACCACCGATGTCGCTGCCGCAGTGGACGTCAACCTCGGCCTCGGCGGCATCACCGATCCCGTCACGGGAACCACGGACGGCACCGCCGCCGACCTCGCCGTCGATGCCAACGTGGACCTCGGTCTCGGTGGCGTAACCACTGACCCGGCAACCACCGGCACCACCGACGTGGCAGCCGCAGCGGACGTCAACCTCGGCCTCGGCGGCATCACCGATCCCGTCACGGGAACCACGGACGGCACCGCCGCCGACCTCGCCGTCGATGCCAACGTGGACTTCGGTCTCGGTGGCGTAACCACTGACCCGGCAACCACCGGCACCACCGACGTGGCAGCCGCAGCGGACGTCAACCTCGGCCTCGGCGGCATCACCGATCCCGTCACGGGAACCACGGACGGCACCACCGATGTCACTGCCGCAGCCGACGTCAACCTCGGCCTCGGCGGCATCACCGATCCCGTCACCGGAACCACGGACGGCACCACCGCCGACCTCGCCGTCGACGCAGCCGTGAACCTCGGCCTCGGCGGCATCACCGATCCCATCACCGGAACCACGGACGGCACCACCGACGTGGCAGCCGCAGCCGACGTCAACCTCGGTCTCGGCGGACTCACCACCGGTGAGGCGGCAGCCGGAGTTGATGCAGCTGTTGACCTTGGTGCCGATCTGGGCACCGGAACGGGCAACGGCGGGCTGGACGCTGTAGTTGACCTTGGCATTGGCCTGGGACTCGGAGGCGACACCAACACCGGCACTCCCGGCACCACCGATCCGGGCACCACCAATCCCGGTACCACCCCGGGCGACGGCACCACCGGTGACACCGGCACGCTTGATCCCGGGACAGGGACTCCCAATACCAGCACCCCGGGTTCGGACGACCCCGCAGGCAACGGCGGCACCGCCCCCGGCGATGATTCCACGGGCATGAATGGCGGCGCCGGCACCACCGGCAACGGAGGCGTCTCCGCAGCACCGGCCGGCTCCACAGCTGTCAGCGGCGCCATCGCCCCTGTCACTGCTCCCCGCAGCGCCCCGGCGAGCGGCAAGTCTGCCCTTGCCAACACGGGAGCTGCCCACGCCGGGCTCGCCAACACGGGCTGGGACGGAACGATGGTTCCCCTGGCGCTGCTGCTCCTGGCCGGCGGACTCCTGATGCTCCGCAAGCGCAAGGTGTCGTAAAGCGCTTCACAGACAGTACAAAAATCGCCCGCACCGGTGCGCTTGAAGCAGCAGCACTCCGCGGGCTGACGGAAGGAGGACAACAGCCCGGAAACGAAAGAACAGTACAAAACACGTCTTCAGCACACGTGTCCTTGTAGCCAATGGTCCGGTGGCGGAAGTGCTTGAATCCGCCACCGGGCCGTCGGCGTGTCGCAACGTGAAAGCCTAGGTCAATCGCTAGTTCGGCCGTCCCGCCCGTATAATTTGAGGTACATCAGTGCCGCAGCGCACCGGGAGGAACGGTCATGGTGGCGGAATCGCCTAGCTCCATCAAGAATGAAGTTGTCGGCGGTCGCTATCGTTTGGGTGAGGTAATAGGCCGTGGAGGAATGTCCTCGGTTTACTGTGCCCGGGATGAAAACCTGGGCCGCGACGTTGCGTTGAAGCTCTTCGCGCCGCAGGCTCCGGATGCCGACGAGCTGAAGCGCCAGGAAGCGGAGATCCAGCTCCTCGCCACCCTGAACCACCCCGGTCTGGTAACGCTCTTCGATGCCGGCATCGATGACCGCGTCCCGGACGAACCCCGGCCGTTCCTCACCATGGAACTCGTGGAGGGCCAGGACCTGCGCAGCCGCATCCGGCACAGCCGCGTGCCCCTTGAAGAGCTGTCCGTGATCGGCGCGGGGATCGCCGACGCCCTGGCCTACGTGCACGGCCTGGGCATCATCCACCGTGACATCAAGCCGGGCAACATCCTCCTGGTTCAGATCCGCCCGGGCGAGCCGCTGCGGCCCAAACTCACGGACTTCGGCATCGCCAGGATTGTCGATTCCACCCGCCTGACGGCCACGGGCACCATGGTGGGCACCGCTGCCTACCTCAGCCCCGAGCAGGCCCTGGGCAAACCACTGTCGTCAGCAACGGACATCTATTCCCTGGGCCTGGTGCTGCTGGAGTGCATTAAGGGCACCGTGGAGTACCCGGGCAGCGCCGTGGAATCAGCTGTTGCCCGGCTTCACCGTGCCCCGGAAATCCCCGACGACGTCCCCGCCGAATGGGCCGACCTCATCCGTTCCATGACGGCCATCGAGCCGCTGGAGCGGCCGGCGGCGGCGGATATTGAGACGGCGCTGCGCCAGGCCCTGGTTTCCCCGGCGTCGACGCCGGGAGAACTCGCCCCCGAAACCACCCGGGTGCTTCCCGCGATGCCCTTCCACCCGCCCACCATCACCGCCGAAGAATCAGTGGACGAAGTGCGGGAGGCGGCAGAGGCCACCGGTGCGATTTCCCCCGTGTCATCCGCACAGCCATCTGAGCGGACCCCCGCTTCGCCTTCTGCTTCCGGTACGGCGGCAACCAGCCCGGCCACCGCCAAGGCTTCCAAAAAGCCGCGCCTGACCCGGACGCAGCGCATCTGGCTGGCTGTCGTACTCGGTGTCCTGGTGATCGCCGCAGCCGCCGCAGCGGTGATGATGAGCATCTCCGCTCGCCCGGCCGACGTCGTACCCTATCCCACGGTGACCGGCGTCCTGGGCGACCATCTCCAGGAACTTCAAAAGAGCGTGGAACCGTGACCCTGCGGAAGTCATTTCCGCAGCGGCTGCTGCTTGCGTGCTCAGCGGCACTGGTCGCGGCGGGCGTCCTCAGCGCATGCGCGGCCCCCGGGAACGGGTTGCAGCGCGAAGCCGCCACGCAGCTCCAGGCACGGGTGCTTGAGGTGACCCAGGCGTCGTCCCAAAACAATCCTGAATCAGCGCTGCAGGCACTGGCCGGCCTTGAGGCGGACCTCGCCGCGGCGCAGGCGAAGGGCCAGGTTTCCGAGGAGCGGCGGCGCAGCATCACCACCGTGGCCACAGCTGTCCGGGCAGACCTCAACGATGCTGTCGCAGCGCAGAAGGCGGCGGCCTCGAAGGCTGCCGAGGACGCACGTTCTGCCGCCGGCCAGGGGACGCAAGCCCCCGCCCCCGCACCGGAAGCACCCGCGTCCCAACCGGCGCCTGCTCCGGCCCCGGCTCCGGCGGCAGACCAGGGCAATACGTCCGGCAACGGCGGAAATGCCGGCAAGAACAACAGCGACAAAGGCAAAGGCAAGAACTAAGTCCCCCGCCGGTCAGTAGGGCACCAACACTTAAAGCAGGAAGCGGGGCTCCGGAAGGTTATCCGGAGCCCCGCTTCTCTGTAACCACGGCTGCCGCAGCAGCCCGCCGCTAGCTCAGGCTGGCGATGACCTTGTTCAGGGTGGCGGAAGGCCGCATCACTGCGGAAGCCTTGGCGTCCTCCGGGTGGTAGTAGCCTCCGATGTCCACGGGCGAGCCCTGGACCTCGGCCAGTTCGCCCACGATGGTCTCCTCCTGGGAGGAAAGCTCGTTGGCGACGGAGCTGAACGCGGCGGCCAGGTCGGCGTCGTCCGTCTGCTTGGCCAGCTCTTCAGCCCAGTAGCGGGCCAGGTAGTAGTGGCTGCCACGGTTGTCCAGCTCGCCGGCGCGGCGGCTCGGGGACTTGTTCTCCAGCAGGAATGTGCCGGTGGCCCGGTCCAGGGTGTCGGCCAGGACCTGGGCGCGGGCGTTGCCCGTGGTGGTGGCCAGGTGCTCGAAGCTGACGGCCAGGGCCAGGAACTCGCCCAGGCTGTCCCAGCGAAGGTGGTTTTCCTTCAGCAGTTGCTGGACGTGCTTGGGGGCAGAGCCGCCGGCGCCGGTCTCGAAGAGTCCGCCGCCGTTCATCAGCGGAACAACCGAGAGCATCTTGGCGCTGGTGCCCAGTTCCAGGATGGGGAACAGGTCCGTGAGGTAGTCGCGGAGCACGTTGCCGGTGACGGAGATGGTGTCCTCGCCCTTGCGGATGCGCTCCAGCGTGAAGGCGATGGCCTTGACGGGAGCCATGATCTGGATGTCCAGGCCCTCGGTGTCGTGCTCCTTCAGGTACTCGTTGACCTTGGCGATGAGGTTGGCGTCGTGCGCGCGGTCCTCGTCCAGCCAGAACACGGCTGGGGTCTGGGAAGCACGGGCGCGGGTGACGGCCAGCTTGACCCAGTCGCGGATGGGGGCATCCTTGGTCTGGCAGGCGCGCCAGATATCGCCCTCGGAAACCTCGTGTTCGAGCAGAACGTTGCCGGAGCCATCCAGGATTTGCACCTTGCCGGCTTCCTGGATTTCGAAGGTCTTGTCGTGGCTGCCGTATTCCTCGGCTGCCTGCGCCATGAGGCCAACGTTGGGGACGGTGCCCATGGTGGTGGGATCGTAGGCGCCGTTGGCGCGGCAGTCATCGATAACCACCTGGTAGATCCCGGCGTAGGAGCTGTCCGGCAGGACGGCCAAGGTGTCGGCTTCCTTGCCGTCCGGGCCCCACATGTGGCCGGAGCTGCGGATCATGGCGGGCATGGAGGCGTCCACGATGACGTCGCTGGGGACGTTCAGGGTGGTGATGCCCTTGTCCGAGTCCACCATGGCCAGGGCGGGGCCGTCTTCCAGGCCCTTCTTGATCAGGTTCTGGACGCCCTCGCGGACATCCGCGGGCAGGTCCTCGAGGCTGCTGAGGATCGCAGCCAGGCCGTTGTTGGGGCTGATGCCGGCGGCGGAGAGCTGCTTGCCGTAGGTGTCGAACAGTTCGGAGAAGTAGGCCTTCACCACGTGGCCGAAGATGATGGGGTCCGAGACCTTCATCATGGTGGCCTTGAGGTGCGCGGAGAACAGCACGCCCTCTTCCTTGGCGCGGGCCACCTGGGCCTTCAGGAACTCATCCAGGGCGGCGGCGCGCATCACGGTGCCGTCGATGACCTCGCCGGCCAGGACCGGGAAGGCCTTCTTCAGGACCTTGACGGAGCCGTCCCCGCGGACCAGCTGGATGGAGATGGTGCCATCCTTCTCGATGACCACGGACTTCTCGTTGGAGCGGAAGTCATCCTGGCCCATGGTGGCCACGTTGGTCTTGGAGTCCGGGGTCCAGGCACCCATGGAGTGCGGGTTCTGGCGGGCATAGTTCTTGACGGACAGCGGTGCACGGCGGTCCGAGTTGCCTTCACGCAGGACCGGGTTCACGGCGGAGCCCTTGATCTTGTCGTAGCGCGAGCGGACGGCCGTTTCCTCGTCCGAGGACGGGTTGTCGGGGTAGTCCGGCAGTGCGTAGCCCTGGCCCTGCAGTTCTGCAATGGCGGCCTTCAGCTGCGGAATGGAGGCGCTGATGTTGGGCAGCTTGATGATGTTGGCTTCCGGCGTCTTCGCCAGCTCACCGAGTTCAGCAAGGGCGTCACCGATCTGCTGTTCGGGGGTCAGGTAGTCACCGAAGACGGCGATGATGCGGCCGGCGAGCGAAATGTCGCGGGTCTCCACCTCCACACCTGCTGTCGAAGCGAATGCCTCGATGATGGGCAGGAACGAATAGGTAGCCAGCATCGGCGCTTCGTCGGTGTGGGTGTAGATAATCTTGGACATGCGCGGGCGTCTCCCTGTGGGTCGGCTTGGTTGTGAAAAATTCGGTCTATTTCACCATGTACAACTTACCCGAGGACGCCACTTCAAACCTTAACGGGGCTCCCGCATTACCGCGGTGAGAGCAGGATTACAGCGATGGAGAACGTACGACGGCGGGCTGGGCACCCGGGCGCCCAGCCCGCCGTCGCCCCTTCCCACCCTCAAAGGACGCCGGAAGGGCCCTAAGTCGCTTTTCTGATATCTCACTACTGTGTACAAACTTGACTGGTAACGATAAATTCGCTGAGTCACTCCCGATCCCGGGCCCAACCCCGTTCAGACAGGACAACAATGACAAGCACCAGGTCTCTGGCCTCCGGCCTCCTCACTCTCTCGGCGGCCGCTGTGCTGGCTCTCGCTTCCGCCGGCGGGGCCGCTGCGGCCCCTGCTCCGTCCGACGGGAAGCCAACCCCGTCCGTCGCCAGCGTCACCGTAGACGCCGGCGGTGCGGCAGATTACTGGACCCCCGAGCGGATGCAGAGTGCCGTCCCCGGCGACACCCTGGCCGGCAAGGCACTGGAACGCGGCAACCGTTCCAGCGCCCTCTTCGTGGAGAAGGGCAAGCCTGCCACCACCAAGGGAACCAAGGGCAAGCCCACCATTGCCAAGAGCGAGAACCCCGTCTCGCACATCGGCAAGGTGTTCTTCACGCTAGGGGGCGCCAACTACGTGTGCTCCGGCAACGCCGTCACGTCAGCGAACAGAAGTACAGTGGCCACGGCCGGGCACTGCGTCAACGAAGGCCCTGGCGCTTACGCCACCAACTTCATCTTCGTCCCCGAATACGAGAACGGCAACGCGCCGTATGGCAAGTGGGCCGCCAAGGCCCTGTACGCCCCCACCCAGTGGGTAAACAACGGCGACATGACCTATGACACGGGCTTCGCCGTCGTAGCCCCGGACACCAACGGCGACCTGCTGACCGACATCGTCGGCGGCTCGGGCACCGCCTTCAACCAGGCCCGCGGCCTCACCTACACGTCCTATGGCTACCCCGCCGCCGCACCCTTCAACGGAGAAACGCTGTGGAGCTGCACCGGCAAGGCCACGGCGGATCCCAACAACCCGCAGTTCGCCACCCAGGGCATCCCCTGCGACATGACCGGCGGTTCCTCGGGCGGCCCTTGGTTCATCGGCGTCGACTCCGATGGCGTCCAGAACTCCATTAACAGCTACGGCTACAACGGCTCCCCAGTGATGTACGGCCCCTACTGGGGCACCGTCATCCAGGACACGTTCAAGCGTGCAGCAAAATCGTAAGGCGCCTGATCCCGACGAGGATCCCGTCAGCCACGTCGACCTGACCCAGTCCCCCGAGGAAGTCCTCGAGTACTGGACCAAGGAGCGGATGGCGGAAGCCAAGCCCCGGGAGATTTGCCTTCCCGAGCCCGGCTCCCGCCCGGCTGACCAGGACTAAGCCAGCACAACAACGACGGCGCCCGTCCCCTTCGCAGGGGCAGGCGCCGTCGTTGTTCAATCCGGGCTCACGCCGCCAGGTTCCCTGGCCAAGCGTGGGATTAGTGGAAGAAGTGGCGGGCTCCGGTGAAGTACATGGTGATGCCTGCAGCGTTCGCTGCCGCAATCACCTCTTCATCGCGGACGGAGCCGCCGGGCTGGACCACGGCGCGGACGCCGGCGGCGATCAGGATCTGCAGGCCGTCAGCGAACGGGAAGAACGCGTCGGAGGCTGCCACGGCACCGCGCGCCCGCTCCGGTGCCCCGGCACCGCTGGCGTTGGAGGCACCGCCGGCACCTTCGACGTCGGACTCCACCGTGACGCCCAGGGTGTTGGCCCGCTCCACGGCCAGGCGGCAGGAGTCAAGGCGGTTGACCTGGCCCATGCCGATGCCCACCGCGGCGCCGTCCTCGGCAAGGAGGATGGCGTTGGACTTCGCGGCACGGCAGGCGGTCCAGGCGAAGGCGAGGTCAGCGAGGGTCTTTTCGTCCGCGGCTTCGCCGGCGGCGAGGGTCCAGTTGGCGGGGTTGTCGCCGTCGGCGTCCACCTTGTCCGTGACCTGGACCAGCATGCCGCCGGACACCTGGCGGAACTCCGTGGGGTACCGGCCGTAGCCCTCGGGCAGGGCGAGCAGGCGGATGTTCTTCTTCTTGGAGAGGATTTCCACGGCCTCCGGCTCGAAGCCGGGGGCGATGACCACCTCGGTGAAGATGTCTTTCACGGTGTTGGCCATGCCGGCGGTGACGGTGCGGTTGGCAGCGATCACGCCACCGAATGCGGACACGGGATCGCAGGCATGGGCCTTCGCGTGGGCATCGGCGATGGGGTCCGCAGCGCCAGCGGAACCAACGGCCACACCGCACGGGTTGGCGTGCTTGATGATGGCGACGGCGGGCTCGACGAAGTCGTAGGCGGCGCGCAATGCGGCGTCGGCGTCAACGAAGTTGTTGTAGCTCATGGCCTTGCCGTGCAGCTGGTCAGCCTGGGCGATGCCCATCGGCGCGGCCTTGTCCACGTACAGTGCGGCCTGCTGGTGCGGGTTCTCGCCGTAGCGAAGCACCTCGGAGCGTTCCAGGGACAAGCCGGCGTAGGCGGGCCAGTCGATGACGCCGTCGCCGTCCTCGTCCAGGAACTGGCTGGCGGTCCAGGTGGCCACCGCGTTGTCGTAGGCGGCAGTGTGCGCGAATGCCTTGGCGGCGAGGCGGCGGCGGGTCTTCAGGTCGAAGCCGCCGGCGGCAGCGGCCTCCACCACCTCGCCGTAGAAGGAGGGGTCAACCACGATGGCGACGGCGGCATGGTTCTTGGCTGCCGACCGCACCATGGCAGGTCCTCCGATGTCGATCTGCTCCACGACGTCGTCCTGCGCGGCGCCGGACTTGACCGTCTCGACGAACGGGTAGAGGTTCACCACCACCAGGTCGAACGCTTCGATGTCCATGCTGGCGAGGGTTTCCATGTGGGCCGGGACGCGGCGGTCCGCCAGGATGCCGCCGTGGACGCGGGGGTGCAGAGTCTTGACGCGGCCGTCCAGCATCTCGGGTGAACCGGTGACTTCCTCCACCTCCTGCACGGGAATGCCGGCGGCGGCGATCTTCTTGGCCGTGGAGCCGGTGGAGACGAGCTTCACGCCGGCGGCGTGCAGGCCTTTGGCGAGCTCCTCCAGACCGGTTTTGTCGTAGACCGAGATCAGGGCCCGGCGGATGGGTACACGGTCAATGGATACGCGTTCATGCTGCGTGAAGCTCACAAATGTCTCCGTCTTATCTCGCGGAACGAGGCCGCGGTTGGTGGGGATAGGGCCAGTTTATCGCGATGGGCGCTGTTGCCCCGTGTGTCTGCCGGAGTGTGAACGCGGCAGGCCGGGCTAGAGTTTTCAACAGGAGGCGGCGATGAATACTTACACCACTGTGCCCAGCGGCGAACAGGTGGTCCAGGAACTGCCCTGGCGATGGAAAGTCCAGGGCAGGATCTTCCTGGTGGGGGGCCTTGGCTTCATGTTCGACGCCTGGGATGTGACCCTGAACGGCATCCTGATTCCGCTGCTGTCCAAGCACTGGTCCCTCTCCGCCGGCGAGGCCGCGTGGGTGGGCACCTCGAACCTGATCGGCATGGCCCTGGGTGCCTTCATCTGGGGAACCATCGCGGACACGGTGGGGCGGAAGAAGGCCTTTACGGCAACCCTGCTGCTGTTCTCGGTGTTCACCGTGCTGGGCGCGTTCGCCCCCGACTTCATCTGGTTCTGCGTTTTCCGGTTCATGGCCGGGTTTGGTTTGGGCGGCTGCATCCCGGTGGACTATGCCCTGGTGGGTGAGTTCACTCCGCGGAAACAGCGCGGGAAGGTGCTGACCGCGATGGATGGGTGGTGGCCGGTAGGCGCAGCCCTGGCGGGCTTCGTCTCGGCAGGGCTGGTGGCCCTCTCCGGCGACTGGCGCCTGACCCTGCTGGTGATGGTGCTGCCGGCCCTGCTGGTGTTCTGGGTCCGGAGGAGTGTGCCGGAGTCCCCCTTGTTCCTCATCCGTAAGGGCCGCCGGGAGGAAGCGGCCCGGATCATCGACGGGCTGGTGGAAGCCACCGGCGCCGAACCCCGGGCTTACAGCCTTCCCGACGCCAAGGACGTGCCACGGCTTTCGGCCGGCAGCGCCTGGACCCAGCTCCGCTCCGTATGGCAGTTCAACTGGAAGATCACCACGGCGGCCTGGGCCCTGTTCTTCAGCATCCTGCTGGTGTACTACCTGTCCCTGACCTGGATGCCCCGGATCCTGATCGGCGCCGGATTCGCCGAGTACAAGGCGTTCGTCACAACTGCCTCCATGGCCGCCGTCGGATTCCTGGGCGTGGTGGTGGCCGCCCTCCTGGTGGAACGGGTGGGCCGCAAATGGATCCTTGCCATCACCGGTCCCCTGTCCGCGCTGACCCTGGTGATCGTGGCGTTCGTGGTGGACATCCCCACCGCCGCGGTGTTCTGGCTGCTGGTGTTCGGGTTCGTGGTGCAGGTGGCCATCCCGGTCCTGTACGCGTACGTGTCCGAGCTCTACCCCACCGAACTGCGCGGCACCGGCTTTGGCTGGGCTTCCACGTTCTCGCGGCTGGGTGCAGGGTTTGGGCCGCTGATCTTCGCCAACTACTTCTGGCCCGAACTCGGGCTGGCCACGTCGTTCGCCCTGGCAGGTGCCCTGGTCCTGGCGTCGGTGCTGTGGATGGCGTTCTGCTCCCCCGAAACCCGCCAGCGCCGCCTGCAGTAGCCCTCTAGACGGAGGCGGAGTAGGCGGGATCCGCGGCGAGCCCGGCCAGGGTGGAGACCAGGAGCCGGCGCTCCACCACCTTGATGCGCTCGTGCAGGGTTTCCTCGGTGTCCGAGTCCTCGATGGCCACCGCTTCCTGGGCGATGATGGGGCCCGTGTCCACGCCGGCGTCGGCCCAGTGCACGGTGCAGCCGGTGACCTTGACCCCGTACGCCATTGCATCGCGGACGCCGTGGGCCCCGGGGAATGCCGGAAGCAGCGCGGGGTGGGTGTTGAGGTACCTGCCGTTGAATGCATCGATGAAGCTGGGGCTCACGATCCGCATGAACCCGGACGACACCACTACGTCGGGCTTGTACGCGGCCACGGCGTCGGTGAGGGCCGCATTCCAGTCGGCGCGTTCCGGGTAGGCCTTGAAGTCCACCACGAAGGTGGGGATGCCGGCGGCAGCAGAACGTTCGACGCCGTACGTCCCCTGGCGGTCAGCACCCACCGCCGCGATTTCCACGTCCAGCTCCCCCGCCTTGACGGCGTCAATGACGGCCTGGAGGTTGGACCCGGTTCCGGAAACGAGGACGACGATACGCATTGGTCCAGCTTAGGTGCACGCTCGCGTACGCTGGAAAACATGAACAGCGAACCGGGCCGGAGCGGGCCGCAGCAGGTCAAACCCCCGCTCAGCGAGGGGGCCAAGGCTTCGCTTGCCAAGACCCGCACCCTGTTCCGGATGTTTGTTGTCTCGGTCCTCGGCGCGTTCTTCGTGTACCAGCTGGATGTCGGCTACCTCTGGCTGGCGACAGTGCTGACCGCAGTGGGCCTGGTCCTGGGCGTTGTCCTGCTGGTGCGGGCCATCCGGTTGAGGGAATCAAAGCTGGTCCTCTTCGGCACCATTTCCGGCCTGGTGGTGGCGGCCGTCATGGTGCTGCTTATAGTCACCACTTTGGTCCTCTACGACCAAGTGCGCGAATACCAGGCCTGCCTTGGCCGGGCACTGACGGACCGGGCCACCCACGCGTGCATGGTGCAGTTCCAGGACGTCCTGCCCACAAAGGTGCGCTAGCCGCTAATGGCTCCTAGTGGACCAGCTCCGCGTCCCGTTCCACGGCGCGGCCCTTCTCCCGTTCCAGCCACGGTCCGGCTGCGTAGCCAATGACGACGCCGATGCCCACCTCCGCGGCCACCCACAGTCCCGTCCACAGCGGGTCGGGTCCGATGTCCGTCAGGCGGCCAAGGCCGGCTGAGCCCCGGGCGAGCCAGGCCAGGACCGCGGTCAGCGCTCCGGCAGCCAGGCCGGCCAGGACCGCGAGTACCAACGTGGAGGCACTTGCCGTGAACCAGCGGGCGTGGATCTTGATGGCCAGCCACTCGTCAAAGTGGTTTTCGCCCTCCCGAAGGAACCACCATCCGGCCATGACACCTGCCAACACCGGAACCACCAGGGCCACAGAGGCGTAGTCGAGGGACCCTGACGGGATGGCCGACAGGACGGGGATGGAGGGCACCGGCCCGACGGCGGTGGCCAGCGGACCCACGTGGGAGCCGGCTCCCATGGCGAAACCCGCGCCGGACGTCCAGGCGAGGGCAAAGACGACAAGGTTGGGCAGGAAGCCGAGCTGTGCAATGGTGAGGGCCGCGCCTCCCACCGGGCCGGCGTCGAGCGCTTCATAGACGGACACCACGAGGTTCCAGTGGATGAACAGGTCGACTGCCAGCAGCGTAGCGGCCAGGGTGAGGGCGGACATCACGGCCACGAATCCGGCTTTCGCCACGGATGCGAAGTACGAGCCGGCCCAGCGCGAATGCTGGCTGGTCCGCGAAATCCAGTCAACGGCGTCGACGCCGATGAGCCGGCTCCACGAACCTGCTTCCCGTCGTGCCCCGATCACCATGCCCAGTCCGTACGGAATCAGGGGAATCAGCAGGGCGTACCAAAGATTGATGATGACGTCGGCAGTGCGGCAAACGAACCCGGTGGCCACTCCGAAGGCCGCATAGACCACCCATGACCCCAGCAGCGCCTGCCAAAGCTGATCGGTATAGGAGGCGCGGGCCAGCCGGCGGCCGGCGCGCCATGCCAGCAGGAACGGGATAAGCGTCAGGCCCAGGGGAACCAGGCTCAACATGCCGGAGCCGCCGTGGGAGGCTGCCTCAGGTCCGGCGCCCGCGAGTTCCAGCGGCACGCCGTGGACCAGGAGCCAGGACTGGCCGGCCAGCCTGGCGAGGACCTCGAACTGTCCGTTCTGGAAACCGGCGGTGGCCCACACGGCAACGATGGGCGCCACCACCACCAGCGCGGAAATGACGGCCGCCTGCCCCGTTTCAAGGGCACCCTGCAGCCACAACGGCATGGGAAGGCCACGGTCTCCGGTCTGATCAGCGCGCAGTTTCATCGTGTTCCATGGTGTCACGGAGGGCCGGTCGCGCCCGCGAACGACAGGCTCAGCGGCAGCACTGATCAACAAGCAAATACCCCACGGCCCGGCGCTTTTTAGGGGGCACGGCCGTAAAATTGGTAGAAACCAACACCCGCCGCCCCGCCCAGGGGGTACTGCGATTTCTGCTGGCGCCGCACCTGGTCAGTGCCGGCAACGGGCCCGGATTGTCGTAAGCCGGGAAAACAGGAGCCGCGAATGAGAGATGAACCGTAAGTTCTGAAGATATTCGTCCTACTGGCTGGTGCAGTCACCGCTATCGGCGCGGCTGCACCAGCATCTTAAGACGGTGCGGCGCCGGGAGCCTCCAAGTAGGCTCCCGGCGCCGTTCACCGTGTCAGGGCTGCTGCTCCAACCAGCCGGTCCAGGGGAACAAGGGGACCGTGTCCCCCGCTCCGATCAGCGGCGGGTGTCGCCGTCGGTGTCGATGTGTTCCTTGCGGACTTCTTCGTTGACGGTTTCCTCGCCGCGGACAGTTTCCTTGTCCAGCCGGACCCGCTCCACCGGAACGGCTTCCTTCTCCACCACCGGGCGTTCCTCGTGGAGGACCACCTCGTGCTCTTCTTCGCTGATGGCGGGCCCGTCGAGGGCGGCGCCGCGGTTTGCGTCCGTGATGGGCTCGCGCTCCACGCGGACCTCTTCACGCTCCACCGGGATGGTCTTGGTGACATTCTCCGTGGTGACGTACTTCCGCAGCCGTGCGCGGCCGGTGGCCTGGCGCTCCGTGCCCACGTGCAGCTGCTCCTCGGAGCGCGTCATGGCGTCGTCCGTGGTGGGGCCGGAGGTGTCGTGCCCAACCGTTCCGCGGGAATCGGTATCGCGCTCGGAGCGGATGCCGGCCGTGGGGGTGCCTGCGTTCAGGTCGGCATCGCCCTGCAGGTCGGCGTCCGTCCTGGTTCCGGAGCTGGCAATGTCGGAAGTTGAGTACCCTGTGGTCGCCTCGGTGTAGGTCTGTGCACCGTTACGGTCGTAGTAGGTGTAGAGCCGGTCCTCTTCCTCGGGGCTGAGGTGGCCGTCGGCGTCCACGCGGGGAGCATCCTTGACGTGCTCCTTGGTGTAGGGAACCACCAGGTCCTCACCCTGTTCGTGTGCGCCTTCAACCGGCACGAAGGATTCGGACGTACCGAAAAGGCCCGTCTTCACGGTGACCCATGTGGGCTCACCCGTGTCGTCATCTGCGTACAGCTGCCCGATCGATCCGATCTTCGAGCCGTCGGAACCGACGACGTTGCCACCCTTGGTGAGCAGGTTTTCAAGGTTTTCCCTGTTAAGCATGACGTCTCCTTGGATTGTCTTTGCACTGGGTCTGCCAGCTGTGGATGTGATGGACCGGGGCTGACTCCCGACGTCCAGTTCCTGCCCCTTTGCTTGAGGCTCTGCGCTGACTGCCCCACTACCGTAAGCATGCTTAGCATCGAATGCCAAGCCTACTTAGTAATTTTTTTTGGAGCCGGGTGCAGCTGTTCACCCTTCCTTCTCCTCCGGGTCATGCTTTCTCCCCCGTCATTTCAAGGAAGGCACCCACGGTTGAGGGGTGAGGATCGCAATTGTCGCCGAATCATTTTTGCCGTTGATGAACGGTGTCACACACTCAATCCTGCGGGTCCTGGACCATCTCCAGGAGCGGGGCGACGACGTCCTGGTCATCGCCCCTTCCGCCCATGACGCGGAGCCGGCGGGCCAGGTAAAAGGTGCTGAGGTGCACAGGCTTCCGGCGGTCCCGCTGGCCGGCTACACGAATGTCAGGGTGGCCTTGGGTGGTGTGTGCCGGGTCAAGCGAATCCTTGCCGAGTACGCGCCCGACGTGGTGCACCTTGCCTCTCCCTTCGTACTGGGATGGCGTGCGGCGCAGGCTGCCAGCCAGCTGGGAATTCCCACCGTGGCCGTCTACCAGACGGAGGTTCCCAGCTACGCGGCCCGTTACGGCCTGCCCTTCCTGGAGAACTGGGCCTGGACCCGGGTGGAGAACATCCACCTGCTGGCCACGCGCACCCTGGTGCCCTCCACGTTCGCGCTGAACCAGTTGCGCGGCCGGGGTATCCCGCGGGTGCGCATGTGGCGCCGCGGTGTGGATACCGCGCGGTTCTCGCCGGAAAAGCGCGACGACGGCTGGCGGGCAACGGTAGCCCCCACTGGTGGGCGGATCATCGGCTACGTGGGCAGGCTTGCCATGGAAAAACAGGTGGAAGACCTGGCGGCCCTCGCCGGCATTCCCAACACACAGCTGGTGGTCGTGGGGGACGGACCCCAGCGCCAGGCCCTCGAAGCGGCACTTCCCGGCGCACTGTTCACCGGTTTCATGGGCGGCGAGGAACTGGCCCGGATTGTGGCATCCTTCGACCTGTTCGTCCACCCGGGCGAGTTTGAAACCTTCTGCCAGACCATCCAGGAGGCCATGGCATCGGGTGTGCCGGTGGTGGCCACGGGCCGGGGCGGCCCATTGGACCTGGTGGAAAATTCACGGACCGGATGGCTCTACGAACCGGGTGACCTCTCGGCGATGCGCGCCCGGGTGCAGGACCTGATGGGTGATGACGCCAAGCGCCGCGCGTTCGCGTCCGCCGCGCATGCCTCCGTCCAGGGCAGAACGTGGCCGGCGCTCTGCTCGGAATTGATCCACCACTACGAAGAGGCCATCGCGGCCGCCGGGCCGGTGCCGGCAAGCTCAATCAACACCAAGGGAGCGAACCTTTGAAGATATCTGTGATCGGCTGCGGCTACCTGGGCGCCGTCCACGCCGCAACGCTGGCATCCATGGGCCACACCGTGGTGGGTATCGACGTCGATCCCGGCAAGGTGCGGCAACTGGCGCAGGGCAGCGCGCCGTTCCACGAGCCCGGGCTGGACGAACTCCTCCAGGACGGCCGCACCACCGGGCGGCTGCTGTTTTCCACGGACCCGGCAGACGCCAAGGGTGCACAGGTGCACTTCCTCTGCGTGGGAACGCCGCAGGAAAAGACGTCCGACGCCGCCGACCTCACCTTCCTGGTCTCCGCAACGGAAGCGTTGCTGCCGCACCTGGCGCCGGGCGCCGTCGTCGTGGGCAAATCCACTGTCCCGGTTGGCACGGTGGACCTGCTTGGCACGATCCTGGCACCGCGGCACGACGTGCTGCTCGGCTGGAACCCCGAATTCCTGCGGCAGGGCACGGCCGTGAAGGACTCGCTGGTGCCGGACCGGCTGGTGTACGGCGTGGAGGGCGGACGGTCCGCTGCCTTCAACCCTGCCAGCGGGGTGCCTACGGGGGTAACGGCGGTACTGGATGCCGTCTATGAACCGCTGCTGGCCGCCGGAATCCCCCGCCTGGTGTGCAGTTTCGCCACGGCGGAGCTCATCAAGTCCGCCGCCAACGCATACCTGGCCACCAAGGTCAGCTTCATCAACGCGGTGGGGGAACTGTGCGATGCAGCCGGCGCGGACGTTAGCGAACTCAGCGCGGCAATGGGGTTGGACCCCAGAATCGGAAACCGATACCTGCAAGCGGGCCTGGGCTTCGGCGGGGGCTGCCTGCCCAAGGACATCCGCAGCTTCCGGACCCAGGCGGCAACGCTGGGCGTATCCGCCGTGGAGGACTGGATGCGCCTGGTGGACGGGGTGAACCTCGGCCAGCGCGACCGGACCGTCAGGCTCGCGGCGGAGCTCTGCGGCGGGGCCCTGGCCGGGCGTTCAGTGACCATCCTGGGCGCTTCCTTCAAGCCCGACACGGACGACATCCGCGACTCCCCCGCACTCGATGTCGCGGACCGGCTGGCCGCCGCCGGGGCTCACGTGACGGTCACGGATCCCAAAGCGGTGGACCTTGCCTGGCGGCGCTACCCGCGCCTCCGGTTCGAGGCCTCCACCGGGAAAGCGCTCCAGGACGCCGAGTTGGTGCTTTTGCTCACCGAATGGGACGAATACCGGCGGCTGAACCCCTCCCTTGCCGGCCAGTTGGTACGACGGCGGGTGGTCCTGGACGCGAGGAACGTTCTGGATACGGGGGCCTGGCAGGAGGAGGGGTGGGTTGTGCGCGGCCTGGGGACCTCCGCCGGAACCTTGAACCCGACACCCTGAGCACGGGCACCTTGGGCGCCGGCACTTGGAACGCTGGAAATTTGGAGGAGGCGGCTGCGGGACGCTGAGGTTTAGCCCAGGAGCCCCAACTCCGCGAAAGCCAGCGCAACACCGTTGCCGGCAGGCGCCGCGGTGACCCTGTCCGCAACAGCCAGAACGGCGGGGTGGCCGCCCGCCACGGCAATGCCCACACCCGCGTACTCGAGCATTTCGAGGTCGTTGGCACTGTCGCCGATGGCAACGATGTCCGCACGATCCAGGCCAAGCCGGGCCTCCACCACCTGGATGCCCACAGCCTTGTGCGTGCCGGCCATGAAGATCTCCCCGGCACGCTCACCCAGTGCTGACAGGGAACTGGGAATCAGCCCCACCTCCGGGCCCAGGGTTTCCATCAGGCGGCCCAGCGGCACCGGTGAATCGAAGCACGAAATTTTGGCGTAGGACGTGGCCCGGAGATCGTCGCTGTACTGCATCGGGCCCAGGATGTCCTCAAGTGGATCCACATCGGTGCTGAGGATCCCGTCGTGTTGCGGATGGCCGGCGAAAATGGGGCCCAGCACCTCCCGCAGCCGCCGGTCCACTCCCGTGCGGCCGTGCAGGGCCTCCGGAGCTTCCAGAATGTAGGCGGCATTGTGGGCGTCCAGGGTTTCCACAATTCGTGCGGCGAGATCCGGCTCGAAGCGCGCGTCCTTAAGGATCTCGCCGTCGACTTCCACCCTGGCTCCGGCGCCCGTGATGGTGCCGTCAAAGCCGGCGTCCAGAATGTGCCCCGGAACCATGGACAAGGGACGCCCGGTGCAGACAAAGACCAGGTGGCCCAGCTTGCGGGCCGTCCGCACGGCGTCCACGTGCGCTTCCGGTGCGAGGCCGTGGTCGGCATAAGTGCCGTCAATGTCGAGAAAGATGGCACGGGGCCTGGCGGTCTGGCTGGGCATGCCTGCGCTCCTTGGTCTGTTGCCGGAGTTGCCATTTTATCTGGGGCCACGGGCCCGGCAGGCCCCGGGGAGTGCAGCAACGGGACCTGCAATGGGCTCCCCGCTTATAAGCGGCGCATTTCCGGATAAATGACAACCATCCTGTGATATTCAAAGCCTTGCAGAATAGTAAGCCTGCTGATTGAATGTTCACACCGGAAATGGGGGCCCGGCACAACTTACTGACAAGGAGTGGCAACATGGGCATTATCGGTTTTCTTATCTTGGGCCTGATTGCTGGAGCCATTGCAAAGGCCATCCTGCCGGGCCGCCAAGGTGGCGGCTGGCTGGTGACCATGGTCCTGGGCGTTGTCGGGGCCATCCTGGGCGGCTGGATCGGCTCGCTGATCTTTGGCGGCGGCCTGGCGGAGTTCTTCGATCTCAGGACCTGGCTGCTGGCCATTCTGGGCTCGATCATTGTGCTGCTGATCTACGGCGCAGTCACCAACCGCAGCGGCCGCCGGGTGTAGCCGCTCCCACATAATCCATCAGAAAGAAGCGCCGGACTCCAAAAAAGAGGCCGGCGCTTCTTCTGTCCTGCCCGTGCGCTAATTTGCAGTGCCGCTTTCCCACCCTATTTTCGCTGTGGCCTTTATGATGGCGAAGGGGTGGTGTAATGACCGGGTTTCCAGACCGCGGCAACAATGTGGCATTACAAACTTTTGGCGTGGTCATGGACGCGAGTCCGGACGCGCTGCTGGCTGTAAGCGGTGACGGCACCGTCCTGGCGGCCAACGCTGCGGCAGCGAGGCTTTTTGGCCTTCAGCAGGACTCCTTTACCGGCCTGGACCACCGAACGCTGTTCGCGGCGGGCTCCCGGGACAAGCTTGCCCACCTGCTGCACCAAATCCTGACCCGGCCCGGGGAATTCGCACCGCCCAGGGACATAACGGGGCTGCGCGGGGACGGGACAGAGTTCCCCCTGGAACTGGCAGCGGCTCCCCTCCCGGGACAGGAAACGGCTGCCGACGCCGATGGCAGCCCTGGCAAGGCAGGTGCCAACCAGGCAAAGCCCACCCAGCTCCTGCTCTCGGCCCGCGGAACAGCGCACCGCGCAGCAGCGGACGCAAACCTGCGCGATGCGATGTCGCTGCTGACCGCCACCCTTGAGTCGACCGCCGACGGCATCCTGGTGATGGGCGTCGACGGGCGGGTGGCCGGGTTCAACGAACAATTCCTGTCTATGTGGAGCCTTCCGCCGGAAATTCTGGAAGCGGACAGCGATGCGCCTGCGATGTGGATGGTCATGGAGCAAGTGGCAGACCCCGTGCCATTCACGGCACGGCTGGGCGAACTCCAGGAAGACCCTGCCGCTGAAAGCCACGACGTGGTGGAACTGCGCGACGGGCGTACCTTCGAGCGCTATTCCCGGCCGCAACGGGTGGGCGACAAGATCGTGGGCCGGGTGTGGAGCTTCCGCGATGTGACTCCCCGGCGGAAAGCGCAGGAGCAGGCACACCGGGCCATGATGGACCTTGCGGTCCAGGCGGAGAAGCTACGGGCCATGGCGTTCCAGGACCCGCTGACTGGGCTGGCGAACAGGGCGGTGTTCAACGACGCCCTGGCCGAGGCACTGCAGGAACCCCGGCTGAAGACAGTGGATGTCCTGCTCCTTGACCTGGACGATTTCAAGGAAGTCAACGACATCCTTGGCCACCAGGCCGGCGACGACATGCTCATCGAAGTGGCCCGCCGGCTCCGCGGCTGCGTCCCCACAGCGGACGTGGTGGCCAGGCTGGGCGGCGACGAATTCGTGGTGCTCCTCACGGCCTGCCCCGATGCGGACGCGATCGCGGCGTGCATCGTGCGCTGCCTGCACGTCCCCGTAACCATCGGCGGCACCGTCCTCCGGCCCAGCCTCAGCCTTGGGGTTGCCTCGCTGGGCCAGGACAGCGTGGGGCCCTCCGAACTGCTGCGGCACGCCGATATTGCCATGTATGCGGCCAAAGCTGCCGGCAAGAACCGGTTCCTGCGCTTCCACCCGGACATGATGCAGGCTCTGGTGCAGCGCACCCACATGGAGAGCGGACTGCAGCTGGCCGTGCCGCGGGGCGAGATCACCGTGGACTTCCAACCGATCGTCTCCCACCGCATGGGCCAGGTGGTCCAGCTGGAGGCACTGGCCAGGTGGGACCGCGGCGGCGAGCAGGTGCCGCCGTCAATCTTCATTCCACTGGCCGAGCGCACCGGGCTGATCGGCGAGATCGGGGCCGAGGTGATGGCATCAGGCATGGTGCAGCTGGCCCGCTGGCTCAGCGAAGATCCGTCCCGCTCCCTGGCCGTCAACGTCTCCGGCGTCCAGTTGCAGGAACCGGATTTCGCCGAGACTGTCCTGCAACTGGCGGAGGCCAGCGGCGTGGCGCCCTACCAGCTGGTTATGGAAGTCACCGAGAGCGTCTTTTTCGACGCCGACTGCAGCCTGATCCAGCAGCTGAGCACCCTCCGGGATGCCGGCGCCCGCGTGGCGCTGGATGATTTTGGCACCGGCTATTCCTCCCTGGGCCGGCTGCAGGACCTGCCGGTGGACACGGTCAAGATCGACAAGACCTTTGTGTCCATGGTGCGGACCGGCAACGAGCGGCTGCCCATCCTCAGCTCGATGATCAACATGGCCCACAGCCTGGGGCTGACCGTTACCGCGGAAGGAATAGAGACCCCGGCACAGGCTGACTACCTGACCGCGCTGGAATGCGATTCGCTGCAGGGCTACCTGTTCTCGCTGCCGGAACCGGGCGAACGCCTTGGCCAGGCGCTCCACCATGCCGAAGAGGCCCTTAACGCCCTGAAGGGGCGGTAAGGGCCTCTTCGGAGTTAGGCTGCTTCCGTGCGCCCGGGGCGCGGCTTGGTGGGCGCAGGTGCAGAACCATTGGGCTCTGCCGGGTCGGCAGGTGCGGAGGCACCGGAAGTGACAGGGTCCGACGCCGGCGCGTCCTCAAAGTGCCCAGCGGCAGGTTCGGCGCTGGTTGCCGCAAAGCTGGCAGGTGCCGGCGCGGCCGCGCGGTTCCGGCGCCAACGGCGGATGAGGTCGGCGGCGGCGAGCAGCCCAGCCAGGGGGGTCAGCACGGCAGACGCGTAGACAAAGAGCATCCAGGTCAGCGTGGTCAGCGGCGGCTGGTTGTTGTTGAGCAGGGACAGTCCGCCGAGCAGGCCGACGATCCAGAACAGCAGAACGGCTGTCAGTACGGCACCGGCGGGGAAATACTGGTTGGTCACGACTTTTTTCAGGGTTTCCATGCACTTCCTCCTGCCTGGCCGGGGGGATCGGCAAAAGCCGCTCAAAAACAAGTATGGGGCCCGGCCCGGGCGAAACCGGGTAAGACGACACGGCGAGTGATGAACCTAACGCAGCCACCCGCCGTCGTACGTATCCCTGGCCCAAAAAAGCGTGCCGCAGACCCTTCCCCCAACGGAAACTGCCGAATACCGTAAGGCCTGTCCGCTCAATTTCTGGAGGCTCCCATGCGCAATGTCACTGCCGGCCTGTTCCACTCCGTGGATGGTGTGGTGTCCGAACCTTTCAAGTTCCAGTTCGACAGCTTCGACGACGAACTGGGCGAAGGCCTGACCAGGATGATGAACAACGTGGACACCGTGGTGCTGGGCCGGGTCAGCTACCAGGAGTGGGCGGATTACTGGCCGAACGCCTCAACCGACCAGGACTTTGCGGCGTTCATCAACCCGGTGGAGAAGTTCGTGGCCTCGCGCACGCTGACCGAACCGCTGGAGTGGCAGAACTCCCGGCTGATGGATGCGCCGCTTGAGGAGTTCGTGGCCGGTTTGAAGGAGCGCGACGGCGGCGAGATCGCCGTGTGCGGAAGCATCTCCGTGGTGCGGCAGCTATTGTTCGCCGGGCTGCTGGACTCGCTGCAGCTGATGACCCACCCAGTCATCGCCGGAAGCGGCCGCCGGCTGTTCGAGGACGGCGACCCGCTGACCCGCCTGGTGCTCCAGGACCAGAAGACCACCAGCAAGGGCAACGTGCTCAGCACCTACGGGGTGCGCAGCGAGTAGCCGGCCGGACTTAGGCGGCCAGCGGCGACCCGAACAATTCCTCGGCCAGCCGCGCCAAGTGCTCCGGGATGTCGGCTTCCGCCCCGTGTTCACCGCGGCCCAGGAAGACCGCGGTGCCACGGATTCCGTTAAGGTCCAAACCGCATTCGTGCATCAACTGCCCGGCCCGGATGTTGACCGGCAGGAGCATGGTGACACTTTCGGCGTTCAGGTAAACGTGCCAGTCGCCGCGGATCACCGACTCCAGCGGCCCGCCTACCAGGGCTTCCAGTGCCTGCAGGTCCGCTGCCACCTGCTCGATGCGCATGGGTTCTGAATTGCCGGCCGGTACTACAAGTGCTGTGTAAGTTCTGTTGTCCATCGTTCTGTCTCCACTGGGTTTAACACCTGGGGAGACAGTGGTGTTCCCGCATGGTTCGGCACCCTTCAGAAAAGTACGACGGCGGCCATCGCCCAGCGCCGTCGTCGGACCTTCCGCGCTGGGCGCGTAAAATGGACCAGTCATGCACTGTTCCTACTTTGATGCCGGCACCTGCCGCTCCTGCACCCAGATGGGCAGGCCGTACGGCGAACAGCTGGCCGGCAAGCAGCAGCACTGCCAGACCCTCCTCTCCGACCACACCGGCCTCGAATGGCTGCCGCCCGTTGCCAGCGAAGAGTCCGGCTTCCGCAACAAGGCCAAGATGGTGATCGGCGGCACGGCGCAAAACCCCACAATCGGGATCCTGGACGCCGACGGCCACGGCGTGGACCTGCGCAAGTGCGGCGTCTGCTCCCCCGGCCTGCGGGCAGTTTTCCCGGTGCTGGCCAGCTTCATCCGCAGGCTGCGCCTCACGCCCTACGACGTCCCCAGGCGCACGGGTGAACTCAAGCACGTCATCATCACCGAGTCCCCGGACGGCGAGGTCATGCTCCGCCTGGTGCTGCGCTCCGAGAACACGCTACCGCGCATCCGGAAGCACCTGCCGGACCTCCTGGCGGCCCTGCCGCAAGTGAAGGTGGTATCGGTCAACCTGCTCCCGGAGCACAAGGCAGTCCTGGAGGGCGAGCGCGAGATCCTGCTGACGGAGCAGTCCACCCTGAACATGCGGGTCAACGGCATCAACCTTCGCCTCCGCCCGCAAAGCTTCTTCCAGACCAACACGGAGATGGCCGGGGCGCTGTACCGGCAGGGGCGCGAATGGGTCAACGAGCTGGCCCCGGCCTCGGTCTGGGACCTGTACTGCGGCGTGGGCGGCTTCGCCCTGCACAGCGCCGCCCCCTCCCGCACGGTGACCGGCATCGAGGCCAGCAGCGAAGCGATCGTTTCCGCCCGGCTCAGCAGCGACGAAGCAGGGCTGGAGGGGATGGAGTTCCAGGCCGGTGACGCCACGGCGTTCGCCCTTGCGGCGGAGCAGTCGCCGGAGCTGGTGATCGTGAACCCGCCCCGGCGCGGCATCGGCAAGGAGCTGTGCGGCTGGCTGGAGTCATCCGGCGTGCAGCACGTGGTCTACTCCAGCTGCAACGCCCAGTCGCTGGCCCGCGACCTGGCCGCCCTTCCCTCCTTCAGCGCACGGCGGGCCCGGGTGCTGGACATGTTCCCGCAGACCACGCACTACGAGGTGATGGTGCTGCTGGAGCGGACTGCGTAGGCAGCAACGTTCGGCCGGCTCAGGGGCGGACCCGTTCGACGGCGGCCGCGCCGGCTTCCCGCCCGACGCTCCGGAGCCCGGAAGCCACCCCTTGCGCGTCGGCGGCGGAGCGGTTCTGGCTCAGTTTCTCCTTCGCCTCGATCCGGGTAATCACCAGCTCCACGCCCACGATGGCCCGCAGCTGCCCTGCGATGAATTTGTCCGGCGCATCGTCAACAGTCCACGGTTCCTCCCGGCCGCTCTCGTGCAGCGCGGTCAGGTGCCGGACGTGCCGTGCCAGCCAGCCGGCGTCGTCATGGACCACCAGCTCGCCGTACACGTGGGCGGTGCTGTAGTTCCAGGTGGGGACCACCCTGCCGTGCTCGGCTTTGGAGCCGTACCAGGACGGCGAGATGTAGTCGTCCGGCCCCTGGATGATGGCGAGCGCCTCACCAATCGGCACGCTGGACCATTGCGGGTTGTTCCGCGCCATGTGCGCCTGCAGCGCCCCGTGCTCCCCCACGGCGGGGTTGAAGGCGAACGGCAGCAGCGTTGCCAGCAGGCCCTGGTTTGTCATGGTCACCAGGTTGGCGGCGCCGGGGCTCGCGAGGAGGTTCCGGACGGCGTCAGGACGGGCAGCGAAGTGGGCAGGAACGTACATGTCGGGGTCCTTTCGGTGGTCAGGAGGTTGGCTTAAGCCGGACGCGGACGGCCGCGGCGGCGCAGAGGATGACGGCAACGGCGCCAATGACGGTGGTCCAGGTGAGGTCCTCGCCCAGCAGGAGGGCTGCCCAGCAGATGCTCATCACGGGCTGGAGCAGCTGGATCTGGCTCACCTGCGCCATGGGGCCGATGGCTAGTCCGCGGTACCAGGCGAAGAAGCCCAGGAACATGCTCACCACGGCGAGGTATCCGAAGGCGGCCCACTGGACGGGGGTGGCCGACGGCGGCTGGTCCAGGACGGAAACCCCGGCCAGGACCAGCATGGCCGGAGCGGCGAGGACCAGCGCCCATGCGATGGTCTGCCACGATCCCAGTTCGCGGGCCAGCAGGCCGCCCTCCGCGTACCCCACCGCCGCGCAGGCGACGGCGCCGAGCAGCAGGAGGTCGGCCCAGTGCAGGTGCCCCACACCGCCGGACTGAAGGAACGCGAAGGACACCGCCGCCAGCGAACCAAGCAGCATCACCGCCCAAAAAGCGGGACGCGCCCGCTCGCGGGTGCGCAGGATGGCCGCCGTTGCCGTGGCTGCCGGCAACAGGGCGATGACCACCGCGCCATGCCCCGCCGGAACGGCAGTGAGTGCATAGGAGGTGAGCAGCGGAAAGCCGACGACGACGCCCGCAGCCACGAGCGCGAGGCGCAGCCAGGTGCCGGGTTGCGGCAGCCGCTGGCGGGTGATGGCCAGGGCTGCGGCCGCGAGGAGTGCGGCCACCACGGCCCGGCCGGAACCGATGAACAGCGGTGGGATCCCGGCGACGGCGACCCGGGTGAATGGGACGGTGAAGGAGAAGGCCGCGACGCCCAGGAGGCCCCACCAGATTCCAATGGCCTTGCGGGCTTGAGCGGAACTGGGCAGTCCATTGCTCTGGGACGGCAGTACCACTGGGTCACCAAGGACAGTAGCGCTACTATGTTCTTTCATGAATAACGATAGCAGCTCCCGGATCGTTGCGGCACTGCGCCACTGGATTTCGGACGCCGCCCCGGGCGCGCGCTTGCCGTCCACCCGGCAGTTGGTGGCGGAGTACCAGGCCAGTCCCGTGACGGTGCAAAAGGCGCTGCAGGCGCTGACCGCGCAGGGGTTGATCGACAGCCGGCCGGGGGTGGGAACCTTCGTCCGGGCCGTGCGCACCGCACGGCCGTCGGACTATGGCTGGCAAACCGCTGCGCTGCGGCCGCCGTCGGCCCCGTTGCCGTCGTCGTCGGGCACCATGCGCAACGTTCCGGGCGACGCCATCTGGTTCCACTCCGGCTACCCGGACCGCGAGCTGCTGCCGGAACGGCTGGTCCGTTCCGCCCTGGCTCGGGCCGCGCGCGGCGACGCCGCCCTGTCCAGGCCTCCGGCCGCCGGCATGCCCGAACTGCAGCAATGGTTCGCCCAGGAACTGGGATCGGCGACCCCTGTGGGCATCACTCCCCCGACACCGAATGACGTCATCGTGCTGCCGGGAAGCCAAAGCGGACTCAGCTCCATCTTCCGTGCGCTGGTAGGTGCCGGCCAGCCGCTGCTCATCGAATCACCGTCCTACTGGGGCGCCATCCTGGCTGCAGCCCAGACCGAAGTGCGGCTGATTCCCGTTCCCAGCGGACCGGAGGGACCGGACCCGGCGGACGTGGAGCGCGCCTTTGTCGAAACCGGGGCGCGCGCCTTCTACGTACAGCCCAACTATTCGAATCCTGCCGGCACCCAGTGGTCCCGGGGGCGGGGCGACGAGATCCTGGAGGTGGCACGCCGGCACGGCGCGTTCCTGGTGGAGGACGACTGGGCACACGACTTCGGCATCACCTCGGACCCCATACCCCTGGCCACCAGGGACGATTCCGGCCACGTGGTCTACATCCGGTCCCTGACCAAGAGCGTTTCCACCGCCATTCGCGTAGCCGCCGTGATCGCGCGCGGACCGGCGCGGGAACGCATTCTGGGCCACCGGGCCGCCGAATCAATGTACGTGAGCGGCCTGCTGCAGGCCGCGGCGTTGGATGTGGTGACCCAACCCGGATGGCACTCGCACCTGCGGAACCTCCGCCAGCAGCTCCAGTCGCGCCGGGACCTGTTGGCCAGCAGCATCCGTGAGCACGTTCCGCAGGCCCATATCGACAACCTGCCCAAGGGTGGGCTCAACCTGTGGGTGCGTCTGCCGGACGGCACGGATCTTCCCCGGCTGGTGCGGGACTGTGACGATGCCGGCGTCATCATTGCCGCCGGCACGGAATGGTTTCCTGCCGAACCGGCGGGGGCCTTCATCCGGCTCAACTACTCTGGCCCGAACCCCGGCGCCTACCCGGAGGGAGCCAGGATCATCGGCGGCGCACTGGCACGGCAGGTCTGAGTTGGTGCGTTTCGGGCCGGTGCATCCGTGACGGAAGGGACTACTGTTTTCATCACAGGCACAACCACGCCACGCACTTTGACCTGCTCTTGCCCTTCCGATGGGGAGGGCCGGCCACCTTCATCCAGCAGCCTCGGTGCCGGGGCATGAAAAGGTGATCAACATGGACAACTCCCTACCGCTGGCCAATGAGCTGGCCAAGCTGACAGGACAGGCAGCGGACGGCTTTCTCACCGAGGAGAATGCGTCCAAAGCCGTCCAGTCCCTGGCCTACGTCCTCCGGGACTCGATCCCTAACGCCGCCGGGGCCGGCGCTTCGATTATCAACGCGCGCGGGCGGCGGGAAAGCGCGGGTGCCACCGATCCAGTGGTCCTCCGGGCCGACAAGCTGCAGTACGAGCTGGGCCAGGGGCCGTGCCTGAGCGCGTGGGCTGAACAGCGTGCCATCATCATCCAGGACACCAGGCAAGAGACCCGCTGGCCCAAGTGGACAGCAGCCATCGCGGAACTGCCGCTGCGGTCCGTGCTCAGTGCCCCACTGACCACTGAGGGAAGGCGCATCGGCGCACTCAAGGTGTACTCGCCGTCTCCGTTGGTGTTCGACGACCACTCAGTTTTCCTGATTGAGCGGCTGGCCGGTCCCGCAGCCGTCCTCCTGGGCAGCGCGCGCGACCGTGAAGCGACACAGCGGCTTGGTTCGCAGCTTGCGGAGGCGCTCGCCAACAGGGACGCGATTTCGCAAGCCCAAGGCGTCCTGATCGAGCGGATGCACGTGAGCTCCCGCGAGGCCTTGGATGTAATGCTGGCTGAGTCCCGCAAAGAGGGCAAGCCATTGCAGGAGGTAGCGCGCGGAATCGTTAACGGGCTCGCCGACGGGTAGGAACCTTTTGTGGACGAATTCGCTCAGCCCCTGGAACAGGCACAGGCGACCTGCGAAGCCATGCAGGAATCCGGGATCACACTCAGCGCCGTCTGGATGCGCTACTTCAGCTTCACCGGCGCCGCAGGCGAGTACGAAATTGACGCCTACCTGAATGGGTCATTGGAACTGCCGGCCCCCGAGCGGGACCTCGTGGCCCATGCAGTCAACGAACTCATCAAGGAGCTTCCCCCGCGCCGGATGGCCCCCTACAGCCCCAACGGCAAGAAGCCCACGCACGGCCCTGACGCGAAGCACGACGGGGCCCACGACGGAACGAAGGGGCAACCGCTCGGGAAATCCCCGGACGGGTCACCGGACAAAAAATGACGCCGGCCCGTCATCTCTGAGGGTTGCCCAAGGAATAAATCAAGATTTGCGCTTAACCCGTTCTCCCCCCGGCGGACGAAGCTACGCTGGCCGTGCATCCGCATCCGGCACACGCAATTGGGGGACAACTATGCCCGGCTTCCACAACTTCGCCCCGCCCTGTTCACGCCGCCAGGAAGACACATCCCCGGCAGGCTCCCTGCTGCGGAAGGGCACCAGCAAGGCGCTGGGCGCCGGGGCCGCTGCCGCCGTCGTACTTCTCCTGGCCGGTTGCGGCGGACCCCAGGCCTCGCTGACCTCCGCCGCCGGGCCAGCCAGTGAGTCCGCCTCCGCAACACCCACGGCGAAGCCCACCCCCAGCACGCCGATCGCCAATACTCCTTGCACGGCTGTCAACGCCCAGCAGGTCTCTGCCAGCGCCAGCTACGTATGCACCAAGGACGAATCCGGCAAGCTGGTGTGGCTTGAAGCCGCCGAATCCAAGCGGGTCACCGACAAGATCGCCGCCGCGGAGGCAGCGAAAGCGGCGGCAGACAAGGCAGCAGCGGAGAAGGCGGCGGCAGACAAAGCCGCAGCCGATAAAGCCGCGGCAGACAAGGCAGCAGCTGACAAGGCCGCCGCGGACGCCGCAGCAGCCCGGCAGGCCGCCGAAGCGAAGGCGGCCCAGGACGCGGCAGCAAAGGCAGCCGCCGAGGCTGCTGCGAAGGCCGCGGCTCCTCCGGCCCCCGTGGCACCGGCCGTCCCGGGAACCAACCCAGGCTGCGATCCGAACTATTCAGGCTGCGTGCCCATCGCCTCCGACGTGGACTGCGCAGGCGGAAGCGGCAACGGACCTGCCTACGTCCGTGGCCCGGTCCAGGTCATCGGCCGGGACATCTACGGGCTGGACGCAGACCACGACGGCGTGGGCTGCGAATAAGGGTCCGGTCAGGCAAACGCCCTGACCAGTTCCGCGCTCTTTTCCCACAGGCCGCGCGCCAGCACGGCGTCGTACGCCTGGGGGTTGGCCTTGGCCAGGGCGCGCTTGGCGTAGTAGGCGCCGGAGATCCAGTCCGTGCCGGCGGTGCCGTTGATGAGCCACAGCATGGTGTCGGCACCCTGGTCCGGGCTGAGCATGAAGCGGTTCAGCAACGTTGTGTACACGTGTCGGAACGGGCTTGAAGACTCCGCCGCGAAGTTGGTGCGGACCACGCCGGGGTGGAACGCCGCCGTCGTAATCCCTTGTTCGTGGAAGCGGCGGTGCAGCTCGGAGGTAAACAAGATGTTGGCCAGCTTGCCGGTGCCGTAGGCGCGGTTGGTGCTGTAGCCGTGCTCGGCCGTGAGATCGAACAGGTCCAGCTTGCCGAAGTTGTTGGCGGCGCTGGAGGTGTTGATCACCTTCGCGTTGCTGGCAGTGAGCGTGTCCATGAGGAGCGTGGTGAGCAGGAACGGCGCCAGGTGGTTGACCTGGAACGTGGATTCGTTGCCATCCACAGTGAGGGCGCGCTTGCCCATGATGCCGCCGGCGTTGTTGGCCAGGACATCGATGCGGGAGTAGTTGGCCTTCAGTTTTTCCGCGAGGTCGCGGACCTGTGCAAGGTCCGCGAAGTCGGCCAGGTAGTGGTCCGCGCCGATGTCTCCGGCCAAGGCGCGGGTCTTTTCCGCTGACCGGCCGACGACGACCACCTGCTCCCCTGCCTTGGCCAGCGTCCGTGCCGCTGCAGCTCCGATGCCGTCGCTGGCGCCGGTGATCACGATGGTGCGAGGAGTCAAGGGGTGTCCTTTGGTCGGCGGGCGGCGCACCGGCGTGGCGCACCATGGGGCATAACGACGGCGGGGCGGCCAGTGTTCCCACAGCCGCCCCGTCACGGCGCCCGCAGTTCGTCTTCCAGCTGGCGCGGGAGCAGCTCCAGCGTGACGCGGACTTCATATAAGTAGGACATATTCAGTACGGTGGTGTCATACGTCATACTTATTACGGCACGCCACCAGTTTCGTTGGCGGCCGTACCCCACATCGAGGAAGCAACATGCAATCCCTTCTCCTTCCCGCCGCCACAGAGCCGTGGAACGGACACGATACGCAACTGGTCGTGGTCGCTGCCATCGGCATTGCGCTGATCGTTTTCCTGATCGTCAAACTCAAACTCCACCCGTTCCTGTCGCTGGTCCTTGGATCGGCGTTTGTTGGCCTCGCCTCCGGGGTCGAACTGGGCAAGGTCATCAGCAACTTCGAAGACGGCGTCGGTGGCACGCTGAAAGAAGTTGGCCTGCTGATCGCGCTCGGCGCCATGCTGGGCAAACTGTTGGCAGACTCCGGGGGCGCCAACCGGGTGGTGGACACCCTGCTTGGCAAAGTCTCCCCGAAAGTCCTGCCCTGGGCCATGGCACTGGTGGCCGTCATCATCGGTTTGCCGATGTTCTTCGAAATCGGCCTTGTGCTGCTGCTTCCTGTCATCGTCCTGGTGGCCCAGCGCTCCGGCCGGAAGCTGATGCGCGTTGCCATTCCCGCCCTCGCAGGCCTCTCGGTCCTGCACGGCCTGGTCCCGCCGCACCCCGGTCCGCTCGTGGCCATCTCCAGCCTCAACGCCCCGCTGGGCATCACCCTGGCCCTCGGACTCCTGATCGCAATCCCCACCGTCATCATCTGCGGTCCACTGTTCGCCATCTACGCCGCGCGCTGGGTGCCGGTGGATGCACCCAAGGTGGCCGGCGGCATCGACACCGAACATACCCAGGCCGACCCCGACGTTAAGCGCCAGCCGACCTTCCTCGTGACACTGCTGACCATCGTCTTCCCTGTGGTGCTGATGCTCCTCAAGGCGGTAGTGGACATCGTTGACCCCAACTCCAAGAACCCCAGCGCGGCCCGCGTCTTCTTTGACTTCATCGGGGAACCGCTGGTGGCCATGACCCTCGCAGTCCTGCTGGCCCTGGTGACGTTCGGCTACGCCGTCGGCTTCACCGGCACCAAGATCGGAAGCAAGATCGGCGCGTCGGTGGGCCCCATCGCCGCGGTGATCCTGATCGTGGGTGCAGGTGGCGGTTTCAAGCAGACCCTCATCGGAGCCGGAGTGGGCGATGCCGTTGCCAAGTGGGCCACCGGAGCCAACATCTCCGTCCTGGTCCTGGGCTTCCTCATCGCGGTCGCAATCCGGCTCGCAACCGGTTCAGCCACCGTGGCAACGGTGACGGCGGCAGGCATTGTTGCGCCCCTGGCGGCAAGCCTCTCCCCCGGCCACGCAGGCCTGCTGGTCCTCGCTGTCGGCGCCGGTTCCTTGTTCCTCTCCCACGTGAACGACGCCGGTTTCTGGCTGGTCAAGGAACTCTTTGGCCTGAGCGTAGGCCAGACATTCAAAACGTGGTCCGTCATGGAAACCCTCATCTCCGTGGTCGGATTCGCCCTGGTCATGATCCTCTCAGTGGTGATCCCTTGATGGACGCCGCACCCACCCCCGAGTCCGTCCAGCAGCCGGTTCTCGTCATCATGGGCGTGTCCGGGTCAGGCAAGTCGACGGTGGCAGGCATCCTTGCGGGCCAGCTCGGCTGGGATCTGGAGGAAGGCGACGACCTGCACCCAGCGGAAAACGTGGCAAAGATGGCCTCCGGGATCCCCCTGACGGACGAAGACCGCTGGCCCTGGCTGGACACCATCGCCTCGTGGATCATTGAGCATACGATGGCTGGAATACCGGGCATCATCACCTGCTCTGCGCTGAAGAAGATCTACAGGGACCGGCTCCGCGAGAAGAACGTCGTTTTCGTGCATTTGTCCGGCTCCAAGGAACAGATCGGCCGGCGGCTGACGGCACGGATGGACCACTACATGCCCCCGTCACTGCTGGATTCGCAGATCGCCACCCTTGAGCCGCCGGGACCGGATGAAAACACCATCGTGGTGGACGTGGGGCGGACTCCCGCTGAGGAAGCCGCCGAGGTTGTCAGGCGCCTGGGCCTCTCTCCGGCTTCCGGATCGAGCGCACTGGGCCATCCCCACCCGGGCCGGTCGTCCGCAGCAGGTCAGCCCGGGGAGCCGGCCGGCGCCTAGGCCTGTCCGCACCGGAAGGCTGCCAGTGCCGGCGTGCCCGGTTGGAGCAAACGCTCCAACCGGGCACGGAAACCCGGAACTTCCAGCACACGTGGGTTAACAAAAAGCAGGACCTGCCGAAATTCGGCAAGCCCTGCTTTTGAGAAACCTAACGGTCCCGGATCCCTAGGAAATTAGAGAGCCTGGATGTTGGTGGCCTGGGGACCCTTGGGGCCCTGCTCGGTGTCGAAGGAAACCTTCTGGTTCTCTTCGAGGGAGCGGAAGCCGGAGGAGTTGATCGCGGAGTAGTGTGCGAACACGTCCTGCGAGGAGTCGTCCGGGGAGATGAAGCCGAAGCCCTTTTCAGCGTTAAACCATTTGACGGTACCAGTAGCCATTTATTTTGTCCTTCGTGAAGGTGGAGGGGATGTCCCGACTTTCGGGCCCTCCGGCGTGGGGTGTTCAAAAACCGCTACTTCAGAAGAACACGGACTTTCGACCGCGCGTACTGCCTGAACTACCAACTGCATAAACACAACAACAGGTTCAACACTACAGGAGATTGCGCACATCCCTAATTGCATACCTGTTCAGGCCCGGATTACGCCTGCTCGCCGTTTTCAAGGGCCGCGCTGTAACGGGTGAATCCGGGACGGAGCCGCACGGAGCGGGCGCCCACCTGGGCAACGTCCTCCCACAGGACCAGAAAGGACCCACGGTGCCGCCACCGGAGGAACCGGGCAATCAGGTGCGGCCGGGTGAGGCCGTTCCGTTCGTAGCCCAGGAAGGACGCTGCGCTGTGCGGGCCCACGATCAGTCCCAGCAGCCGCGGCTCGGCCATCAGCTGGTGCGGCGTCCCGGCCAGCACAAACCGGACGTCGGCAACGCGGCCCAGCCGCCCGCCGTCGGCATCCAGCACCGGGGTGCCCAGCAGGTCACCGAGGATCATGGCGGCCTCCCGGGATGCGCGCGATGATCTTGTCCCGGACCCACCGCTCCACCCAGCTGGCGTCCAGCGGCTCACCCTTGACGCCAAGCTTCACCACGACGCCCACCTCCGCCACGTCCTTCCACGGGATGCGGATCAGCCGGGACGACGGCGGCCTGCCGCCGAAGATGCGCGTCCCCAGGACCGATCCCGTCAGCAGGGCGTTGAGGACCGGAGCAGGAGACCCCGGCTCTATGTCCTCATCCAAAGCAGGCCCGCTCACCTCAAGGTCATCCACGGTGGTGACCGGGACGCCGTCGTGATCCAACACTTGGCGGTCCATGAGGTGCAGCTGGGCATCCAGGATGCGGCCGGCCACGTGCGGGACCTTGGGCAGCGGGGCGGGCGCGGACGTCATGAGCCTGCTCCTGTCACGATCATGAGGGGAATGGCGGCGATCGAGGCCACCAGGATGATTACCAGGTAGACCATCCCCAGCGCGTTCACAGCCCGCCCGTTCACGTGCTCGCGCATGTACTGGGGATCGTTGGCCACGATGAGGATGGGCAGATAGGTCAGGGGCAGGGCGATCGCGGAGAACACCACGGAGTATTCGGTCACCAGGACGGGGTCGACGCCAGTGGCCAGCACGCCGATGCCGACCAGCAGGCACACAATCATGGACAGGTGGAACCGGGCCGCCTCTGCCGGGCGGCGGAATTTGCCCCAGGACCAGCCGAAGAACTGGGCCAGGGTGTAGCCGCTGGAGAGCGTGGTTTCCAGGGCGGCGCCGAAGGTCGCGGCCACGATGCCCACCAGGACGAAGGCCAGCCCGAGTTTCCCGGCGCCCTCGGCCACGGGCAGGATCACCTGGGAAAGCGAGGTCACCGAGATCCCGGCGGGCAGTAAAACCAAGGCAGCGCAGACAGCAATGGAGATGGACAGCAGGCCACCCAGCGGGAACCCGATCAGGACGTTGATCCGGGACTGGGCCAGGTCTTTCACACCCCACTTTTCCTCCACGGCGCCGGAGGAAAAGAAGAACACCTCGTACGGCGTCATGGCCGCCCCGAACAGCGCAATGGCGTAGTAACTGTAGGACCACACGGTTTCCTGCTGCGGCACGCTGGGCGCAAGGACCTGCCCCGCCAGTGACCCCCAGTCCGGTTTGAGCAGGAACACCGCCACCGCGAAAATGACGAGGGTCAGCCCCAGCAGGCCCGTGACGTTCTCCATGATGGAGAACCGAACCCGCCAGATCACCAGCCACACCGCCACCGCGGCCACGGGAATCCACAGCAGGTAGTACACGCTGCTGGCAAGCTGCAAGGCCAGGGCAACGCCACCGATCTCGGCAGTCACCGTCATCAAGTTGATGAGGAACGACGCCGACAGGTTGGCCAGCCCGGCCCGCGGACCCAGCCGCTCACGGATCACCTCAAACGTGGCCCGGCCGGACACCGCCGCCACCCGGCCGGACATGTTGGCGAAGAGGACGATCCCCACCACGCCAACCACCACGACCCACACCAACGACAGGCCAAAGCGGGAACCCACCACCGCGTTGGTCACCAGGTCCCCGATGTCCACAAATCCGCCGATGGCGGTCAGGATCCCAAGCGCGACGCCGAGGAGCCGCTTCACTTTGACCCCACCTTGTCTCCGAGCTGCTTGAGGGCGTCCTGCGCGTCCGCGAGCGCCTTGTCACCGTGGGAAAGGGAGGGGGTGCCGCCGTCGTTCGCTGCCAATGCTGCGCGCGCCGTGGCGAAACCGGCCGCGCACTGGTCCAGCACATCCAGCACCTGCTTTTGCAGGTCACGGTCCTCCTGCGAGGCCGGCGACAGCTTCAGGACCGTGCTCCGGCTGGTCTGAACCTCCTTGAGCTCATCCTCAAGGCTGGTGGAGGCGGCGGCCTTCGTCAGTTTTCCGTCCATGTCCTGCCGCAGGACGATCCGGGCCGTGGCGACCGCGGAGGAGCTGTCCTTCACAGCCGTGGACACGGACTGGCTGGCGCCCCCGCTGCAGCCGGTCAGGACAGCGAGGCTAAGGACGGCGAGGGACAGGAGTTTGGCGGCCCGGGCCGGGAAGCTGGCAGCCGGGGCTGGCGTGTTCAGCACCGTTGCCTCCAGCCTCCGGGAAATCCCGGGATCCTCGGAATCCGCCCTGTGCAGGCAGCCAAAAGATTTAGTTGCCTATGGTCAGGTATAGCACCCGCCCGGCAAGTTTGACCTGCTCAGACGGGCATCAATTGCGCAGTCCAGCTATGCCGAACCGTCCCTCGACCGCACCGGCAAACGGGCATATCCTGCATCCAGATCCTGCCAAAAACCCTGCCACCGGGAGATGAAGCCATGGAGATGCCCAAGGCGACCGAGGAAGAAAAAGAGCGGTTCCGGCGCGTGGTCCCGGACCATCCGGGTGTGGTGGTGAAACCGATGTTCGGCAACCTCGGCGCGTTCGTCAACGGCAACATGTTCGCCGGCCTGTTCGGTCCCACCATTGGAGTGAAGCTCTCCCGGGAGGACAAGGAACTGCTGGAGTCATCGGAGCGGACCGTGCCGTTCGGGCCGGCCGAACGCCCCATGGGCGGGTACACGGGGTTGCCTGAGGTCTGGAATGAAGAAGGCGACGGCGACGAAACCCGGGCGCGGGCGTGGGCGGAGAAGGCCTTGGCTTACGTCGCCTCCCTGCCGGCCAAAGAGCCCAAGGAGCCTAGGGCCCGCAAGGCTTCGCCGTGACACCGTTCCGAGTGGTCCTGCTGCCGGGCAGCGTCCTCCCTGCCGGGCCGGCATACGGCAGGCTGCTGGAGGTTCTGGCCCCGGATGTGGACGCCGTCGCCAAGGACCTGGAGCTCTACGCCACGGACGCCCCGCCGCCGGACTGGAGCCTGGACACCGAGGCGGACGGCGTGCTTCGCGAGGCCGATGCCCGCGGCTGGGACACCTTCCACCTGCTCGGGTACTCCGGCGGCGGCGCCGCTGCTCTGGCGCTCACCGCCACGCACCCGGAGCGGCTCCGGAGCCTGGCCCTCCTGGAGCCGGCGTGGGCAGGAAACTGGGACTGGAGCCCGGAGCACACCAGGTTGTGGCAGCGATACGGGGAATTGCAGGGCCTCCCGCCGGACGACTTCATGCGGTCCTTTACCAGGCTGCAGGTGAAGCCCGACGCCGTCCTGCCGTCTCCCCCGCCCGGCCCGCCGCCATCGTGGATGGCCAAGCGCCCGGCAGGGATCAGCGCCTTCCTGCAGGGCTTCAACCGGTATGACCTTGCCCGGGAAAGCCTGGCTGCCTTCGCCAAACCCGTGCTGTTTGTGCTGGGCGGCATGAGCATCCCCGACGAACAGGGCGACAACGCGGCCCGGCTTTCCCGTGTGTTCCCCGACTTCCGGCTTGAAGTCTTCCCGGACCGCCACCACTTCGATCCTCCGCACCGGGCGGAACCGGAGCGGGTCGCGGCGCTGCTGAGGGAGCACTGGGCCCGGGGTGACGGGGGCCCCTGACTCCCGGCTGGGACCTTATCCTCTGGTTCGGTATCCGTCCGCGGACTGCACTGGAACTGCCAGCGCAGGAACCCGCGCACGGCGGAAAGGAGAGACATCATGACCAGGAACATCCTTCAAAGCACCGTGATCAAAGCCCCGGTGGACACCGTGTTCACCTTCCTCAGCGACCCCACGAACTGGATGAAGGCTTTCCCGGGAGACAGCGACGTCACCCAACTGGACATCAAACCCGACGGCGTGGGCACGTCGGCACGCTGGTCCGCCAGGGTGTGGGCCGTCCCCATGCATGTCACCCACGAATACCGGGACGTAGTGCCCAACAAGCGCATCGTCTCCAAAGCGTCCGTGGGACCGGTCATCACTTTCTCCCTGGAACCGCTCAGCGGCAGCGGAACCGAACTGACCGTTGAGTCCGCCCTGGAGATCGAAGCGCCCCTGGTGCGGGTCCCCGCCCAAGCACTGTTCGTGCGGCTGACCGAAGACGACATCCAGGGCATGGTGGCCAACGTCAAGAGCATGGTGGAGACCGGGAAAAAGACGGTCCCGGAGGCAAGCGAGGCAAAGTTCAGCCAGACGTTGACGTGGAAAGACAGCATCATGATCGCCGCGCCCGTGGACGTGGTGTTCGACGTCGTGAAGGATCCCCGGGTCTGGCTGGGCCCTAACGTGCAGATCTCCGAACTCAAGACCACCCCCGAGGGCGTGGGGACCACCTTCCACGCGGCGTGGAAAGTCTTTGGCATACCCTTGAAGACCACGCACGAATACACCGAGTACGTAGCCAACAAGTACTTCACGTCCAAGGCGGCGCTGGGTCCCGTCTTCAAGATCGAGGTGGCGCCGGAGGACGGCGGGACCCGGCTCAGCATGCGCTCCGATGTGGTTCCCCGGAATATAGCCGACGCCGCCGTGGACGCCCTGGTCATTAAGCTGTCGGAGCGCAGCCAGGCAGAAGAACTGGCCGGGATCAAGGCGAAGGCGGAAGCACAGGCCGGGGCACGCTGAGCCGCCCTCCACACCGGAGGATTTGCCGGTCCTAAGCTTGGTCCATGGACACCGCCACAGACGCCCGGCACTCCTTCGGATCCCGCGCGCTCCAGGCGGTACGCACCCTGACTCCGGGCTACTTCGCGCTCACCATGGCCAGCGGCATTATCTCCGTGGGGCTTGAACTCGAAGGGTTCCACGTCCTCTCACTGGCCCTGCTGGCGGTGTGCGTGCTCTCCTACCTGGTGATCCTCGTGCTCAGCCTTGTCCGCCTGGCCCGGTTCCCGGAGGACATGCGCGGCGACTTCCTGGATCCCGGCCGGGCCTTTGGCTTCTTCACGTTCATCGCCGGGACCAACGTGCTGGGGACGCGTCTGGGCATGGCGGGATGGCAGGGCACGACGGCGGTCCTCCTGGTGGTTGCGGTGCTCGCCTGGGTGGTGCTCGGCTACGTCGTGCCGTGGACGGCGGTGCTGGGCAGGTCCGAGCGGCCGGTGGTCAAGGACGCGAACGGCTCATGGTTCATTTGGTGCGTGGCCAGCCAGTCCGTCGCGGTGGCGGCCGCGTCCATAGAGCCCCTCGCCGCCCCGGACTGGCGCGCCGCCCTGGCCCTCGTCGCCGTCGTGGCCTGGTCCGTAGGGCTCATCCTGTATGCCGCAGTGGGAATCTTCGTCTCACTCCGGCTGATGACCTACCCCATCCGGCCGCAGGATCTGCGCCCGCAATACTTCGTTGCCATGGGCGCCATGGCCATCAGCGTGCTGGCCGGAGCCCGGATCGTGGAAATGGCCGGCGCGCCCATGGTGGATGCCACGCGGGGGCTGGTGGCCGGCGCCTCCGTGGTGTTCTGGTCCTTCGCCTCGTGGCTCTTCCCTGTGCTGCTCGCCGCCGGCTGGTGGCGGCACGTGGTGCACAAGGTGCCGTTGTCCTACGAGCCGGGACTGTGGAGCGTCATCTTTCCCCTGGGCATGTACGCCGTCGCGGGGATCTACCTGGGCCGCGCGGACCAGCTGCCGCTGGTGGCAGCCATTGGCCGGATCGAACTGTGGCTGGCGGTCGCGGCCTTCCTGGCCACGTTCGCCGGGATGCTCTGGCACCTGTGGGGCACGCTGCTGGCTTCGTCCCTGCCGCGAAGTGGCACTTAACGGCAGTATCGGCCCGCGGGATTGCCGGTAACTGCCATCTCGCGGGATGGAGGCGGTGCCGCTTGGCCTGGGGGTCCTTCAGCTTGCCCGGGGTCCGGGGCCGTGCGACTTCTGCCGCCCGTCGCGGTGGGCGAGGTAGGCGTACACCACCAGCGCGGCTCCGGCCAGGATCATCACGGCGGGGAAAGCAAAGTCGGCAGGAATCAGCAGGGCCGTGGCCTGGAGGACAAAGATCAGCCCCATCACCGTGAGGATCCCGGCCGGGATCAGCGGCCATTTCATCCTTTCGGTATGGTCGCTGGCCTCATCGACGCGCACGGGAACCAGTGAAAGCACCCCGAAGGTGGCCGCCAGGCCCAGGAAGAGGATGGCGGCAGTAGGGGTGCCCTGCAGTTCCTGCGGGAGGGCCACAATGGCCGCCAGGGTGAACATGACGCCCGACGGGATCAGGGCCCACCAGTTACCCGGCTCCCGCAGGAACACGGCTGCAAACCCGGCCCCCATGAAGAGGAACAGGAAGGCCGCGCCCCAGGCGCCGCCCGTGAGCTGGGTAGTGATGATGACCGCCGACAGGCCCAGGAACACAGACCCGGGGATGGCCGCCCACCAGTTCTCCCGGCGGCGGACGAACAGGGACAGGAACAGGACCCCGACGGCCGCGAAGATGAGCGGGGCCACAAAAGCGGCGGTGTCCATAACGCCCAGCCTGTCCAGCAGCAGCAGGACACCCAGCGCAATGAGGACAACCCCGGCAATGATGCTTGCGTTTGCCGATTTCACCGTGTGCCTCCCGAATCCGCACGCAGCCGCACGCCGCGCTTCATAGGTTCAGGCTAGGACCGGGCTGGAACCGGAAACAGGGCACAAAGCCCCCGCCTCTCTCCTGCCTGCAGAAAGCGGCACGTCCTGCCGGAGTCAGGACTTTCAGCCCTATAGCCGGATTCAGGTTGCTTGGCATGCTTGTAAAAGCGCCATCCGGGTCCTCACGCAGCGAGGCCGGAACGGCATCCCCCAGAAGACCCCAGTGAGCACCGTTCGGTGGCGGCAAAGTCGTTGCCCCGTTGCGCAGGCACACCCTGCACGCTGGCTGGATTTTGAAAGGACCGGCATGTCCGCTGACATCCTCACCTTCCGTTCCATTCCCCTGTCGCAGGTCGAAGCCGCGCGCCGCAGGGCGATGCTCCTGCACCCTTCCAACTTCAAGTCCGCAGCGACGACTGCCGGAAGCGAGGCGTCCGGGAAGGCCCAGGATCTTCGCAACCGGTTTGAATGCCTCTACGAGGACCTCATGGAGCGGGGACTGTCGGAACAGGAGGCCCGCACCGAGGTAGCGCGCATCGCCGCCCGTGAGGTGTGGGACGGGTACGCCAGCGAACTGCGGAACCACCGAACCCTGGGGCGGCAGATGGACGCCAACATCCTTGCTGTCGCCTTGACCTCCATCCAGTGCGTCACCAAGGCGTTGCCGCGCCATCCGGGAGACCTTGAGTACGCCGGCCGTGCAGTAAGCACGGCGCGGCGCCGCCCGCAATACAACGGCGGGCTGTTGCACCGCCTCCACCCGCACCGGAACCCTGCCTTCGAGGACGGGGTGGCCACCTTCGAGGCGCTGGAAGACTTCCTCCGCCCGCAGCAGAGGGCTGCCTGAGCCGGCGCGATGGGAGATGAAGGCGATGGCCAGCGCAGACGAATACAAAGCAGTACACGGCGACGAACCGCCGGAGGGCTACGACAGCGAGCTCGGCGACGGCGGATGCAATGTCATTTCCAAGGACAACGGCGCCGTGGTGGGGCGGTGGAGTTCATGGGAGACAGCAAGCGTGGCGCTTAACCGGCTCCAGCAGCTTGGCGGCCGGTATGAGTACCGGCTGGAGGAGTCCCACCGGTGGGTGAAGGGACCGGACCACAGCACCACGTGTCCGGTCTGCGGCATAACGCGGGAGATTCCCGCTTCTGCCGGAACGGCACTGGGAATTGAGTGGCCCTAAGTGCCGGATGATTTACTGGAGTTCCTTTCGAACGGGGCGGCAGCACAAAGTGGCAGCCGGGGAGGGCATCTATTCGATGAGAGCGTCTTCATGGATACACCAGCAGCATTTGCGGACGGGGCCCGGTCCCCTGCCCTTCCCATCCGCGTCTTCATCCTGAACGACCATAAAATGGTCCGGCAGGGCCTCAGCGATCTGCTTGAACATCATGGGTTCGAGATGGTGGGCGACAGCGGATCAGCAGCCGAAGCCATCCATCTCATCCACATCCTGCAGCCGGACATCGCGGTGCTGGACGACAGGCTGCCGGATGGTACGGGCATCGAAGTGTGCCGAGAGCTCCGCTCCGCCGCCCCCGACGTGAAGTGCCTGATCCTGACCAGTTGGGATGAGCAGCATGCCGTGCGGGCAGCGGTATTGGCGGGGGCCTCAGGCTACGTGATCAAGCGGGTCGGGGACCACAACTATCTGCTCGATTGCATTCGCAGCACAGCGGCAGGAATACCCCCGATCGGGCGGGACGTCAGGGAAAGGGTGGCCGGGAATCTGTATGCGACAGCTTCGGCTCCCTGGCTGAAAGCCATGACGCAGACGGAGCGAAGGGCGCTGGCCCTCATGGCGCGCGGACTGACCAACCGCCAGATTGGGCAGGAAATGATGCTGCCGGATGCCGCCGTTGCCGGCTGTGTATCCTCGGTACTCCAAAAGTTGGGCTTCCGGCGGCGCGGGCAGCTCCTTCCCGTCCCTATCCCCCGGGCCTGGCAGCTACTGCACTGACGTCGTGCCAAGGCGCCGCTCGAGCGTGCGCAGAGAGCCGCTGCTCAACTTGCAGTGGGCGCCGTCCAGGTCACGCTGGTGCCTTTGCCAGGGGCACTGTCGATGGTGCAGCTGCCACCAAGGCGCTCGGCCCGGTTCTTCATGTTGTTCAACCCGCTCACCCGTGTGGGGTCCGTGAAACCGCAACCGTTGTCGCGGACCGTGAGGACCACGTCACGTTCCTGGGCTGCCAGCAAGACGGAAATGTCCGCCGATCCGGAGTGCCTGACCGCATTACTGACGCTCTCATGAAGGACCCGCAGCAACTGTTCGGCCACCTCATCGCCCACGGCATCATCCACCGGGCCCGAGAGCTGGATCCTGGGAAGGAAGCCGGCAGCGTTGGCTGCTTCCTGGACGGCGCGCAGCACGCGCCCGCTGAGGAGCTCCTTGTCGGGCTCCCGTGCTTGCAGGGAGTAAATGGTGTCGCGCAGTTGGTGGATGCAGTCGTCCAGTTCCGCCGTGATCCCCGCGATTCGGCGCTCGTGGGCAGACGGGTCCGAGGTGTAGCGGCGCAGGCCCTGAATGCTCAGTCCCGCGGCGAAGAGCCGCTGGATCACCAGGTCGTGCAGATCCGCGGCGATCCGTTCCCGGTCGATGAACAACGCGTGCTCCTCCCGCAACTGATTTGCCTTGAGAAGGTCCAACGTCAGGCCTATGCGGGACGCAAACACAGCACTTTGTTCAACATCCACGTCGGTGTAGCGAGTCGCGCCGGCAGACCTGGCCAGGATCAACACGCTTTGCCGCTTGCCATCACTGTCGCTTCCCAAGGCTGCCACCAGGACAGGCCCCAGCTTTTCAGCGGACTCGGCATCGAACAACTGCAGCGCATCGGTAAGGGCCGCCGACTCGCCGGTTGCAAGCACCCGGGCCAACGCTTCACCCGCCGGAAGTTCCTGTCCCGCAGGAATTGATTGAACCCCCAGGGAAGTCCGGCACCGCAAGGTTCCGTCCCCCGCTACCGAGGCAATCAGGGACAAGGCCGATGCGGAAGCATGCAAAGCCCGTTCCGCGATCATGTCCAGGTTTTCGGTGTCCGAACCCGGACGGGCTTTCAGCCGGTCGCTGACTTCCATTCCCGCTTCCAGCCACCGCTGGCGGCTGTTGCTGTCCTCATACAAGCGCGCGTTCTGGATGGCCACGCCGGCGGCAGAGGCCAGGGCAACTGCGAGGTCCTCGTCCTCGGCCGTGAAATCCTGGCCGTCGGTCTTCTCCGTCAGGTACAGGTTTCCAAAGACCTCTTCCCGGACCCTTACGGGGACGCCCAGGAAGGTGCCCATGGGCGGGTGATTCGCGGGAAACCCCACCGCTATGGGCTGTTCACCCAAATCATGGAGCCGCAAGGGCTTGGGCTCCCGGATCAGCTCGCCCAGCACTCCGTGGCCAGTGGGAAGGTCACCGATGACGCGGGCACCGTCTTCATCGATGCCAACAGTGATGAAATGGCTGAGCTGCTGGTCGTCACCAATGACGCCCAAAGCCCCGTACCGCGCCCCCACAAGCTCGCAGGCGGACTGCACCACGCGGTCAAGCACAGCCTCCAGGCTCAGGTCCTCGGTAAGGGAAACGACCGCCCCGAGCAGGCCTTCAACATGTTCCTGGGTCCGGACAAGTTCATCTGCCCGGTCTACAAATTCCCGCAGAAGCTCACGGGTACGCCGTCTAATTGGTTCTCGCCACATTGTAAAAACGCTCCAGACTGAACGCATTCACGGCGGACTGCATCACCTTCGAATACATAAAGACGAGCCCCAGCGTCTCTCCCACCATGCTAACAACCTGCAGCGCTGCGTGGGCTAAAGATTACGGACGGAACGTTTCCGCCGAACCCTCCGCCCGGCAACAGGTGCCCTCAACGGGGGAACCCTGACCGGAATGCTGAACCGGAAGGCCCGCCGGGAGATGTGGTGCGTGGCGTGCCGGCGCTGGACTGGCGGCGGCTGAGCCGGCAGCTGCTGCGCGCCGCGGGTGAAGAACCACTGCTTGGCCAGCTCCACCAGCACCAGGTACACCACCACCATGCCCAGCAGCGCGAGGAAGAAGGGCACCGGCAGGGGGTCGAAACCCAGCACGCCGGCCAGGGGTGAAAGCGGCAGGAACACACCCAGGGCCACTACACCCAGGGACGCGGCGAGCAGGCCCGCGGACGGCCGGCTGCGCAGGAACGGCACCCGCCGGGTACGGATGGCGAAAATGATCAGCGTCTGGGTGGCGATGGATTCGATGAACCAGCCGGCCCGGAATTCCCCGGGCGCTGCGGTGAAGACGAACAACATGAGGGCGAACGTGGCGAAGTCGAACAGCGAGCTGATGGGGCCGAAGAGGAGCATGAAACGGCGGATGAAGGCGATGTTCCAGTGCGAGGGCGCACGCAGCTGTTCCTTGTCCACCCGGTCCCCCGGGATGGCCAGCTGCCCGGAATCGTAGAGCAGGTTGTTCAGCAGGATCTGGCCCGGCAGCATGGGCAGGAAGCTCAGCACCACGGAAGCCGTGGCCGCGCTGAACATGTTGCCGAAGTTGCTGGACGTTCCCATCAGCACGTACTTGATGGTGTTGGCGAAAATCCGCCGGCCCTCCATCACACCGTCCGCCAGGACACCGAGGTCCTTGTCCAAAAGGACGACGTCGGCCGCGTCTTTGGCAACGTCCGTTGCGGTATCGACGGAAATGCCGATGTCCGCCTTGTGCAGTGCCAGGGCATCGTTGACGCCGTCGCCCATGAAGCCCACCGCGCCGCCGCTTTGCCGCAGGAGGGTGATGATGCGCGCCTTCTGTTCCGGGGAGACGCGGGCGAAGATCGTGGCGGTGCGCGCGGCCGCAGCGAGGTCGGCGTCGGACATGCCCTCCACCTGGGCACCTGTGAGCGTGCCGCCGGAGATGACGTCCAGGTCCGTGCACACCTTTTCGGCCACCTTCGCGTTGTCCCCGGTGGCGAGTTTCACCGAGATGCCCAGGGCCTCCAGCCGGTCCAGCGACTGGCGCGCATTGGCCTTGGGCCGGTCCAGGAACACCAGGAAACCGGCCAGGGTGAGGCCGTGCTCGTCAGCCGGGGTCAGCTTTCCCAGCCCCGCGGCTGGGCGGGTGGCCACCGCCACCACCCTGGCACCGGCGTCGAACTGTTCATCCAGCATGGCCTGCACGGCCGGCGTCGTGGGGCCGCAAAGCGCCAGCACATCCTCCGGTGCTCCTTTGGTGACCAGCTGCGCGGGGCCGTCCGCGTCGCGGACCAGCACGGTGGTGCGGCGGCGCTGGTGGTCGAAGCCAATCAGGTCCAGCCGCTCGAACCGCCGCGGTTCGAACGCAGCCGCACCAGGGCTCTCCCACAGCGCCGCATCCAGCGGGTTCTGGCCCGCGGAGGAAGCCTTCGCGCCGGCATAGTCCGCCTCGGTGGCCAGCAGGCCAAGGGTGAGCAGGCCGCCGTCGGACGTTCCATCGCCGGCCGGAAGCGCACGGGTGAAGCTGATCCTTCCCTCGGTCAAGGTGCCGGTCTTGTCCGTGACCAGGATGTCCATGTCCCCCAGGTCCTCGATGCACACCAGCCGCTTCACCAGCACCTTCCGCTTGGCCAGCTGGCGGGTGCCGGTGGCCAGGCTGGTGCTGACGACGGCGGGCAGCAGCTGCGGCGTGATGCCCACCGCGATGGCCAGGGAGAACAGGAGAGATTCCAGCAGCGGGCGGTCCAGCAGCAGGTTGGCCACGAAGATCAGCGAGGTCAGCACCACGGCCACCTGCAGCAGCAGAAAGGAGAACCGTTTGAGTCCCAGCTGGAACTCGGTTTGTGGCTGCCGTTCGCCCAGGCCCAGCGCAATCCGGCCGAACTCCGCCCGGCCGCCGGTGGCAACCACCACGCCGCTGCAGCCGCCGGCCTGGACCACGGTGCCCATGAACACGCAGGAGGCGAGGTCGGCAAGGGCTGCGCCGGAGGCCACGGGGACAGGGTCCTTGGCAGCGGGCTGGGATTCCCCCGTGAGGATGCTTTCATCGCAATGCAGGTTGTTCGTGGTGAGGAGGCGGATGTCGGCCGGGACGATGGAACCCAGGGAGAGATGCACGACGTCGCCCGGCACCAACGTGGTAACGTCCACTTCCCTTGTGGCGCCGCCGCGCTGGACGGCGGCCTGGTGGGTCACCCGGGAGTGCAGGGCCTCCGAGGCGAGCTCGGCGCGGTACTCGTTGATGAAACCCAGGCCCACGCTGACCAGCAGGATTACGCCGATGACGATCGAGTTGGTGGCGTCGCCCAGGAACAGGGACAAGCCTGCGGTGATGATCAGGAGGATGAGGATGGGGCTGGCGAACTGCCGGCCCAGCACGGCCCAGACGTTGGCCCGGTGGGTTCGGACTGCGTTGGGGCCGAGCTGCTCCAGCCGCGCACCCGCCTCCTCCTCACTGAGGCCGCCTGGACCGGATCCCAGGCGAGTCAGGGCCTCTTCGGCCGTCAGGCTCGCGGCGTCGGTGATCGGCAATTGGAGGGGGCTGGACTCCAGGACGTTCAGGTCTGTCATGCCGGATCCGTTCAGACACGTTGGACTGGGATATTGCCTTTACCGCACTAGGGTACGACTCGTCTCTGACAAGTCGTCCCTGCGTGCACTGGAGCCGGGCCGGTCGGTTCTCAGCCGGGTGGCCCGGGACTGACCGCATGGCCCAGGATGTGGGCGAGGGAAGGATTCAACCGCTGCACGGCGAAGCCGAACCGCTCGTTGTCCTGCACGCTAAAGCCTGCGGCGGTGATGGCGGCAAGGGTGTCCCGGTTAAGGTGGCAGCCGCCCATGAACCGGCCCCACACCGGGGTCAGCACGTCTTCCACCCTCGCCAGGAGAGGATGGGCGGAGCGGACGTGCTCGTAAAAGGCAAGGGTGCCACCGGGGCGCAGGACCCGGCGGATCTCTGCGAGCACTCCTGCCTGGTCCTTGACGCTGCAAAGGACAAGGCTGGCCACCACGGCGTCGGCGCTGCCGGTTTCCGCGGGAATCTGCTCCGCGGCGGCATCGACAACGGTCACCGGAACGCTCGCGGAAGCAGCGGCCTGCTGTGCCACGCCCCTTAGATAGTGATCAGGTTCCAGGGCCAGGACGCGGCTGACTGTGGAGGGGTAAAGCGCAAAGGACGATCCCGCACCCGCCCCAATCTCAATCACCGATCCGTGCAGCCCGGCCAGGATGCGGCGGCGGTGTTCGGCTGCCCCGCGCCGGTCCATGCCGCCGACAGCGCGCGCGAAGGCACGGGCGAACAGCGGGTGCTGGAGGCTGTTCATCCAGTTGCCTCCCCACCCGAAGGCAACCAGATGGTGCGTGCTGCCCGGACGCCGCAGGAATCGGTGGCGGCGTGCGCGATGGACACTGCCAGGAGTGAACCGCTCATTTGGGCCGCCCATCCGTATCCCAGCCCTATCAGCCCCGCACCGAGCAGCACGGGCCAGCGGCCCCTGGGATGGGGCCGGACGGAGAGCGGAACCAGGTGCCAGGCGATGAATCCCGCCGAAGGCCACAGCCAGCCAAGGACTTTCCGGCCGGGGAAGACAGCCATTGGTACGCCCCGCCACAGCGCCTCTTCAGCCATGGCATTGGTGACGCCGATGCCGACGGCGGCGAGTGCCGCCGTCGCGCCTGCTTTCCTGGCGTTGGGGATCAATTCGGTGGTGATGGCACCGGCCGGCGGCAGCAGCAGAACGCTCCAGAACAACCTTCGCTCGTGCCGCCCCGGTGAACCGGATGTCCGCCAAAGACCGGCCAGCCGGGGCAGGCCGGCCACTGCGAGCGCCAGGCCCCAGCACATTGCCCAGTATGCGGCAAACCCTGCCTGGTAGCCGCGCCGGTCACCGAACATGCGAACGGCTTGGCGGAAGACGGCCAGCATTACCGCGGGCACCACTGCCGGCAGGACTGCGGCCGCCACCTGGCGCCGCGCGGAAGGAGGGCTGATCGGACGCACTACTTAAGACTCAGTACATCGTCAATCGGCCGGCCGTTGACGTACACCAGCGCACTGGTGGCTCCCGAGGCGGCCATGGCGGTGTACTCCAGCTGCGCTTTGGCCCTGGGGATGTCGCAGACCCCGCCCAGCATGAACTGCCCGGAAAGCCAGATGCTGATGGTGCTGCCGTTCAGCTCGCCGCCCAGGTACGTCAGGCTGGACTGGTACAGCACGTTGATCAGCCCGGACATCCCCACGTCGCGCTTCTTGTTGGCGAGCAGTGTCTCCACGCTGGGCCGCACCTGGTCGGTAAAGCGGACCGGCCCCGTGGTGGTGGCCACCAGGCTGTCGCCGCAGCCAATCCGGGGGCCGGAGACTCCGTTGTCGTCCACGGCCACGTAGTAGATGGTCAGCGGGCCGGTTTGTTCCGGGAGGCCGGTGGGCTGGGGTTCCTGCGTCGGCTGGGGCTCCTGGGTCGGTGGCGGGCCGGCCGGGGCGGACGACGGCGGAGGGGCGGCCGCGGTGGTGGGCGCGGCTGAGGTGCTGGGCGGCGACGTCGGGGTTGCCGTTGCGGTGGCGGTCGCCGTCGTACTTGGACTGGCGCTGGTGGTGGGGCTTGCCGACGGTGCCGCCGAACTGGTGGTCGGCGACGGGCTGGGCGGGCCGAAGCACCCGGTGAGGAGCAACAGCGCGCTGAGCCCGAGAACGCTGAGTGCCGTATGCCTGGGCCTGGTCATGATGCCCCCCCTTGAATGTGGGCCCCGCGGTTGGGGGACCCACATTCAAGCTACGCCTGAGGTTTATGGGGAAACAGGGACTTAAGTCCGCCCACACCGGGCTACGGATGCACCAGCACCTTCACTGCGGTGTCTTTGTGGTTGATCAGGGTGTCGAAGCCCTGCTCCACCAGGTCCTCCAGGGCGATCCGGCCGGTGATGAACGGCTTCAGGTCCACCTTGCCCTCCTGCACCATCTTGATGACGGCCGGGTGGTCGCGGACGTAGGCGATGGTGCCGCGCAGGTCGATCTCCTTGAGCACGATCTTTTGCATGTCCACCGTGGCCGGCGCGCCCCAGATGGACACGTTGACCACCACGGCGCCGGGCCGCACGGCGTCGAGCATGGTGTCCAGCACGGCATTCACACCCGCGCACTCGAACGCGACGTCCGCCCCGGTGCCGCCGGTCAGCTCGCGCACACGCTCCGGGACGTCCTCCTGGCTGGGATCCAGCACATGGTCCGCGACGCCGCTGGAGGTGGCCTTTTCCTTCCGGGCCTGGGTGAGCTCGCTGATGATCGTGGTCACGCCCATGCCCTTCAGGACGGCCGCGGTGAGCAGGCCGATGGGCCCGGACCCGCCCACCAGGGCAACGTCGCCTTCCTTGACGCCACTGCGCGCCACCGCATGATGGGCCACGGACAGCGGTTCTATCAGGGCGGCCTCGTCCAGCGGGATGTCCCCGATGGGGTGCACCCAGCGCTGGTCCACCACGATCTTCTCGCTCAGCCCTCCCCCGCCGCCGGAAAGCCCGATGAAGCCCATCTGCCGGCACAGGTGGTAGCTGCCCGCCTGGCACATATCGCAGTCGCCGTCCACAAAGTAGGGTTCGACGACGACGTTGTCACCCACTGCCAGCCCCTCCACGCCTTCGCCAACCTCAGCCACAGTCCCGGAGAATTCGTGCCCCAGGGTCACCGGGGACTCCTCGTGGGACAGCGGGTGCGGATGCCCCGGCGCGGGGCAGAAGATGGGCCCCTCCAGGTACTCGTGCAGGTCGGTGCCGCAGATGCCGCACCAGGCGACGTCGATCTTCACCGCCCCCGCCCGCAGCTCCGGCTCCGGGATGTCCTCGATCCGGATGTCCTTGCGGGCGTGGAAACGTGCTGCCTTCATGATGGGTTCTCCTTAGCGGGTGTGGTGGCTGGGCTGCAGTTCGTAGACGGGGGTGTCGAGTCCTTCCGTCCGGGCCTTCAGCTGCAGCGCCAGGTAGGCGGAGTAATGCCGGCTCTGGTGCAGGTTGCCGCCGTGGATCCAGAGGTTGGGCACGTTGGTGGGCTTCCACATATTGCGCAGCTCCCCCTCCCACGGGCCAGGGTCTTTTGGCGTGTCTGAACCGTATCCCCAGCACTTGCCCACGCGGTCCGCGATTTCGGGCGAGACCAGGTCGGCCAGCCACCCGTTCATGGAGCCGTAGCCGGTGGCATAGACAATCAGGTCCGCCTCCAGCTCAGTGCCGTCGTCCATGACCACGGCGTTGCCGGTGATCTTGGCGACCTGCCCGGACTTGAGCTTCACCCGGCCGTCGATGATCAGCTGGGAGGCGCCTACGTCGATGTAGTAGCCGGAGCCGCGCCGCAGGTACTTCACGAACAGGCCGGACCCGTCCACGCCGAAGTCCAGGTCGAACCCGGCGGCCTCCAGCTGCGAATAGAACTCCGCATCCCGCTTGGCCATCTCCTGGTACACCGGCACCTGGGCTTCCGGCAGGACGCGCATGGGCAGCGAGGCGAACAGCAGGTCCGCCTTCTCAGTAGTCACGCCGGCCGCGAGCGCCCGCTCCGAGTACAGGTCCCCCAGCGCCAGGTCCATGAGGGATTCGCTGCGGGCGATGTGGGTGGAGGAGCGCTGGACCATGGTGACGTCGGCGCCGTGCTCCCACAGGTCCGCGCAGATGTCGTGGGCGGAGTTGTTGGAGCCGATCACCACGGCCTTCCTGCCCGTCCAGTCCCCGCCGCCGGGGTGCTGGGACGAATGCCGCTGCTCGCCCAGGAAGGTCTCGGCGCCGTCGAACTTTGGAATGTTCGGGTAGCCGGAGACGCCTAAAGCGAAAATGAGCTGCTTGGGCCGGAGCGTCACTGGTTCGCCGTTGCGAAGGACGTTGACCTCCCATTCCTGCGTGCCGTCGTCGTACGCTGCCTTGACGCACTCGGTGCCGGACCAGTAGTTGAGCTCCATGATGCGGGTGTAGTGCTCCAGCCAGTCGCCGATCTTGTCCTTGGCGGCGAAAACGGGCCAGTCGTCCGGGAACTTCAGGTAGGGCAGGTGGTCGTACCAGACGGGGTCGTGCAGGTGCAGGGACTTGTAGCGGTTGCGCCAGGAGTCGCCGGGGTTCTGGTTCTTTTCCACGATGATGGTCGGCACGCCCAGCCGCTTCAGCCGGGCAGCGAGGCCAATTCCGCCCTGCCCGCCGCCGATGATCACGCAATAGGGCTGCTCCTCGTAGCCCAGCCGGGCCTCCTGCTCCTCCTTGAGCTCCTTCCAGGATTTGCGTCCGCGGACGATCTGGTGCGCCACGCCCTGCTCGCGCCGCGGGCCCTTCTTCTCCTCGAAGCCCTTCAGCTCCTGCATGGTGGTCAGCAGCGTCCAGCATTTGCCGTTCCGGAGCCGGAGGTGGCCGTAGCCGCGGGCAGCGCCGGTTTCGAACGTGATCCAGGCTTCCACATTCTGCGCGTCCCCGGTGGCATCCTCAGCGAGCGCCCAGTTGGACGGCTGCACCCGGTCCAGCGTGGCCTCGAGCATGCGGCGGATGTCCGCCTTGCCTTCCAGGGTTTTGAGGTTCCAGGTGAACGCCACGAAGTCCCGCCAGTAGGTTCCGTCCTCGAAGAGTTCCAGCGCGGCGTCCACGTCGCGCCGCTGCAGCGCGTCATCCAGGCCGGAAAGCCAGGCCTGCGCGGCAGCGGTGGGTGTTTGGGTCATTTCCACTCCTTTGTGCTGTTCCTTGGGCTCCGCCTGCCCGATATGCTGGGGCGGGCTTGAGCTGCATCACTAGTGGAACCCGGCGGGGGTAACAGCGGCGTTACACGGATCCGGCAAGGGCGCCGGCTGTGAGGAGGAAACGGTGGACCACGGCCTGAGGTTTTCGGACCCGGCAACGTATGCACGGACGCTGCGGCGCGCGCACGAGCTAGTCATTTCCGGCGTCCCACGGCCCGAGATCCCCACCAGCCTGATCGATTCCTGGCACCGTTCCATGGCTTTGGGCATCAGCCCGGACCAGCACAGCCCGCGGCACCTGCACGAGGTGGCCGAGGTGCTGGAGCTGCGGCGGGAGCACCGGCTGCAGCAGGTGATGCCTGCGCTGCACGACCTCCTGGCCGACGATTCCCGCTCCGGCCGCCACCTGCTGGTGCTCACCGATGCCAGCGGCGAGATCCTGTGGCGGGTGGGCAGCCCTTCGGTCCTCCGCCGGGCCGACCACCTTGAATTCCTGGAAGGTGCCGACTGGTCCGAGGCCGGCATCGGCACCAACGCCATCAGCGAGGCCCTGGTCACCGGCGGCCCCGTGCAGCTGTTCTCCGCCGAACACCTGGTCCGCACGCACCACGAGTGGGCCTGCACCGCGGCGCCCATTACGGATCCGGCCACCGGGCAGTTGCTCGGGGTCCTGGACGTGTCCGGACCCTTGGACACCCTCAGCGCGGACACGTTGCGGATGGTGCGGTGCGCCGTGCGAGTGGCGGAGGCTTTGCTGGGAACGTCCGACGGCGGCACCTCCTTGGGAGCCTCGTCTTCCGTGGGTGCGTCCCGGCAGCCTGCGGCCCGCGTTGTCCGGCCGGCCGCGGCCGTGGAGTCGCTGGAACTGCTGGGCGAGAAGCCCGCGGCGATGTTCGCCGATGGGAGCCGTTTGTCCCTGACGCTGCGCCGGGCGGAGATCCTGGCGCTGCTGGATTCGCGGTCGCAGGGCTGGTCAGCGGAGGAGCTGGCGTATGAACTGCATGGCGACGCCGGGACGCCCCAGGCCATCCGGACCGAGATGTTCCGGGTGCGCTCGGTGCTGGGCGGGGCGGTGGAGTCCAACCCTTACCGGCTGGCTCCCGGGTTGGCGGGCCGCTCGGACGCGGCGGGCGTGCTGCGCCTCCTGCGCGATGGCAAGATTGCCGAGGCGCTGGAGGCGTACCGCGCTCCCCTGCTCAGCCGGTCCGGAGCCCTCACGGTGCAGCTGCTCCGGGACCAGCTGGACATGGCCGTTGGATCGGCCGTTCGGGCCAGCGGGGATGCCGGGCTGGTGGCGCGCTGGCTGTCCACGGACATGGGTTCGGCCGATTCGCTGGCCGTCGAGGCACTGGGCCGGCTGGTGGGGCGCAGCGATCCGCGGTACCTGACGTTCCACGCCCGGGCCGCGTGTTGAGCCCAGTCCTACTGCTGCCCGGGCTTAGTGGCGGCCGCGCTACTTCTTCTTGGTGACCTTGACATCGATGCTCAAGCCGTGGTTCCAGCTGATGTGGATCGAAACGCTGGTGGTGCGCGCGATGGCCCGGTCCGTAACCTGCCCATCGTCCGGCCCCGGCCCCACTTCCACGGCCAGGTCAGTGTGCACTTCCCGGAGGGCGGCCCGCACCAGCTCATTGTTCTGCGTGTGGATGCCTTCGGCGAACTTGGCAGCCGCGGCGGGATTTGCCGCGAGGGATGACATGGCGCTGATCATGGGCAGCAGGATGCGGCGGGCATCCTCGGCTCCGGCCAGTTCCTTCGCCGAAACGTGCGCTGCCCCGGTCGATGCCGCCGGCGTTTTGTGCCCTGCTTCTTCGGATTCCATGGCTTTCTTCCTTTGAACACAGCCTCCGCCACCGTGGCGGATGGTGGGTGGATTCTGGACCCGGCCCTTGCCCGGACTCAACAATCACTTATTGCACAGGGCCGATTCAGCACGACAGTTCTTGTCATGCCATTAACGCGGTGTTCATATCCTCCTCAAAGCCTGTACAGAAGCTGGAAATAGCTTGGGAGCCATGGACAATATCTCCCGCAGAACCCTTATCTCCGCCGGCCTCGGCGCCGGCCTGGTCGCCGCACTGCCGAGCGCCGCCGTCGCGGTTTCCACCGCTGATGACGCCGGCCTCCGGGCGGATCCCTTCATGCTCGGCGTCGCCTCAGGCGAGCCGTGGCCCGACGGCTTCGTCCTCTGGACACGCCTCGCACTGAACCCCGTGGCGGAGGACGGGTTGGGCGGCATGCCGTCCCGTCCCGTGGCGGTGCAGTGGGAGGTGGCCGAGGACGAAAGCATGCGGAAGGTGGTGGCCCGCGGGGTTGAGCAGGCCCGTCCTGAGGCCGCGCATTCGGTGCACGTGGAGCTGCGCGGGCTGAAGGCCGGCCGCGAGTACTTCTATCGTTTCCGCGCCGGCAAGCACCTGAGCCCGGTGGGCCGCACCCTGACCAGCCCGGCCCTGCACGAGACGCCCGCCGCGCTGGCCATGGCGTTCGCCAGCTGCGCCCAGTATGAGCACGGCTACTTCACCGCCTACCGCCACCTGGCCGAGGACCACCCGGACCTGGTGCTGCACCTGGGCGACTACCTGTACGAATACAAGAAGGACAGCTACGTGATCGGTGGCGGCAACCCGCGCGACCACGAGGGCCCGGAGACCGTCACGCTGGAGAGCTACCGGCAGCGGCACGCGCAGTACAAGGCCGACGCCGACCTGCAGGCTGCGCATGCCATCGCACCGTGGGCAGTGGTGTGGGATGACCACGAGGTGGACAACAACTGGGCGGACGACGTGCCCGAGAACAAGGACGCCGGGCAGCTCAACGACAGCGTGGAGCACTTCCGGCAGCGCCGCGCCGCCGCATTCCAGGCCTACTACGAGAACATGCCGCTGCGCCCGTCGTCGCTGCCGGCCGGCCCGGACATGAAGATCTACCGCAGGATCCAGTGGGGCCAGCTGGCCAACTTCCACATGATGGACACCCGGCAGTACCGCGACGACCAGCTGGCCGGCGACGGGTGGAAGGAGAACGTCACCGAGCGGCTGGCGGAGGACCGGACCATCACCGGCGCCGAGCAGGAAAGGTGGCTGCTGGACGGCTTCCGCAACTCCATGCAGCGCTGGGACATCCTGGGCCAGCAGGTCTTCTTCGCCGAGCGGGACCGCAACAAGGCGCCGGAGATCGACGACGTCTCCATGGACGGCTGGGACGGCTACGCGGCCTCTCGCCGCCGCATCACCCAGGGCTGGGTGGACGCGAACGTCCGCAACGCCGTCGTCCTCACCGGCGATGTGCACCGGCACTGGGCCAACGACGTCAAGGTGGACTACAAGGATCCCGCCTCCCCCGTGGTGGGCTCGGAGCTGGTGTGCACGTCCATCACCTCCACCGGCGACGGCAGCGGCTCCACCACGGACGCCACCACGGCCTGGAACCCGCACCTGAAGTTCTACAACGACAACCGCGGCTACGTGAACACCCGCATCACCCGCGACGCGATGACGGCCGACTTCCGCGTGCTGGACCACGTCACGACGCCGGGCGCCCCGGTTGCCACCAAGGCCTCCTTCGAGATCCGCGACGGCGTCCCGGGGCTTCAGGCACGCGCCTGACCTTCCGCGGCGGGCCAGTGGGACCCTCGGCACTTCTGGTGCCGGGGGTCCCATGGCAATTTGGCGGCTATGTCCGGACAACGACAATCTGCAAGGGCGGTCCGCCGGCGCTGGCTGCTCCTGGCGGTGTCGCTCTTCGGGCAGCTGGTGGCTTATCTCCTGTGGCGGCAGCGCGCGGAGTCCAGCACTTGAACAAACCCGTAGCCCTAGGCAACAAAAACAGGTACCAGGGGCTCTTGTTAGGGGATCAATTAGGGGCCTACCCTAAGTCCCCTAGGGGTTGCGTCGGGCTGGGCCGGCGGCAGGACTCCGGCAAATAAATATGCCACTGCGGCATCAGGTCCCAGGAGCCGGCCATGAAGATCGAAGTTTTCCCAGCTTGGTTACGGCAGGCATTGGTGCTGGCCCTGATAGCGGCCGCCGCCCTTGTGGGAGCCCCACCGGCTTCCGCAGATCCCGTCTACGGGACCCAGAGCATCGCCTACTCCGGCGTCGCCAATCCGCCCACGTCGGACAAGCCGCAGAGCAAGCTCTGGTGGAACGACGGCTCCTGGTGGGCGGACATGTGGACCAGCGGCAGCGGCTGGAGCATCTACCGGCTGGACCGGCCCAGCGCCACGTGGGTAAACACGGGCGTGGTCAATGACAGCCGCGGCAGCACCCTGGCAGACACCATGTGGGACGGCAGCCACCTCTACATCGCCTCGCACGTGGTGACCATCTCCACCGATGCAAACCCGAAACCCTCGGTCGCCGGACAGCCCGCCTACCTTTACCGCTACAGCTACTCCGGCGGCAAGTACACGCTCGACTCCGGGTTCCCCACGGTGATTGCCAACAACAGCAGCGAATCGATGACCATCGACGAGGACAGCACCGGCGCCATCTGGGCAACGTGGACGCAGGTGGCGGGCAACAGCACCAGCGGTTTCACCAACACCGTCTACGTCAACAACTCGGCGCCCGGCGGCTCCAGCTGGGCTGCGCCGTTCGTCCTCCCGGTCTCCAACCCGCACCCTGCACCGGACGACATCTCCGCCGTGGTGTCCTACAACAAGAACAAGATCGGCGTGATGTGGAGCGACCAGCTCACCGGCTCGGTATGGTGGGCCTCGCGCACGGACGGGACCTCCCCCACGGCTTCATCGTCCTGGAACTTCCAGCCGGCCATCCGGGGCCAAGGGCAGGCCGACGACCACCTGAACATCAAGTCCCTGCAGTCAGATACCAGCGGCCGCGTCTTCGCCGCGGTGAAGACCAGCCTGAACGACGTCTCCAGTGACCCCACGCTGCCGCAGCTGCTGCTGCTCGTCTTCAAGCCGGGCACGGGATCCTTCACGCAATCGACCATCTCCACCACCGGCGACTGCGTCAGCAGGCCGCAGATAGTCCTGGACACCCAGAACAACCTGGTCCACGCGTTCCAGACCGCCCCGCCCACGTCCGTGAGTGGCTGCGCCTACTCCGGGGTTGCCGGCAGCATCTACGAGAAGACGGCGTCCATGGACAACCCCGCGTTCGGCAGCGGGCGCGGGACCCCCGTCATCCAGAGCGCGTCGTCGTCCAACATGAACAATGTGACCACCACCAAGCAGGGCGTGGACAGTTCCACGGGCATCGTGGTCATGGCCAGTGACGACGTGGCCAAGCGCTACTGGTACTCGGACCGTCCGCTGGGCCCTGCCGTCGCAGCACCGGTGGCTTCCTTCACGGCCTCCCCCACCTCCGGCACGGCGCCGCTGAACGTCGCCTTCACTGACACGTCCACCGGCACTCCCACATCCTGGGCCTGGGACTTCGGCGACGGCGGCACCTCCACCGCGCAGAACCCCGCCCACAGCTACGCGGCGGCCGGCACGTACACCGCCAAACTCACGGCCACGAACAGCGGCGGGTCCAGCTCGGCCAGCACCACGATCACCGTCAGCTCCTCCTCCACACCGCCGCCGGCCACAGGGGTGGGCGTCGTCGGCTCCTCAACCACCTATGCGGGAACGGCCGCTTCCGCAGTCTCCATCGGTGCCCCCGCCGGCACCGCGGCAGGCGACGTGCTGGTCGCCTCCATCACCACGGACCTGAACCCCACCATGGCCTCCGTCCCGGCGGGCTGGACTCCGCTGGTCAACGGCCTGGGCATCAACAGCACCTCCACCTCCGGTGCCAGGGTCTTTGCCTACTACCACGTGGTGGGCGCCTCGGATCCTGCCAGCTACGCGTGGACCCTCAGCACCGCCGTGAAGTGGGGCGGCGGCATCACGGGCTATCGGGGCGTGAACAACACCACGCCGCTTGATTCCTCTGTAGCCACAGCCGTGGACGCCACCTACAACGCCACCAGCATCACCGCCCCGAGCGTCACAACCGCCACCAACGGCGCCATGCTGGTCGGTGGCGTGGGATGTGACTGCGCGGCCCCGGTGGTTTCCTCCGCTCCGGCCGGCTGGACCCAGCAGTGGCAGGCCGCCGGGGGCCAGATCGCCGAACTCGCGGACAAGGTGCAGGCAACCGCCGGAACCGGCGGAACAGCTACCTGGACCCTGAGTGGTGCGCGTGCAGTTGCCGCCTGGCAGGTCGCCCTGAAGCCGGCCGGGTAGGGCACCGGCCGCCGAGCGGGGCTAACTGAGGCTACTTAGCAGCGCCGGCAGCGTTGACCCGGCCGTAGGCCCAGTACGTGCCGGTGCCGTCGACTTTGTCCGCGGTGGATTCCACGTCTGCCCGGATGGAGGTGTTCGTGGCGCCCGGATGCGAGCTCCACGCGAGCGCCGCCGCTCCTGAGACGATGGCTGCGGACATCGAGCTTCCGTTGCCCACGTCGTAGCCCTGGGACCGGTTGTTCTGGGAGCCCAGCACGAAGGGGTGGTTGGGGAAGGTGGAGTAGACGTTCACGCCGGGAGCAGCGATATCCACCCAGCTCGCGCCATACGTGGAGAACGATGCTTTGGCGTCGTTGTTGTCGGTGGCACCTACGGCTATGACATGGGTGTACGCGCCCGGGTAGATCTTGGTCTGGTTCCCGCCGTTGCCGGCAGCTGCCACCAGCACCACGCCCTTGCTCCAGGCGTTGTTGACCGCGGTTTCCAGGGTCCGCGACGCCCGCACGCCCAAGCTCATGTTGATCACCTTGGCGCCGTTGCTGACCGCCCAGTTGATTCCGTTGGCAAGGGCCGAGCTGGAGCCGACACCGTTGTCGTCCAGGACCTTTCCGGCCAGGATGGTGCAGCCCGGGCAGACCCCTGCCACACCAATGGTGTTGTCGGTGGTGGCGGCGACGCTGCCGGCCACGTGGGTGCCGTGGCCGTAGTAGTCCTCGGCCACGGGGTCCCCTGCCTTGGTGGCCGAGCCGCTGAAATTGGCGCGGGCCACCACCTTGGGGGCGATGTCCGGGTTGTCACTGGCCACACCGGAATCCAGCACCGCCACCTTGATGCCGTTGCCGGTGGTCACGTTCCAGGCTTCAACGGCGTCCACGTCCGCATCAGGCGTGCCGGCAGGGATGGTGAGATCGCCTGCGGTGTTGGTGAACGACTGCCCATCGTTCTGCAGCGCGTACTGGCGCGGGAAGTACTGGTCGGAGGTGAAGGCGGACACGGGCTGGTCCGCTTCGGCGTATTCGACGGCGGGGTCCCGGCTGAGTGCCTCGATGAGCCGGTCCTCGCTGCCGGCAGGCACGCTGACCAACCTGGCGCCCGTACCGCCGACGTCCACGCCCTCCAAGCCGCGCCTGTGCAGCGAACCGGCGGCAGCGCCGTCGTCGTAAAACTTTACGAGGACGTGCCCGGGCTGAGGTGACGTGCCTCCTGCAGCATTGGCGGGAAGGGCAAGCGGGACGGGGCCGAGCACCAGCAGTGCTGCGGTGAAGCCCGCGGTAAAGAGTTTTCTCATGCGGGCCATCTTGGCCCCACGGGCCGGGACGCGGTAGGGGCAGGAGCACCCAACATGCTCCTCTTCCGGGCAACGAGGACCCTGGCCCCACAGTCCCGGCCGAATTTACACTGGCGGGATGGAAGCGGTGGTCAGCGGCGTGCCCGTCCATTTCGTTGAGCATGGCAGCGGAACACCCGTCCTTGCGCTGCACGGCGCGGGCGTGGACCACCGGGAGATTGCCGGCGGCCTGGAACCGGTGTTCGGCAGCATCCCCGGGTTCCGCCGCCTGTATCCGGACCTGCCGGGGATGGGCCGCACTCCGGCTCACGCGTCGCTCAACAGCAACGACGACGTGCTGGACCTCCTGCTCGGCTTCATCGACAGCACGATCGGGGATGAACCGTTCCTTCTCATCGGCCAGTCGTACGGCGGGTATCTGGCCCGCGCGGTAGCCCACATGCACCCCCAGGCAGCCGGGCTTGCCCTGGTCTGCCCGGTCGGCGCGCATGCCGGCAGCGTGCCCAAGCATGAGGTCCTCGTGTCGTCGGTAAGTCCTGCCGGCCTCGACGCGGAAAGCGAGGCGAGTTTCCGCAGCTATTTCGTGGTCCAGACGGACGAAACGCTGCACAGGTTCCAGCAGCTCGTGGCTCCTGCGGCAGCCCTTGTTGACGAGCAGGGGTTGGCCCGCATCTTTTCGCGCTGGGAACTGCGGGACCGGCCGGAATCGGCAGCGCGGTATCCGCACCCCGTGCTGGTTCTGGCGGGTAGGCAGGACGCCACCGCCGGCTACGCGGATGGGTGGGCACTGGCGCGGGACTACCCCCGCGGCACCTTTGCCGTGCTTGACCGGGCCGGCCACGCCCTGCTGCACGAGCAGGCCGCGCTCGTCCAGGCCTTCCTCGCCGAATGGATTGAGCGGGTGCGCGAAGACCAGGCGCTGGTGCGGGCCGGCTCCCGGTTTCCCTGACCAGGGCGACGCCGCGCACCTGGCCAAGGGCCGCCGTCGTACTTTCCACAGGCCGTTGTGCGCCGTGGGGGCCAGGGCTACGATGCTCGCGGGGAGGGTCCTTCGTCTCACTGACTGGCAAAAATAGGGGCCCACAATGACCGACTTCTTCACCATGCAGCCCGGCGAAACCGCGCCTCCCCTCCCGGCGGGACCCGTCCTGTGCACGGGGACTGCTGCCATGCAGCGCATCCACCGCTTCTTCCTCTGGGCCTACGGCGAGGCGCCCGGACTGGTGCGTTCGGCCGCGGCGGGTGACACGGCCCGCGCCGCATATGTGGGGGAAGTGCTGGGGAACTTCGACAAGGTGCTCCACGTCCACCACGAGGGCGAGGACCTGCTGATGTACCCGCAACTGAAGGAGCGGGCGCCGGCATGTGCGCTGCATGTGGGGCAGATGCTGGAGCAGCATCGGCAGGTGACGCAGCGGCTGGATGCCATTGAGCCGGTGCGGATGCGCTGGATGTCGACAGCGGATGAGGAGTCAGCGTCGGAACTGGCCGCCCGCTACGAGGACCTGGCCGCCGTCCTCAACGTGCACCTGCGGCGCGAGGTCACCGAGCTGATGCCCGTGGCGGACCGGGTGATGAGCGGGAAGGAAGCCGCGGCGGTGGGGCAGCACGGAGTCAAGGCACTCGATAAGAAGTTCATGGTGGGGTACCTGGGCATGGTGCTGGCCACGAATCCCCCGGCGGACCGGAAGGAGCTGTTCAAGGAGATCCCTCCCCCGGTCCGGCTCGCGTACAAGCTGGTGGGACGGCGGATTTACCGGAAGCAGCACGCCACGCTGTTCCCGGGGCGGCCGGTGCCGGAGACGCTTTAGAAGCTCTAGAAGTACGACGGCGGGTGGCTGGCTTTTCGAAGCCAGCCACCCGCCGTCGTACTGCTGATGTTTCCGCGTCCGGGCGCTACAGGCAGACGGGCTGGAAGGCAAGGTCCGCGGGGCCGGACGGCTGGGCCAGGGCGTTGCCGACGAGTTGGTGCACCACGGGATCGTTGGGCGCCTGGTCATGCTCGATCACGTCGGCCGGGCACTTGTCCTGGATGGTGATGTTGGTGACCTGCCGCGCAGAGCCGTTGAGGAACTGGCTGTTGTACGGGATGACCACCTCGTCGTGGGTGGTGGAAATGACGGTGTAGGCGGGGCCGGCAACGGTACCGCCAATGGAGTTCAGTTCCTGCATGAAGGGCGATCCCGCCTGCTGGTCTGCACAGGCGGCACAGCCTGCGGCGGTGTAATCGGGCGTGGGCACCAGGTCCGGCGGCGGAAGGATCACTCCCTCCGTTCCATGGTTGGACGGGGCGATGCCGACAAGCTGATGGACATACTTCGCTCCGCCAAGGAAGCCCATGTAGTACCGGGGCATCATGCCGCCCTGGCTGTGTCCCACCAGATCCACCTGCTTGGCACCGGTGGCTGACCGGACGGCGTCAACGAAGGGTGCGAGTTCCTTGGCGGAGTCTTTGACGGGCGCCGTGGCATAGACGCCGTTGGTCTCGCCGTAGTTAAGGGCGAAGACGCAGTACCCCTCGCTCTTGAGGTATGGCGACAGGGTGGACCAGTTCTTCTCCATGCTCTCGAACGTTCCGGGCACCAGGACCACGGGATACGGATGCGCTGCTGACGGTTTGCAGGACCAGTCATTGGCACCTGGTGGCGATATGTCGACGGCTTGGGCGGGGACTGCCACCAAGGATGAGGCCAGGACTGCGGCGGCGGCAACGGACAGGGCCCGGGAAAGGAATGACATGGAAACCTCTTTGTTCGTCTGTCTTTGGGGCGGCCCGAGCTGATGGTCTTGGGGGCGTCCATCAGTTCCGGCCGGGGTTTCCCATGCTGGCAGTGCTGCCGCTCCTTCGCAGCGGAACTGCACGGATGTGCGGCAAAAACGGGTGCGGAGAGGTAAGGCCGGCGCCACCTGATTGTGACGCGGAGCACAGAGTTGTTACTGGTGAGTAGGTAATTTTGCACGGGCCGGCTTTGGTCGGCTTCCCACGAACCCCTTGCACGAATGTGCATGCCGCGGCCGGTCGGACGCTACCTCAACCGCGAGGTAGGAGAGCTTGGCCCTCGCGAAGACGCCGGAACGGCTCGAAACCGCCGGAACGTTCCGGCGAGCCGGTCACCCATCCGGCGGTTTGGGGCCCGGTGAAGCCACCCGGAGGCATCGGAAGGAGGCAGGCCCGGAATCAATTCCTGGTATCCGCGGGGTGGCCACCTGAGGGTGCCACCGGCGTTTCAGGTGAAGCGTCCGTGAACCGGCTCAGGTAACCCGACCTGGACCCGTGGACGTGTGCCGCCATCCCCTGCTCGGCGGCCTCGGCGTTGCCGGCGTCGATCGCTGCCATGATGCCGCGGTGCTCGGCCCAGGACCGGATGCCGCGGGAGTCCACGTCGGAGGCGTAGAGCCACTCGATCTTGCCGGAAATCTGGCGGAGCAGCGCCGTGAGGGACGCGCTGCGGCTCAGTTCAGCAACCCCCAGATGGAACCGGATATTCAGCTCGGGCAAGAGTTCAACGCGCCCGTTTGCCACCGCTTCATCGCCCTCGTCCAGAATGGCGGCCAGTTCCCGCCGCGTCTCCCACCACTGGTTATCGGGACCGCCCGCGGAGAACTGGGCGGCCGCCCGCCGGGCAGCCCGGCGGGCGGTGGCAGCTTCCAAGGCCTCGCGCACCGCGAAGAGGTCATCGGCGTCGTCCACAGGGATCTCTGACACCGTGGACCCGGCGAAAGGCTTCGACTCAACGAAGCCCTCCACCTCAAGGGCCCGCAGCGCTTCCCGCACCGGAACCCGGGAGATCCCGTACTTCGCGGCCAGGGACGCTTCCGTGATCCGGGTCCCCGCGGGGAGCTTCCCGAAGATGATGTCCCGCCGGATCTCGTCCTGGACGCGGGCCCGTGGGGTGGGATCGCCGCTAGCTAGCGAAGGCTGCACCGGGTATCGCTCCAAGTAGTTCTCTGGTGTAGTCGGCCGACGGTGCCATGAAGACCTGCTCCACGCTGCCGGTTTCAACCACTTTTCCTGTTTTCATGACCACCACGTTGTGCGCGATCTGGCGGACAACGGCCAGGTCATGCGTGATGAAGAGGTAGGTCAGGCCCAGCCTATCCTGCAGGTCCCCCAACAGGGTGAGGATCTGCTCCTGCACCAGGACATCCAGGGCTGAGACGGCCTCGTCCAGGATCAGCAACTCCGGTTCCAGCGCCAGGGCCCGGGCGATGGCCACCCGCTGGCGCTGCCCGCCCGACAGCTCATGGGGCCTGCGCTGTGCCACGATGCGCGGCAGCGCCACCTGGTCCAGCAGCTCGGCCACGCGTTCGCGCCGGCTCTCGCGCGTCCCTATCTTGAAGATCCGCAGTGGCTCATCGATCAACCGCTCGATACTGAAGGTCGGGTCCAGGGACCCATACGGGTCCTGGAAGACGGGCTGCGCGATGCGGCGCAAGGAGCGGCGCGTCCGGGGATTGCTGGTGGCGATGCTCTCGCCCTTGATCAGCGCCGAGCCCGAGGTGGGTGTCTCCAGGCCCAGGATGATCCGCGCAACCGTTGACTTGCCGGAGCCGGATTCACCCACCACCGCTGTGGTGGTTCCCCTGTGCACGTCGAACGAGACGTCGTCCACGGCCTGGATCCTGCGCCCGCCCTGGCCACGCAGCTTGAACTCCTTGGCCAGGTTCTTGACCGAGAGCACGGGAGCGGGCCGGTCAAGTTCAGCAAGCACCGGATCGGAAGGCGCGTCGGCGGAAAGGCTCGACGACGGCGCCGCGGCCACCAGCCGCCGCGTGTAGTCCTCCTGCGGATTCAACAGCACCTCCCACGGCGTGCCGGTCTCCACAATCCGCCCTTCGGCCATGACGATGATGCGGTCGGTGCGGTCCCCTGCGAGCCCCAGGTCGTGCGTGACGAACAGCAGCGAGGTGCCGCGGGCGTCTACCAGGGTCTGGAGGTGGTTCAGGATCTGCCGCTGGACCGTGACGTCCAGGGCCGACGTCGGCTCGTCCGCGATCAGCAGGTCCGGCTCCCCCGCCAGGGAGATGGCGATTAGCACGCGCTGGCGCATGCCGCCGGAGAACTCGTGCGGGTACTGGTTGTACCGGCGTTCGGCGTCCCGGATGCCGGCTTCGGTCATGAGTTCCACGGCACGCTGCTTGATGGCATCCCGGCCGCGCATGCCGTTGCTGGCCAATGCGTCGGCGATTTGCGCTCCCACCTTCATGGAGGGGTTGAGGTTGGACATGGGGTCCTGGGGGACCAAGCCGATCTACTTGCCCCGGATGCCGCGCAGTTCCTTTTGGGTGGCATCCGCGAGGTCTTCCCCGTCGAGCAGGATGGACCCGTGGGTGACCCGGCCGGCGCCGGACAGCAGGCCCAGGATGGCGCCCACCACGGTGGACTTGCCCGATCCCGACTGGCCCACGATCGCCACCCGCTCGCCCTTCTTCAGGTCGAAGGAGACCTTGTCCAGGACCGGGGTTCCGCCGTAGCTGACCTCCAGCTCGCGGACGGAGAGCAGGATGTTTGAGTCGTTCCTAGCGTCCTGCAGCATAGCCCTGCGCTCCCCTCGGGTTGGCGGCGGCCTTGAGGACACCTGTTTCGGGGTCGCTCACCACCGATGACAGGCGGCCGAGTGCCCAGTCCCCGGCCCGGGTGACCACGTGGCCTCGCTCTTCCAGTTCAGCGATCACGTCCTCGCCGAGGCGGTCTTCAACGACTGCGCCACCCGGCGTCCAGGTCCGGGGCCAGAAGGATCCCGGGATGGAGGTGGTGTGGAGGGAGGGTGCGTCCACGGCCTGCTGGGGCTCGTAACCGCCCACAATGGTCCGCAGCAGGTACAGCAGCTGCCATTGGTCCTGCTGGTCCCCGCCCGGGGACCCGAGGGCGGTTACCGCTTTGCCGTCCTTCAGCACCAGCGTGGGCGTCAGGGTGGTCCGGGGGCGCTTTCCGGGGGTCAAGGTGGACGGTGCGCCCTCCTCCAGCCAGGTCATCTGCAGCCTGGAACCGAGGCAGAAGCCGAGTTCGGGGATGGCCGGGGAGGACTGGAGCCACCCGCCGGACGGCGTTGCGGACACCATGTTTCCCCATTGGTCCACGACGTCGATGTGGCAGGTATCACCGCGGGTTTCCCCCGTGGGCATGACGGTTGGTTCCCCCACACCGGCGAAGGCAAGCTCGCCGTTTTCCGCGAGCGACGGCGGGAGGTACTCCGTGCGCAGCGGCGGAACGAAGGGTTCGTGGCCGGGGACGTTGCCGGGCCGGAACTCGTGCGAGGCTTTTTCGCCGATCAGTTTCCGGCGCTCCGCCGCGTACTCGGGGCTGAGCAGGTAATCCATCGGCACCTCGGCGTCGCCGTAGTAGGCCTCGCGGTCCGCGATGGCCAGCTTCTGCGCCTCAAGGATGGTGTGCGCTCCGATGGCCGTGGACGGGTCCAGCCGGTCGTCGTCGAACCCTTCCAGGGTGGCGAGGGTCTGCAGCAGTGCCGGCCCCTGCCCCCAGGGCCCGGTCTTGGCGATGGTGTGGCCGCGGAACTGGATGGTGGTGGCGGGTTCGTAGCCGGCGGAGAATCCGGCGAAGTCCGCTTCGGTCATGACGCCGGCGTGGTCGGCGCCGGACGAGTGGCGGTGGGGGGTGGCGAGGAATTTGACCGCTGCCTTGGCCACAAATCCCTCGCCCCACTCCCGGCGGGCCGCGTCGACGCGTGCTTCCCGCGAGGCCTCCGACTCCCCTGCGGCGACGAGCCGGTCCAGGACGTCGGCGTACGCAGGGTTCTTGACGATGTCTCCGGCGGCGGGGATCTTCCCGTCCGGCATCCAGAGGGCGGCCGACGTCGGCCAGTGCTCGGTGAAGAGGTCGGCGACGGTTTCGATGGTGGTCCCCACGCGGCCCACGATCGGGTGCCCGTTGCGGGCATAGCCGATGGCGAAGGCCAGCACGTCCGCCAGCTCCCAGGTGCCGTGGTCCCGGAGGAGCAGCAGCCAGGCGTCGACGGCGGCGGGCACGGCGGCGGCGAGCGCGCCGGCGCCGGGTACGAGCTCCAGTCCTTCGGCCAGGTAGTGCTCGCGGGTGGCTGCGGCCGGGGCGGGGCCCTGGCCCATCAGCACCACAGGTTCGGACGGGTTTTCCGCCGTGACGAACACGCCGGTCATGTCCCCGCCCGGGCCGTTCAGGTGGGGTTCCACCACGTGCAGGACGAAGGCGCCGGCCACGGCGGCGTCGAAGGCGTTGCCGCCGCGTTCCAGTACCGCCTGGGCGGAGGCGGTGGCGAGCCAGTGGGTGGAGGCGGTCATGCCGAACGTGCCCTGGAGGGTGGGGCGGGTGGTGAAGCTGTCTGCAGGCGTGTACGTCATTGTCTATTTCTTTCGGGTGGTGGCGGCGGGGTCCAGGGCGTCGCGCAGGGCGTCGCCGAACAGGTTGAAGGCCAGGCAGATTGCGGCGATGCCGAGGCCGGGGACGATGGCCGCTGTGGGTGAGCGGAAGAGGTATTGCTGGGCGTCGGAGAGCATGATGCCCAGGCTGGGTGCGGGCGGCTGGATGCCCAGGCCCAGGAAGGACAGCACGGCTTCGCCGATGACGGCCGCGGGCATGATCACGGTGGCCTGCACGATGAGTGCGGAGGCGGTGTTGGGCAGGATGTGCTGGAAGATGATCCGCCCGCCGGAGGCATCCATGGTCTTGGCGCCCATGACGAAGTCGCTTTCCTTGATCCGCAGGGTTTCACCGCGGATGATGCGGATCATTGCCGGGATGTGCGCGATGCCGATCGCCACCGCGGCGTTGCCCAGGCTGGGGCCGCTGATGGCCACGAGCCCCACCGCGATGATCAGGAACGGGAAGGCCAGGGTCACGTCGTTGAGCCGGGAAATGATGGCGTCGAGCCACCGCCAGTAGCCGGCGAGCAGCCCCAGCGGCGTGCCGATGACCACCGAGAGCAGGACCGCCAGCACCCCGACCTCAAGGGAGGACCGGATGCCGAAAACCAGCCGGGAGAAGATGTCCCGGCCCAGGTCATCGGTGCCCAGAAGGAAGCCCACCGTGCCGGGTTTCTGGAACGGGGTGGCGAAGTGGACCTGCGCCGGATCGTACGGGGCCAGCAGCGGTGCCAGCAGGGCCACCAGGACCACGAGGGCCAGCAGGATTCCGCCGGCCAGGCCCAGGGGGTTGCGCCGGAGCGACTTCCAGATGCGTCCGCGGCCGGAGCCCAGGCTGGTTGCGCCCGGGGCTGCAGGGCGGATGTCGGTGACGGCCATCAGTTGCTTCCTACTCGGATTCGCGGGTTGATCACGGAGTACAGGATGTCCACCGCAAGGTTAATGAGGATGTACCCAAGGGTGATGACCAGCACCACGGCCTGGATCACGGGGTAGTCGCGGGTGAAGACGGAGGCCAGGGTGAGCTTGCCGAAGCCGGGCAGGGCGAAGATGCGCTCCGTGACCACGGCGCCGGAGATCAGTCCGCCCAGTTGCAGGCCCACGATGGTGACCACCACGATCAGGGAGTTCCGGAGCCCGTAGCGGAACAGGATGCGGCCGCCGCCCAGGCCCTTGGCTCGGGCGGTGCGGACGTAGTCCGTGCTCATGGTCTCAATCATGGATGCCCGCGTCTGCCGCAGGATGACGGCGGCCAGGCCGGTGCCCAGGATCACCGCCGGGAGCGTCAGGTAGTAGAGGCCGCGCACGGGGTTCGTTCCGACGTCGACATAGCCTGACGCCGGGAACCAGCCAAGGTTGACGGCCAGGTAGAGGATGGCCAGCAGGCCAAGCCAGAAGCTGGGGACGGACAGGCCGATGAGGGCAAAGCCGTTGGAGAGCCATTCCGGCCAGCGGCCGCGGAACCGCTCTGCCACCACGCCGAGCAGGACGCCGACGACGACGGCCACCACGATTGCGTAGGCGGCGAGCCACAGCGTCACGGGCAGGGTGCCGGCGAGCAGGTCCGTGACGGGCGTTCCGGTGCGGGTGGACTTGCCCAGGTCTCCTTGGAGCAACCGGCCGATGAAGGAGAAGTACTGGACGGGAAGGGGCTGGTCCAGGCCGAGCTTGGACCGGATGGCGTCCAGCTGTTCGGGGCTGGCTTCCTCCCCCGCCATGGCAATGGCCGGATCACCGGGGAGTTGGCGGATGCCAATGAAGATGACCACGGAGGCGAGCACCAGGGTGATGGCTGAGTGCCAGAGACGGGTCGAGAGGTATCGGATCATGGTGGAGTCCTTATTTCTTCACGAAGGCCGCGTTGCTGAGGTGGACCACACCATCGGCGAACGTTTCCACTCCGGCCACTGTGTTGGAGTAGGCCGTGAGGCTGTGGATCCGGTAGAGGTAGATGATCGGGTTGTCCGCCTGCACCTGCTGGACGGCCTTCCCGTAGAGGGTCGCCCGGGCCGCCTGGTCGGTGGAGGTGGAGGCGTCGGTGAGGAGCTTGTCCACGGCCGGGTTGCTGTAGCCGGAGTAGTTGTTGCCGCCGCCGGTGGCCAGGAAGTTGTACATGTTGCCGTGCGGGTCCACGCGCCCGGACCAGCCCAGCAGCAGGGCTTCGAAGCTGCCGTGGCTCTGCACGTCCAGGAGCGTTGAGTATTCAACCGGCGCGATGGTCAGGGCGAATCCACCGTCCGCTGCCGACGCCTGGAGCGCCTGCGCGTACCGCAGCGAGTCCGGCGAGTTGGTGACCTGGACCTTGATGGGGAAGGGCACCGGAACCCCGGCGTCCTTCAGCATCTGCTTCGCCTTCGCCGGATCGTAGTCCGGGCAGCCTTGGCTGGCGTCGGAGGAGAAGGGGCTGGAGGGTGCCACCGGGGAACAAGCGGGCTCGTACCAGTTGTTGAAGAGCGTGCTCACCAGGGCTTTGCGGTCGATGGACATGGACAGCGCCTGGCGGATGGTGGCGTTCTTGGCCAGCGGCGTGTTGAGGTCCCCCACCGGCTTGCCCACGCCGTTGGTGTTGCCCAGGTTGATGGTCAGGCCCTGGTAGCCCAGGGATCCCACTTGGAGCACCCCTACCCCGTGTTCCTTTGCCAGTGCGTCCACGTCCTGGGGTGCGATGGAGTCGGCCACCTGGACGTCGCCGGAGCGCAGGTTGGCGGTCCTGATGTTGGAGTCCGTCATGATCCGGTACGTCACGGTGTCCAGGTGGACGTTCTTGGCGTCGTAGTAGAGCGGGTCCCGTTCCACCTGGATGGAGGTCTGCGGGATGCGCTGCTTGAACTTGAACGGTCCAACGCATACGGGGTGGTCGCCGAAGGCATCCCCTGCCGCGGCAACCGCGGTGGGCGAGAGGATCATGCCGGCCCGGTCCGCGAGCGCCGCGGTCAGCGGGGCGAACGGCTTCTTGTAGCTGATCTGGACGGTGGTGGGGTTCGGGGCTGTAATGCCGCTGATCGGCCCTAGTTCGCTCTTGCGGGCGGAACCTTTCATGGTCAGGTCCCGGTCCAGGGTGGCGCGGACGGCCTCGGCGTCGAACTTGGTGCCGTCGGCGAACACGGCGTCGTCCCGCACCTGGATGGTCACCGTCTGCCCGTTGTTGCTCACCTCGGGAAGCTTGGTGGCGAGCTGCGGCACGATCTTGCCCTGGGCGTCGATGTCGTAAAGCTTCTGGCACATCGTCTGCATGACGTACCGGGTGTAAAGGGACGACGACGTTGTCGGGTCCAGGCGGTCGGGTTCAGCCGAGAGGGCCATCACCAGGTCCCCGCCCTCCACCACTTTCTGGTTGCCGATGGGGGCGGACGTCACGTCGTTATGCACTACCGCCTCGGGCAGGGGCTGGATGGGGGCGCAGGCGGTCATCGCCAGCGCCAGGGCGGCCACGCCGCCGCCCACAACAACGTTTTTCGCCCGGAATGGAGTGCCGTCCGGAAGGGCCCGGGGGCGGAACGGGAGTCTCATACAAGTCCTATGATCGAGCACGGAATGTGAGATTGAATACAATCGCTGAACGAACATATCCTTGGTATACGTTTCGATTCAAGGGTGTATTGGAGAATTTACGGTGAGGAAACATTTTTTTGGTTCAGCTGAGCGGCTGCACCTGGTGCTGATGTTGGCCCTGACGTTTTCCACCGGCGTGGTGGACGCAATGGGCTACCTCGGCCTGGACCGCGTCTTCACCGGGAACATGACCGGCAACGTGGTGCTGCTGGGCATGGCCATGGCCGGCGGAACCAGCCTCCCCATCCTTCGGCCGGCGCTGGCGCTGGCCTTCTTCATGCTGGGCGCAGCTTTGGCCGGGCGGCTCCTCCGGCGCAATGGCGAAGGCTGGTCGCCGCAGACCTCCGCAGCCCTGCTCGCGGTATCGCTGGGCCTGTGGGTACTGACGGTCTTCGTGCTCCTGGCTCCGGTGCAGGCCGATCCTGCCCTCGGGAGCACGGTCACCAGCGCGCTCGCCCTGCTCATGGGAACCCAGGCCGCCACGGCGAAACGCCTGAAGGTTGCGGAGATCACCACCGTAGTGGTCACATCCACCATCACCGGACTCGCCTCCGACTCCCGGCTGGCAGGCGGCAAGGGCACGTTCTGGCAGCGGCGCGCACTGGCCATCGTGCTCATCATGCTGGGCGCGCTGGCAGGGGCGGCAGCACTGCATGTGCACCTGGCACTTGCACTGGCACTGGCAGCGGTGATCGCTACGGCAGTCACGGTGACAGGGCACATTGCACATCGCCGGGCGGCGGCAGAGGTCAAGGCCGGGTCAGAGAGTCCCTCGCTGGCCCGCGACTGACCCCGCAACTGAGCCCGGGCGGGAGCGGGCGGCTACTGCCTGGCGGCCGCAACTCGCGCAGCCTCCCGGCCACCCCCTCCCCAGACAGCACTGAGGTTGCTTTCGGCGGCCTCTAGCCGATTCGCACAGCTTCGATGACGTCTTCGGCGCGGAGGACGTGCGCGGTTGCCTGCACGGTGTCCCACCTGCCGTAGGTTGACGGGTCGAGGAACTGCTCCCAGCTCCGTTCGAGATCCCTGCGCAGATCCTCGGGCCACTCCCGGAATCCCTTGCCGAGCACACCGGCCGCCCGCTTGCGCTCGTTGAGTTCGTCCCAGATCCGGTCCAGCCGTGCCCCATAGTCATCGTCGCTCTCGCCCGGCAATTCAAGCACGTGGGGTGTGCCGCCCAGGGCGCGGTGCCAGTCCGAGAAGTGGGACAGCAGAACCCTTTCCCGCGGGATCCGGCAGGTCAGCAGGACGTCGCCGCGGTGCTGCCTGCAGCTGTCCACCAGGTACTCACGGGTAATGCGTGCCCAGAACCAAAGAGCCCCGTCGCCGCTGGTGGGAAGGCGGCGGTCCATCTCCCGGAGCATCCAGTCGTAGGCATCGGCGAACAGCGGCTCCGCCCGGCTCGGATCCGGGATGAGCTGCCCGGTGGAAAGGAGCTCCTCCAACGCCTCCTCGGGCTGGAAGGTGTGAAGCAGGAGGCGGTCGGCGTTCAGGTCGTAGCCGACCCGGCCGGCGGGAACTGCCCGGTTCGCGCAGGCACGGCTAACGGGAAAGTTTGGCACAGACTCAAGGTAGGACAGCCCTCTGACAATGCGACGGCGGGCGGCAGGTTGCGCGAGCAAAAAGCCCGCTTGCGCGTTTTGCGCAGAATGGCTTGCGCTAAACGCGCAGCAGTAGCTATGATCTAGATCATGCTTCGAGCTGCGCGCTCGGCCTCCCCCTCCCCCAGACAACAATGAGGTTGCTTTATGTCTGTCCCAATCAAGGCCACCATGGAAAAGGTTCCTGGCGGCATGATGCTGATCCCCCTGCTCATCGGCGCCATTCTTGGCACCTTCGCACCGGATTCCGCCAAGTTCTTCGGCTCCTTCACCGGCGCACTCTTCACCGGCGGCACCACCATCCTCGCGGTGTTCTACGTCTGCATGGGCGCGAGCATCGATATCAAGGCCACCCCCTACATCCTGAAAAAGGGCGGCGTCCTCTTCGGCAGCAAGGTCCTGTTCGCCATCATCATCGGGGTCGTCGCCGGCCGGTTCATGGGTGAACTTCCCATCGACGGCGGGCTGCTCTCGGGCCTCTCCGTCCTGGCCATCCTGGCCGCCCTCAACGACACCAACGGCGGCATGTACATGGCGCTTATGGGCCAGTACGGCAAGCCCAAGGACGTCGCCGCCTACTCCGTGATGACGCTGGAATCCGGCCCCTTCCTGACCATGGTGACCCTCGGCGTCGCCGGTTTGTCAGCCTTCCCGTGGCAGGCCCTGGTGGGCGCCATCATCCCGCTGCTCCTCGGCGCCATCCTGGGCGCCCTGGACCCGGCCATGCGCAAGTTCCTCTCCTCCGCGGCACCGGTGCTGATTCCCTTCTTCGCCCTGGCCCTGGGCTTCGGCCTGAACCTGGGCCAGGTCCTCAACGCCGGACTGCTCGGCGTGGCCCTGGGCCTGTTCGTGCTCATCGGTGGCGGCGCCGTCCTGTTCTTCGCGGACAAGCTGACCGGCGGTTCCGGCATCGCAGGGCTCGCAGCAGCCACCACCGCAGGCAACGCAGCCACCGTCCCCATGCTGGTGGCCGCAGCCAACCCGGCCTACTCCGCCGCCGCCGGCCCAGCCACCGTTTTGGTGGCAGCCTCCGTGGTGGTCACCGCCATCGGCTGCCCGCTCATGGTCGCTTGGTACGCTAAGCGCCTGAAAGCCAAGCAGCCCGTGGAAACCCGCGAGGTAACCCCAGCAGTATGAACACCACCGCAGCCAAGCGCTGGGCCATCATCGCCGACGACCTGACGGGAGCGGCAGATGCGGCCGCAGCCTACGGACCCACCCACAGCAGTTCCGTGATCCTCGACCTCGACTCCGCATGGCCGGAAGCGGACATCCTGTCGGTCAACACCGAGAGCCGCTACCTTTCCGCCGAAGATTCAGCGGCGGCCGTCACTGCCGCCGTCGTGCGAGCAATGGATCAGGACCGGCAGGTCTTCAAAAAGATCGACTCGCTGCTCCGCGGCAATGTCGGTGCCGAGGTTGCCGCAGCGCTGGCTGCCGTCAGTGACGGCCGCGGGCGGGGTTTGGCCCTTGTCGCTCCGGCCTTTCCGGCCACGGGACGGACCACCGTGGGCGGCATCGTCCACGTCAACGGTGCGCGGAACGCGCAGACAAGGTTCGACGGCGACGTCGCGGGAGCCCTTGCCGCCGGCGGCCTTTCGACTGAACTGGTGGGCCGGGAAGCGCACCGCACCCCGGAGGACCTGGCCGCGCACCTGCGCAACGTGCAGGACCGCGGGACGGACGCCGTCGTACTTGACGCGGTCTCTGACGATGACCTTCGGCAGATCGCCGCCGCGGCTGCGCTGCTGGACTTCCCCGCGCTCCTGGCGGGCTCCGGCGGGCTGGCCGGGCACATTGCCGCACGGGAAGAAGGAGGGAGTGTTCTTCATGAGCACGCGCGGCACGTGAAGCGGACCCTGACCGTGATCGGCAGCTATTCCGGCCTCGCCCGGCAGCAGACCGAGGCATTGGTCGCGGCAGGCGCGGAGCACATCACGCTGGACCACGGGGCGCTCGAGGACCCGGCGGTTGCCCGGAAGGTGGCTGCCGCGATGCTGCGGACCGACGTCGTGCTGACACCGGATCCCATGGGCGCCGTGGACAAGTCGCAGGCGTTGGTGGTGGCCGAAGCGCTGGCGCGGGCCACTGCCGCCGGCATTGGGAACTGCGAGGCGCTGATCCTGACGGGCGGCGAAACGGCGACGGCGGTCCTGAAGGCGCTCGGCGCCGGGAGCTTCACCGTCCTGGGCGAGGTGGAGCCCGGCGTGGTGATGAGCCGGCTGCCGGAGCCCCTCCCCCTCCTGGTCACCAAGGCCGGCGCTTTCGGCGATGCCGGCACGCTGGCCAGGACCACACAGTTTTTCTCTAGCACAACGACTGAAATGAGTACCAAGTAATGGGACGCCCGATCGTAGCCATCACCATGGGTGACGCCGCCGGCATTGGCCCGGAAATCATCGTCAAGGCCCTGGCGGACAACGAACTCCGGTCCAAGGCGCGGATGCTGGTCATCGGCGATCTCCGCCGGCTGCAGCTCGCCGCGGACATCGTGTCCAGCCCGCTGGCCATGCGCAAGGTGGCGGAACCGTCCGAAGCGCTGTTCCAGGAAGGCACCATCGACGTCCTGGACATCGACTGCATCCCGGAGGACCTCGCCTGGGGTGAGCTGTCCGCCGCCGCCGGCCACGGTTCGTACCTGTTCATCGAAAAGGCCGTGCAGCTGGCGATGGACCGCCAGGTGGATGCCATCTGCACGGGCCCGCTGAACAAGGCGGCGCTGCACGCGGCCGGGCACAAGTTCCCCGGCCACACCGAACTCCTCGCCGAATTGACCGGCACCGAGGAGGTGTCCATGATGCTGACGGCGCCGAAGATGCGCGTCATCCACGTGACCACCCACATCGGCCTCATCGATGCCATCGCCAAGATCAACGGCGACCTGGTGTACCGGACCATCAAGCGCGGGTATGAGCTGCTGCGCACCTCCGGGATTGAGAACCCGCGGATCGCGGTGTGCGCCATCAACCCGCATGCCGGTGAGAACGGGCTGTTCGGCTACGGCGAGGAGGCGGAGAAGATCCAGCCGGGCATCGAGAAGGCGCAGGCGGACGGCATCAACGCCTTCGGCCCCCTCCCGGCGGACACCCTGTTCTTCCTGGCCGGCCGCGGCGACTTCGACCTGGTGGTGGCCCAGTACCACGACCAGGGCCACGGCCCCGTGAAGGTCCTGGGCCTGGAGAACGGCGTCAACATCACCGTGGGGCTCCCCGTGGTGCGAACGTCCGTTGACCACGGCACTGCCTTCGACATCGCCGGCAAGAACATTGCCGACCACGAGTCGCTGCTCGAGGCACTGCGGCAGGCAGTGGACCTGGCACCGGCACGGGACGAGGCTGCGTAAGCTCCTCACGACGGACGGCCGGTCAGCAAAGCTGGCCGGCCATTGCCGTCCCTGGCGAGCACTAGCATGGGTAGCACTGCCACCGCCATGCCCGCGGGAAGGAGACCGGGAATGCTCAGCGCAAACGCGCGGCGCGAGGAGATCTACCACCTTGCCGTGACCACCGGCCTGGCCTCCGTGGAGGAGCTCTCCGCGAAGTTCGAGGTGACGGCCTCCACCATCCGCCGCGACCTGGCGCTGCTGAATTCGCAGGGCCGACTGGCCCGCACGTACGGCGGGGCGATGGCGCTGGGCGCGCACCCGGAGGCGTCGCTGCGGCAGCGCACCGGCGAGGCGTTCGAGCAGAAGCAGGCGATCGCCCGGTGGGCGGCGTCCGTGATCCAGCCCGGCGAGAACATCCTGCTCGACGCCGGCTCCACCGCCGGTGCCCTGGCCCACGAACTGCGCGGGTTCGAGAAGCTGTCCGTGACGACGCCGGGCCTGAATACCCTGCAGGAGCTGGCCGATTCGGAGGGCATCGAGGTGGACTGCCTGGGCGGGCGGCTCCGCGGTGTTTCGCAGAGTTTCGTGGGGCCGCTGGCCGAGGCGGCGCTGGAGCGGATGAGCTTTGACCGGGTCTTCCTCGGCGCCGACGCCGTCACCGCCGAGGACGGGATCTGCGAGGCCGACCACGCCCAGACCCGGCTCAAGGAGCTCATGGCCCGGCGCGGGCGTTTGGTTTACGTCCTGGCTGACTCGTCCAAGCTCGGGCTTCGGCCCTTTCACGCGTGGGCGCGCTTGGCGCTGCCGTGGACGCTGGTGACGGACGACGGCGCCGACCCCGCCCAGGTGCAGAAGTTCCGGGACGCGGGAGTGCTGGTTGAGGTGGCTGCACCAGCCGAGCGCAGTGGGTAGCAGGGACCGCCACTTCATGACTTGGCAGGCTATCTCGAATTTTCTCGGGCAGAATGGGCGGACAAAAGTATCCTTATCAGAGAGTGCAGCCCGACCAGCGAAAAGCGGCGGAATTAGTGGTCCTTTGACTAGTAGGAGCCCGAGAGTGACCGGAGATGCGTGATACCTCAAGCCGTTTCCAACCACAGGTAATTGAGATATTTTTGCCACAGGGTGATCCAAAGTCCCTACGACGTGCAAAGTTTCCGACACAGAACATCGCAGTATATGACATCCCGAGGAGTCAATTAGGGTTATTTCTAACGAATCCAAGCTCCCAATCTCCGGCCTTGTATTTTCTTATTGCTGACAAGGCCGGGTCGCTCCCTCGCTGCTACATAGGACAAACAGACAACGCTCGCCGTCGACTAGGTGAGCATGAAGCTGGCAAGAGTTTTTGGAGTCGGGCGCTCGTAGCGATATCAACCGACGACACTTGGGCATCTACCCACGTGACTTACTTGGAACATGAGGCAATTCTGGCAGCCAGGAAGATGAAGCGTTACTCGATTGAAAATTCCGACAACGGCTCCAAAAGAAACGTTCCAGATACGATTGCGGCTATTTGTGACCTTCATTTTGATACAGTCGCGGTTCTCCTCGCTACGCTCGGTCAACCTGTACTCGAGCCGATTTTCGGCCCCTTCCCACCCGGCACCGGAAGTACCACGCCGTGGGGATACTTCGTCAACGGACCTGGTTCCACGGCCCATGGAGACTTCGGCCCCGAGGGCTTGGTCGTTTTCAAAGGTTCGCGACTGCCGGTGCCCAGGTATAAGACGGGTGGCCCCGGGAAAGCTCTCCGGCGACGACTTATCGAAGCTGAGGTCCTTGCTGACGATGAAAAAGAAAATAGATTCCTGGCGGACTACCTATTCTCCGTGCCTGATGACTCAGCTTTGCTCTTAACTGGGAAACCTCAGCAAGCCGCACGTCTTTGGGCGGACGCGCAAGGTAGGACTTACGAGGAAGTTTGGATGGCGAGAATTGATGCGGTTATGAGCCAACCGCCAGGAGGAACAGCAGAAGAGAAGCATCCCGATGAGCCCGGGGTTTGGTTGTGACCTCCCCACATCCCGGCATCAACCTGTTGACCAATCAGCAGTGGATGACGCGCTATGGCATCTACATGCACGTTGAGGACGAGATTATTCATGCGAAAGTGATCGACGCTCTGGCTGCGTTGATCGATGACTTCGATATCGAGAGTCAAATCGAGAGCATGCTCCGTCAGTTCGACGATATGGGAACAGGCTTTGGTCTTCAGAATGGCGTGGCCTTTGTATTTCCATATGAGAGCCTGGTTCCTTTGCCTCCGGGCTACAGCAGCAACCGGATTTCTGTTCAAAAACAGGAAGTCCGAATGGTGCAATTTTTGAACTTCTCGACAACCCTTTACGCAGGAAGCTCAGCCGCACGAACAGGACATTGTTTCATCATTGTGTGTGTATTCGGCTTGCGACCGACACCTCTTAATGCGCTTGGCGCGCTCAATCGCGGTATTGAATATGCCAATGATATCCTTCGAGCCTATAGTCTCGCCCGCCATGACCACGGCATTCATACCCTTACCTTGGGCACTCTCCCGAGCCATATACGAGTTTATGAAATAAATGCTGTTGATACTGTAACTATAAAATCCGTAGGGGCGGCAGCGCCAAATGGACAAGATATAGCTGATCGAATCTCGAAACGACTGCTAATCGACGTTGATGAACTGCAGCGCTTTAGAAAGTATTCCGAGGAACTCCCGCTTCGTCCTGCAGAGCGCTACCTTGCCGACTTGATGAGGATTTGTATCACCAAGTTATGCCTGCAGGATCATGACGGTGCAGTCTTGGACAGCGGAAGGTTCGCCGAACTTGCCCTACGGCTCGTGGCCAGTCGTATCTCCTCTCTCAGTCCTAATGACATCGTGGACAACCAAAATCTCTTCACGCGGGGAAAGAATGCAAGGCCTGGAGTTGTCAACCACGTTGCTAGAGAACTCAGGTTCACCGGAAGTCACAAGATCAGCCTTTGGACAAAGAATGCGAGAGATCTCAGAAACCGACTTACACATGGCCTCCTATTTGAAACAATATCCGGTGATCAGGCGCATGCGGCCGTCAAGGCCGACCTAGAACTTGTACAGCTCGCCGTAGATAAGCTTCCCAACGCCGACTGGAACATTGAAGTTCTCGGAGTAGGAGCGGACATCTACGGGAGGATATTTTCGCACCGAACAGCAAAATCGCAGCGAGGTCGCGCCCAAGGGCATTAAGCAGAAAGACGAGAATAGTAAGGGTCTCAAGTATCTAGGCCCATGCATCGTCCTTCTTGGCTAACCCGGAGTGCTGCGCCATAGTGGAATTGATGTACGACGGCCAGGAGCACCTGACGGTGAATGTTCCGATGGGGTTGTCGGGGCCACACAGTTACTGCCGAGGACGGCATCTGCGAAGCGGACCACGGACAGGTACAGAAGTTCTGCGACGCGGGGGTCTAGGTCGAGGTGCCGGCGGTTTCCGGGTAGGTTCCGCTGGGTAGGCTACTTCTACAACGAATGAAACCCTGAACGATACGGAGAGACGTATGCACGCCGTGCTCGAATACACCTACGCCGACAACTACCTCGAGTCCCGCGAACAATACCGCGCAGACCACCTTCGGGCGGGGTGGGAGTCAGTCGAACGCGGCGAGCTTCTGCTCGGCGGGGCCATTGGCGAAGGACCGTTCAAGGGGCTGCTGATCTTCACCGGCGAAAACCCAGTCCAAGCCGCCAAAGCCTTTGCAGCCGCGGACCCCTACGTCCTCAACGGCGTCGTGACGTCGTGGACCGCCAGCCCGTGGACCACGGTGTTGGGCAACGAGGCCGCCACACCGGTCCGTCCGTAGGCGCCGCTCACCATCATTGGACTGGGTTACTCGGCGATGTCCTCCGCCCACAGCTCCGGCTTGTCTGCCTTGAATGCAACCATCATGTCCACGCAACGCTGATCGTCCAGCACCACCACTTCAACTCCGCGTGACCTCAACAGCTTCAGCTCGCCGTCGAACGTCCGGGCCTCCCCCCACCACCACGCGGGGGATCTTGAATTGGATGATGGTCCCAGCGCACATGGCACATGGGGCCAGCGTGGTGTCCCGGTAGCTCCTTTGTCGGCCCGCGGCGCGCAGGGCCGACATTTCCCCGTGCGCGATCGGATCAGCGTTCTGGACGCGCTCGTTGTGTCCGCTGGCAAGCACCGCGCCGTCGCGGGCTCTCGCAGCACCGATGGGGATGCCGCCTTCGGCTAGGCTCTTTTGCGCGGCCTGATAGGCGGCCTCGAAAGCAGGAAGGTCGGCACTGTCCAGTTCGGGCACCATGGACTGAGGCTCGTGAGTCATGGCGCCATTGTTGCACGCAGTTTTGCACTGAAGCCGCGGCCCTTGAACCTGGCAGTGCAGCCAGACCGTCTGCGGCTCAGTCCTGAAGCCTGCTGGCCGTGACTTCAAATTCCTCCACGGCGACGACCTGCGTCCTGTCCGCCTGGCTGCTCTCCTCCCGGATCCTGCTGGCTACCTGGCGGCTGTCCACCATCGCTTCCTCGGTGTCCCACAGCGTGATGGACAGGGCGTTGTCCGTGTCCCTCCCGTTAAGGTAGTAGACGCCCTTGCATCCCGGAAGCCGGAGCACGCTGTTCACGACGTCGTCGGCCGGGTTGTCCCTGCGGGTCTCGGGGCCGGTCCTGTAGGTGCTGATTCTGGCGAACATGGTCTTTCTCCCTCGGGGCGCACATGGGGGCGGCAGGATTCCGCTCCTCCCCTCAGTAAGGGCCCTACCGACAGACAGAAACAAGGGTCAAAAGTCAGGCGCACACCACGCCCTGCTGCGTCCCGCCTCCGGGCCGGGAGGGCATGATGGGAGGACGACGGCGGAAGGTGCCTCCCGCCGTCGTCCTCTCTCAGCGCGGGTGAAGCCAGCCGCTCCCCTGGCGCGGGATTTCCCCAGCACCTGCTATGCCTTTGACAGCGTGAAGATCCCGTAGCGCATCGCGCCGATGCGGTACGCCAGGATCAGGCGGGGAATGCTGAGAATGGCGCCGCGATTGCGTGCGCCAAGGGCAAGGCGCCGTGTCCGGGGATCAACGAGCAGGGCCTTCAGCAGCCGGACGGCGCAGATGGGCCAGGTGCGGGACACCCGGCGGCTGACATCCTCGTAGGCGGCGACAGTGAAGCCTGCCGCCGTTGCCATGGCCTCATAGTCCTCGCGCGTGCCCATCGAGGGCAGGCGCCCCTCGCGGCAGATCGGTTCGAGCAGGTGGCGGACCTTCCACCGGCTGGCATTAGTCTCGGCGAGCCATGCACAGACAACGAACCGGCCGCCCGGAGCCAGCACGCGATGCGCTTCGGCGAAGAACGCGGGCTTGTCCACCATATGTTCGCTCGACTCAATTGCCCACGCGGCATCCGCCGAGGCGTCGGGCAGGCTGTTGGCGAGCCAGTCCTGGACCTGGATGCCCACGCCGGGTACCGGATGCGCCGCGGCGTAGTGGGCCTGCTCAGCAGAAAGAGTGAACCCCGTGACCCGGACGCTGCGTGTCACCGCGAGCCGCCTTGCCGTGGAGCCGTAGCCGCAGCCGATGTCCACACACTCCTGGCCCGCCATCAGGCCCAGCCGGTCCCCGACGGTGTCCACCAGCGCCTCGACCGCTGCGCCGGGAGTCTCCCGACCTGTGGCCCACAGCCCGTGGTGGACATGGTCTCCCCACACACTTCGGTAAATGGGATCAAGGTCGTCATAGTGGTCCGCCACCGCCACGGCGTCCTGTGGGATATCGGGGACGATCACGCCCATGACACTACAGCGGGCGCTCGGGCACGGAAAAGGGTGGCGCCTTCACCGGGCATTTCCTGTCCTAGTGCCGGGCAGGTTCGGTTGGAACGTTGGATTCGGCGATCCGCTTGATCGCCGCGAGTGTTTTTCGGGATGCCGTCGAGGGCCTGCTGGGTGCGGTCGGCGATTTGGGCGTCTGCCTCGTCGCCGTATTTCTCCCCGAACATCGCGATTCCGTCCGGCAGGAATTCCCATGTCTCGGTCAGCGTCGTCCCGTTATCTGCCGGGGTCATGATGAAGCCCCCAACGGACAAAACGCCCACCGACCACCCAGGCGAACTCGCAGCCGCGCGCGGCTGACACCACCTGCGACCGGGTCTCCCAGGTCCGGTGCGGGAGCTCGTTGCGCCCGGTGAACCAGGCGCCGACCTGGCCGGCGCTGGCCTCGCCACGAAGTACCCGGCCGCTGCATAGAGCCACAGCCAGCGTGATATGCCCCTACCTACGATTAAGTGGGCCACCAGGCCGAAGACCACTGACATCCGCCGCGAGCAGTCCCAGCCCGGCGATTCCCAAGTCCCAGCGATCCACGGCCCGCCACCTCCCTGCTTCCCGTGGTATCGCCGCCAGCCTCGCGAAACGTGCACCCGAGGTGTAGAGGCCATGGTCCCGCCATCCGGGTCAGGTGAGTGAACCTGCTTCGGCGAGTGCCGCCGTCGTGGTTTCGACAGGCTCAACCACCGAGAAGTGCCCCAGCAGCGTCGCCACCAGGTGCGGGGCGAACTCCTCATCCAGCGAGAGGACCACGCGGCGCCACGCGCCCTTCACCTCCGGGTAGCCCGCGTACAGCCCGCGCATGTCGCTTAGGGTCTGCCCGCAGCCGGGCCCGTCAGAGTGCCTTGTGGGACCACCGCCCGAGGCGACGGTGGAGCGGATGAGCTTTGACCGGGTGTTCCTGGGCGCCGACGCCGTCACCGCCGAGGACGGCATCTGCGAGGCCGACCACGCCCAGACCCGGCTGAAGGAGCTCATGGCCCGGCGCGGCCGATCCGTTTATGTTCTGGCGGACTTTTCAAAGCTTGGTTTGCGGCCCTTCCACGCCTGGGCGCGGCTCGCGCTGCCATGGACGCTGGTGACAGACGACGGCGCCGACCCGGGCCAAGTGCAGAAGTTTCGGGACGTGGGGGTTCAGGTTGAGGTGGCTGCGGTTCCTTCGTCCCAGCGACCATTCGATGGCGATGACTAGCATCACCACGAGAATGACAAACAGGAGGATCTAGGTAGTGGTCACACGGAGCCGACTGCAGACCCGTCAGATACTCAAGGCTCGTTGGCGCATGCCTTGCTGTCAGCCGCAGTTAAATCAAACTCCGGCTGCTGCGTTGCGCCGGCACAACGAACTGCCGTTTGCGGTCCACCGGCGTCTTCTGGTCCGTTGCCGGGATGCTCAGGCAACACCCCAACTGTCCCGGAACCGCCAGGGGCAGTATGACCTGGTCGCAGGTATGGCACGTGGCTTCGGATACCGCAAGCACGATTGTGGGCGGACGGTCTTGCTGCACCCCGGTTCCCGGCATGGGGTAGTGCATCGAAACACACATTGGTTAGTGAACGACCCGAACGCAACCTCGGCAGAGCCAACGCATTCAGGGCAAATCACAGTCGCTCATGCGTACCAATGCTTCCGAACATCTACCCCGGCCGATGGACAACTTCACGATGGAATCGCCGATAGACATAGTCAGCAATCAGGCTAATGAGCGCTTATCCTAGGCGAGATAGTTCCTTGAAGAAACAAAGGATTAGGCCTGGAAGAGCTCCAGGTGTGTTCACGGCCAGCAGGGGAAAACATTGGAAATCAAAGAAATATTTAGCGCTCAGCCTTACTCCGTATTTGAGCTTTTTATAGAGCCCGGACTCGGTCTGTACGTTCCCAATTACCAACGACCGTATTCATGGGATAAAGAGAAAATAGAGCGCCTTCTTGACGACGTTGCAGCAGGACTTGAACAGCTTCTGGTGACTGACGACAGCATCAAGTTTCTCGGCTCGATCATCACCCTGAAAGACAATGACCAGAGCACAATTCAGCCGCAATTCAAAGAGCATCTACCCCCGAGCGTGGTGCACATTATCGACGGTCAACAACGATTGAGCACGCTACTCGTGCTGGCTACCGTTCTTCATGAGTCTATTTCAACTCGCCTGGCTAAGGTGAAACCTACCAGTTCCGCTTCAGCTTGGCTCAAGTCGCGGGCCGAGATTCTTATGGCAGAGCTAGAAGAGATCTTCAGCCTAGACATGAGGACCGGAGAACTACGATACTACCCACGGATGATTCGCGCCTACGTCGACGGGTGGTCGAGACATTCCAGCCAGGCGCAGTACAAATCGCCAATTGCAAGTCTACTATTCCAGTATGGATCACACTCGCGAGCCAACACCAACCTTAAAGCAAAGTTTGATACCAAGATGGTGTTGAAGGATATGGGTCCCGCTCACGAAAATGATGCTAATCACCTCCTCGCTCTCCGAGAACATATGTTCAAGCATCTGAGGACTCTACTAAAGAACAACGATGATACGCGCATTGTGGGAGTCGATGAAGTTGTAAAATCACAGCATATGCAGATTGCGCTTTTTCAGAGTGAAATGGATGACTCTACGACAGCTGGAGTAATCACCGAGAAAGTTGACGCTGAACTGCTTAGCCTTATGGCCTACGCAGCATATTTCATGAAAAGAGTCACAGTCACGCGCGTAACGGCAAAACGCGAGCAGTACGGATTCGATATGTTTGAAGCGCTAAATACCACTGGGGAACCACTAACGGTGCTGGAGACCTTCAAACCGAAAGTAATTCTGGCGGAGAAGGTAAACGAATGGCCACAGTCGGTCTCGAAGTCATACTTCGAGGAAATCGAAAGCTACATTGGCCAAAAGAGTGGAAGCGTGGAACGACAAAAGCGAACGAGCAAGCTCGTAATTCCTTTTGCACTCGCACAGCAAGGGCAAAAGCTAGGCACCCGCGTCAGTGAGCAACGGAGATTCCTGCACCAGTCCTACGAAGAAACCCCGGAGATCGGTGCAAAGCGTGAATACCTCGCCTTACTTTCTTCGGTCTCTCAAATCCACGGCCGCTATTGGACTGACGGTAAGGTGCAGTGGAGATATTCCACGGCCGACAGCGGGCATGCCGATCTCGGTCTTGCCTTCCTCTCAACAGCTAACCACGAAATTGTTATACCTCTGCTTTCTCGCTATCACGCGGCTGTCCGGTTTGCGGAGGACAAGGAGGAAGCGGAACATGCACTGGCACTGGCAATCAAGGCTTGCGCCGGGTTCTTCGCTCTATACAGAGCGGCCTCGATTGGGACGAACAACATAGATTCCGTGTGGCGAGAAGTCATGGGATCGTCAACGTTCTCGCTCAAAAACAGCAGCATTACTGATGTGCCCGACATTAGCGAATTGCAAACAATACTTCAGTCCAAACTGGAAGCTTTGGGCGTGCTGGCCCGTCATAGCTGGATCTCGCAGGCCAGCCACGTACCGACGTACTCCGCCAGCAAGCCATTGACACGATTTCTGTTGTTGGCGGCCTCTAATAACGCAGTCTGTGACGCCGCAGCTCCGGGACTTCTCCGCAAAGCGAAGAATGGCGTTCATGAAGTATTCAACAAGTCCGCGTGGATGTCGAACCACTTCAAGACCATTGAACACGTCTATCCACAGAAGGCCGATGGCACTACGTGGGCAAGTGGTCTTAGCGAAAACCGGCTTGTCGATTGCATCGGGAACTTGACTCTTTTGCCAGGTGAGTTGAACTCCAGCCTCAGCAACAAACCTTGGTCGGCCAAGCGTGTCATGTATAAGGCTCTCAGCGCAGAGACCAAGGAGGAGGCCGCGAGCATCCTGGAAGCAGTTGCTTTAAACGAAGCGGAAAAGCAATCACTCACCGCCATAGCCGCCCAGGGTAATACGTTTCTGCCCATGCTCAAATCCGTCGGTGCCGTAGATATCGACTGGACCCCGGATTTCGTGCAGTTGCGTTCTGAAAATTTGTTGAGCCTTGCTCATGATTCCATTGCGTCGTGGGTGGGCCTAGAAGTCGAGGAGTAGGCGCCAAAAGTTCCTTGGGCGCCCGCCGTCCGCGGGCGCCCAAGGGCAAAGGCAAAACAAGTCACGCTCGCCTTGGGATCCAATTCCAGGCCATATACGCCTGGTGCCATCGTGGTACTTCTATATCCCTGTGACGGCGTCACGTAGACGGTCCGACCCGCGGTGGACCGGCTTTCCGGGGGAGTGGCCACGAGTTCGTGGCTGCTCCGGGGTCGGCGTAATTGCCACTCCCCTGGCTGCAGTCTCCATAGGCGCCTCTTCTCAGCTACCGCGGAAGTGTGATTCTTCGATAAACCGTGAAAAGGCCTGTAGACGTCTATTAGTCGTCCTCTAACTCCTCCATAAAGCGGGTAGGATCCTCCGCGACTCTGCACCGAATTCTATGGCTACGGCAAAATTCGCCCCTCCATACGTAAAGGTTGCAACCGGCTTAAGGCCTTCTGGTTTCCCGATTAGGTCTGATGGCCGTGACGAAGTGCGCTGATACTCATCAATACATTCATTCTAGATATGGCAAACCATGCAAGCATCGTCCCCGCCGTCCTCTGCTAGCACGTCATCGAGAAGGTCAACGAGCGGCAAGTTTGTCCGCCGGCGGGCAGCTTTTTCCATGGCAGCGGCATGCTTTTCCTTAATTTCATCAGCCCGATCCCGCAACTCGGATAGAGTCTCCCCCTGCGACCACGTGTATTGCCGGTCCTTCATCGCCGTGTCTTCGAAGCCTTGCTTGTTTTCATAAGCTATTGCCTCTTCGTACAAGTCCGGATGGCGCTCTGAGAGACCGATCCATTCCGACTTACGCTGGAAAAAACAAAACGAGCAGCCGCTGCGTGTACGCCATTCATAGTACTCAGGCAATCCGACGCCTGCGTCGTCGAGGATTTTGAAGACCTGCTCCTTGTTAATGCCGTCTTCTTTGAAGGGGAACACCGGGCGGATGGTCGACTTAGTGCTTATGTATCCACTTCGGTTCTCATCAGCCCGAATCCCAATATAGGTGTACGTCGGCGAGTCCCCTAGCCAGGCCTCAAGCGGCTTGATTTTGAGCATTTTCGTACACCAGCGCATCTGAGGGCTGGGGAGCGCACCACCATAAACCTTCAACCAGTGATCAAAACCGCGCTCGGAGTTGAGCCGCGCGATGGGTTTGCCAAGCACAGCCTCCAGAGCTGATAGGTACTCATAAGTCTCCGGCAACTCAGCGCCCGTATCCGTGAAAAAATACTCTAGGTTCGGGATTCGGTCCTTGAGATAAATTGCGAGGGCCGCACTGTCCTTACCGCCGCTGATACCCAAAACGTGACGAGCACCGGCGTCGGCCATAGCCTCGTCGACTGTAGCGCTTGTGATATTCAGCTTGTCAGTAGCCATTCTGAGCCTTCCTGTCCAGTGCCTTGTCGACACCATGATCCAAACTAGCTTTCAACTCCGGTGTGCTTCGAAGGACTCGTTCGACGAGGAGCGCCGTCAGACCATCCCGTCCGTGCGGACCTCCTACAAGTTCCTCCGCGCGCGCCAATACTTCCTCGACAAGACCGGTGAGCGCTTCCGCCGTACCGTCGTCATAGAACACCACACGACTATTCTCGTCTCCCTCTGGAGTAGTAAAGGACAAGCGCCTCGCAGTGAAAGGAGCTTCCGTCGAACTGGCCTTCGCATCGAAGTGGAGTGCCTCAACGCGGTGAAAGGCACCGACCGTCTCAGTCAAAAGGGACCGGAATCGTTTCCGATCATCGTCAAGCCACAGTTCGACCGGCTTACCAGTCAAAGTCAGCCCCATACGGCCCAACCAGCCTGCATCGTCCGGGGACTCGTCCGCCGCGTTGAAGATGAAGGCCTGCAGCTTAGGATTGAGCACCCGACCTTCCAGCGGTTCGGACCTAACTTGGAGAGCCTTCCGCAACGCCGACACGTCCGCCGGCCGATCGAAAGCGACAGCCAGAAGATCTCGGATCTCCAAAAGTTGCCCCTCGTAGGCACCCCGCAGCTCCTCCAAGGAGGCCTGGAGGGCCTCCTTGAACCTCGCAATGGTCTCCGGCGTTGGATTCTGCCACTCCGCAGCTTCGAACCCACAGGCTCTCGGAAGTTCGACCAGCAACAGTCGATCGGGTTCACGTGCGTCGAGCAGAGCAGATCGCACAGCAAGTGCCCGCCTCGACAGGCTGCTAGTGCGTTTGGTGAAAGTAGGCATGCTTCGCACGAGATTGAGTAGGGGCGCTGCAACGGCAAGCACGGTCTCGTTCCGGAGGTTCCGAGCCGATACCGGACGCAGCCCACCGACACCGAGGGAGGCAGTCGCAGCCGAGATGGCAGAGAGAATATTCACTCGATTGCCCTGCGTGCTGAATGATTTGAGAGCAAACCGCCGTGGTCCCTTTACGAGGCGTTCGACGAGGTCAGCAGTAAGGTTCGGCTGGAAAGAGCCATCTTCATAGATAGCCACGTCGTCACTTCGCTGAAGCAGGTAGGCGACGAGTAGGACGGGAATGGGGCCTTCCTTCAACCCTATGGGAGGCGCCATCAGACGCCCATACAGATGGTCGATCGTCACTGGTGAATCGCTCGCTGCGTCGATGAACTGAGCAATCGAACCCCACACGTGCTGTAGCGAGCCGTTGAAGCCCGGCCGGCCGAACGCCCAGCCAGCCTCGCGCTCGGAGTGCAACCCAGTGTGCCTGAGAACCGCCTCATACATTGCACGCTCTGGCCCATACCCCTCAAGGCCGAGTCGCTCCTGGTCGCTGCGCTCAATCATGGCCTCGATCAGCTCTCGGCGAGCCCTAGCTCCTTGACTGGTCAGCTCCCGACGACCGATCATTTCGTTGCGAATGTGTGGACTTTGGCTGTAGGCCTCATCGCAGACATCGGAAAGGAGACGCGAAAGTCCGTGCGGGCAAGGCAGCGGGTCGCCAGTACTGCCGTGCGAAATCACACGGAATTCGACGTCATCTGCTCCGGGCCGGAAAGTATCCGCCAACGCCCCGGAGAGCCGGTTTCGTGCATCGGCGACGCGGTCCTGGAGCTCGCGCCGGGCGACGTAGTCGTCCATCACCTCCTGCTGATCTAAAACGGAAAGCGCGGCCGCCACCTCAATTGCGGCGTTCCGAACGCGGTCGGCGCGCGCGCTGGTCACCAACACCGTCGGACGGGGATCGGAGCCTACCTCCAACTGAGCCGCAGACGTGGCCGTTCCAAGGTGATAAACAACTACGCCATCTGCGGGGTTGTCCTTCGACAAGACCGGCATTGAGCGCGAACCATCGTCCGTGTAGCTGACAGAGAAGTACCGGAGCATGCCCACGTGCTGACTGTGTCTTGCCGCGATTATTGGGGTGTCGGAGTGGAGACGAGCTAGCAGATCAGCGGCATTGATACTGCGTAGTTGTTCCCGCGCGTCAGCCACCCTCCCGCGCAGGTCGACATCGCTTCCTTGCCAAAGTCTGTACTCATCAGCGAATGATCGGAAGGTCAGGAAGCCGCGACTCTCCAGGTCATCCAAACGAGTCCGCCAACGCGGATGCGCTGGGCCTGACGGGTCGCTCAGAGCGAAGGACACCAGGTCCGGCGACGCACGCAACCCAAGGGCGCTACCCATCAGGTTGAGAAGGCCGACGGTCTTTAGGACCGCAATATCCTGCTCATCCAGGTTCGCTGCCTCACGTACGCGTTCGTGAATCTCTCGCCAACGGCTCCCACCGACGCTGAGTGCCATCGCCTGGCCGGAGCCAGCAAAAAAGTCGAACAAGTCGCTGAGCGCGATAGCTGGAAGCGGCTCAGATTCGTGTGGAATTGGCCGAGACTCAAGGAAATTCCTCGCCGTCCCTGGTTCTGCGCTGGCGAGGAAAGTGAAAAGGGTTCGGCCGTGCTGACCCAGCTGACCGCATAGCTCAGGCAAGGCCAGCAACGCGATAGGGTGAAGTGGATAGCATTGCTTTACGGTGTCTGCGCCACCGGGAAGATGGTTGGCGATGCCTACCTCCCGAGCCGAAGCGAACGCCGCTTCAGCCCAATCTCGACGACGGTCGGCGAGTGCTGGTGAGAGTCCGCTGCCATCCAAGGCACCGGCCACTAAGCGCAGCGATTGCTCAGCAGACTCAAGAAACGACACGTCCTCGAAGCGCCCCTGCACTTTTCCCCACTCACGTCGCTGCTGAGCAGAGGCTTGACGCACGTAGTCATCGAATGCCAAATGCTGCAGCGTGAAGGTGAAGATCGGGGCCCCGCTTTCACCCGTCGCCTGTTCGGCAAGTTCCTGAAGAACAAAGAGGTCAGCCGACGCATCGGAGTCATCAGTTGCTCGCGAAGCGAAGTGCTCAAGCGTCTTGCCAAACTCGTCCAACACTAGGAGAAGAGGTGCTGCGTCGGCAATAACGCGAGCAGCCGCAGCAATCGACCGGGCAGACTTCGACGCATGCGCCGACGCCAGCGCTTCGGAGATGCCGCTCGGCTTGCGTTTCGGCCACCGGGCCTGCGTCCCCTTGACAAGTGCCCTCAGCAGGCTGTCAGCCAACGGCTCCTTTTGACAGGTGATCGTGGCCAGAACAAAGCCATCGGTGGCGCCTAGCGCCGCACGAGCATCGACCAGCGCGCGGTGCAATGCCTGGTCTGCGTCCCGTAGAGAGCACTCGGCGGTGTCCCGCAGTGCCCCCGAAGGACCAAGCAGTGTCCGTAGAAAAAGGGCGAACGAACTCTTGCCCGCCCCGTACGGTCCCGTGAGAGACCACGCCCGCCCCGCGGCTGCGTCGTTCATTGAGTGAACGAGACGACGCAAAACCTCAAGCGCGCGACTCGTAGGAATGTAGTGCCCTGCCTGCTCCTGGTGGGCTTCCAAGTTGGCAGCTCGGAGGTATCGCTCCTTGGGGCGAATTTGGTCACCCAGCCTCGATTCGGCGGTCATACTGCCTGCTCCTGGCTCGCGCGGTAGTAGTTATTGATGATCTGGTCACGAAGAGATTCGACGTCGCCATCAACAATTAGTTGTCGAAGGCCAGCGGGTTCGGCCACACGCATCTGCGGTACGGACTTCACCGCCTCAATTAGGACGTCATACAAGTTGCTCTCGGTCAGTCGGAAAGCCCGCCCCGGAGCACCCGGGTCACCGGCCAGGCGTGCCACGCTGATCGTGCGCTCCTTTGTCCCGACAGCGGTCAGAAAGTCGAGGCAGGCGTATGCGACGATCGCTGCCGGGAGAGACGGCTTCGGGCCGGTAACAAAACGCCAGCTCCTGGCCTCCCCGGCTGCGGGAGAGATCAGTCCTAGCTGCCGCGTAGGGCAGTCGAGTATGTCGTCCATGCTCTGACGACCAGTACGCCGCACCCCAAAGGTACGCAGCAAGCAGTCCACATCCTTCTTAACCGACGACTCCATCACGCTCTTCCAGCCTGCGGCGGCCGTTAGCTCGACGACATGGTCCGTCAGCTGGTACTCCTCGAACTGCTCGTGAGCAAAAAGATTGAAGGCGGTCCACCAGACCGGCGCCATGCACGTAGGGCCGAGCAGCTTCCAGTGCAGGAGCCACAAGCTGGCAGGATCTTCCAGCCACGGATCCCACCCGTCCTCCCCCAGTAGCTGTCGCCCGAAGACTGAGGGCGTGAGATGCGGCGTACGAGGACGTTTTTCATTTGGAGTAGTCTCCAAAATCTTGTACGCCTGACACCAGTACCGGATGGCGTTGACCATGTTCTTACCGACCCCAAGATCAACTGTGGCGTTCGGCTTCGAGAAAGCCTCGGGATCCGCTAGGGCAGCAGTGAATCCTTTTCTAAGCCATCCGAACCGCAGGTGAAAAGTCTCGTGCCGCGCGAAGGCTGGCTCGGCCGCTGCTCCCAGCAGTGCCCCACTCATGATAAGAACCTTTCTTCGGACTTAGGACCACCAAGCAGGTGGACCAGCTCAACGTAACCACGCCCCAACTCTCCAATTGCGGCCTCGACGTCCTCGTTTGTTGTGTACCGACTCAAACTCAAGCGAATCGAACGTGAGGCCTCCCAATCGGATACACCCATAGCAAGGAGGACTGGAGACGGTCCCGGCGCACCAGCATGACAGGCACTACCAGTTGACGCTGCCAACCGAGGCAGACGCGCCAGCAACGCCTCGGACTCGACACTCTCCGACCAGTTGATACCGACTGCCACGTTCAATATCCCAGGAAGACGCCGAACCGCATCGGCACCGTGTTCGACAAGATCACCCACGCTCGATTTGAGGCCAACAAGCAATTTCCGGCGCAAGGCTCGCACCGCCTCGGCGGACTCGTACCCCGATGACAAGGCAAGTTCCGCCGCGGCGCCAAACCCCGCAATGGCCGCGGAGTTAGCTGAACCGCTCCGAAGACCCCGCTCCTGACCTCCGCCCGTCAATTGCGGGCGAAGACGATTTCGGGCCGTCGGACGCACGATCAGTGCCGCAGCTCCCTGCGGCCCATGCATCTTGTGTGAGCTGACTGTCACCATGTCGCATTCGTCAAGGATGGAGTGCGCTCCCCAAGCCATGAGTTGACTCGCATCCGCATGGACGAGCGCTCCAACCTCATGCGCGCGCTCAACGATCTTGTCGAGCGGCTGAATGACGCCCGTCTCGTTATTGGCTGCGTGGACCGACACGAGAGCTGTGTTCGATGAGAGGACCGCCTCCAGCTGATCGACGTCGATTTCCCCAGTCTTCCCTACACCAAGAGCGTGCGAAGTGCCATGTTCGGAGGCGAGTTGCTCAACGGTTGCAAGCACTGACGGGTGATCAGCCACCGATGTGACGATATCGCACCTACCGGATCGACGGACCAATCCCCTTAGCGCGAGGTTGTTCGCTTCAGTTGCACTTGCGACGAAGGTGACGCCGGCGGGCCCCACGCGTAACAGCTCGGCAACTGCCTCCCGAGCACTGTCGAGCAAGGCTGCCGCGGCCAACCCGGCGGCATGTGATGCACCGGCATTGCCGGTCTGCTTCAACGCCCGAACCGTCGCCTCCAAGGCTTCTGGAGCGATCGGGGTCGACGCCGCAGCGTCCAAGTAAATCAGGTTAGCCATGTCGCTTCCTCTGTCAGCTGCGAGCCCGTTGTGGCCCACGAATCAAATGCTAAGTTCGAGCACCGACAGAATCGGAGCGCGTTCGTCCTCAGCCCGATGACAGATGACGAGATCGTATGCGCCGAGCCCCTCCTACATAGATGTACAAGGTGGATCTGAGCTCGGCCGCATGAACTGCCGTTAGGTCAATCTCGTAGTCAATTCCGTCGAGCGCGAAGCGCACTGTCTCGTCAGCAGCACTCGACCTGTCGAGGTCGTCCACGAGAGTAGTCAGTACACAATAAGTCACGCCTCAGTATCCCCCGGCTCAACGCCTGGGACGAAACCGACACGCGAAGCTAGCTCCATCCAGGAGTGCTGTAGTTGCATTCCCTGAGTCAGAATAGAGCGCCAGCACATCTCTAAAAGCCGCACGTCGATAAGAATGTGATCGGTTCTAAATACAAATATGCGCTAATTTACATTAGGTGCCGATTCCCGGCTTGGGCGTTAGGCATAAAGCACGCTCCTGTATACCCAAGATTTCTGGTGACATTATCCGCCTTGGCCGCAAAATTCTGGCTTCTAAACAAGCACGGATCCTGAATGTCCGAGCGGAGGATCCCTTGCCTGATGCTTGGCCGGCTTTCGATGAGGAGCTTGAAAGGCTTATCCAAGTAATAGCGTCCTCCGCAGGGGGAACCAATCTTGCCGGGGCATGCCGTTCTAAGGCCGAACCTTGGAAAACGCTCTCGGGTTGTGTCTTCAGGACGACCCGTGGCTGCCGGTGGCAGTAGAGCGAACACGGCACCCCCCGGGTTAAAAATTAGTACAGTTCAGGCGCAAATGCGTTAGAAATGGACGGAGCGTCTTGCCGGAGAGAACGGCGGGCACCGTATCTATAAGACCCTCGCTGAGCGGCTGGAACGGCTGCGGGAACGCCAGTTAGCAACGGCACACGACTCGGTTGATTTCCTTCGAGATCTGCTTGATCTGGCCCGTGACCTGCGGCAGCTGAAAAGTCGAGGACGAATCCGGCCGGAAGGTCTCGATCTGCTTCCGGACCCAAACGTTGGTGCGCCGACACAGATTTTCGAAGAGTACAAGCCCGAACGTGTTCCGGTCATGGTGGGCGAGGTGGTCACGGACATCGATGCGATAGTGCAAGAAGTGTGCTGGATTGGCTGGAAGCCAGCGAGCGTGCGGAGCTGCTGGTCGTCGAATATAAATCAACAATGAGGAAGACTGGAGCCACAGGCCACAGGCATAACCAAAACTCGACGAGGCCTCCAAGTCTCCGGCTCCGAGGTTTCATAGTTCTGGCGAGGAAAGCCAGGTTGCTGGGATTTTTAGGTCCTCGCGAATATGGGTGGCAATATCTCCAGGATTCCCTGCCGCTAACGCAAGGACGTGCTTGGCACGAGAACTCTTCTTCCGCAACCCAACGGGTTATAGTTTTCACGAAATCGACCATGTTGTCGTCGAATCGACTTCGCAACTTCTCGAAATCCTTCACTGTCTCGTCTGTAGCAGGCTCATGGTCCTTTAGATTCCGAAGCGCTCTCGCATCGAGACATAAGGCGGTGACCCAGCGACCGATTTCTGAATCGAAACCTTCATGCTCGCCATAGAGGGCAACTTTCCACCGAATGTGAGCCCTGGATGGAAGATAGGCAGTGTCAATCACTGCTTGCTCATTCACGAAAATGGCTTCGCGTAGTTTTAATACACCTTCCGATAGCTCAACTGCTGATTGAGCATGGTGGGCTTTAGAAGTTCTGGCTTCCTCATCGCGCTTGGAGGCGTCCCACAAGCCCTGCTGCTTCTCGTTGGTCCTGTTAAAAAACCCAGACCGCTGCCGCAGCGGCGCCCCCCGCTCCGATGAGCGCGCCGATGGTGCCGCTGAACAACTGCAACATCCACTCTTGTGTAAATATCCACCATCCGTCAGATGCTGGCTTTCCCTCTTTATGCGGCGGAATGGGCAACGCCCCAAGGAATGAAAACAGTGCACCAAAGGCGATGACGACCCACCCGGCAAGGATCAGTGCGTCGCGAAGTTTGCTGGGTGAGCCAGAGGGCTCGGCATCTCCTCGAGAGGTGGACGCGGTCATCGCCTGGCCGAGAGCTCCGATGAGAAGCAAAGCAGCACCTGCCAAAGCTGGTCCCTGTCCCGACATTGTCACCGCTCCCAAGACAACAATGATCGTAACGGCCGGCAGGCCAGCTTTTAGGAGCGCGAATCTCTCAGCCATTCGAACCTCCGTCAGGGGTATCCATAGTTGACCGGAAGATTTCCAAGCCGAACATTTCTTACACACCGAGCAATCATAAGAAGAGCAGACTGGTGCTACATAGACTGTCCGATGGCGAGCATGGCCTGAAGGGTGAGCTCAACCCGTCGGAGGTCACATGCCAAAAGCCAAGGGCATCTGCGCCAGGCCAGACTGCCCCGACGCTGCTGAGATTGGCAGCCGATGCCCCGCGCACAACGCCGAAGCTGAACGAGCACGTGGTAACTCTAGCCAGAGCGGCTACGGATCCGTGCAACAACAACTCCGACGAGAGTGGGTACCAAAGGTACGAGCCTGGTTCCGTCATCTGCACCAGGTGCGGAGACACCGTCCAACCTGGCGAACGCTGGGACTTAAGCGACGATGACAACGACCGCAGCAAGTACAACGCCCCCGAGCACGCCAACAGATGCAACCGCGCACCGGCAGGACGGGAGGCGCACCAACCGACCTCCTGACCCCTTCAGGGGTGGGGGGCAACCCTTGCATGCGACAGTCCTTAGAACGACCGTCGGCCTCAGTCGGCCCGGCACGGGTTAATGGCAGGGCCGTTACGGGGACGTTCGCGACTGCTGGGTTGCGGGCATGGAAGCTGCGTGCCCTATGTTCTGCACAAAGGGGACGATGTAGACGAGAATGTGGACATGCAGATCCGCGAACTACGTCCCGCCGACCACCCTGCTCTGGCCGACCTCATCCACGAATGGAAGCCGACAGTGGCAAGAGACTTAGAGTACAAGGGATTCAGCCGGGATCTTCGCAATCTCGTCCTCACGGAGCAAGACCGCCTGGTTGGCTGGATCCAGGGATGCCACAACTCCAAACTTTGGGAGCAGTTCCACTTTCGCCCGGATCCCCCGGAGGGGCCGTACTGCTCATTCGTGACCTACCTTTATGTTTGTCGCCTCCAAAGGGAAGGAGGCTTGGGAAAGGCTCTACTCGCAGAGTTCGAAATTGAGGCTGCACAAAACGGAAACGACTTTATCTGTCTAGACCCTAGCGCGGGCGCCTACGAACGGCCCGTCCATGGCTTCTATCGAAAGCAGCACTACTTTGAGGCCGGGCATCAGGCAGGGAGTCACAAACATCTAATGGGGAAGCACCTGGGGTGGGCATAAGGAAGTTTAATGGTCCTGGCGATTGCCGAAGGGGCGCATGCCACCATGCGCTTCACGGAAGCCGGCTATCATCCGGCGCTCTTCTAGGCCCGGGTCGGCAACCTGCTTCCAGCACACCAAGAACTCGTCCCGGTCCGGAAGCCGACGGAGGTCTTCGCCGCCAGCATGGTTCGTTCGTGCCCGGTAGATAAAGCCGCGGAACTCTTTGATCCGCTGCCACAGTCCATCCCGCTTTCCGGTAACATCATCCGCTTTCCGGAGGGGCGCTTTGCCGATGTACAGGACGGTGGCGGCCGGAATCCACCTAGCGGCCATCTCATCTACGGTGGTGAAGGTACTGCGCTTTGGGTGATCAGGCTTGAGGAATCTGGGTAGGGGGCACGGCTCGTGTGTGACAACGTATACTCCATGGACGTCGGCTGCTCCTCGCGGTCCAAGCACATCGGGACGCTCGATATTCTTAAGCGGCCGAGGCGCACTAAAGCCAGCCTGCCGCAGCCCCAGCATACTGAAATCATCCTGAGCCGCCATAGGCTCATTCTTACCCGGCCCCAGCACCATACTTAGCACCCTCTGGCCCTGGCACGGAGCGGGGCTTTTGCTAACGAGGACTTCACCGTATGAAGGGCTTATCGAATCCCTATGCCACGGCACAGGTCATGGCGGCAGAGCATCAAAACGCAGCCGACACGACTTACTTCTACGTCACTCGGAAGCATGGACTCTGTGTTCTCTACAGCGCGTCTGCGAAGCTCCGACTCTTCGGCGGCAGTCATCATCCGTAGTTCGGCCAGCTAGTAGTGCTCGGCCTGCTGCGGCGGTTCAAACACGTCCACGAGCCGGTCAACGACGCCACGATCGTCGCTATACACATGCGAGCGGTCGAAGTCGAGGTTAGGCTTACCCAGCTCAGCCGCCGGGAGCGTGAGTTCCACCAATATTCCATCCGATGAAACGGTGAAATCGTCTTCCCACGGACTTGACATGTCGACGTAGCGTCGAGGACGCCAGCCGCGACGTATAGTGTCCGGCGGCCGCCATGAAGTCTGCCATGGCACCGTCAGCATCGTCCGTGTCGACGGCCGTCTCAAAAGTTCCGGCTGCAGCATGGTACTCGCCAACGGCCTGGACCGATTTGAGGAGCACAGTCTAACTGTCGTCCCGGTCCGACAACGGATTTTATCGGGCTGCGCCGGCTACACTGAGTCCGGCCAGCGCAACCAATGCCATGAGACCAAGCGGCTTCACTACTTTTGATGTCGGCACTAAATTTTCCTTGTTCAGCGAGCGGCGCGGCTGCCAGCCGGCGCCAATATCCTCCGGATCCACGTCCACGACCCGAGTCAATCCTTCATCAACTACGTCATGCTCATCACGGACTCGCTTTACCAAGTGACGTATCAATAAGGCTTCATCGTCGGCTAACTGCGGGTGCTGGCTACGGGCGCTTAGACCTAGAGCGATTTCGATGACGACTGCAAGTGGGACGCCCACCAAAGTGATCCTGATCTCTATGTGTTTGCGTTGGAGGAGAAATATACCCACCACGGGCAAGCTCTTAGCCGCGAGTGAGGACCCCACCCGAATAGAAGCGCTCGATCAGAGGTCGCCTCACGGCAGGGACTGCTTTAGTTACGCCTTCACGGATCATCTCGCCGCTCTTGATGGTAAAGGCAACCCGGATAAGCTTCCACATGTCGTCGGGATCTGAGAGGTCCAGCGGGACGCAGTAGAGTACGGCGAGAATGGCCGTTTACGACCAGCGTGCCCAGAGCGGTTTGGAGAAACTGGGTCTCGTACTGTTGGCAGCTCGCGGAAGATACGCCCGCTTCATGGGACTGGTCGAAAACATGCAAGAAACGGCGAGACAGAACGGACATGATTGGACGGCTAGGGACGTTGATTTGGCCCTGTACTGGCATGGACGTAATAGGTGTCCAGCAGCTAAGAAGCTGAAGGCCTCCATGACTCACCGGCAGTCCGCCGCCGGCAAGGGGTGTGTCCGGCTAATGCCAGACGCACCCCTTCCGTCAATCAACATGCGAGTGGTCAACGGATTCTTTTTCACTCGACGAGCACGGACTGTTTGTCAGCGTCCGATGCCTGCATAGTAGCCGCGGTCTTCCTGGACCTGTGGTTCACCCAGCACCCCACCGCCAGCAGCACCACAAGTCCGAACGTGCTGAGCAGCTGCGGACGGGAATCCTCCCCGAGGAAGCCCACCGTGAAGATCGCCGCGAGGATCAGCAGGCCAAGGCCCGTCAGCCAAGGGAAGCCGGGCATCCGCAGGGGAAGCGCCGTGCCCTCGCGGTCTGCGCGGAGGCGGAGCGCCAGCTGGGCCAGGAGCGCGGACGTCCACACCAGCAGGCACGTCGAGCCGACAATATTGAGCAGAACAGGAAGAACCATCTCAGGGAAGGCCAGCTCCAGCACCACCGTGACAACGCCGAACGCAACGCTAGCCAGTACCGCAACCACCGGCACCCGAGCCGTCGATACCAAAGCGAGCCAACTCGGCGCTTCGCCGCGCTCCGCAAGCGAGAACGCCATGCGGGAGGCACCGTAGAGGTTTGCGTTCAATGCGGAGAGCAGTGCCGCGACAGCAACCAGGGTGATGGCGGTGGCCGCACCCGGCATGCCTGCAGCATCCAGCACCGCGGCGAACGGGCTCTTCAGCCCCGCCGAACCCACAGGAACCACCGCGGCGATGACGAAGATGGCACCAATGTAGAACACCAGGATGCGCCACAGAACCGTCCGGACCGCCTTCTTCACGCTGCGTGCAGGCTCAGCCGTCTCGGCCGCCGCCACGGACACAATCTCGGTGCCGCCGAACGCAAACGCCACAACGAACAGCGCCGTCGCAATCCCGGCAAAACCGCTCGGCGCGAAGCCCTCCCCCATGAAGTTGGCCAGGCCCGGCGACCGCACGCCCGGCAGCCAGCCGAACAGCAGCGCGAAGCCCACCAGGAGGAACCCGACGATCGCCGCTACCTTCAGCAGCGCGAACCAGAACTCGAACTCGCCAAAGTTCTTCACGCTGGTGAGATTCACGGCGGTGAGCACCACGATGAACACGAAGGCCATCAGCCACACCGGCAGCGCCGGGAAGATGGTGGCCAGCAGGCCGGCCGCACCGAGTGCCTCGGCGGCGATGACCACCACGAGCTGGATCCACCAGAGCCAGCCGACCGTGGCGCCGGCCACCGGCCCGTAGGCCTTGGCGGTGTAGACGGAGAAGGCGCCGCTGTCCGGGTTGGCGGCGGCCATCTCGCCCAGCGCCCACATCACCAGGATGATGAGCGTGCCGGCCAAAAGGTAGGAGATCAGCACCGCCGGACCGGCGGCCTGGATGCCGGCACCGGAGCCGATGAACAGGCCCGCGCCGATGGCGCTGCCCAGGCCCATCATGGTCAGCTGCCGGGGTTTGAGGGCCGCGCCGAGCGCGCGGGCAGACGTCGTTGTCTGGTGTTCCATGGGGATTCCTCTTACTTGTTAGGTGGAACGGAAGGAGAAAAGGTCAGGAAGTTGTCAGAGGCGCGTATGCTGCGAGGAGCCTGAGCACGCGGTCGTTGGAGGCAGGGTCGGCCACGGTGATCCGCAGGCCGTCGCCCTGGTACGCGCGGACCAGGATGCCTGCGGCGTCGAACGCATCCACGAGCAAGGCCAGAAGCGGGGCGTCGGCGCGAATCCAGAGGAAGTTACCCTGGCTCGGCTGCAGCGTCCAGCCCTGGGCCTCCAGCTCCGCCGCCCTCCGGGCACGCTCCTGCTTCACCAGGGAAACCCTCGCTGCCATCTCCTCCCCCGCGTCCAGCGACGCGATGGCCGCCTTCTGCGCCAGCGCGCTCACGGCGAACGGCAGGGCGGTGCGCCGCAGACCCTCGGCGATTGCCGCCGTCGTAATGGCATACCCGACGCGCAGGCCGGCGAGCCCGTACGCCTTGGAGAAGGTGCGCAGGATGCAGACGTTCGGGTGCCTGCGGTAGAGCGCCAGGGAGTCGGGGCCGCTGCCGGCGTCGGCGTACTCCACGTAGGCCTCGTCGATCACCACCAGGATGTCGGAGCCGACGGACTGCAGGAAGGCCTCGAGGCGGCCGTGGTTGATCGGCACGCCGGTGGGGTTGTTGGGGGTGCAGAGCAGGATCACCCTGGTGCGCTCGGTGACGGCGGCGGCCATGGCGTCAAGGTCGTGGCCCTCGGCGTCATCCAGCGGGACGCGGACCGGCCGGGCGCCGGCCAGCTCCACCAGGATGGGGTACGCCTCAAAGGAGCGCCACGCGAACACCACTTCATCCCCGGCGTCGCACAGTCCGGTGATGATCTGCTGCAGGACGCCCACGCTGCCGGGCCCCACCGCCACCTCGTCCGCGGTGACGCCCAGGTGCCGGGCGATCCGTTCGCGGAGTTCGACGGCGGCCATGTCCGGGTAGCGGTTCATCCTGCCGGCCGCCTCGGCCACCGCGGCGGTGGCAGCGGGCAGGGGCTCGTAGTGGCTTTCGTTGCTGGCGAGGGCGGCGATGTCCGCGCCGAGGCTGCGCCGGCCAGGGACGTAGGCCGGAAGGCCGGTGACCGCGGCGCGCAGGGTGGGCAGCGCTGTCTCGGGTTCGGCCAGGAGTTGTTCACGGGTCATGGAGACCGATCATGGAAGTGACCCGGACCACAATGCAAGATACTCTTTTGTGCTTGGGACTTCTGCTCAACTTCTAGTACCTCTGGTGAAAATATGACCATCACAACATCCCGGACACTCGATTCACTCGACGGCAGGATCATCCTTGCCTTGGACAAGGACCCCGAAGCCAGCGCCCTGGCACTCTCCCGGACGCTCGGCGTCGCCCGCAACACTGTCCACGCCCGGCTGGCGCGGCTGGAGCGCAGCGGCGCGCTCCGCTCCTTCAGCCGCAGGCTGGACCCTGCCGCGCTCGGCTACGAACTGATGGCCTTCCTCTCCCTGTCGATCAGCCAGACCCGGACGGGCTCGGTGGAGGACGGGCTCGCCGCGATCCCGGAGGTCATCGAGGTGCATGCCACCACCGGCGACGCGGACCTCATGGCCAAGGTGGTGGCGCGCGGCACCGCCGACCTCTACCGCATCACCAACGAGATCCTTGAGATCGAAGGAATCGAGCGGACCAGCACGGCCATCTCCATCCTGGAACTCATGCCGCCCCGGTACGACGGGCTGATCAGCCGGCTGTCGAAGGAGGAGACCGCCGCTTCAAGCTAACTTAGGGTGATGCGCGCCACAAGTGGGCGAATTGGCAGTTCTCCTGCTTCGCTGCTGCCAAAAGTCCCAACCGCGTTTCCGTGTGTTGCCGATCTCGATACCGGGCCGCAGGATTCCTGCATGACTTCACTTACCGTCTCCGGCCGCGTGGCACAGGTTCTCAGCAGCTATGTCAGCGACGTCTTCGGCGTCATGGGCAACGGCAACGTCTACTTCCTGGACGCCGCGGAGCAGCAGGGCCTGCGCTTCACCCCGGTGCGGCATGAGGGCGCCGCCATCGCCGCGGCCGACGCCTACTACCGCACCTCGGGACGGCTCGCCGCAGGCACCACCACCTACGGCCCCGGCTACACCAACGCGCTCACCGCCCTGGCCGAGGCCGTCCAGGCGCAGATCCCCGTCGTGCTGGTCACCGGCGACGCCCCCACCAGCGGCGCCCGGCCCTGGGACGTGGACCAGACCGCCATCGCCGCGGGCCTTGGTGCTGCCACTTTCACCGTCACCCGCGATGCCGCGGGCGCCGTCACCCGGCAGGCGGTGGAGTACGCACTCACCCGGCGCACCGCCGTCGTGCTGGCGATCCCCTACGATCTCGCCGCACTGGAGGCTGCGGACGAGGACCTTCCGGAGCGGACAGCTTTGGAGGTGACGGACGACGGCGGCACGGACCTTGCGCGGGTGGCCCGCCTTTTGGCTGGTGCACGGCGGCCGCTGATCCTGGCCGGCCGGGGTGCGCACCTCGCCAGCGCCGGCCCGGCGCTCCGCGAACTCGCCGACCGGCTCGGCGCACTGACTGCCGGAACCGCCCTGGCGCTCAACCTCCTCAATGGCGAGGGGTACCTGGGCGTGGCCGGCGGTTTCGGCACCGACACCGCGGCCGGCCTCATGGGCGAGGCCGACGTGGTCCTGGTGGCCGGGGCGAGCCTGAGCCCGTTCACCATGCGGTTCGGGCACCTGCTCGGCCCGAATGCCACGGTCATCCAGATCGACACTGCTGTGGAGCCGACGAATCCGCGGGTGGATGTGTTTGTTCAGGCGGATGTGAAGGTTGCTGCTGCGCGGCTTCTGTCACTGCTGGATGGTCAGGCTGCTGCCGGCGCATGGCGGGCGGAGGCTGTCCGGCGTCTTGCCTCTAAACCGGGGCATGCCGCTGGAACCGCTGAGACTGTGGACGGCCGGCTGGATCCGCGTTCTCTCGCCGCCGCGTTGGACGCCGTGCTGCCGGAGCGCCGCACGGTGGTCCAGGACGGCGGCCACTTCATCGGCTGGGCGCCCATGTACTGGAACATCCCGCGGCCGCAGGACCTGGTGATGGTGGGGACGGCGTTCCAGTCCATCGGGCTTGGGCTTGCGAGTGCAGTTGGGGCAGCCCGTGCCGTGGAGGACGGCCGCACCCTGGTGCTGGCCTCCGGCGACGGCGGCTTCCTGATGGGCCTGTCCGACTTGGAATCGCTGATCGCTGCCGCCCGCAGCGCGATCGTGGTGATCTACAACGACGCCGCCTACGGTGCCGAGATCCATCAGTACGGTTCCCAAGGCCTGAATGAGAAACCGATGCTGATTCCCGAGGTGGACTTCAGCGGGGTCGCCCTGGCTTTGGGCGCTGAGTCTGCCGTCATCCGCACGCTTTCTGATCTGTCGGCGCTTCAGGACTGGATCGATGCCGGAGCCCGTGGGACGTTCGTCGCCGACTGCCGGATCTCGTCCGCTGTCCGGGCTCCCTGGCTGACAGAGTGGATGGCGGCGACACGAGCAGCGAGGACCGCAGTGGCGGGGTAGCTGGCCACTACCAGAGATCTTCCGTCACTGCTGGTCCTAGCGACACTTAGACAGCTACCCGTCGTGTCATCGAGCACCTTGTACGGCTGAAGCACGCGCGTGTTCTCGTCCCACTTGATAGTGCAGTTAGGCTACGAAGGCGCCTTTTCGTTTAGTAGGGGGATCTTTGCTCGCACAACTTTTGCCGGGGTTCAGGGACTTCCGGACGCCCCTTGTCACCGGCTACCTGTGGTTGGTGGTCCTCTGGATGTCCGTCGACAGGCCTTTGCCTGATAAGAACGCCAAGGACGGCCTCATGGGTGCCATCAACGCCCTTGGAGAATTCTTTACTCCGACGGTCTATGTGGCGATTTTGAGTTTCCTGGCTTACGTCATCGGCATGCTCGTTATGGTGGACATCAAGCCAGGTTCCACTGTCCGCCTTTGGCCAAAGCTCAAGCTTCCCTACGTTTCGAAGAGTGACCGATCGATCATCGAGACCCACGTCGAGTCCGCGTTCCATAGAGCACGAATACGTCAGGCAAGCGGTTACAAGATCCAGCAAGAGTTCAAGCTCGATGAGCTGCTCCCTTCCGAGGAGCATTACAACGAGTTCCGCATGGACCACGACTACGATGAGCGAGCTATGAACCATGCGTATCGTGAGTATTCGCTCAACGAGCTGAAGGATCGGATGGTCGAAGAGGTCATCGCGTCGGTTCCGTCCCTGGCCATCAAGCTTCAAGATAAGAACGCACTTCTGTTCGGAAGCTATGACCGAGACAAGTCAGAGTCAGAGTTTCGACTCAGTATCGCTCCCCCACTTGCCGTCCTCTCGCTTCAATTCGTGACACTCGGGATGGACAAGCCATTACTGCTGTGGCCTTGGGCTGGATACCTTGGACTTGTTGCCGTCGTCGCGCTTGTTGTGAAGGGATTCCAAAAGCGCTTCAGCTCAGTCAACGTCGTCGTTACGGCACTAGAAATTGGCACTATTGAATCCCAGATGATTTCTCGACTGGACGCAATTCCAGGTGACAACTACGAAGAAGAACCAACGGCGAAGGCAACCTGATTATTCGTGCAGGCGCGCCCCTGCTCTGGTCTTGTCGTAGGACGGGCCTAGGATTTCTTCCATGAGGATTGCCGTTGCAGGGGGAACCGGTACAGTAGGCCGCCACGTTGTGGCCATCGCCAGGGAACGGGGGCACCACGTGGTGAGCCTGAGCCGGGCCGAAGGAGTGGACCTCGTTAACGGGCGCGGCCTCGACCAGGCACTCCAGAATGTCGAAACCGTCATCGACGTCGCCGGCATCGAAACCATGTCCACCAAGAAAGCCGTGGATTTCTTCACCAACGCCACCCAGAACCTGCTGGCGGCCGAGAAGAAGGCCGGCGTCAAGCACCACGTGGCGCTGTCCATCGTGGGCATCGACAACGCGAACTCGGGACTATATGCCGGGAAGCTGGTGCAGGAGGACGAAGTCAGGCACGGCGGCATTCCCTGGACCCTGCTCCGGTCCACCCAGTTCCACGAGTTCGTGCCGATGTCTGTCAAGGCCGCCTCGGTGGGCCCGTTGGTCCTCGTACCCACGATGTTCACCCAGCCGGTGTCGGCAAAGGAGGTGGCCGGGGCCCTGGTGGATGCGGCCGAGGCCGGACCGAAGGGACGCATTCCGGACCTCGGTGGCCCGCGGCCCGAACAGCTTAAAGGCCTGGTCGCGGCCTATCTGGCCAAGACGCAGCAGAAGAAACGGATCGTGCCCCTGCACGTTCCCGGTCCCATAGGCAAGGCCTGGCGTAAAGGCGCGCTGATCCCGGCGCCGGGCTCCGCCGTCGGACGCCAGACATTTCTGGAGTGGCTCGACGCCGACGACGCCGCGTAAAGCCGGTCATAAATGGGGCACTTGCCCCATGCCCCTGCTGCGGCCCGGTCCTAATCTCATCGCATAGAGAAAAGGAGGCGGCCATGACCACCTACCAGCCGCAATCATCAGCACAGGCAACGCCGACACTTGCCGAACTTCCGGAGGACGCAGCGGAGCATTTCGCCGGCTACGCCGTCCTGGGATTACCTTTCAGCAGCGGCCATTACCTGGCGTTCCGGGATTTCCCGGTGAGCTCTGTTGGCCCCGGTTACCGCTCCGTCGGGCACCGCACGCCCGGCGGCGAGTGGACCATTTACGCCAACACGGCGCCGGAGTTCAGCTGCGCACGCTACTTCGGGGCGGCCGTGCAGCATACGGTGGAGACCGACGTCGACATCCGGTGGAGCGGACCGTTCACCGCCCTGATCACGGTCCCGGGCATCGTTGACTGGCACCTGCAGCTGGGCACCTCCCCAGCGACGTCGATGCTGACCGCCATGGCCGTCCGGATGCCCGAGAGCCTGTGGCGCAACGAGCTGGTGCTCCGCGCCATGGGAGCATTCGCCGGGCCGCTGATGAACGCGGGCAAAATGAAGGTCTCCGGCGTGGTGCCCAACGGGCAGACATTCCAGGCCCAGCCCCGGCAACTGTGGCTGGTCACGGGCTCCCAGGCCACCATCATGGGCGAGGACGCCGGACAGCCCGGCCCGCTGGAGGTGCAGGACCACCTGGCGGACTTCTGGCTTCCGCAGCGCGGACTGTTCGGAGCACGGGTGGGCGTCAGGTTCCCGTCCACAGCCCAGCCCGGCAACCGCGAATCCGCCGGCCCACGAGCCGGGAAGAAACAGGCAGCGTAACGGCGGCGGGCCAGTCCCTCCGGCCCGCCGACCCCTACTGTCGGAGGTGATGGCGTCCCTAGAATGGCACGTGTGAAGCAGCCACCGGCTGGACCCCGACGCAGTGAAGTCCTGGCTGCGCTGTCGCTCGCCATTGACCTGGGCCTCGGGCAGCCGATGGAGCACATGCTGCGGTCCTGCCTGCTGGCGTTGCGGATCGCCGAGGCCGCGGGCGTCGACGCCGCCGGCCAGGGCAGGCTCTACTACGCCAACCAGGTGGCGTGGATCGGCTGCCACGCGGATTCCTTTGAACTGGCGGCGCTGTTCACGGACGATATCGCCTTCCGCGCCGATTACTACAACCGCGACCAGCACGGACTGCCCATGTACGCCGGCATGTTCAGCCATGCCGGCGCGGGCCTGCCGCCACTCGCCCGCGTTGCGTATTGGACGCGTTTCGCGGCGACGGGCGGCGCTGCGGTGCGGAACATGATTGCCTCGAACTGCACCTCCGCCGGGGTGCTGGCCAACAATGTAGGGCTCGACGGCGGCGTGGCGGGACTGCTTGCCCACACCTTTGAGCGGTGGGACGGCAAGGGCCTGCCGGAGGGCGTCGCTGGGCAGGACATTCCACTGGAAATGCGGATCATGCACCTCGCGGATACGGCGGAGGTGTTCCTGCGGCAGGAGGGCGTGGCGGGTGCGGTGGCGATGGTGCGGGCGCGCCGCGGCACCCAGTTCGATCCGGCCCTGGCCGGGCTGTTCATCGAACAGGCTGAAGCGCTCACCGAAGGACTGCTCGACGTCGACTGCTGGCAGGCGGCACTTGACCTGGCTCCCAACGACGCTCCCCTGTCCGGAACCCAGCTGGACGCGGTGCTGTGCGCCGTGGGTGACTTCGCCGACCTCAAATCTCCCTACACCGCCGGGCACTCCCGCGCCGTGGCCGCCCTCGCAGCCGCCGCGGGCGAGGAGCACGGGCTGCCGGCCGACGACGTGACTGAGCTCCGCCGTGCCGGATGGGTTCACGACCTGGGCCGGCTGGGAGTATCCAACCAGGTGTGGGACAAGAAAGAGCCGCTCTCCCAGTCGGACTTGGAACGTATTCACATGCATCCGTACCTGGGAGAACGCATCCTCAGCCGAGTGCCGGGCCTGAAGGGCGAAGCTGCCCTGACCGGCCTGCACCACGAGCTGCTGGACGGGTCCGGCTACCCACGCGGGATTGGTGGAGCCGAGTTGGGGATCAAGCAGCGGATCCTGGCGGCCGCGGACTCCTACCATTCCTCCCTGGAGCCCCGTCCGCACCGGGCCGCGTTGACGCCAGCCGGTGCAGCTGCCAGGCTGCGGCATGAAGTTACAGCTGGGCGGATCAGCCACGAGGCTGCGGACTCCGTACTCACGGCGGTCGGCCAGCAACCGCATCACCGGCCCGCCGCTCCGGCTGGGCTCACCCCAAGGGAGATGGAGATCCTCGGCATGCTCTGCCGCGGAATGGCCCCGGCCGAGATAGCCGGCAGCTTGTTCCTCTCACGCAAGACCGTCCGCAACCACGTGGAGCACATCTACGCCAAGATCGGTGCAACCAACCGGGTGGGTGCAACCTTGTTCGCGGTGAGGAACGGCCTGATCGAGCAGTGACTCTTCTGTCGCTCCAGCCATCGCGGCACGGCGAAGGCCCGAACCCGATGGTTCGGACCTTCCTAACCACACTGATTATGCGCCGTTCTTCTCCCGGGCGAGCCCAAGGCTCAGGAGAATTACGACCGGAGCCGCCAAAAGGACCCCGAAGAAGAGCACAGCCCCGCCGAGAAACGGCACCGCCAGAAGGGCCACCAGCAGGGCGAATCCCGCGAAGCTGATTGTCGTGATCGGCGCACCGCGGGTCCGGCTGCGCTGGCTGGCCAAGAGCACGATTCCTGTGGTGACGTTGCCCAGCGCAGCCACCAGCAGGAGGAGGCCAGCGATCGCGTTGGAGGCGAATCCCGCCATGGACGCGAACAGGAGGAATGCTCCAAGCACGATGTCGACTATGCCGGCGGAGACCCGCAAGCCCGAGGACTTGCTCTGTGGTGCCGCCGGGTACCACTGCGACGCATACTGGAGCGGCGCCTGGCCGTGCGGGGAATGCGAATATTCGGGCTGGTGGCCACTAAGAACCGGCGGCGACTGGTTTAGGGACTGCGGCGTCCCATAGGCCTGCTCCTTGCTTCGAAAGGAGCCAGAGGGCGCATGCGAAGGGTAGCTCGGGCCGGGCCTGGGAGCCGGCGGAATCGGCGGGATGTTCTCAGTCATTGGTCCCCCATCATTGTGCTATCTCAGTCCCCAGTAAACTCTGGACTTGCTATTCGTGGAAAAGCTCTTTTGGATGAAGATTTTGCCGCCCTCAATCGCCCCGGTGGGCACGTCCATGCAAACCTGATAGTTCGCCTGACCGCCCTTTTCAAGGGTTGGAACATTCATTGCCCCATTGTCGAGAGAGGCTCCGCACGCGCTGGCATCGTATTGCCTCGCGTCTGTGCCTACAAACGTCGGCGACAAATCCAGCCAGGGATTTCCCTCTTTTGCCCCTGCGTAGGTGACCGCGAGATCGACGAGGATATACCTCCCCTTCGGAGGCTTGTTGAACATGTTGTTGGCGACTACCTCTTCAGTGGCATCTAGCTTCACGCTAGCAACTTGAACTTGATACTCGTTTCCTACAACGGCTGCGGCGCCAACCGGACGGGGATTTTCAGCGGACCCCTCCGCGGCCTCGGGGCTGCGAGCTACAGTCGGTGTTTGGCTAGGCGACGGAATCGATGCCTCCGCGGCGGCCGAAACACCGCGTGGATTGGTGCTTTCCTTTGGCCCCGACGAATATGCGGCTTGAAACAAAATAACGCCAACGACGGATAACGCACCCATAACGAGGGCGGTTACGGTCCCACCGCGCATCCACATGTCGGCTCGTCGGCCAGCAACCAAGGCGATAACTCCCAGGACAACAGCACTGATGCCCAGGAGGAAAGCCAGCAAATTGAGAAGCGGAATCCAACACAACACGATTGCCACAGCGGCCAGTACGAGTGCTGTGGTTGTGAGCGCCTGATCACGAGGTTCCGAAGAAAAAGGCGCCGCGGGGATGTCAACCCAAAATTCATGTCCGGGAGGAGCGGGACCCCACGCAGGATCCGGATGCCAGCCCTCGTGTGGCTGCCAGCCAGCTGGCGGTCGAGGCCAGTTGTCCGGCGAGTTATAAACTTTCAAATCTCCCCCTGGAAAACGGAATGAACTACCAATCCGTCCGGAGAGTATAGCGTCCCTTACCTCAACTTTGGATAAGTCTCGGCACAGGTTTACCGCAGGATTGAATCAACTGCGCTACCGTCGCACCTATTTTCAAATGGTCGATTCGACACAATTCCATAAGCTAGTGAAAAAGCATGCCGTACGTTCAAAATCCGCATACACTTAGATCGCCGTTGCTTGGGGGAACGAGCCCAACTTGTCACTCCACCTGAACTGGTTAACAGCGGCATTATTTAGACCGCATCACACAAAGGACAGTCATGAGTGAACCGTACTCCCCTCCCCTTGCCCAAGGATCTTCCGCGCAGGGCAACTACCAGCCGCAGAAGGGTAACGGATTTGGGACCACGGCCCTGGTTCTCGGCATTGTCGCCGTCGTTTTCGCAATCATTCCTATCCTGGGATTCGTTGCATTCATTCTTGGCCCGCTTGCCATCATCTTTGGCGGTATTGGCCTGACGCGGAAATTCACTAAAAAGGGCACTTCCATCACTGGCCTTGTCCTGGGTGCGGTCGCAGTCATCATTGCCATCATTGTCACGTCGATGGTCGCTGCAGCCGCAAATGGCGTTAATGACGCACTGAACAAGGAACACAAGATCGAGTACGTCGTGACCACTACGGGCCCTGCGAAGGTCACGTACTGGAATGGCGATGGATCCTCAAACGAGGACATTACGGCCAACTGGAAGAAAGACGTGACCGCGAAGGGCATCAGCTTCAGCACGCTCAGTGTTACTGGAGACTTCAGCGCTGCCACTTCTGTTACCTGCGAGATTCTGGTTGATGGTGCGAGCGTCTCCAAGAACAGCGGCTCTGGCACGGCTGCCATGGCTTCCTGCTCCGGAAACTCCAGCGCAAAGTAGCAAGTGATTCCACAGGAACGTCGAGGTAGGCAGCTACCTCGACGTTCTTTTGTTGACCAAATATCCGTGAGTTGTGCCAGCCATAGTTATTAAGAGCAGCGGAGTTGCTCACAACCCACTTGACGGGTTCCTTGCACAGCTGAGCGCACACCCTCTGGGTGCCCTCGCCATGCAAAATGACGGGAACCATACTGGCCGCCCTCTCACGCGGCTGCGTTCAGCGAAAAACTCGGGACTGAGAATTCCATTGGATCGTGACATGCCCTGCAAGTGACATGCGGTGTCATCGCGTACGATTCGGCAGTATTTTATCGAATTAATGGGGACCAATTGAACAAGCTTTTATCTGTTGTAGCTGTTGCAACCGCAGTTACTCTTTCGGGCTGCGGCGGAGCATCGCCGGACGCCGGGGGCGCCTCGGCATCCGCCACCGCCAAGGCCGTTTTTACTGTGAAACAGACATGCGATCAGCTCTTCGACAAGGGCGACGAAGGCCGCATGTTCGGAGCAGTGGCTTTTCTGACCAATTTGCCCGATCCGGTCACTAAAAGCGACCAGACTAAAGCTAAAATCTTTGCCAGCGACCTAGAGTACGTAGCTGACACAGCAAACGACGAGTTGAAGCCGCTCATCTTGGACATGGCAAAAACCCTGAGCGACTTCGGAACAGCCGAGACCACCAAAGTAAGCATTGACGCCGACCCCTTCAAGGCTGCCGGAACGAAGATCATCAATGCGTGCCCTGCTCAGGCGGAAGCTTACGGCGACGAAAAGAATAAGAAAGAAGCCGCCAAAAAAGCGGCCGCTGACGCAGCGGCAAAGAAGACAGCCGACGAGGCGGCGGCAAAGGCTGCCGCAGAGGCTGCTGCTGCACCCAAGGAGTATTCCGGGGTTGGGGACGACGTTCTCAACATCACCAAGCACAGCACTGGGCCGGAAGTCGCTTTTATCCAGCACACTGGGCGAAGCAACTTCGCAGTGCACACGCTAGACGCCAAACTGGAGTCTACGGATCTGCTTGTAAACGAAATTGGCAACTACAGTGGAACCGTTTTGTTCGATGGCAGCAGTCGCAACGGTGAGACGACAGCATTCAAGATCACCGCCGATGGCGCTTGGACAGTAAAGCTCGTTTCCTTGAAAAGCGTAAGGAAGCTCGACGGCACAACGCCAATGACAGGCACAGGCGACGATGTCCTTGTTTACACCGGTCCGGCCAAGGCTGCCGTTTTCACTCATGACGGATCCTCGAATATCGCTGTGCACTCCTACGGCAGCCGAGCCGACCTGCTTGTCAACGAGATAGGCCCCTACAGTGGGACGGTAGTGTGGGCCCCTGGCGTTTACACCATCACGGCGGACGGAAATTGGTCCGCGACCCTGAAGTAGGGAGAAACATCTTCAGGGAAAGCTTCGGGCCCGAAGGAAAAAGAACTTGGTAGCCCGGGCAGCGCCCGGAACGGGAACTCGGTTCGTGGCTGTCAGCATGGAGGATGCCTTGTCGACGCCGCGGTCTTGCGGGGCGCCGGAACAAGTCGTGGGCGGCACTAAGTGCCATCTCCTGGTGAGCGGAGGTAGGTGCAGCTCACGTCATTGAAGTGGACCCAAAGCAAGAAGCAAGCCATCGCCCCGAGGGGTGCCGGCCTGCCAGCCCGTGCGATACGCCACTTCACTGCCGGATCCGGAATAGCCCAGCTTGGCCACGCCGTTGTCGCAACCATGAAGGCAATCACTTACAGCGAATACGGAAACCCTGACGTCCTCAAGTACGGCGAGCAGCCGATGCCGAAGGTCGGGCCCGGCATGGTCCTGGTCAAGGTCAAGGCAGCCGCAGTGAACCCTGTTGACTGGAAGATCATGGCGGGCGGACTGGACCAGGTCATGGACCTGCAGTTTCCCGCCGTTCCTGGCTGGGACGTGGCAGGCGTTGTGGAATCTGTGGGAATCGACTCCCGGCAGTTCCAGCCCGGCGACGAGGTTATCGCCTACGGCCGCAAGGACTACGTCCACGGCGGAAGCTTTGCCGAATACATCGCCCTGCCGGAGCGGGTCCTGGCGAAAAAGCCCGCCGCGCTTGATTGGAACGAAGCCGCCGGCCTGCCGCTGGCCGGCCTCACCGCCTACCAGGTGCTCAACCGGCTGGGCCTGAAGTCCGGCGAAACCGTGCTGATCCACGGCGGTTCCGGAGGCGTTGGTTCTCTTGGCATCCAGATAGCGGTGGCCATGGGCGCCAGCGTCATCGCCACCGCCTCGGAGAAGAACCATGAATTCCTCCGCGCCCTCAGCGCCGAGCCGGTCGCTTACGGTGACGGCCTCGCGGACCGCGTACGCGCGCTGCGCCCCGGCGGCGTGGAAGTTGTTGCCGACTTCGTGGGCGGGAACCTTGAAGCCACACTGGCGGTCTTGGCTGAAAACGGACGCCACGCTTCCATCGCCGACAGCGACGTGGAAGAGCACGGCGGCCAGTGGATGTGGGTCACCCCCGTGGGCTCCGACCTGCAGGCACTCGCCGACATGGCGGACAGCGGCAAGCTCCGCGTTGAGGTTGCCGAGGTCTTCCCCCTGGACAAAGCCGCGGATGCCTTCCGATCCAACATGGAAGGCCATACCCGGGGCAAGATCGTGGTTTCCGTCGACCAGGCATCCTGATCCGGTAGCTGAACAACGAAGGCTCCGTCCCATGGGACGGAGCCTTCGCCGTATAAGTCATTGCCTACGCCGTTGCCCTACGGAGCATCAGTCCAGCACCCAAGCCTGATCCGCCCCAGCCCCGGCGGCCTTCCTCCGGCGGCGCAGAACAACGACCAGGAAGGCAGCGCCGACCAGAAGCAGACCGCCTGACCCAGCTGCAACGGCCGGAAGTGCAACGTCAAAGGAGCCTTCGGCGACGACGGCACTATCTGAAGCATCGGCGTCGGCTCCTACTTCCGCGTCTCCACCACCTTGCGCAACTGCCGGTGCAGGAGTGGCCTTCCCGCCGTCGAGCACTGTCAGTGACTTGCTGTGCCTGTTCACCACCACCACGGACCCGTCCGCCCGCTCGGCAAGGCGCCCGGGATCGTCACCCACCGCGACGGTCTTAACTGCCGCGCCGGGCCGGATTACCGAGACTGAATCGCCCAGGCCGTTGGTCACGTAGACCGTCCCGTCTGCGGCGGCCAGCACCTCCTGCGGCGCCTCGCCCACCGGAATCCGCCGCGCCACCGCGGTGCCGCCGGGCTCGATCACCGCAACGTCGTTGGTCTTGATGTTGGCCACGTAGACGGTTCCGTCCGGCGCCACGGCAATCCCGTGCGGATGGCCCTGCAATCCCACGTCCACGGTGTGCGACGGCGACGGCGCACCGGCGGGAATGACGCTAACAGTGCCGGCAAGCTCGTTGGCAGCGTATGCCGTTCCGTCATTACCCAAGGCAAACCGCACCGGATATGGCCCAGCCTGGATGGTCCGTTGCACCCACGCGTTGCCCTGCTCCACCACGGACACCGAATTCTCTTCCGGGTTGACCACATAGAGCGATCCCTCCGGACCCACCGTCAGCCAATGCGTTCCGCGGGACACCTTCAGGACCAGGGAGGCCTCGTCCGCGCCCGGGGCCACCATCCCGATCCCGGACTGCGCGCCGTCGTATTGCGCAACGTAAAGGGTCCCGTTCGGTGTCACGGCCACGGAGGTGGGAGAGGTCCCGGTCTTGATGGTGCGGGACGGCGCGGTCTCCCCCGGCTTGTAGACGCTCACGCCGCCGTCGTACCGGTAATCGCTGACATACATGATGCCGTCAGGTCCGGAAGCAACGCCCACCGGCTCGCCTGAAACGCTGATAGTCCGGGTATCGCCGGCGGAGGCAGGGACAGCAGCTACGGCTTTGGCCAGGACGAGCGCGGCGCTGGCCAGCAGTGCCCGGCGGGCAGTCAGCAGCAGCACGGCGCGCACGTGTGACGGTGTGGATGTCATGAAATTTCCCCCAAATTGGCGCCGATCCCCCTCGGCAATGCTCCGATCCTACCTGCGCTCCAGGCTGGACGTTCCAGTTCTCCCCTCGGTGGCGTTGGACCCTGTGGTTGCCGCTGGACTGGTTCCGGTGGCTTAGCCCCTCCATACGGTCACGGAGCTTCCGCGCCAAAGCCAACGCACCGCCGTCGTAATTCACGACGGCGGTGCGCGGGCGAAGGCGCCTTACTCCCCTACTGTCCGGGGGCCCGGTATGACGGCGTCTTCTTCACGGCTTCGTCCAGGTCCTCCAACGTGAGGAGCGGCTTCAGCCGGACGTTGACGTTTCCCGTCGAGTTGATCAGCAGCGACAGCGCTGCAGCGCTTGCATCGTCCGGTGCGTCGAAGACGCCCAGGACGTCGTAGTACCCAAAGGCGTAGTAGAAACTGTCCAGCGTTCCGCCCACGGATTTCAGGGCCTCCGCCAGCGCATCCCGCCGTGCAGTGCCGCCCTCCTGCATGAGCCCCTTGATGCCTTGGCCCACGTACGTTGCTTCAAACAGATACTTCGGCATGGTCTTTCCCTCCCTGGCAACGGGGCGGGTGGCCCCGACACCGCTGAAGCTATTCCGGCGCCTAGGGGCAGTCAATACGCCGGAATACCCAATGTTCTCCCCCGCTGAAGCACCGCATAAAGTAGGGCACTTCTCCCCTGTCCCCCACCTGCCGTCAGGGCTAGCCTGACCCGCATCATCGTTCACTGCCGTCGAGGAGTTGTCATGGCCGGGTTTGTGCAGATCATCGAATTCACGTCCTCCCGCATCAAGGAGATCGAAGAGCTGGGCCGCCCCTCACGAACCGAGGGGAGCACGGCGCCCACGTTCCGCCGCATCGTCGCCACGGCGGACCGGGACCATCCAGGGCACTACTTCACCATCGTCGACTTCGATTCCTTCGACTCCGCCATGGAGAATTCCGGCCGGCCGGAAACGTCCGAGTTCGCCGCCAAGATGGCCGCATTGTGCGACGGGCCGGTGACCTTCCACAACCTGGACGTCATGTGGGAGGACAGCGGAGACGGAACGGGCAACGGCTGAGGGCAGGGCATGGCTTCCACAACTCCCGTACGTGGACAGGGTGGAGCCGGAACAGGCCTTGTTGCCGATGCCAGGAAGAAACGCACGACGGCGGCAGCGGACTCCCAGACGAAGAACGCAACCAGCTCGCGCGGCCGGCCCGGGAGACGATGCAGGCAGCGCCGGTTCCGCACGAGGTCGACCCCGCCGTCCGGGACGCCTACGCCGCAATGGGCGGCGGGCCGGCGGCGGGGCGGTCTTCCGCCACCTCCGAGAATCTCCCTTTCGCCAGCTTCGCCGGACAGCAGGACTCGTTCATGGACCTCGCGGGACCCGACGCCGTCGTGCAGGCCGTCCGGAACTGCTGGGTCTCGCTCCGGGACGGGACTTAAGCCCTGTTTCGACCGGAAGGTCCGGTCCTAAACTTAAAGCGCCTGCAGGTAACCATCAGATGACGCCGGGTTGTTCAGGACATGCGAATGTCCGAGCCTTCTCTTAGCGAGATCGCGAAGGTACCTGCAGGTTTTGTGTGTGCAACCCACACGGCCGCCCCATCAGTATTGCTGGTGGGGCTTCCCCTGTTTGTGCCACCCACTGTTGCAGGCAGCCAAGGCCGTTCGGCCCTAGCAAGGGACCGGGGCCGGGACCGACGCTGGAACAGGTAGGCGTCGGGGCTTTCGCCCGCGTGCCCGGCGCTGATCCGCTTTCTTGAGCGCGGGCTCAAAGGACTTCCGATCATGTCTGTTGCCGGAGGACGGCTCCCCCGCCGCCGTCGGGCGCCGGCGCTCGAAGGCCAGCACAGCGACGCTCTGCTAACCGGCCTCCTCGCCGCCGGGCCGCTGTCCTCGTTGCTCTACGTGGTGTTCACCGACGGCATCGCGGCATCCCAGTGGGCCGGGTACCGCCGCACCGAACAGATGGTGAGCGAACTCTTTGCCGTCGGCTCCCCCGGCTACAGCGTCACGGCCCCGTTCACCTGGCTCTACACGGTGGTGTTCACGGCCTTCGGCGTGGGCGCCTGGCTTTCGGTCCGCGGCAGCCGAGCCCTCCGCATCGGCGCCGGACTGCTCATCGCCTACGGGCTGTGGAACATCATGGGCGCCATCTTCCCGCTCCGGATCGGCGACGACTCCTCCATCCCCATGCACATCGTGGTCACCAACATCCAGCTCGCCCTCATGGTCGCCGCCATGTGCTTCGTCGCGGCAGGGTTCCACAGCGGGATGCGCGTCTACTCCATCGTCTCGCTCGCCGCCTCCGCGCTCCTGGGCATCATCGCGTTCATGGCAGCCCCGGGACCGAACCTGGTACTCGGCATCAGCGAGCGCATCAGCATCGGGGCATTCCTTCTGTGGGTGGCAATCCTCGCGTTCGTGCTGTGGAAGCGGACGACGGCGGCGGGCGGCAAGGCGGGAGCGTCATGACATACGTCAACGGCTTAGGCGACGTGCGGCGCGGCGACATCGCCACCGCCGGCGGCAAGGCCGTGGGGCTCAGCGGCCTCATCCAGGCCGGGCTTCCGGTCCCGCCGGGGTTCGTCCTCACCACGGACGCGTACGCCGAATTCGTCACGGAAAACAACCTCGACTCAGCCATCCAGGAGTTGGCCGCTCTCCCGTCCGACGCATCACCGGAGGACTATGAGCACGCCTCCGCACTGATCCGGACCCTGTTTACCAAAGGCGTCATGCCCCCGGCCATCGAAGCCGAACTGAAGGACGCCTACCAACTCCTCGGCGGTGGAAACACGGCGGTGTCCGTCCGCTCCTCCGCCACCGCCGAGGACCTCGCCTCCGCCAGCTTCGCCGGCCAGCAGGAAACCTTCCTGAACGTCCGCGGCCTCAAAGCGCTAAGCACAGCCGTCATCAACTGCTGGGCCTCGCTCTGGACGGCCCGCGCCATGTCCTACCGCGCCCGGGAAGGCGTGCTGCCGGACCAGGTGCGCCTCGCCGTCGTGGTCCAGCAAATGGTGGAGGCCCAGGCAGCCGGGGTGATGTTCACCGCCAACCCCGCCAACGGCCGGCGCGACCAGACGGTGATCAGCGCAGCCTGGGGCCTGGGTGAGGCCGTGGTCAGCGGGGCGGTCACCACCGACGACCTGACCGTGGACGCCGCCACCGGGAAGGTCCTCACCCGGCAGACGGCCGACAAGGAACTCATGACCGTTCTGACGGAAAACGGAACGTCGGAGCAAAAGGTGGCGGAAGCCCGCCGTCGTGCGCCTGTCCTGGATGACCAGGCAGCTACCGAGCTTGCCGGCTACGGGCAAAGGATCGCCGACCACTTCGGCGCGCCGCAGGACATCGAATGGGCGCGCGCCGACGGCCAGTTCTTCCTCCTCCAGTCCCGGCCCATCACCGCGCTCCCCGAACCCGCCGCGGACGTCCCCACCGAATGGCCCGTCCCCTACCCCAAGGGCCTTTACTTCCGGGCGAGCATCGTGGAGCAGATGCCGGAGCCGCTCTCCCCGCTCTTCGCCGACCTCGTCGACGGCTCGGTGTCCCGCTCCATCTCCGCCCTGATGAACGACGCGCTGGGCCAGCACTCCCTGCGCGAGGGCGACGTCCGCTTCCCCACCGTCAACGGCTATGCCTATTACTACTACCGCACCTGGCCCATGCTGCGGATGACGGCCCGGACGGTCCCTGCGATGCGCGCGCTGTTCGGCGGCGAGGCGCACATGGGCATCAACGGCTGGCGCGACTACTCGCATCCACGCTACGAACGGATCATCAAGGACTGGTCCGTGAAACCGCCGGCGGAGCTTCCGGGCGAGCGGTTGCTGGCAGGCGTGCAGGCCCTCCTGGACGCGGGAACCGTCTACTACACTGCGGTTCAGTCCGTCATCCCGATGGCCGACATGAGCGAACTCGCCTTCCGCGGCTTCTACAGAACCGTCCGGCGGGAGGGCGATCCCCCAGCCCAGGAGTTCCTGTTGGGCTTCGACAGCGAACCCATCCGCGCGGAAAAGTCGCTGTACGACCTGGCCGGGTGGGCGCGCAGCGATCCCTCGCTGGTGAAGGCTTTGCTGGAAAGTACGACGGCGGAACTCGCCGGGTGCCTGCGCACAGGTTCCGCGCCGGCCGGGGTGGACGGCGCCATCTGGCAGGAATGGCGGTTCACCTTCCAGGAGCATCTGGCCCGTTACGGGCACGCGGTCTACAACCTGGACTTCGCCAGCCCCGTGCCCGCCGACGACCCGACCGCGCAGCTGGAGACGGTGAAGTTCTACCTCCGCGGGCAGGGCACCGACCCGCACGAGCGGCAGCGGCTGCTGACCGAGCGGCGGGAGTCGCTGACCCGTGAAGTGGCCGGCCGGCTGGGTCCCCGACGGCGGGCACTATTCTTCCGTCTGCTGAAGTGGGCGCAGGAGACGGCGCCGGCCCGCGAAGACGCGCTGACCGACGTCGGACTCGCCTGGCCCTTGCTGCGGCGGATGCTGCTGGAACTGGGGCGCCGGCTGGTCTCCTCTTCTGTTATCGCTGCGGCGGACGACGTGTTCTGGTTGCGGTTCGCAGAGCTGCAGAGCGCGGTGGAGTTCGGGCTGGCGGAACCGGAAGCCGGCGTGGCCCTCGCCGGAGCGTCCCGTCCCGTCCGGGCCGCCGCCGTCGAGGAACGCCGGATGCTGTGGCGGGGTCAGGCAAAGGCCGCGGCTCCGCAGATGCTGCCGCAGAAGGCTTGGATGGAAAAGGCGTTCGGTTCGATGATGCCGGGAGGCCCGCAGCAGCAGGCCGGGGACGTGATCAAGGGGACGGGCGCGAGCGCCGGCCGGGTGACCGCGCCGGCCCGGGTCCTGCGGGGTCCGGAGGACTTCGGCCGGATGCAGCCCGGCGAGGTACTGGTGGCCCGCATGACCACTCCCGCGTGGACACCGTTGTTCGCCATGGCGTCCGCGGTGGTGACGGATGTGGGCGGACCGCTGAGTCACAGCTCCATCGTGGCCCGCGAGTATGGCATTCCCGCAGTCCTGGGAACGGGAGTGGCGACGCAACGGCTGGCCGACGCCCCGAAGGTGACCGTGGACGGCGATGCAGGGACGGTCACTGTCGTCTGATGTCCCCTCGCTTGACGTCCCGGCCGAAGGACTTTGAGGGCAGAATATTCGGGTGAACAAGAACCGGCTCGAAGCCTTCAGCGACGGCGTACTGGCGATCATCATCACCATCATGGTGCTGGAACTGCACACGCCGGAGGAACCCACGTGGGCCGGCGTCGCCGCCATCCTGCCCACGCTTTTCACCTACCTCCTGAGCTTCGTGTACGTGGGGATCTACTGGAACAACCACCACCACATGATCCACCTCGCCAGCCGGGTAAACGGCGCCATCCTCTGGGCCAACCTGCACCTGCTGTTCTGGCTGTCGCTGTTCCCGTTCACCACGCGGTGGATGGATGAGTCCGGCTTCCTCCAGGTGCCCGTGCTGCTGTACGGGATCAACTTGCTGTGCGCCGCGATCGCCTACTTCATCCTGGAACGGCGGCTGATCGCGGTGCAGGGCAGGGACGGCGCCCTCGCCCGGGCAGTCGGGAAAGACTGGAAGGGCAAGGCCTCACCGCTGATCTACCTCACCGGAATCGCCCTTACCTTCGTCCAGCCGCTGCTGGGAGTCGCAGCCTTCACCGTCGTGGCGCTCATCTGGCTGGTACCGGACCGGCGGGTGGAACAATTCGTCGTCAGGGCCCACGAGGAGACCGCCGGCTAGGGTTCCAACAACGGGAGGTCTAGAGATTTCAGATTCCGGCGTTGGGCGTGAAGTAGTTGTGCACGTCGCAGTAGGTCATCTTTGGTGGCGCGGCGAATCCCAGTTCCATACTCAGCGGCCCCATCGTGTCCCGGGCGAATGCATCGAACTGCTCACGGCTTTCCCATACATCTGTCACCTGGAAGCCGTTATCGGTTGCTGTGGCCCAGTGGGAAATGGATCCCTCCGGTCCAGGGCCTCCCGGGGTTAGCCCCATTCTCTTATTGATCTCGTCATATTGTTCGAGCGTTGAACCATCGAACTCCATGATTATTGCTACCGCCATGATCGCTCCCCTTGTTCATAGGTGTCCGATTCCCGCGAAGAAAGATCCGGTCGGCGCGCGCGTGCGGCCGAGCGGGAATGGCCCCTGCATTGCCCCTTCATGGGCAAACCGATGGGCATTCAGGACCAGAAATCAGAAACCAAGGTGGTTTCCTGCTGCATTTCCGTGCCCTCAGTGACTTTGCCGTCCACAATGCTGAACACGATGACCTGCCGTTGGTCCATAGTCTTGCCGTCGCGCTCCGCGTGCGAAAACTGGACGCCAACCGTGTACCTGTCGCCTGCGGCTACGTCCTCCACCGTGACCTTCATCGAACCGTTGGACCGTGTAAAAAGTTCGCCGAAGTAGGCAAGAATCGCCTCCCGGCCCTTCTTGTCACCGGACAACGGACCTGTGCCGCCCACATGCCAGACCGCATCTTCAGCAAACAGATCACTGAGCGTATTCATGTCGCCTGCACTGAACGCTTCATAGCCCCGCCGAACCAGTGCGGCGTCTTCCTGTGCTCCCATTTCGGGCACCTCAATCCTCCTCGCGGATGCTTGCGAGGAAACAGTAGGCCCGGGCTGGGGACCAGTCGAGGGGGTGCAGCCCCCGACGTTACCCCCACTTTTTGGTCGGGCCTTACCTAGCAGCGGGAGCGGGGTTTCTCGAACTGAAAGCCCGCGCGCGTAGGGACTTTTCGCCCTTTGCGGGCCCACACCACGCGGGTAGCTTGACGCCATGAGCGACCGCGATGACTTTCTTCAGTGGGTCAGGACCACCCTGCATGACGCGGAAGTTGCCCTGCACAACGGCGACGCCAACCCCCGGCGCGCGCCCTCTGGTCGCGCACGGAGCCGGTGAGCATTCTCGGAGCGCTGCGCAATGCCTACGGGCTGGAAGAAGTGGAGCAGACCTTCCGGTTCCTGGAAGACAGATTCTCCAACTGCACATCATGGGAGCTGGAGCTGCAGGCGTGCGACGTGATTGGAAACATGGCCTACACGGCAGGTATCGAGCGCATCTCCTTCCATCGGAACGGCATGCCCACCAACCTCACCCTCCGGGCCACCCAGGTTTACCGGCGCGAGGACGGCCAGTGGAAGGTGGCCCACCGGCACGCCGACTCAGTTGGGGTGTGACCACTGCGCCAATAGGGGCTCCGGCGGGTCGGCCAGCCGCTCCGGCTACTCCCGCATGCCCGGGTGCACGGGAACAAAGTCCACCTTGTTGCCCGGGTTGGTCCTGCTGGCCGGAGCCCGGCTGAACCCCTTCGCGTCGAGGCCGTTCTTGGCCCGGAACTCGGCGAGCGCAGCATCGTAGGCGTTGTTGAGGGTCCGGCCCGAAAAGTCACCGGTGCTGCCGTCGTTGAAGGCAATCCGGATGCGGACGCCGGCCGGGTAGTGCCGGTTCATGCGGACAAAGCCGTCGGCGTCCTGCTGGAGGGTGATCACGGAATCCTGCTTTCGTTCGTGGGGGCAGACTCAAGTTTGCCGCAACTGCCTTGAAAACCCCTTGGCTGCCATTGCCATACTGTGCCATGGGGATGACACGGCGTGGAACATGGCTGCGGTACGGACTGCTCTCGGTCCTGCTGATCGGGATCCAGCTGGTCACCGCGTGGTACTTTTCCGAGGGCGTTTACCAAGGCGGCGCGAACGTCCCACTCCGCAGATTCCCGGAGGACGTCGACGTCTTCTTCGTCCTGACGTTCACGCCCACCATTATCGGGCTCAAGTTCCTGTGGTACGACTCCGCAGTGCGGTCCTTCACCAAGGGCTACAGGCCGCCGGCGGTGATGGTCGTCTTCATCGCCGGCTACGTGGTGGCCCTGGCAGTTGACGTTGCATGCCTCATCGCAGCCTCGAAACCCATTGCGGACTCAGGGTTCGCGGTTTTTGGCTCGATTCTCCAATCGCCGTTTGTACTCTTCCTGGCCGGGGCGATCATCGCAGGTGCCGCCCTGCAGAACGACGCCCCTCCACGGACGCAGCCGGGCACGCCCCGTTAACCTCCCCTCCAACTCGCCGCACCCATCGCGCAACCTGCCCGCCCTAGCGTGGACGGGTCACCCGGCCCGCCCGCCGGCCCCCGCACCCCCTTTGGAGGAACACCCATGCGCCACGTCCTGACTGCCGCGGCAGCCGCCGCCCTCATCGCCTCCATGGCAGGACCCGCCGTCGCCGCCGACGGCACCCAGGCCGGCACGCCGTCGTCGAACGCGGCCGGAACCGCCACCTCGGCCATCAAGACCAACGAGCGCAACGGCTCCTTCGACCTGCAAAGCCACCGCGGCGGCCGCGGCCAGTGGACCGAGGAGTCGCTCGCGGCGTTCGGCAACTCCCTGGCCCTGGGCGTGAGCACGCTCGAACTGGACACGCACCTGACCCAGGACGGGAAGGTGGTGGTCTGGCACGACGACACCATCCAGGCCAACAAGTGCACCGACACCGCCCCTGCCACCGCCGGCGACCCCGAATTTCCCTACGTGGGGCGCCGCGTGGCGGACCTGTCCCTTGCCCAGCTGAAGACTCTCAACTGCGGCTTCAAGCAGCTGCCCGGTTTCCCGGAGCAGGACGTCATCGAGGGCAACCGGATTGCCGAACTCAAGGACGTCTACCAGCTGGCCCGCGACCGCAAGGCGGACAAGGTCCGCTTCAACGTCGAAACCAAGGTCAACGACAGCGAAATCGGCGGCGCCGGCATGGAGTCGCTCACCCGCGCCGTCGTAGCGGAGATCGAGGCCTCCGGCATGGCGGACCGCACCACCCTGCAGTCCTTCGACTGGTCCTCGCTGAACCTGACCAAGCAGATCGCGCCGGACCTGACACTCGTAGCGCTGTCCAGCGGCGATGCCTGGATGGGCGTCGGCAAGCCGGGCGCCAGCCCCAACCTGGGCGGCATCGACATCGACGACTACGACGGTTCCCTTCCCAAGGCGGCCGCCGCCCAGGGGTACGACGTCGTCTCCCCCACGTTCAGTTCGGTCACCCCCACGATGATCGCCGAGGCCCACGAGTTGGGCCTGGCCGTCATCCCGTGGACCGTGAACACCACCGCCGACATGACGCGCCTGATGGACCTGGGCGTGGACGGCATCATCACCGACTACCCCACCCGCCTGCGCACCGTCATGGAGGAACGCGGCCTGAAGCTGCCGAAGGCGTACCAGGGCTGAGCCCGTCCCGCCTCTTTTGGGCACACGGTCGACGGCGGCACTCACCGTGGGTGCCGCCGTCGACCGTCCTGCCCCTCAGCCGGGCAGGGACCGGAGGATACTGGAAAAGGCACCACCGCCAGCACAACCGTTTCCGGGACTGCCGAAAGGTATGCATATGCCCGCCCGTTTCCTCCCCGCCCATCCGCCCAAGCTGCACCTGGTGCTCATGCTGGTGTTGACGTTCTCCACCGGCGTGCTGGACGCCGTGGGCTACCTGGGCCTGGACCGCGTGTTCACGGCGAACATGACCGGCAACGTGGTGATCCTGGGCATGGCACTGATGGGCGGCGACAACCTTCCAGTCCTCGGACCCATCGTGGCCCTGGCCGGGTTCATGACCGGCGCCATGATTTCCGGGCGGGTCCTGCGGCCCAGCACGTCGGGCTGGAACCACCGCACCACGGTCCTGCTGGTGGGTGTCAGCGCGGTGATGGCCGTTGTGGCCACACTTCTCCTCAGCGGTGTTAACCCAAGGAGCAGCGAGGCACTGACGGTGGCCATCACGGGCACGCTGGCGGTGGCCATGGGCCTGCAGGCCGCCACGGCCCGGCACCTCAACGTCAGGGACGTCCCCACCGTGGTGGTCACCTCCACCATCACCGGCCTGGCCGCGGATTCACGCCTTGGTGCCGGCACCCACCCGTTCTGGGGCCGGCGGCTCGCGGCGATCGGACTCATCATGGCCGGCGCGGCAGTGGGCGCCGGGTTCGTGCAGCTTCATCTTGGACTTGGGGTGCTGCTGACCGCGGTGCTCACCCTTTGCGTCGCACTGCTGGGCATGAGCGCCACCAATAGGCATGCGCTCCGGCACTCCCAGGAGTCGCCGACGTCGGCACCCGGAACAGGCGGCGCCGTCGTAAGCCCTGACCCGCGCGCCGAACGGTAGGCGCTGGCCGCTCAGCCCTCGCAGGCCACCCCGTCGCCGTCGCCGTCCAGCCCCGAGCGGTACCCCGGCGAACCTGCGTAGAGCGGGGCTGCCCCCGCGGCCACGGCCTCGGCGCAGTTGGCGTAGTAGACGGTGGTGGACGCGGAGGCGGGCGTAATGGTGGTCGGTGCCGGCTGGCCGGGGCAGGTGGCGAGGATGCCGGCGATCGCGTCGTGCTCGGCCTGCGTGACCCACAGGCTGTACCGGGCCTTCACGGAAACCTGCCGCGCCACGTACTCGCAGCGGAAGGCCTTGGCCGGCGGCAGCCAGGTCGCGGCGTCGCCGTCGCCCTTCTGCTGGTTGGTGGGCCCGTCCGTGGCCTGCAGGTTCAGCGGGTCATTGGCGAACGCCGTCCGCTGCTCCGTGGTCAGCTGCTGGGCGCCCTTCTGCCAGGCGTCGCTGAGCGCCACCACGTGGTCGATCTGCACCGCGCTGCTGGTGGTGGTGCCGCGGACGAAGTCGATGACGGTGCCCGTGTAGGGATCCGCGAGCACCCCGGTCTTGACCGTGCAGGGGACGCTGTTGACGTAGGTGATGTCGGTCAGGTCCCGGTTGAGGATGTCATTGCGGGTGTCGCAGCCGTTCTGGTCCACGTCCGCCCACGTTGGCCCGAACAGCGACCGCTCATACCCCGTCTTGGGCGCGCGGCCCTTCACAGGGAGGGTCTCCAGCAGGTCAGCCGCCTGGACCGTTGCCGTGGTGGTGCTGTCCGCTGCCACCGCCGGTAGGCTTGCGCCGAAGAGGGCCAGCAAGGCGGAAAGGACGACGGCGGCCGTCCACCGGGTGCCGGACGCAGGCGTGGTCTCGGGCAAGGACGTGTGGCTGGACATGCAGTTCCCCCGGGTTGTGCACGAAAAGTTGGGGGCGTCAGCCCCCCATACCTGCTGACGCCAGGGAAAAGCCTAACGGCGGCAAACCGCCCGAATTGCCGGTTTCATCGGAACTGGGGCAATCCTTCCCGACTCCTGCGCTTAAGCTGCGACGGCGGCCAGCGACGGGCCTCCAACCTGACACGAAGTGGGCTGGCAATCCGGCAGAATGGCCGGGTGAGCACCCCCGGAGCACCCTGCGCGAGAAACCCGAAAAAGACGAGAGGCCGCCTTGGCGCGTTGGCGGTGGTCCTGATCGTACTGCTCGTTGGTCCCGGCCTCATGGTGGTGGGGACCGTCATGATCGATGCCGATGCCGAACTTTCCCGGACAGGGGTGCGGAGCCCCGGCACCGTCACGGACTTCAATGACACCCAGCGCGCCTCCAACCGGGACATCAAAGTCCGCTACACGTCCACGGACGGGACTGACCACGTTGTCTCGGCAAGCGTCGAGCACGACCAGCACCCTACGGTCGGCGACCCCGTCACGGTCGCCTATGACAGTCAGCAGCCATCCCGCGCCGTTGTGCTGGGCTTTGAAAGCAGCGGAGTCACCCTGCGCGGAGTCGGAACGGTCCTGACCCTCGTGGCGACGGGCATAGGGCTGATCGCCCTCGTCACCAGGGTGTCCAGAAAACGCAGGTCGCGCCGGTGATGCCGCAGGGAGGAGGGGACTGGATGCATCCCTATGTCATGCCGCCTCAAAAGCCCAAGGTGTGGCCGTGGGTGGTGGGCGGAGCGGCGATCGTGGTGCTCTGTATTGGAATCATGGTGGCGTCGCTGATGCCGATGATCAACGGAGGTCCCGCCCGTGAAACGGCACGGATCGAGGAGATGGTCTCCATCGCGGATGGAATCCCCACCGGAGACGGCTGGGAGGTGACTGCGGCAAGCGATCCGAAGAACGATCCCGGATGTGTCCCGCTGGAGAACCCCTGCCACAGCCTGGACAGAACCTGGTCCACCCCGGTGCAGGTCACCGTGGACGATCTGCGTGCTTCGACCGGCTACAGCCTCAAGACGTTCGCCAACCCGGACTGTGCCTTCGGGACAGTGCATGAGAACTTGAACATCTCCCTCTGCGTCCGCTCCTATGAAGTGGTCCTCCGGATGCACGACTAACAGCCAACGACAGCGGCACCCAACCTGGGTGCCGCCGTCGTCCGTCCTGCCGGCCAGCCGGCCAGCGGCTAGCGCGGAGTGCCCGCTGTGGAGTCCGTGTCCTCCTGCGTCACTTCCTGGTGGGCGGCCCCGCCGCCACCAAGCCCGCGGCGGGTTTTGGCCAGGCTGGCCACCGTGGCCACCAGGATGGTGGCGGCGATAAAGACCAGCGAGAGCCAGATGGGGATTTCCGGCACCCACAGCAGCGGCTGGCCGCCGTTGATGAAGGGCAGCTCGTTGACGTGCAGGGCGTGGAACACCAGCTTCACGCCGATGAACGCGAGGATCACGGCCAGCCCCTGGGCCAAGTAAACCAGCCGTTCCAGCAGTCCGCCGATCAGGAAGAACAGCTGCCGCAAACCCATCAGTGCGAAGGCGTTGGCGGTGAAGACGATGTATGCCTCGCTGGTCAGGCCGTAGATCGCGGGAATCGAGTCGACGGCGAAGATCAGGTCCACGAAGCCGATGGCGATGATGGTGAGCATCATGGGCGTCACGAACCGCTTGCCGTCCAGCTTCACGGTGAGCCGGTCCCGGTGGTAGTCGGGGGTGACCGGGAGGACGCGGCGCACCAGCTGCATGAATTTGCCGTCAGCCGGGTTGGCGTCGTGGCCGCCGAACGCCTGCTTGTACGCGAGGAAGAGCAGCAGGGCGCCAAAGATGTAGAACACCCAGGAGAAGTTCTCAATCAGTGTGGCTCCGATGGCGATGAACCCGCCGCGCAGGATAAGGGCGATGATGATGCCCACCATCAGCACCTTCTGCTGGTACTTCTTGGGAACGGCGAACCCGGTCATCACAATGAGGAAGACGAACAGGTTGTCCACCGAGAGAGCCTTCTCCGTGAGGTAGCCGGCGAAGTACTCCCCGCCGAAGGTCCAGCCCGAGACCACCCCGATCCCGACGCCGAACACCAGCGCGAGGCCGATGTAGAAAGCCGACCAGCGGGCGGATTCACCGATGGACGGTTCGTGTGGCTTGCGGACGTGGGCGAAAAACTCGTAGACGAAGAACAGGATCGTCACGGCAATGGTGATGATCCAGACGAGCGGTGTGACCTGCATGTGGATACTCCAAGGGTAGGCGTTGACATTGACGCCAAGGTCTCCTCCGCCCGGTGAAACCGGAGCCGGTGGCCCGGGATGCATCGCTGCATCCGTATTGACGGGCCAACCACAGACGGGAGTACTCCCCTTGATGGGTTAAATCGTAACTGAACAACGGGCGACGGCGGCACCCGGTTCCGGAGGCCGCCGTCGTCAATCCCTGCTTGGGAAAGCCCTACTTCAGTTTGGGCACCAGCACGGGCGTGTTCTTCTTGTAAGCCTCGTAGTCGGCCTGGCCGCCCCACTTCTTGTCCGCTTTCTTCTCCAGGGGCGGCACGCCGCTGCCCATGATGAGCAGCAGGGCCACGAACACCGGGGAAACCAGCGCCGCCCACTGCCAGCCCTGCAGCACCGGCAGGGCGATGACGGCCACGCCCACCCACAGGGTGATCTCGCCGAAGTAGTTGGGGTGGCGGGACTTGGACCACAGGCCGGTGCTGATGAAGCGGCCCTTGTTGGCGGGGTCGTCCTTGAAGCGGGTCTTCTGCAGGTCGGCCATGGTCTCGATGGTGATGCCGACAGCCCACACCACCAGGCCCACCCAGAAGAACCAATCCAGGCCCACCTTCTTGTCCGAGGTGATGGCAACCCAGGCGAGCGCCGCGGTGAGCACCACCCACAGGCCCTGCAGGGTCCAGGTGTTCAGGAAGCGGAAGAAGTCCGGCTTGAGCTCATCGAACCGGTCGTCCTTGCCGTGCTTGCTGATCCGCAGGAACAGGAAGCTGCCCAGCCGCGCGGCCCACAGCACCACCATGGCCGCCAGCAGCATTCCGCGCGCGTCCACCCCCGGCGAGGCCAGGACCAGGAACACGGTGATGGAGATGTAGGTGAGGGCGCCGGTGAGGTCGTAGAACTTCTCCGTCTGCGCCTTGAAGGACGGAATGAACACCAGCCACTGGATCACGAACGCGATGGCAACTCCCAGCGCAAAGACGGGCCACCCGCCGATCCTGGAGCCGCCCTGGCTTCCTGCGAGGGCGATGAGCACCGCCACCACCACGGCGATAACGGTACTGATGAGGGCCTTGCGGCTCTTGTCGTTCACGGACAGGTTCCTTTCCCCTGGCCGGCCGCGCGCTGCTGCACGGCCGGTCCCAAATAGTCCTGCTAGTCTTTCTTGTATTCAAATTAATTTGATGACTAGAGGACAATAACTACTATAAGCCTGCGGAGGAGGAACCATGACGCCGCCGTATCACCCCGCCGCATTCGCGCTGCAGGCCCTGTTCGACCTCGCCAATGAAACCGAGCGGGAAGTGGCCCGCTGCCTGCAGCTGAACCTCACCGACTACCGCGCCCTCTCGGCGCTGGCCCAGTCCGGTCCGGTCACCGTCGGCACGCTTGCCCAGAAGCTGGGTGCAACTGCTGCCACCACCACCGCCATCGTGAGCCGGCTGGAAGCGCGCGGCTACGCCGAACGGCTCCGTTCGGAGGAGGACCGGCGGCACGTGCACGTCAACGCCACGCCCGCGGCCACCAAGGACATCATGGGCCTGATGCGCCCCCTCATGGACGCCACCAACCAGCACATCGAAGCCCTCCCACGCGCCCGGCAGGACGCCGTCGCGGACTTCCTCAATGTCGCGCTGAACCTCATGCAGGACCACCTGCACTCCCTTTCCGAGAAAGACACCCCTTGAGAGAGTTCACCTCCGCACCGCTGGCCGACCTTTCCGGACACCGCAACGCCACGGACCTGCTGATGCAGCGCTTCCGCACCTCCCCGGACCACATCGCCTTCGAGGTCCGGGCCGATGGGGCTTCCGTCACCGACCCCTGGCGACAGGTGACCGCCGGGCAGTTCGTGGACGAGGTCCGGGCCCTGGCCAAGGGCCTGATCGCCGCCGGCCTGCAGCCCGGCGACTCGGTGGCCATCATGTCCCCCACTCGCTACGAATGGGCGGTGGCGGACATGGCAGCCTGGTTCGCCGCCGCCGTCGTGGTTCCCATCTACGAAACCTCCGCCCAGCCGCAGGTGACCGCCGTCCTTGAAGACGCCGCCGCCCGCCTGGCCATCGCCGGCACCGCCGCCCACGCCGCCCTGCTGGAACAGGGATTCGCCGATGCGGGCATGGCGCACCTGGGCGTCTGGACCATGGACACCCGACCGGACGCCGACCTGGCAGCCCTGGTCCAGCGCGGCGCGGACGTGCCGGACGGGGACGTGGAGGAACGCCGCCTGCTGCACGACCTCGACTCCGTGGCCACCATCGTCTACACCTCCGGCACCACCTCGGCCCCGAAGGGTGCCCTGATCACGCACCGCAACTTCGTGGGCCAGATCCTCAACGTGGGCGCCGCCTACACCAGCGTGGTCCGCGAGGGCGGCAACACCATCATCTTCCTGCCCATGGCACACGTCCTGGCCCGCGGCCTGCAACTGATCTGCCTGGCCAACGGTATGCGCATCGCCCATCTGTCCGACCCCCGCGACGTGGTGCCCGCTTTGGGTGCGCTGAGGCCCACGTTCCTGGTGGTGGTCCCCCGCGTCCTGCAGAAAATCCAGGCTTCCGCTGCCGCCGCGGCCGCCCAGAAGAACCTCGGGCGGGTGTGGGGGTTGGCGCAGCGCACGGCCGTGGAGTGGGGCAGGTTCGCGGAAGCGCACGACGCCGATGCTTCCCTGAGTGCGCCGCTTGAGCTGCATGCGCGGCGGGCCCTGTTCGACCGGCTTTTCTACGCCCGCCTCCGCGCGCTGGTGGGCGACCGGCTGGACTGCCTGCTCTCCGGAGCGGGGGCGTTGGACGCCGAACTGTCCCTCTTCTTCCGTGGCCTGCACCTGCCGGTCATCGAGGGCTATGGGCTTACGGAAACCACCGCCCCGCTCACCGGCAACCTTCCCGGCGCCATCCGCTCCGGGTCGGTGGGCGTGCCAATGCCCGGTACCACCGTGCGGATCTCGGAGCAGGGCGAGGTGCTGGCCCGCGGCGTGGGCGTCTTCGCCGGCTACCGCCGTGCGCCCGACAACGCCGATGCTTTCGTGGACGGGTTCTTCCGCACCGGCGACCTGGGCTCCCTGGATCCGGACGGCCGGCTCACGCTCAAGGGCCGGATCAAGGACGTGATCGTCACCGCCGGCGGCAAGACCGTGACCCCCGCCATCTGGGAAGGCCTGGTGGAGGGCGATCCGCTGGTGGCACACGCCGTCATGGTGGGCGAGGGCAAGCCGTACCTGGGCGGGCTTGTGTTGCTGGATCCCGAGTCCGTGGCAGCCTGGGCCGAGCGGGAGGGCATCGCCGATCTCGCCGGGCTGCGGATCCCCGACGACGGCAGCGCGGTGCAGATTGAGGACGAGCGGCTGCTGGGCGTGGTGGGCAAAGTGGTTAGTGCCGCGAACGCCCGGCTGGCCCGGTCGGAGCAGGTACGCAAATTCGTGCTGCTGCTGGCCGATCTCAGCGAGTCCCACGGCATGGTCACCCCCACCATGAAGCTCAAACGCGCCGTGTTCACGGAGCGCGCCCGCCACTTCGTGGAAAACCTCTACACCGACGCAAGGAGCAGAGCATGAACCCCCGCACCAGGAACTGGCTGACCGCCTACGTTGTCACGGCCCTGATCTTCGCCGTGCTGGACGTCGCGTGGATCCTGCTGGTGGCCAATCCGCTGTATCGGAGCCAGATCGGCGGGCTGCTGGCGCCCAAGGCCAACCTGCTGGGCGCGGTGCTGTTCTACGCCGTTTTCGTGGCGGGGATGGTGCACTACGGCGTCCGGCCAAATGCTGCTGAGGTCCCGCTGCGGCAGCGTGTCACGGGCGCCGCGCTGTTCGGGTTCTTCACCTACGCCACCTGGGCGCTGACCGGGTTTGCCGTGCTGAAGGACTTCACCGCGCTGGTGGCCGTGACAGACATCCTCTGGGGTGCCGCGGCCTGCAGCCTGGTCACGTGGGTGACCGCAACGGTCCTGCGTCGGCGGATTACGAAACCTGCGGCCGCCTGAACCGGGGCACCCGCGTCACCCCGGCCATGTTTTACGCGCACTGGCGGCAACGAAACCCCGGAAACCCGGGGGCCGGCGTCGTCCGTTGGCGCGAAAGCGTGCCCGGCGTGACGCCCCGGGCACAGACTGGCCCAGTTTTCAGGGCGGTACCGCGGAAACCGAGCGGTCCCGCGGACGTTAGTCCCTGAAAACTGGGCCAGTGTGGCGTGCAAGGAAAGCGAAGCGGGCTATCCGAACAGCGCCGCCACCTGCGTCAGCGTCTGGAAGACTCCGTAGGCCAGCGGGATCCCCACCAGGACCCAGCCCAGGACCAGCCTGCCGGTGGACCGCTTGACGGGCTGGGCGTCGGGGGTGTGTGCAGTGCTGCTCATGTCAGGCCTCCATGGATGATGTGTGCCGCTCGGGGCGGGATTCGTGGAATCGTGCGTCGACGGGTTTGACCAGCAGGTTGGCGATGAAGCCGATAACCAGCAGCGCCACCATTGTCAGCAGCGCGGGCTGATAGGACGCGCCGTTCAGCTGGCCCGGCTTGCCCTGCGCATCGAGGATCGAGTTGACGATCAGGGGCCCGGCAACGCCCGCGGCGGACCATGCGGTGAGCAGCCGGCCGTGGATGGCGCCCACCTGGAAGGTGCCGAAGAGGTCCCGCAGGTAGGCCGGAGCTGTAGCGAAGCCGCCGCCGTAGAAGGAGATGATGACGAACGCCAGTGCAACGTACAGGATGGTGGTGGTGGAGCCGGCCAGCGCCAGGATGATGTACAGCACCGCGCCGACGCCCAGGTACATCATGTAGATCCGCTTGCGGCCGGTGACGTCGGACGTGGCTGACCAGGCGAAGCGGCCTGTCATGTTGCCGATGGACAGCAGGCCAACGAAGCCCGCGGCGACGCCGGCGGTGACCAGGGACTTGCCGTCGGACTGGCGGAAGAAGTCCTGGATCATGGGCGCTGCCTGCTCCAAGATGCCGATGCCGGCGGTGACGTTGCAGAACAGCGCCACCCACACCAGCCAGAACTGCGGAGTCTTGATGGCGTTCTTCGCTGACACGTTCTCCGTGGTCACCAGTTTTGCCGCCTTGACCTTGGCGGGGTCGAACCCGGCGGGCCGCCATCCTGCCGCGGGGACCCGGATGGTGAACGCACCGAAGAGCATGTACACGAGGTAGACGGCGGCGAGGGTCAGGAAGAGCTTGCCCACGGCATCGCCGCTGGCCACCCAGCCCTGCGCGCCGGAGTTGGGGTCGTACGCCTTGAGCAGGGCCTGGGATACCGGGCTGGCGATCAGCGCGCCGCCGCCGAAGCCCATGATCGCCATGCCGGTGGCCAGGCCGGGACGGTCCGGGAACCACTTGATCAGCGTGGACACCGGCGAGATGTAGCCGATGCCCAGGCCGATGCCGCCCACCACGCCGTAGCCCAGGTACACCAGCCAGAGCTGGCGGGTGAAGATGCCCAGCGAGCCGATCAGGAAGCCGCCCACCCAGAACATGGCGGCGGTGAACATAGCCTTGCGCGGGCCGTTGGTGTCCACCCAGGTACCCATGATCGCGGCGGAGAGGCCCAGCATCACGATGGCGATGGAGAAGATCACGCCCACCTCGGTGAGGCTGGCGCCGAAGTGCTTGACCAGCGCGGTCTTGTACACGCTGGTGGCGTAGGCCTGCCCGATGCACAGGTGGACTGCGAGCGCGGCCGGCGGCACCAGCCAGCGGTTGAAGCCCGGCGGGGCGATGGAGTGGTCACGGTCCAGGAAGCCCATGGTTTGATTCCCTTTGCTTGTGGAAGACGTCAATGTCTGATCGAGCCAGAGGCCAAAGGCCTTGGTTTAGCCCGGCCCGTTGCCTTCGGCAATCATGATGCAAATCATCAGCAAACGTACTGTTGGCGCGCCGAACGGTGGGTTTTTTGTGCCGAGCGGCGCGCAGGCGGCGGTCAGGCCGCCTTGATGGGTGAAGCGCTGCCGGAGGATGCAGCCTGGCCTTCGCGGGCCAGGAAGGCGGACAGTTCGCCGATGGTGCTCATGAGCGGGGCGGGGAAGACGACGGTGGTGTTCTTGTCCACGCCGATCTCCACCAGGGACTGCAGGTTTCGAAGCTGCAGTGCCAGCGGGTGGGCCATCATGGTGTCGGAGGCGTCGCCGAGGGCTGTTGCGGCGATCGCTTCGCCTTCGGCGGCGATGATCTTGGCCCTCTTCTCGCGTTCCGCTTCGGCCTGGCGGGCCATGGCGCGCTTCATGCTTTCGGGCAGCTGGATGTCCTTCAGTTCCACCAGCGTGACTTCGACGCCCCACTCGACGGTGAGCACGTCGAGGATTTGGCGGATATCGGCGTTGATCCGCGCGGTCTCCGACAGGGTCTGGTCCAGGGTGTGCTGGCCTACGACTTTCCGCAGCGTGGTCTGGGCGATCTGGTCGATGGCCGCGGCCACGTTCTCGATGGCGATGACCGACTTCACGGCGTCCACCACCCGGTAGTACGCCACCGCGGAGACGTCCACGCTGACGTTGTCCTGGGTGATGATGCCCTGGGACTGGATGGGCATGGTGACGATCCGCAGGCTGACCAACTGCAGCCGGTCGATCACCGGGATGATCAGCTGCAGGCCTGGCTCCCGCACGCCAACCACCCTGCCGAGCCGGAAGAGCACGCCCTTCTCGAACTGGCGCACAATCCGCACCGCCATCCTCGCCAGGATGAGCAGCAGGATGACCACGACGATGACAACCAATGTGGTGGGGTCCATCAGGATCCCCTCCTGGATTGCTGGCGGGACCTGCCGGAACCGGGCCGGCGCCGTGACAGATGTCGCGGCTCCATTCTCCCACCAACCATGAAGGAGGGAGCTTCAAACCTGCTGTAGTTTGATGCTGGACTCTCACTTACCAACAACCGGGGCAGGGATCGCATGGACGCGGACGTCATCATCATCGGCGGCGGCCTGGCAGGGCTGGTGGCCTGCAACGAGCTGGTCCGCGCCGGCAAGCGCGTTGCCATCGTGGAGCAGGAAAATGAAGCCAACCTGGGCGGGCAGGCGTTCTGGTCCCTGGGCGGGCTCTTCCTGGTGGACACCCCCATGCAGCGCCGCCTGGGTGTGAAGGATTCCTTCGAGCTGGCGTGGCAGGACTGGCAGGGATCGGCGCAGTGGGACCGGCTTTCCGGTACGCATCCCGAGGACGAGTGGGCGCGGCAGTGGGGCCGCGCGTACGTGGAGTTCGCCGCCGGCGAGAAGCGCACGTGGCTGCACCAGCAGGGCATCCGGTTCACGCCGCTGGTGGGCTGGGCGGAGCGCGGAGACGGCAGGGCCGGCGGCCACGGCAACTCGGTCCCCCGCTTCCACGTCCCGTGGGGCACCGGCACCGGGGTGTCCGGGCCGTTCGCGGACAAGGCCCGGGAGGCGGCCTCGGCGGGCAACGTCCGGTTCTTCTTCAGGCACCGGGTGGACGGTTTAACGTACGACGGCGGCACGGTCACCGGGGTGCGGGGCTCGGTACTGGCACCTGATGCGTCCCCGCGCGGGGTGTCCTCCAACCGGGATGTCGTTGCCGGGTTCGAACTGCGGGCACAGGCGGTGGTGATCGCGTCGGGCGGGATCGGTGGCAACCATGACCAAGTACGGCGCTGGTGGCCCGAACGGCTGGGAACGCCGCCGGCAAAGATGGTCACCGGCGTGCCGCAGCACGTGGACGGCCGGATGCTGGACATCGCGGACCAGTCCGGCGTCCGGCTGGTGAACCGGGACCGCATGTGGCACTACACGGAGGGCATCCGGAACTGGAACCCCATTTGGCCAAACCACGCCATCCGGATCCTGCCCGGCCCGTCCTCCCTGTGGTTCGATGCGCTGGGCCGGCGGCTCCCCTCCCCCGGCCTGCCCGGCTATGACACCCTGGGCACCCTGAACCTCCTGCGGACCACCCCGGACATCCAGCAGTACGACCATTCGTGGTTCATCCTCAACCAGCGCATCATCGAAAAAGAGTTCGCGCTCTCCGGCTCAGAGCAGAACCCGGACATCACCAACCGCGACCTCAAGCTGCTGCTCCGGAGCCGGCTGGGCCGCGGCGCCGGTGCCCCCATCGAGGCGTTCAAGGAGCACGGCGCGGACTTCGTGGTGGCGGACAACCTGGCAGACCTGGTCTGCGGGATGAACGGGCTGACGGAGGAGCCGCTGCTGGACTATGCGCAGCTCCGGCGTCAGATCAAAGAGCGAGATGCCGAGGTCCGGAACCCCTACTCCAAGGACGCCCAGGTGGCGGGCATCCGCAACAGCCGCCGCTTCCTGGGCGACAGGCTCTTCCGGACGGTGAAACCGCACCGGATCCTGGACCCGAAGGCCGGTCCACTCATCGCCGTGCAGCTGCACGTTGTCACCAGGAAAACGCTCGGCGGGATCCAGACGAACCTGTCCGGCCAGGCACTGGGACACGACGGCTCCCCCATTCCCGGCCTTTACGCCGCAGGCGAGGCTGCAGGGTTCGGGGGTGGCGGCGCCCACGGCTACAACGCCCTCGAAGGCACCTTCCTGGGCGGCTGCATCTTCACCGGCCTCACGGTGAGCCGCAGCCTGGCAGCCGCACTCTGACCCGCCCTGACTGGCATGCCGAGCACCCAAGCCGAACGTCATCGCTCAAGGCCCGCTGCCGCCGTCGTACGCTGCTCCCGATGCGGCCTGCCGCTAAGGCTGCGCCCGCCGCACCAGCCGGAATTCGGGCAGCGCCTCCCATTCGGGCGGCAGGGTGTTGCGCTTTCCGTCCGGCCGGAAGCCCAGCTTCCGGTAGAAGGCCAGGGCGCGGGGGTTGTTTTCCAGCACCCAGACGTATGCGGGGCCGGAGCCGACGGCGGCACTCACCAGGGCTGCCCCCAGCCCCGTCCCGTAGGTGCGCCGGAGCGTGTAAATGGAGTAGAGCTCCACCGCCTCGGGGGCGTCGTCCTCGCGGCCGGGACCGGCATCCGCGTAGCCCACCAGCTGGTTGTCGGCGTCGAAGGCGAGGATCCGCGGCTCATCCCTGGCCAGGAAGGCACGCCGCCTCGCCACCCGTTCCGGGATAGTGGCCCTGCGCCGCTCAAAAAAGTCGGCCGAGAGCAGGTGGGGGTAGCACTCCTCGTGCGCCAGCGTCTGCATGAGCACCACCGCCTCGGCATCCTCCGACGTGGCCTGGCGAAGTCGAAAGTCCATGACGCCAGCCTAGCCAGCGGACCGGCGTCCGGCGTGCCATCCCCCGCACTTAAGATGAGGCATGGACTTCGAAGGCGTGCTTTTCACAGCGGTGGGCGCAGCGCTGATCCTGTTGATGATCGCCGACGTCTTCCTGACGCTGCTGTACCCGCATGGCTCGGGTCCGGTGGGCCGGACCATTATGCGGGTGTTCTGGCGGGTCTCGAGGAAAGTCCGGGGCGGGGCCTCCTCCGTGGCCGCGCCGCTGGCCATGGCTGCCGTCATCGCCGCATGGGCTGCCCTGGCTGCCGTCGGCTGGGCGTTGCTGTACCTTCCGCACCTGCCGGGCGGCTTCTCCTACTCCGCGGACATCCCCCAGCAGGCCGACTTTGCCGAAGCACTCTACATTTCGCTGGTGGCCCTCTCCACCGCGGGCTTCGGCGAAATCGTGGCCGTCCACCCGGTCCTTCGGCTGGTGATGGCGTTCCAGGCTGTTGCCGGTTTTGGCCTGCTGACCGCAACGGTTTCCTGGATCCTGCAGACCTACCCGGCGCTGAGCAGGCGCCGCGCCCTTGCCCATCAGCTGAACCTGTTCCGCGAAGCGGCCGGGCCGTCCGGCATCGCCTCGCTGGAGGCCCGGCACGCGGCGGGCCTGCTGGAATCCATGGCGGAAAACGTGGCCTCCGTGAGCATCGACCTTCTCTCCTTCAATGAGACCTACTACTTCCACGAGGTGGAGCAACGGGGCTCCCTGCCGGCCACCCTTGCCTACGCGCACCAGCTGGCGTCGGAAGCCCAGGGCAGCGACAACGCCGAGCTTCGCTTCGCCGGCAGGATGCTCTACGCGGCCTTGGATGACCTGGCCGAGGTACTGCGCGGGAAGTTCGGCCACGAGGGAAGCACCTCCTCCGATGTCTTCGACCACTACGAGCTCCACCACCGGCACCGGCAGCCGCCGGAGCGGCGAAAGTAAGGTGCAGTTCTTGGCCCTGGCCCGCTTGCTAGGGTCTGCGTATGGCATCCCACTTCCACTCCATGGACGACGTCATCAATGAGCCCGAGCGCGTGCAGTTCGAGTTCTTCCTGGACGAGCACCGGGCAGCGCTCAACGAGTGCCTGGACGGCCTGACCGAGGAGCAGGCCCGGCGCCGGCTGGTCCCCTCCCGCACCACGCTGCTGGGACTGGTGAAGCACGCAACCTTCGTGGAGCAGGTCTGGTTCGATGAGGCGTTCACCGGCCGCCCGCGCAGCGAGATCGGCATCCCGGCCACGCCGGACGAGTCGTTCATCCTGGCCGACGGCGACACCATCGACTCGGTCCGGGCTGCCCACCGGGAAGCCTGCGCCGCCTCCCGGGCCGCAGCCGCCCCACTGAGCCTGGACGCGGTGGTGACCGGCAACCGGCGCGGGCCCGTCCCGCTCCGCTGGGTCTACCTGCACATGCTGCGCGAACTGGCCCAGCACTGCGGCCACGCGGACATCCTGCGGGAACAGATCCTGGCGTAGGAGGGTGCGGCCTGAGATGCGGCAGGCTACCGCCGCCTGTGCGGTGACCGGTGATGCGAACGGATGTGAATGGGCAGGAAACGGCGCGGGCCGGTCATCTCGCCCCGGCTAGTCAGTGCGACGGCGGCGACCAGCAGCCACATCGATGCAGCCTGGCCCCACGGATAGATCTGTTGGGGAATGCCAGGCGTCAGCGGGTTGAGGATGAACTGGAAGGCCGTCAGGCTCGCGTGCATCAGCGCTGCGACCAGGACGCTCCCCGTATGTTCGTAGACCCAGGCCATGAGCACCCGGTATGCCGTGAGTTGGCCGACGAACACCGAGACCACCCACAGCGACAGAAAGACCGCCAGCGGCACCCCGCCGTTGGTTCCGCCGCCGCCCCAGTAGTTCACGAAGAAATGCCAGGCACCCCACAGCACGCCCACCAGCAGCCCGGTTAACAGAACGCTGTACTGCTGCCTGGCCCTGGGAATGGCGAACCCGGTCCAGCCGATCTCCTCAAGCAGCCCGACCACCAGCCCCAGCACCAGTCCCATGACCAGGGTCCCGATCCGGTCCGGCTCCGTGACAATCCGCGGAGCGTAATTGACGGAAGAAAGCCACAGCACCAGCACGGGCACGGCCAACGTCACCGGTGCCACCAGCAAGGCGAAAAGGTACCAGCGCCCATCGACCCGCCAGGTGAGCAGCCGGGCCCGGAGGTCCCGGTACCCTGACCGTCCCGAAACGACCCCGGTGAGAACCAGGCTGGCCACGGCTGGTCCCAGCAGCATGGCCGGCACCGTCACGGGAAGGGTGAGCTGGAACTGTTCCGGCGTGGGCGACAGTCCTCCCGTGACCGCCCACACGGCCAGCACAATGGCACCCCATGACAGGAAGAAGGTCACGCCGCAGTACCACGGCAGCGGGTGCCTCCGCACCGATTCCGTAAGGGCATGCATGCGAACCTCCCCGCGTTTCAGGCCACGAGCCGGGCCACCAACTCCCCCCGGCTGCCGACGCCGACCTTCTCGAAGACCGACTTCAGGTGGTCGTGCACGGTGTGCGGGGAAATGAACAGGTGCCGGGCGATCTCCGCGGTCGGGTTTCCGGACAGCACCTCCAGGCAGACGTCCCGCTCGCGGGCGGTCACGCCATACGCCATCAGCAGCAAGCCGGCGAGCTCGTGCGTGGTGGCGGGCTCCACGGTGACCACCATCTGCTCCGGATCATCACCGGTGATCAGCCGGCTGGCCTGCAGCATCACCCAGTTGTTCCCGGCGTCGCGCATCCTGGCCCGCGCCGTGCCGGACACCGCGGCATGCGCCTGCGCCACCACGGCATAGAGCGTCTGGCTGAAGCGGCCGGGCGCGGCATCCTCCACCCCGGCGAGCCAGGATGCGGCGGCGGGCGTGGCCGCGCGCAAGTCACCGTGCAGACCGGCCAGGACAATAACGGGCCCGACGGCGGCTGGTCCCGTTGGGTGCGCCACGCGGACAACAGCCCGGGTCGCCGCAGCAAGGGTGGCGGTCACTGCACCGAGCAACTCCACCTCACGGTCCGTGAAGTCGCGGCCGCCCTCCCGGAAGATGCTGCCCACTCCCCAGCACGCCTCGTCCACGCGGAAGGCGGCACGCAGCTCGTGCTCCAGGCCCAGCGGCTTAAGCAGGTCATTGATGCGGACGCTGCGGACCACGTCCCGGTGCGGCACATCCGAGATCCTGGCAACGGGACGCGGGCGCCGCATCAGCTCGACGAACGTGTTGGGTTCCTGGCCCGTGTACTCGGACTGGGCAAACCGGAGGAAGTACTCCTCAAACTGGCGCTCGCCCACAGGCCACGGCTGCCAGTTGGTAATGGTGGTCATCGCCATCGAGTCGGGGTCGACGCCGGCCCAGCACCCCTGCTCGAACGGCACCTCCCGCTGCACGACGGCGAGCGCCGCGGTGTACAGGTCTGCCAGGTCCACCCCACCGGCGGCCATGGCGGCGATGTCCCGCCGGGCACGCTCCGCGCGCTCCTCCCACATACCTCCAGTATCGTCCCGGCCGGCAGTCCGGCAATCCCCTAATTTGGGGGTTTCCCCAGCACCCCGAAACCCCCGGGAAGGGGATCGCAGCGGCGCCTGCCGCCGTCGTACTTTTCCTCCATGAACGCCGTGCGCAACCGCACGGCGACTGACAAGGTGGGAGGCTCCAATGGGACAGGCAAGCGACGTCATGGACCGGCTGATGGCTGCCATGGCGGCAAAGGACAGGGAGGCCCTGGCGGGCTTCGTGGCGGGCACGAACACCGGGCAGCTGGGCCTGCCCACCGGCGGGATCCTGCCGCCCACCGGGAAGCAGGTGCGGGTCCGGAGCTGCGATGTGGCCCGGGTGGAGGCAGGCGTGATCACCACGCACCACGCTTACTTCGACCAGATGGAACTCCTGGGACAGCTGGGGCTGCTCCCCGAACTGTCCACTCAGTGAGGACCAAGCAGCAAGGGCGGCCCCGTCACGGCCTTTCGGCTGTGGCGGAACCGCCCCTGGAACCCTGCGGTTACCGGTCAGGCTGCGCCGGCGGCCACAGCCGTGCCGCTGGAGGCAGCTTCCGAAGCGTCAGAGGCCCCGGCGAGCCGGATCCAGGTGTCCACCACGGTGTCCGGGTTCAGGGAGACGGAGTTGACGCCTTCCTTGACCAGCCATTCAGCGAAGTCCGGGTGGTCGCTGGGACCCTGGCCGCAGATGCCCACGTACTTCTCCCGGGCCCGGCACGCCTTGATGGCCATGCTGAGCAGCTTCTTGACGGCCGCGTCCCGCTCGTCGAAGCTGTTGGCCACGATTGCGGAGTCCCGGTCCAGGCCCAGGGTCAACTGGGTCATGTCGTTGGAGCCGATGGAGAAGCCGTCGAAGTGCTCCAGGAACTCGTCCGCGAGCAGCGCGTTGGAGGGCAGCTCGCACATCATGATCACTTCCAGGCCGTTTTCACCGCGGCGCAGGCCGTTCTCGGCGAGCAGTTCGATGACGCCCTGCGCCTCGTCCAGGGTCCGCACGAACGGGATCATCAGCTTGACGTTGGTCAGGCCCATCTCGTTGCGCACGAAGGACAGGGCCTCGCACTCGAGGTCGAAGCAGTCCCGGAAGGACGGCTCCAGGTAGCGGGACGCCCCGCGGAAGCCGATCATCGGGTTCTCTTCGTGCGGCTCGTAGGCCGGGCCGCCGATGAGGTTGGCGTACTCGTTGGACTTGAAGTCGGACATGCGCACGATCACCGGCTCCGGCGCGAACGCCGCGGCGATGGTGGCCACACCCTCTGCCAGCCGCTTGATGTAGTACTCGCGCGGGCTGGCGTAGGCGCTGATCCGCCCCCGGATCTCGGCGGCCACGTCCTCCGGCTGGCTGTCCAGGTTCAGCAGGGCCTTGGGGTGGATGCCGATCTGCCGGTTGATGATGAACTCCAGTCGGGCCAGGCCCACGCCGTGGTTGGGCAGCTGCGCGAAGGTGAATGCCTGCTCGGGCGTGCCCACGTTCATCATCACCTTCACCGGCGCCTCGGGCAGGTTGGTGATGCCGGTTTCCTCCACGCTGAAGTCCAGCAGGCCCTGGTAGATGGCGCCGGTCTCGCCATCGGCGCAGGAGACAGTCACTTCCTGGCCGTCGGACAGGGCGTCGGTGGCGTTGCCGGTGCCGACGACGGCGGGGATCCCCAGTTCGCGGGCGATGATGGCTGCGTGGCAGGTGCGTCCGCCGCGGTTGGTGACGATGGCGGAGGCACGCTTCATGATCGGTTCCCAGTCGGGGTCGGTCATGTCCGCCACCAGCACGTCGCCGGTCTGGAACGAGGCCATCTGGTCGATGGCGGTGAGGATCCGGACCTTGCCGGCGCCGATCCGCTGGCCGATGGCGCGGCCTTCCACCAGCACGGGGCCGCTTTCGTTCAGGCGGAACCGGCTCATGCTGCCGGGAGCGCGCCGGGACTGCACAGTCTCCGGACGTGCCTGCAGGATGTACAGTCCGCCGTCGATCCCGTCCTTGCCCCACTCAATGTCCATCGGGCGGCCGTAATGCTTCTCGATGGCGACGGCGTGGCGCGCAAGCTGCTCCACGTCGTCGTCCGTCAGGCTGAAGCGCTTGCGCTGGGACTCCTCCACGGGCACGAAGTCGATGGTGCGGCCGATCTCGTTGCTGGTGGTGTACGTCATCTGCAGGGCCTTTTCGCCCAGGCCGCGCTTGAGGATCGCGGGGCGGCCTGCCGCCAGGGCGGGCTTGTAGACGTAGAACTCGTCCGGGTTCACGGCGCCCTGCACCACGGCTTCGCCCAGGCCATAGGAGGAGGTGACGAAGACGGCGTCCTTGAAGCCGGATTCGGTGTCCATGGTGAACATGACGCCGGAAGCGCCGACGTCGGAACGCACCATGCGCTGGATGCCCGCAGAGAGTGCCACCTCGGCGTGTTCAAACTTGTGGTGCACGCGGTAGGCGATGGCGCGGTCGTTGTAGAGCGAGGCGAAGACGTCCTTGATGGCCTGCAGGATGTTCTCGATGCCGCGCACGTTCAGGAAGGTTTCCTGCTGCCCGGCGAAGGAGGCATCGGGAAGGTCCTCGGCGGTGGCGCTGGAGCGGACGGCCCAGGACAGGTCCTCGGAGCCGGCGTGCTTGTCCACCAGCTGCTGGTAGGCCTCGCGGATCTGCGCCTCGAAGTCCGGCAGGAAGGGTGTCTCGCGGACCAGGGTCCGGATCTCCTGGCCGGCTGCGGCCAGGGCGGTCACGTCATCGGTGTCCAGCCCCACCAGCCGGTCGGCGATCTTCTGGTCCAGCCCGGAATCGGACAGGAACCGGCGGTAGGCGTCGGCCGTGGTGGCGAAGCCGTCCGGGACCTGGACTCCGGCGGAGGTGAGGTTCTGGACCATCTCGCCCAGGGAGGCGTTCTTGCCGCCCACCTTGTCCAGGTCCTTGAGTCCGAGTTCAGAGAACCACAGAACGTCTGTCGTCATGTTTACTGCTCCTTTGCAGAGGGTGGCGTAGGCATGGCCGGCCGCTCACGGTAGTGCCGGCCGGAAGGAAAACCCAGCTAACAGTTTCAGGTCTGCAGCGGACTTTCCACATCATGTGGGCTACGCCACGTTTGTGAAATTGGGGCTAATGCTTGAGGTTCATCCGCTGCAGGATGGTGGCCGCCATCTCCTCCACGGAGACGGTGGCCGAGTTCAGGTACGGGATCCGGTGCGATACATACAGCTGCTCGGCGCTGCGCAGCTCAAACCCACACTGCCGCAGGGACGCATACGGCGAGCTGGGACGCCGTTCGGTGCGGATCTGGCTCAGCCGCAGCGGGTTGGAGGACAGGCCGAAACACTTCGACACGAAAGGCCGCAGCGGCTTGGGCAGCCCGTCCCGCTGGAAGTCCTCATCCACCAAGGGGAAGTTCGCCGCGAAGATGCCGTGCTGCAGGGCCAGGTACATGGTGGTGGGCGTCTTGCCGCACCGCGAGGGGGCCACCAGGATGACCTGGGCCTTTTCCAGCGCACGCAGGCTCTGGCCGTCGTCGTGCTCCATGGCGTACTCCACCGCCGCCATCCGGGACTGGTAGCGCGCGGCGTTCCCCAGCCCGTGCGCCCTGCCCGGTTCGCCGCTGGCCGGGGTGCCCAGTGCCTTCTCCAGGACTCCCACGTGCGTCCCGATCAGGTCCACCATGGCACCCTTGCAGCCGGCCAGGATCTGCCGGATCTCGCTGCTCACCGCGGTGGAAAAGACCAGCGGCTGCGGCCCGGTGGCGGCCAGGTTGTCGATGGTCCGCACCACGGACCGCGCCTGTTCCTCGGTGATGATGAAGGGAATGGTGACGCGGTCGAAGTTGTCCACCGGGAACTGGGTCAGCAGCGTATTGCCCAGCGTTTCCGCGGTGATGCCGGTGCTGTCCGACAGGAAGTAGACAGGCCGCAGGGCAGCAGTGGTTAGAGCATCATTGGTCATGGCAGAACTTTAGCGGGCAATGATGACGTCAAGCCTCCGCGGGCCGTGCACCCCCTCCACGCGCTCAAGCTCGATGTCGCTGGTGGCACTCGGTCCGCTGATCATGGTGATGGGCCGGGTCCCGTCGATCCGGCGCAGCGCCTCGGGCAGGATGCCGGCGATGTCCGCGGCCTTGACCACGCAAATGTGGTGGTCAGGGACCAGGCTGATGGCGCGGCGGCCCTGGCTGGCGCTGCCGTCCAAAATGATGGTTCCCGTCTCGGCCACGGCCACGGCGCTGCCGGTCACCACGGCGTCGGTCCCGTCCAGGTCGGTGACGCTGAGCGGTTCCGCCGGGGAGTCCACGCGGCGCCGGGCCCCGCCGGTGCCGGCGTCGTCCATCCCTGCCAGCCAGCCGCCGTCGAGCCCTTCGGGGACCACGTAGCTGCGCGCCCCCTCAAGGAGCGACGCAACCGTGGCGGGCACCTCGGCCTCGGCTACCACGGCCACCTGCGCCTTGTAGTCCACCAGCCGGTCCACCAGGAGTTCGATCAGCTTTTCTGTTTCCATCCCGGACTCGGAACGGTACTCCCTGGGGATCTGCGGCGCCTCTGGGCTGTCCTGCAGTGCTGTGCGGATCCGCGAGAGGATGTCTTCGCGTGCGGTCATTGCTGGGTTTCCTTATCGTCTCGAGACGGCGCGGCTTGCGACGGCGCGGCGGACTTGTGCTCCTTGGCCCACCAGTCCCGGAAGGACTGGGTGGGGGGCGCCGGGATGTCGCGGCTCTGCGTCCAGCCGCCGGCGATGCCGGGCAGCTTCTTGATCTTCTTGTCCCGTCCGGCGGCCAGGCGGCCCAGCGGCAGTCCCTTCTCCACCAGGCCGAGGTGCTTGCCGGAAGACAGTGCCCAGGACGCGGCTTTCATGCCCACGTCCATCTGGCTGGGAACCTTCCTGGTCCCGCGCTTGCTGTCCACGTCCACGCTGCGAAGGTGCACCAGGATGTCCGGGATGTTGATCTTCACCGGGCAGGCGTCGTAGCAGGCCCCGCACAGGGACGAGGCGTAGGGCAGGGAGCTGTTTTCCTCCGCCTCGATGCCGGTCAGCAGCGGAGAAAGGATCGCGCCGATGGGGCCCGGGTAGGTGGAGCCGTAGGCATGCCCGCCGGTCCGCTCGTACACGGGGCAGACGTTCATGCAGGCGCTGCAGCGGATGCAGTGCAGGGCGGAGCGGCCCATTTCATCCGCGAGCGCGGCGCTGCGGCCGTTGTCCAGGAGTACCAGGTGCACGTTCTGCGGGCCGTCACCCTCGGTGACGCCGGTCCACAGTGAGGTGTACGGGTTCATCCGCTCCCCCGTGGAGGAACGCGGGAGCAGCTGCATGAACACTTCAAGGTCCTGCCAGGTGGGCAGCAGCTTCTCGATGCCCATTACGGTGATCAGGGTTTCCGGCAGGGTGAGGCACATGCGGCCGTTGCCTTCGGATTCGACGACGGCCAGGGTGCCGGAGTCCGCAAGGGCGAAGTTGGCCCCGGACACGGCAACCTTGGCGGTGAGGAACTTGCGGCGCAGGTGCTCGCGGGCCGCCATGGCCAGGACGGGAGGCTCGTTGGTGAGTGCCGGATCGGCGCCGGGCATTTCGCGGAGGAAGATGTCCCGGATTTCGGTGCGGTTCTTATGGATGGCCGGAACCAGGATATGGCTGGGCTTGTCGTGGTCCAGCTGGACGATGAGCTCGGCGAGGTCCGTTTCGAAGGCCTCGATTCCCTGCTCCTCGAGGTACTCGTTAAGCCCGATCTCCTGCGTGGCCATGGACTTGACCTTGACCACCTCGGTTTCGCCGGTCTCCCGGACCAGCCCGGCCACGATTTCGTTGGCCTCCCTGGCGTCGCGGGCCCAGTGGATCACGCCGCCGCGTGCGGTGAAGTTCTTCTCGAATTCCTCCAGCAGGTCGGGCAGCCTGGCCATCACCGACTCCTTGATGGCGGAGCCGGCATCGCGCAGCTGCTCCCAGTCGGGCAGTTCGGAGACCACGGCCTGGCGCTTGTCGCGGATGGTGTGCGTGGCGTGGCCCAGGTTGGCCCGCAGCTGGGCGTTGCCCAGTTCGCGGTGGGCCGCCTTGGGAAACGACTCGCCCGCGAACAGGTTGCCGGAGCCGAAGGCCGGAAGTGCGGGCATGCCCAAGAAGGTGGTCATCGGAGGGCCTTTCCGGTAGAGACGCGGACTTCGCCGGTGACGGACGCCGGTTCTTCCATGGTGCTGGCGAGGATTTCGGCCAGGTGGAGGGTGGTGGTGGAGCTGCCCTGGCGGGACAGGCCGCCGCCGATGTGCATGAGGCAGGAGGCGTCCCCGCCGGTGCAGAGTTCGGCGCCGGTGGCCTCGACGTTGGCCGCCTTGTCCTGGAGCATGGCCGAGGAAACGTCGGCGTTCTTCATGGAGAACGTGCCGCCGAAGCCGCAGCACTGGTCCGCCTCGGGCAGGTCTGCGATGTCAATCCCCTGCACGGTCCGCAGCAAACGGGACTGCCTGTCCCCGAGCCGCAGCAGGCGCATGCCGTGGCAGCTGGGGTGGTAGGTGACCCGGTGCGGGAAGTAGGAGCCCAGCTGGGCGCCGGCATCGGTCACGCCCAGCACGTCCACCAGCAGTTCGGACAGTTCATAGGTTTTGGCTCCGACGGCGGTGGCGCGGGCTTCGAGCGCGGCATCGCCGCAGGAGCGGGCCACCATGGGGTGCTGGTGCTTGACCGAGGCAACGCAGGAACCGGACGGGGCAACGGCGACGTCGTAATCCGCGGTGTCGAAGGCGGCCACGTGGTTGGCCACCACGGGCACGGCTTCCTTGAGGTAGCCGCTGTTGACGTGCATCTGGCCGCAGCAGGCCTGGCCCTCGGGGAACACCACTTCGTGTCCCAGGCGCTCCAAAATCCTGACGGTGGCCTTCGCCGTGGCCGGGTACATCGCATCCACGATGCAGGTGGCGAACAAGGCAATTCTCATGGCGGCCTTCCGGGAATGGGGGATGAGTACCGTATGGTCTGACCACAGTAGACCACGTGACCCCAGCCACTTACAAGCCCGGCCTGGATGGTGAAGCGGCTCACAGGCCAGAGAAATTGTGGGCTACACTTCCGTGGTCGGACCATTGTGGTCTGACCAAACACAACCCCAACACCCTCAATGTGGAGGAACTCTGTGGACCACTTCACCCCCAGCACTGACCCGGTGCTGAACAGCGTCGCCTGGTCGGCCATCGTCGCCTTGCTGCCGCTGCTGACCTTCTTTCTCCTGCTCGCCGTCGCCAAGACCAAAGCCCATGTGGCCGGCGGGTTTGCCCTGCTGGTGGCTTTGGTCGTAGGCATCCTGGCGTTCAAGATGCCGGCCGGCCTGGCGCTCCTGTCCGCAACCCAGGGCGGCGTGTTCGGCGCCTTCCCCGTGCTCTGGATCGTGGTCATGGCCGTCTGGCTGTACCAGGTGACGGTGCTCAGCGGCCGCTTTGAAGATCTCCGCCGGGTCTTCGACGTCATCGGCGGCGGCGACGTCCGCCTGCAGGGTGTCCTCATCGCCTTCTGCTTCGGCGGCCTGCTCGAAGCCCTTGCCGGTTTCGGCGCGCCGGTTGCCATTACCGCCACCATGCTGCTGGCCCTCGGCCTTCCTCCACTGCGCGCCGCCGCCGCCGTCCTGGTGGCCAACACCGCTCCGGTCGCCTTCGGCGCCATGGCCATCCCGATCACTACCGCCGCCGGACTCACCGGCCTGCACGCCACGGACATCGGCGCCATGGTGGGCCGCCAGGCACCCCTGCTGGCAACCTTCGTCCCGCTGATCCTGCTCTTCATCCTGGACGGCCGCAAAGGCCTGAAGGACTGCTGGCCTGCCGCTTTGGTGGTGGGATTCTCCTTCGCCGCAGCGCAGTTCCTCTGCTCCAACTTCTTCTCGTACGAACTCACCGACATCATGGCTTCACTGGTGGGCCTGGGCGCTGCAGTCCTGTTCTTCCGGATGTGGAAGCCCCGGGGCACCGCAGCAGCGCGCGACCGGCTGGGCGTGGCCACGGAGGCCGTTGCCGCCGCCGGAACGCCGGGCAACCACGGTACTCGAAGCGCCGGCCCGGGCAGCGTGGCCACCATGGAGGCTGCCGACGGCGACCGCCTCACCCCTGCACGCACCTGGCTCGCGCTGTTTCCCTACTTCCTGGTCATTGTGGTGTTCGGCATCGCCAAACTCTGGAAGCTCGGCGTCGACCTTCCCGCCGCCCTCGCCGCCACGGACGTCAAAGTCCCGTGGCCAATCCTCCACGACGCCCTGGTGGGCGCCGACGGCAAGCCACTGTCCTCCACGGTCTACGTCTTCCAGTGGCTCTCCAGCCCCGGCACGCTCCTGCTGATCACCGGCCTGATTGTGGCGGTTGTCTACGCCCGCTTTGATGACCGCGGCCGCTTCCCCATGACCGTGGGCAACGCCGTGGCCGAAATCGGGCGGACCATCTTCAAGATGCGCTGGGCGGGCCTCACCATCATTACCGTGCTTGCCCTTGCCTACGTCATGAACAACTCCGGCCAGACGGTCTCGATCGGCGTGTGGCTGGCCGGCACCGGAAGTTTCTTCGCATTCCTCTCCCCCGTCCTCGGCTGGCTGGGCACGGCCGTGACCGGTTCGGACACCTCGGCGAACGCACTCTTTGCCAAGCTGCAGCAGACCGCGGGCGTGAATGCGGGAATCGACCCCAACCTGCTGGTGGCCGGCAACACGGCCGGCGGCGTGGTGGGCAAACTCATCAGCCCGCAAAACCTCGCCATCGCCGCCACCGCCGTCAACCTTGACGGCCAGGAGTCGGTCCTTCTGCGTAAGGTAGTCGGATGGAGCGTGGGGTTGCTTCTGGTGCTGTGCACCATCGTCTACCTGCAGTCCACCCCAGTCCTGGGCTGGATGCTCCCCTAGCCCACTGCCCGCGGTCCACTAACCGCGAAAAACCGGAGTGCGGGTCCCCCGGCCCGCACTCCCCCACCCCGGAGGATCGCCCGTGACAACCGCCGCAGCCGGAGCAGCCCCCCGCCGTCGAACCCATGACGCGCTGCTGAAAGACATCGAAGCGGACCTGCGGGCCGGCAAGATCAAGGTCGGCGACCGGCTCCCCGGCGAACGGACCCTGGCGGAAAACTATGGAATCTCCAGGGCGTCCGTCCGCGAAGCCATCCGGATCCTCGACGCCATGGGCGTGGTCCGCAGCTCGGTGGGCTCCGGCCCCACCTCCGGTGCCATCGTCGTTTCCGATCCGTCGGCCGGGCTCTCCTCCGCGCTCCGGCTGCACGTCGCCAGCAACCGCCTGCCGGTCGAGGACATCGTCCAAACGCGCATCCTCCTGGAAACCTGGACTGCCCGTGCCGGCGCCGCACGCGAAGGCGGCGACGCGGAGCGGAAACAGGCAGCCCAGCTGCTGGAGGCCATGGACCAGTCGCAGCTGGACCGGGCAACGTTCCACGAGCTGGATGCCCGGTTCCACGTGGCACTGAGTTCGCTTGCAGGCAACGAGGTGATGGCCACCATCATGGAGTCCCTCAGCGGTTCGATCGTCGACTATGTCAAGGGATCCATGGACGCCATGGAGGACTGGCCGGACGTCCTGGAAGTCCTGCGCACCCAACACCACGGGATCTTCGATGCCGTCCAGTCCCGCGACGGCGAGCTCGCCGCGCGGCTGCTGCGCGAACACATCGAATGGTTCTACCAGCGGGCCGGGGACGCCAAGCCGCCCCAGCCACACACCAATACCTAAGTTTTCTTGGAGTTACGCATGCGAACCGCAACGGCAGGAGCCGAATCCCTTATCGACCAGCTGGAGCTGGATACCGTCAGCAGGCGGGACCTGGACCGCCACGCCATGGCACACGACGCCTCGCACTACCTCCTGGTCCCGCAGGGGGTGGCCACTCCACGCGATGCTGCCGACGTCGGCGCCCTGCTGCGGCGCAGCCGGGAGCTCGGGCTTCCCGCCACCTTCCGGTCCGGCGGCACCAGCCTGTCCGGCCAGGCCCTGAGCGACAGCTTATTGATCAACACCCGCCAGCACTTCCGCGGCGTTGAGGTGCTCGACGGCGGCACCCGGGTCCGCGTGCAGCCCGGCGCCACGGTGCGCAGCGTCAATGCCCGGCTGGCCGCGTTTGGACGCAAGCTCGGCCCGGATCCCGCCAGCGAAATCGCCTGCACCGTGGGTGGCGTCATCGCCAACAACTCCTCCGGGATGGCCTGCGGCACCGAGTTCAACACCTACCGGACACTGGAATCAATGGTGCTGGTGTTGCCTTCCGGCACTGTCATCGACACCGCTGATGCCGATGCCGACCGGCGGCTGCGTGAGCTGGAACCGGACCTCCACGAGGGCCTGCTGAGGCTGCGCCGCCGGGTGGTGGGAAACGATCAGTCCGTCCGCATCATCCGTTCACTGTTCTCCATGAAGAACACCATGGGCTACGGCGTGAACTCCTTCCTGGACTACGAACGCCCCATCGACATCCTGATGCACCTCATGATCGGCAGCGAGGGAACCCTCGGCTTCGTGGCCGAGGCCGTCTTCCGCACCATCGAGGTCAAACCCGCCGTCGCCACCGGGCTGCTGGTCTTCAACACCCTCGGCGCAGCGATGGGAGCCCTGCCGGACCTGGTGGCCACCGGCCTCGCCACCATCGAACTCATGGACGCGGCAGCGCTGAAGGTGGCCCAGGCTGCCGCCGACGCCCCCGCCGCCATCAGCACCCTGCCGGTCCAGGGGCACGCCGCACTGCTGGTTGAACACCAGGGCTCGGACGCCGCCGAGCTGTCCGGCAAGCGCGCAGGGTCGCAGCGGCTGTTCGATTCGCTGGACCTGGCCACACCCTTCGGACTGACCTCGGACCCGAAAGACCGGGCCGCCCTTTGGCACGTGCGCAAAGGCCTGTACACGGCCGTGGCCGGCGCCCGCCCGTCGGGAACCAATGCGCTGCTGGAGGACATCGTGGTCCCGGTTCCCGCCCTCGCGGGCACGTGCGGCGAACTGACGCGGCTCTTCCAAGAGCACCAGTACAAGGAATCGGTGATCTTCGGGCACGCCAAGGACGGAAACGTCCACTTCATGCTCAACGAGCGCTTCGATGATCCGGCCCAACTGCTGCGCTACCAGGCCTTCACCGATGAAATGGTGGACCTGGTCCTCGGCGCCGGCGGTTCACTCAAGGCCGAGCACGGCACCGGCCGCATCATGGCGCCCTTCGTCCGCCGCCAGTACGGCGACGAGCTCTATGCAGTGATGCGGGAAATCAAGCGGCTGATCGACCCGCCCAACCTCCTGAACCCGGGCGTGCTGCTCGCCGAGGAGCCCCTCTCCTACATCGAGAACCTGAAGGTGGCCCCCACCGTCGAGAAGGAAGTGGACCGCTGCGTCGAGTGCGGGTACTGCGAACCGGTGTGCCCCAGCAAGGACATCACGCTTACTCCGCGCCAACGCATCGTGCTTCGGCGCGACATCGCTGCCGCTGAGCAACGCGGCGACCACGCCCTCGCCGCCAACCTGCGCAAGGACTACGACTACGACGGCGTGCAGACCTGCGCGGCGGACGGCATGTGCGTCACCGCCTGCCCGGTGCTGATCAACACCGGGGACCTGGTGCGGCGGCTGCGCAAGGAAAACGCCAACACGCTCGCCGCGGCCGGCTGGAACAAGGCCGCCGAAAACTGGGGCGCCGTGACCGCCGGCGGCGGACTGGCGCTCACTGTAGCCAAGACCCTGCCGGCGCCGCTGCCCAAGGCCGCCACCGCCGTCGGCCGTGCCCTGCTGGGGACGGAGACGGTGCCCGCCTACACTGCCGTACTGCCCAGGGGCGGTTCGAAGCGCAGCGCACGCCCGGACCCGGACAGCATCGCCGTGTTCTTCCCCGCCTGTATTGGCACCATGTTCGGCCCGGCGGATGCTGCCGGAGGCGCCGGGAAGGGTTCGGCCCAGGCCTTCCTGGACCTCTGCGAGCGGGCTGGTGTGCGGGTCAGCGTTCCGGAAGGGATCGAGAGCCTGTGCTGCGGCACGCCGTGGAAGTCCAAGGGCTTCTCCCAGGGCTACGACGCCATGGCCGCCAAAGTCCTGGACGGGCTCTACGAGGCCAGCGGCCGGGGCAACCTGCCAGTGGTATGCGATGCCGCCTCCTGCACCGAAGGCCTGGACACCATGAAGCGCCTGGCGGCTGCTGGCGAAGAGCGGTACGCCGGGCTGCGCTTTGTTGACTCGGTGGAGTTCGTGCACCAGCACGTTCTGGGCCGGCTCACGGTGACCGCCCCGCTGAATTCCATCGCCCTGCACCCCACGTGCTCGTCCACCCAGCTGGGGACAAACCCGGCCCTGCTCGAGATCGCCGGGGCCGTAACGGACGACGTGTTCGTGCCGCTGAACTGGGGTTGCTGCGCGTTCGCGGGCGACCGCGGCCTGCTTCATCCGGAACTGACGGACTCCGCAACCGACCGGCAGGCCCGCGAGATCAACGAGCGGGAGTTCGACGCCTACGCCTCCACCAACCGCACCTGCGAGCTGGGAATGTCCAAGGCGACCGGCCACCCGTACCGCCACCTGCTGGAAATCCTCGAGGAGGCCACCAGGCCCTGAGGCATTTCGCTAGACTGGCCGGGCAAGGACGGATTGGGGGATGCAGGGCGGTGGCGCCGCTGTTTTGCCTGGTCGGTCGCAGCCAGCGGACCCAGGACCACCGATGACTTTCTTCCAGGACTTTCCCGTCCCTCCCCTGCCGCCCCGGCCTCGGAACACCAGGCACGTCCCGCCCCCATGGGTAGCCGCTCCCGCTTATGAAGTGCCGGCTGTTGTCCATTTGGGCAGGTTCGTGAGCCGGACTCCCAGTATCGTCGTGGCGCTCAAAAGCGCGGACGTATTCTCCACTGGCTGCCTGTTCAACCTGTCCTGGGTCTTCCGGAGGGCGGACCAGACGGAGGAGGACTGGGCCGAACTGCAGCACCTGTTCTTTCATCAGGGCAGGGGCTTTCGCGGCGGCAGCGGGAGGCAGAGCGGACTCCTGTTCGGCGTCGAATTCCCTGACGGTTCAAAGGCCAGCACCGGCAGCCAGCTACCCTACGGATTGATGGAACCGGGCACCAACCCGGAACCTCCAGTCCTGGCCCTGAACGGCGGCGGGGGCGGCGGGGGCGATGAGGAGTTCTCCGGCAGCGGGACGCTCTGGCTGTGGCCGCTTCCCCCGGCCGGGGATCTCCGGCTGGTTGCCCAGTGGACGGATTTCGGTTTGGAGGAAACGTCCCTCATGCTCGACGGCGGCGCCTTGCGGAGCGCCGCGGCGTCCGTTCAGCCGTACTGGCCGGAGGAGGGGCACACTGATGGGTGACCTGACTGGGCTTGTCCTGTTTGCGCTCTTCGGAGCGATCTTCTTCTACCTCCTGTACGGCGTAATCCGCGCCGCGGTCCGCGACGGCATCCTCCAGGCGGACGAACGGCGCAGGCGCCGTGCTGCGGAACAGCCGGAACGGCTCGGCGGCTAACGGTCAGGAGGCGGCCGAGGCGTGCTCCGGTGCCGCAGCCTCGTCCGAAAGCGCGGACACGATGCTGCCGTAGCCCTGCAGGAACATTCGCCGGCCCTGGCCTTCGTCGGTCCACACCCAGATGATGGAGTAGTCGGAGGTCACCGCATCCACTACGCCGGTGCCGGCCAGGGTTCCTTCGGCGAAACGGACCCTGTCCCCCACCGCCAGCCGCGGATGCCTGGTCCGCTTCCTTCGAGGCCGGGGCGGTGCTGTTTTTCCTGCCATCGCAGGGTCTGACAGGCAGGTGCTGGTGTGCTGGCGCATCGGTTTCCTCTGGCTCGCGTGCGGACGGTCAGCTCATTACGACCCTGCCCGCTGCTCCCAGGTCACGCACTTCGGCGTGGTGCAGCAAGACTAACGCGGCGGTGCTCCCGGATGCCCAAACGGCCCCCTCGGAACGGAATGTGACTGCTCCGTTCCCAGGGGGCCGATTGGGTGCCGTAAAGGAAATTCAGTCCAGCGCCGCCACGGATCCCAGCGCGTCCCACGCGAAGCTGGCCAGCCAGTGGGTGGACATGAAGTCGCCGCTCTCCAGCCCGTGGAGTCCGGCCTTCAGCAGGGGGTCCAGCGCCTCGTTCAGTACAGCCGCAGCAGTGGAGGCCTCCGGGCTGGCGGATTCCCGAAGCGTGGCGATGATCCTGGCCACCTGTCCGGCGCGGGTCAGGTTCAGCCCGTGGAGGTGTACCAGGTACCCGTCGGTTTCATCCGTGACGCTGACCGGCTGCAGGATGCGCGACTCCGCGGAAAGCTCCGGAAGGAACCTTGCGAACCATGCAGCGAACTCATCAGCGGTCAGCACGCGGCGCATCAGGTCCGCCTCGCTGAGTCCTGCGGAAAGGAAGTCCTGGCCGCTCAGTTCCCAGTCACCCGGCCATCCGCGGTCGTTCGCGAACCAGGTGCGGGCCGCCTCCTCGCACGCCGCGGCAGCATCAGCCCGGCCCAAAGACCGGAACGCATCCAGCATGTAGCCCACACCGAAGGCTGCATTGGTGTGCAGCCCGTGCCGTACGGGGTACTGGGCCTTCTGCATCCACGCGGTGCTGAGGTCCGCCACGGCATCAACCAGTGGCTCCAGGGCGGTGCCCCACTCACGCAACTGCGCGTCGGAGGACGCGGAACAGGTGGCGGCCAACCGCATCAGCCACGCCCAGCCGTACGGCCGCTCCCAGGATGGGTTGGCCAGCAGATAGTCCCGCTCCACCGCCAGCTTGGCCGGGGTCAGGTTGGCGCCCAGCGCTTCCCTCAGCGACGCGTCGGTGGGGCCGTCTACCCAGGCCGCCGCGCCGCCGTCGGACGCTCCCTCTGGAGCAGCCCCACCAAGGGGTGACCCGGGGGTGCCGCCCAGCAGGCTGGCTCCCAGCCAGTGCATGTGCACGCAGGAGTGCCAGTCAAAGGAGGTGTAGAACGCCGGGTGGATCTGCTCCGGCGTGGGCCGGTCCTCGGCGGAAACCTGGGTGTGATGCGCCGAGTGCGGGAAAGGCTCGGAGAGGTTGCCCAGCACCACGGCAGCATAGTCCGGTGCCGCCTGTACGCGAAGATCGTTGTCCATCATGCTCCTTTTGTGGAGAGGGTTAGTGGAAGGCCAGGAAGTACATCAGCGCGATGTTGACCGCCAGCAGCGGGATGGCCGTGCCCACCTGCGCCGTGATGACGCCGTACTTGTTCTTCATCTCCAGCAGCGCGGACGGCACCAGGTTGAAGTTGGCAGCCATGGGGGTGCAGAGCGTGCCGCAGAAGCCGGCCAGCATGCCGATGGCGAAGATGATGGCGGGGTCGCCGTGGAAGGTCTGCACCAGCACCGGCCAGCCGATGGCCGCGGTCATGATCGGGAAGGCGGCGAAGCCGTTGCCCATCAGCACGGTGAAGAGGAACATGCCGATGCAGTAGACCAGCACGCCGGCGATCAGCGAGCCCTTGGGCAGGAGCCCGGAGGCCAGGTTGCCCACGGCGGTGCCCACGCCGGCCTTGGTGAAGAGGATGCCGAGCGTGGTGAGCATCTGGGGCAGCAGCGCGGCCCAGCCGATGGATTCCAGGATGCGGCGGCTTTCGAAGATGGGCGTGGCCGGGTTCTTCGGCTTCAGGATCACAAGGGCGACGACGACGGCGGCTACGGCGCCGATGGCCAGGGCTACCAGCGTGGTGTTCTTGGGGTCGAGCAGCGGGGTGCCGCCGATGTTCAGCACGGGCGCGGCCAGCACCAGGATCACGGTGACCAGCGGCAGCGTCAGGGCCGGGATGAACAGCTTGTTGCCAAAGCGCTTGGCGTAGGACTCACGCTCGGGGCCGGTGGAGGTGCGGGGCTTGCCGTGGCCCAGCAGGCCGGTGGAGGCCAGCACCACCAGGACCAGGACGGCGACGCCCAGGATCCAGCCCGGTGCGGTGCCTGCCTGGACCCAGGTGCTGTAGAAGAAGCACAGGCCCAGGATGCCCCAGAAGGCGGAGCTGCCCCAGCGGCGGGGGTGGTTGGTGTCGGCGGCAATCAGGGATGCCCAGGCGACGAACAGAATGCCGATCAGCCAGTAGACGGCTTCAACGTTGATCATTTGGCTTCTCCTGCGGCTTCCTTCGGGGCGGTGAGCTCGTACTCGCGGTATTCCTTGTCCAGTTGCTTGTCCAGGCGCAGGAGCCGGAAGCCGTGGATGAGGAACGCTGCGATGGCGGTGGGGATGGCCCACAGGGCCAGCTGGAGCGGCTCCAGGTGGAGGTGGTACGTGGTGTCAACGAACGTGGTGATCAGCAGGATGGAGCCGACGGCGACGAACACGTCCTCGCCGAAGAACACGCCCACGTTGTCCGCACCGGCGGAGTGGCCCTTGATCTTCTCGCTGATCTTTTCCGGCACGTGGCCGTAGCGGCGCAGCGCGGCGCCCTCGGCCATGGGGAACACCAGCGGGCGGACGGTCTGGGCGTGGCCGCCGATGCTGTTCAGGCCCACGGCGGCGGTGATCTGGCGGACGGCCAGGTAACCGATGAGCACGCGGCCTGCGGTCAGCTTGGCCAGGCGGCCGATGAGGACCTTGGCCTGCTCCTGCAGCCCGAAGAATTCGATGATGCCCACCACCGGCAGCACCGCCACGAAGATGGTGACCGAGCGGCTGCTGGCAAAGCCGGTGCCGAACGCATCGAGGATCTGCGCGGGGTTCATGCCGCCCAGCAGTGCGGTGACGATGCCGGCGACGGTGACGACAATCAGGGGGTTCAGGCGGATGGCGAAGCCAACGATCACCAGCAGCACCCCGATGAGTACAAGCATGACTATCCCTTCCCAGGGGACCCGTAACGGGTCTTTCAAAGTGGGGGCCGGCGCGTCTGTGCGGTTGGTCGTTGGGTGTGACGGCGCCGAGGGGCGGGAGCCCCGGTTGCGTTGGGACTGCAGGGTTGTGTGAGCTGCAGAACAACGGTGTGATCTAAAGCATAGCTTTTTGTTCAACAATCCTGCAACCCCCTGTAGGAGGGGTTTGGTTCCTAGCGGCCGACGGCGTCCAGCAGTTGGGCCTCGGCGCGGTCCAGGTAGGTGGCCAGGAAGTCCGCTGCCGCGGCTTTGTCCCCCGACTCCAGGAGTTCCACGATGTGCGCGTTGTCCTCCACGTAGGGCTCGTGGAAGGCCGGGTTGGCAGCCATGGAGTGGAACACCAGGCGCATCTCGGCCAGGACCTGGTCCATCAGGCTGTTGAGCCGTTCGCTGCCGGCGCGGTCCACGATGGCGCGGTGGAAGTGTTGGTTGGCGCCGGCCATGCCGGGAATGTCTCCTTCCGCGGCGGCGGCCCTGGCGGCTTTGATGATGGCCGGCAGCGGCTCGATGGAGGTTTCGCCGGACCACAGCACCGCGGCCGGCTCCAGGAAGCGGCGCACCCGGTAGATCTCGCGGATGTCGTCCGCGGTGGGGTGGGCCACGAAGACGCCGCGGTTGGGGATGCGGGTGACGATGTGCTCGGCGTGCAGCGCGGTGAACGCCTCGCGCAGGGTGTTGCGGGACACGCCGAGGGCCTCGCGGAGGGCTTCCTCCGCGAGCTTGGAACCTGGCTTGAGCAGGCCGGCCTCGATGCGGCTGCGCAGCTGGGCGGCCACCCAGAGGCCCGTTTCGGCGTGCTTGGTGGTCCTGGCTTGGGCTTGGAGATCGGCCAGTACCTCGTCAAACGTCATGGCACCACGATATCGGGCAGGAGACCGTTGACCCTGTCCGCGTCGGACGTACTCCGCCATGATGGTGTCCATGACGTGGCTTGACGGCCTCCGCTTCGACCCGATCGCCCCGTTGCTGTCGAGTGGACACCCCGCCGTGCGCTTCTGGGCCATCCGCGGGTTCCTCCCCGAATCGGCAGGGCTGCCCGCCGCCACAGCCGGTGCACCGGGCGAGGAACTCTGGGACCTGCCGCCCGTGCGCCGGATCCTGCGGCGCCAGGCGGCCAACGGATCGTGGACCTACCCGGGACGACGGCCCCGCGCCAGCACGGAATACGACCTGCTGGAGACCTACCGGCAACTTGGGTTTCTCGTGGAGATGTTCGGGATCACGCACCCGCATCCGGCTCTCGCCGCAGCCGCTGAATACGTGCTCGCACACCAAACCGGCCAAGGTGATCTTCGAGGGATCTATGGCAACCAGGTGTCTCCCAACTACACGGCCGCCCTGATCGGACTGCTCAGCAAAGCGGGGTACAGCGAGGATCCGCGCGTGGAACGGGCGTTCAGCTGGCTTGAGGCCTCGCGGCAGGACGACGGCGGCTGGGCCCTTCCGCTCCGCACCCGGGGCAGGAAACTCGACGCGCTCGACGACCCGCACACCATTACCGGCGACCCTGCTCAGCCGTTTTCGCACCTGGTCACCGGGATCGTGCTCAGGGCGTACGCGGCCCACCCCAAGCACCGCGACAGCACCTCCGCCCAAAAGGCTGCGGAATTGCTGGCGGCCCGCTTCTTCGAGCCGGACGTCTATCCGGACAAGGGCCGTGCCGTCGACTGGACCGAGTTCAGCTTTCCCTTTTGGATGACGGACCTCGTTTCCGCCCTGGACGCCATCAGCATCATCCGTCCCGGCTTCAGGTCAGAAAAAACCGACCGGGCGCGCCACTGGCTGGCCGCGCACCAGGAACCTTCCGGGTTGTTCACCGTCCACCTGCTCCGTGACAGGTTCCACGACCTCCAGCTCTGGTTCAGTCTCGCAGTGAGCCGCGTGTTCGCGCGTATGCGCTCCTGAGGCGCGTCAGGAAATAGTGGCGAGCACCTGGCCGGGCCCCACGGAGTCTCCCGCAGCAGCGAACTGCTCTCCCAGCGTGCCGGCACGGTGGGCGGCGACGGCGGTCTCCATCTTCATGGCTTCGAGCACCAGCACCGTCTCGCCTTCCTCAACGCTGGCCCCGGGCGCAGCCAGCCACTTGACCAAGGTGCCGGCCATGGTTGCCAGCAGGTCGCCGTCGTTCTTCTCTGTCTGGTTCTCAGCGTGGCTCTCCTGAGCGTCCGCAGCCCGCCGGCCGCCGCCGTCGAGCAGGGAGTCCAGCAGCGCCTTGGGGAGCCCAAGCTCCATCCGTTTGCCGTCCACCTCGATGCCGATGGTCCGGCGCGGCTCCTCCGGAGCGGCCGGGCTGAACGCAGGATCCGCGTCGAGGGCGGTGGTGAACTCGTTTTCGATCCAGGTGGTGTAGACGTTCAGGTCATCCGTGCCGGTGAAGTCCGGGGCGTCAACCACCGCGCGGTGGAAGGGCAGCACGGTCGCCAGGCCGCCGATCCGGAACTCGCGCAGGGCGCGGCGGGCTCGGCGGAGGGCCTGCTGCCGGTCGGCGCCGGTGACCACCAGCTTGGCCAGCAGGGAATCGAACTGGCCGGGGACCACGGAGCCGGCGCGGACCCCGGTGTCCAGGCGGATTCCGGGGCCGGTGGGCACCTCAAACCCGGTGACCGCGCCCGGGGACGGCAGGAAGCCGCGGCCCGGATCCTCAGCGTTGATCCGGAACTCAAACGCGTGGCCGCGCGGTTCCGGATCCTCCAGGACGGGAAGCTTCTCCCCCGCCGCAATGGCCAACTGGGCGGCCACCAGGTCCACGCCCGAGGTCTCCTCGGTGATGGGGTGCTCCACCTGCAGACGGGTGTTGACCTCCAGGAAGCTCAGGAAGCCGCTGCCGTCGAGCAGGTACTCCACCGTGCCCGCGCCGACGTAGCCGGCCTCGCGGCAGATGGCCTTGGCGGAGGCGTGGATTTCGGCCCGCTGTTCGGGGGTGAGGAAGGGTGCGGGGGCCTCCTCCACGAGTTTCTGGTGGCGGCGCTGCAGCGAGCAGTCACGGGTGCCCACCACCACCACATTGCCGTGCGTGTCCGCGATGACCTGGGCCTCCACATGGCGGGGCCGGTCCAGGAACTTCTCCACGTAGCATTCGCTGCGGCCAAAGGCGGCCAGGGATTCGCGCACCGCGGAGTCGAAGCTTTCCTCGATGTCGGCCAGGTTCCGGACCACCTTGAGGCCGCGACCGCCGCCGCCGAAGGCAGCCTTGATGGCCACGGGCAGGCCCACCTGTTCGGCGAAGGCGCGCACTTCTTCGGCGCTGTCCACGGGGCCGTCACTGCCGGGGGCCAGCGGGGCTCCGGCGCGGACTGCCACCTCGCGGGCGCTGACCTTGTCGCCCAGCAGCCGGATGGTCTCCGGGGAGGGGCCGATCCAGGTCAGGCCGGCATCCGTGACGGCCTGGGCGAAGGAGGCGTTTTCGGACAGGAAGCCATAGCCGGGGTGGACGGCGTCGGCACCGCTCTTTTGGGCTATTGCGAGGATTTTCTCGATGTCCAGGTAGGTTTCCTGGGGCCTGGTTCCTGCCAGCGAGTAGGCCTCGGTGGCAGCCTGGACGTGGAGCGCGTCGGCGTCCGGGTCTGCGTAGACGGCCACGCTTTCCAGGCCTGCATCATCGCAGGCCCGGGCAATCCGGACGGCGATTTCGCCGCGGTTGGCAATGAGGACTTTACGCATGGGAGCTTTCCTTAAGTGTGTCGGGCAGTTCTGCCGGAGGCGCTGCAGCGGCGAACCGCACGGAGGTGCCAGGGGGAAGTTGGGCGGCCTTGTCCAGGTCCGCGTGGACGACGACGGCAATCACCGGGTACCCGCCGGTCACCGGGTGGTCGGAGAGGAAGAGGACGGGCTGGCCTTCGGGCGGCACCTGGACGGCGCCGCGGACGGTTCCTTCGCTGGACAGTTCGCCGTCCCGGCTGCGGGTCAGCGCCTGGCCGTTGAGGCGCAGGCCGATCCGGTTGGACTGGGGCGTGACGGTCCACTCCTGGTTCAGGAAGTCCTGCAGGGTGTCGTTGCTGAACCAGTCCTGCCGCGGTCCGGGGACCACGCGCAGTACGGTGGCGTTGTCCTGGTCCGGGAGGGGAGACAGCTCAGGGTGGCCCACCACGCTGCCGGACTTCGGGACGTGGACGGGCAGGACGGTGCCGGCCTGAAGCGGTTCGGGGCCAACTCCTGACATGGTGTCCGTGGACCGGCTGCCCAGGGCTTCGGGGCCGCCGATTCCGCCACGGACGCCCAGGTAGGAACGGAGGCCCCTGGTGGCGTTGCCGATTGTGAGCTTCTCCCCGGCCAGCAGCGCGAAGGGGGCGTCGCACGCGGGGTGCCGCGCCGCCGTCGCGCTCTGTGCTTTACTGCCGGGCGCGATCTCCAGCGGGACCTCTGCTCCGGTCACTGCGAGGACCTGGTCGGTGAGGGCTTCCAGCTCGAGTCCGCCGAAGAGGAGTTCGATCCCCGCTTCGCCTTCGGTGTTGCCCACCAGGCGGTTGGCGCGGCGCAGTGCCCCGCGGTCCATGGCACCGGCGCTGCTGACGCCCAAGGACGCGAAGCCGGGGCGGCCCAGGTCCTGGACAGTGGCCTGAAGCCCAGGCTTGCGGACGATAAGGCCCGCGCCGGGTGCGGCCGTTGACAGATCATCTGCCGGCTGGAGTTCTTCCGGTCGCCTGGATTCTGCCTGCTGAGGTACTGTCACCGTCGCCTGCGCCCGGACGCCCTTGAACCTGACGGTATCCCCGGGACGGATCAGGGCGGGGTTCTCCCGGCCGAGGTCCCACATCACGGCATCGGTGCGGCCGATCAGCTGCCAGCCGCCCGGCGACTGCCGTGGGTAAACCGCCGAGAAGGCGCCTCCAAGCGCGACGGCGCCCGCGGGCACAGCGGTTCGCGGTGACCGGCGGCGGGGAACCTCCAAGCTGGGATTTTCACCGGTGAGGTAGGCGAAACCTGGCGCAAAGCCGGCAAAGGCAGCAGTCCAAAGCTGGCCCGTGTGGGCGGCCACCACCGCCTCCCGGCCCAGGCCGGTGAGCGACGCCACCTCGTCCAGGTCCTCGCCGTCGTACACCACGTCAATGGTGACCAGCGCGCTCTCGATCTCAGCAGGCGCGTCGAGGTCAAGGCTGCGCACGTGCGCGGCCAGTCCCCGGACAGCCTGGGGCGAATCCGCGGTCACCAGGACGGTGGCCGCGGCAGCGATGACGTCGATCTGGCCCGGCTGCGGGTGGGCAGTGAGCTGGGCCTGGAGGCTGAGCACGGCGTCCAGGGATGAGAGCTCAACCAGGATGGCACGGTCCCCGGCCGGGCGGATGCCGGTCACTTCCGCATGGACGGACTTATTGTCCGACTGCTGCTGCGTGGCGGTCATGGCTACGCGAAGCTCTGGATCTGGATGCCGGCGTTCTCCAGCGCGGAGCGGACGGCGGCAGCCATGGCCACGGCGCCGGGGGTGTCACCGTGCAGGCAGATGCTTTCCGCCTTGACGGGGACCAGGGATCCGTCGGTGGCGCGGACCACGCCGTCGCCGGCCAGGCGCAGGACGTGTTCGACGACGTCATCCACCTCGTGCAGCACGGAGCCGGCTTCACGGCGGGAGACCAGCGTGCCGTCGGGGTTGTAGGCGCGGTCAGCGAAGGCCTCGGCAACGGTCCGCAGTCCGGCGGCGTCGGCCTGGCGCTGGATTTCGGAGTTGGGAAGGACCATGAGGGGAAGGGTGGGGTCCACGGCCAGGATTGCGGCCACCACGGCGCCTGCCTGCTGCGGGTGGTTCACGATGGTGTTGTACAGGGCGCCGTGGGGCTTGACGTAGCGGACGGCGGTTCCGGCGGCGAGGGCCACGGCCTGGACGGCGCCGATCTGGTAGACGACGTCTGCCGTCAGTTCGGCGGGGGTCATGTCCACATAGCGGCGGCCGAACCCTGCCAGGTCCCGGTAGCCGGGGTGGGCGCCCACGGTGACGCCGGCCTTCACGGCTGCCTGGCACGTGGCCATAATCCCCACGGGGTCGCCTGCGTGGAAGCCGCACGCTACGTTGGCACTGGAAACACTCTCAAAAATTGCGGCGTCATCGCCGAAGGACCAGTTCCCAAAGGACTCGCCGACGTCGCTGTTCAGGTCGATGCTGGGCATTGTGATCTCCGTCTCGGATTGGTGTCCTTCAAGAATGCCCTAAAAACTCAGATTGTTCAACAATCCACAGCCCCTATTACCGACGCCCGCTCACGTCTAGCAGCTTCTCCCCCGACGCCCGCTCACATCCTGCAGGATTCGCTGGAGGGGCCGCGGATATGCCTCGAGAAGGACGTGAGCGAGGATTCCTGATTTTCCTGTCAGAGGTGAGCAGGGGTTCGTTCCCTGGCTGCCAGAGGTGAGCGGGGGTTTTGGGGGCGTCCCTGGTGCTCGTTGTGGTTGTTAAATGTGGGAGGCCCCAACCGTGGTGGTTGGGGCCTCGACCAGTAATTGTGTTCCGGCGGTGACCTACTCTCCCACACCCTCCCGGGTGCAGTACCATCGGCGCTGTGGGTCTTAGCTTCCGGGTTCGGAATGGGACCGGGCGTTTCCCCCACGCTATGACCGCCGTAACCCTTTCACCCGCTCCCCCGGCGTGCCGGGGGTGGGAAAACCAGTGGTTACAACATTGTGGTGTTGTTATTCAGTTGGTTGGTTCCTGCCAGACAAGCCCGTGTTGGGGGTTGTTGGTTGGGAACCACATAGTGGACGCAAGCAGATTGTTTTTCTGTGTGGTGTAAGTTGTTGGCCTATTAGTACCGGTCAGCTTCACGAGTCGTTAGTCCTCGCTTCCACATCCGGCCTATCAACCCAGTGGTCTGGCTGGGGGCCTCTCACACGCTAGGTGTATGGAAATCTCATCTTGAAGCGAGCTTCCCGCTTAGATGCTTTCAGCGGTTATCCCATCCGAACGTAGCTAATCAGCGGTGCACTTGGCAGTACAACTGACACACCAGAGGTTCGTCCGTCCCGGTCCTCTCGTACTAAGGACAGCCCTTCTCAAATTTCCTGCGCGCGCAGCGGATAGGGACCGAACTGTCTCACGACGTTCTAAACCCAGCTCGCGTACCGCTTTAATGGGCGAACAGCCCAACCCTTGGGACCTACTCCAGCCCCAGGATGCGACGAGCCGACATCGAGGTGCCAAACCATGCCGTCGATATGGACTCTTGGGCAAGATCAGCCTGTTATCCCCGAGGTACCTTTTATCCGTTGAGCGACGGCCATTCCACAATGTACCGCCGGATCACTAGTCCCGACTTTCGTCCCTGCTCGAGATGTCTCTCTCACAGTCAAGCTCCCTTGTGCACTTACACTCGACACCTGATTGCCAACCAGGCTGAGGGAACCTTTGGGCGCCTCCGTTACTTTTTAGGAGGCAACCGCCCCAGTTAAACTACCCATCAGGCACTGTCCCTGACCCGGATTACGGGCCGAAGTTAGATGTCCAAAGTGACCAGAGTGGTATTTCAACGATGACTCCACCCGAACTGGCGTCCGGGCTTCAACGTCTCCCACCTATCCTACACAAGCCACTCCGAACACCAATACCAAACTATAGTAAAGGTCTCGGGGTCTTTCCGTCCTGCTGCGCGTAACGAGCATCTTTACTCGTACTGCAATTTCGCCGAGTTTATGGTTGAGACAGCGGGGAAGTCGTTACTCCATTCGTGCAGGTCGGAACTTACCCGACAAGGAATTTCGCTACCTTAGGATGGTTATAGTTACCACCGCCGTTTACTGGGGCTTAAATTCTCAGCTTCGCCTTACGGCTAACCGGTCCTCTTAACCTTCCAGCACCGGGCAGGAGTCAGTCCGTATACATCGTCTTGCGACTTCGCACGGACCTGTGTTTTTAGTAAACAGTCGCTTCCCCCTGGTCTCTGCGGCCCCGATCCCCTCCCACCAGCAAGTGGTGTTCAAGGTTGGGGCCCCCCTTCTCCCGAAGTTACGGGGGCATTTTGCCGAGTTCCTTAACCATAATTCTCTCGATCGCCTTGGTATTCTCTACCTGATCACCTGTGTCGGTTTGGGGTACGGGCGGCTAAAACCTCGCGTCGATGCTTTTCTCGGCAGCATAGGATCACCAAATCCCCCCAAACGGGGGTCCCATCAGATCTCAGGCACATGAACGGCGGATTTGCCTACCATTCGCCCTACATCCTTAGACCGGGACAACCATCGCCCGGCTCGGCTACCTTCCTGCGTCACACCTGTTAATACGCTTGCCTCCCGGGATCAGGTCCTGCGCTCCACCAAAACCCTTCACCCACAAGGGGTGTCGGGCAGGTTTCGGGCAGTTAGTATCCCCCGCTCAGCATGGGCGGTTTTTCGCCGGTACGGGAATATCAACCCGTTGTCCATCGACTACGCCTGTCGGCCTCGCCTTAGGTCCCGACTTACCCAGGGCAGATTAGCTTGACCCTGGAACCCTTGATCATTCGGCGGACGGGTTTCTCACCCGTCTTTCGCTACTCATGCCTGCATTCTCACTCGTGTAGGCTCCACCACTGGTTTACACCGCAGCTTCACCGCCCACACGACGCTCCCCTACCCATCCACACTCCTGAACCATGACGGCTTAGAACATGTGTGAATGCCACAACTTCGGCGGTGTACTTGAGCCCCGCTACATTGTCGGCGCGGAATCACTTGACCAGTGAGCTATTACGCACTCTTTTAAGGGTGGCTGCTTCTAAGCCAACCTCCTGGTTGTCTGGGCAACTCCACATCCTTTCCCACTTAGCACACGCTTAGGGGCCTTAGTTGGTGGTCTGGGCTGTTTCCCTCTCGACTATGAAGCTTATCCCCCACAGTCTCACTGCTGCGCTCTCACTTACCGGCATTCGGAGTTTGGCTGACGTCAGTAACCTTGTAGGGCCCATTAGCCATCCAGTAGCTCTACCTCCAGCAAGAAACACGCAACGCTGCACCTAAATGCATTTCGGGGAGAACCAGCTATCACGAAGTTTGATTGGCCTTTCACCCCTACCCACAGCTCATCCCCTCCATTTTCAACTGAAGTGGGTTCGGTCCTCCACGACGTCTTACCGTCGCTTCAACCTGGCCATGGGTAGATCACTTCGCTTCGGGTCTAGATCACGCCACTCACACGCCCTATTCAGACTCGCTTTCGCTACGGCTGCCCCACACGGGTTAACCTCGCGACGTAACACTAACTCGCAGGCTCATTCTTCAAAAGGCACGCCGTCACAACTACAAGGCTGCTCCGACGGATTGTAAGCACACGGTTTCAGGTACTGTTTCACTCCCCTCCCGGGGTACTTTTCACCTTTCCCTCACGGTACTGGTCCGCTATCGGTCATTAGGGAGTATTTAGGCTTATCAGGTGGTCCTGACAGATTCGCACGGGATTTCTCGGGCCCCGTACTACTTGGGATACTCTCACAGGCGGTACAAACACATTACGGTTACGGGACTAACACCCTCTCTGGCCGGCCTTTCAAAACCGTTCACCTATGCGCGCACATCACACCCCACCAGCCCGGCAGAACTGGTATGGAAAGTCCCACAACCCCGACCATGCAACGCCCGCCGGCTATCACACATGGAACGGTTTAGCCTGATCCGCGTTCGCTCGCCACTACTAACGGAATCACTATTGTTTTCTCTTCCTGCGGGTACTGAGATGTTTCACTTCCCCGCGTTCCCCCCACGCACCCTATGTGTTCAGGTACGGGTCACCAAGTCACTCGCGCGCTTGGCGGGGTTTCCCCATTCGGACACCCTGGGATCACAGTCCGGTTATCGACTCCCCCAGGCTTATCGCAGATTCCTACGTCCTTCTTCGGCTCCTAATGCCAAGGCATCCACCATGTGCTCTTAAAAACTTGACCACAAAGATCAAAAACAAGCTCACTCGAGAGAACCACAGAAACTGTCCCGCACACCCAAAAGGCACACGAACCAGATCCAGGTTCAAATATCTTGGAAATTGCTTCTTATACAAGATGCTCGCGTCCACTATGTAGTTCTCAAACAACAACCCCACACCACACACACACAAAGCGCGTGAACCGTCATGGCAGGGAAACCAGAAACAAACAAAACCCACCCGGCAACCCCCACAAACGGAGAGCCACCACATGGTCCTGTTGCCTCAGGACCCAACAGTGTGCCAAACACTAAACCATCCCCACCCCGCACCCACCGTTCCAGAACCAAAGGTTCGTACTAGGACAGAGCGCAGGAAGAAACAGCCGCTATTTGTTGATATTCCACCCTTGAGCACCCGCCACGGAACATTCGTCCGTGCAACGGGCCTTTACTCCTGACAACACCACACCACCAACATGCGTTGAGCGGGTGGTTGTTGTAGGTGCTCCTTAGAAAGGAGGTGATCCAGCCGCACCTTCCGGTACGGCTACCTTGTTACGACTTAGTCCCAATCGCCAGTCCCACCTTCGACAGCTCCCTCCCACAAGGGGTTAGGCCACCGGCTTCGGGTGTTACCAACTTTCGTGACTTGACGGGCGGTGTGTACAAGGCCCGGGAACGTATTCACCGCAGCGTTGCTGATCTGCGATTACTAGCGACTCCGACTTCATGGGGTCGAGTTGCAGACCCCAATCCGAACTGAGACCGGCTTTTTGGGATTAGCTCCACCTCACAGTATCGCAACCCTTTGTACCGGCCATTGTAGCATGCGTGAAGCCCAAGACATAAGGGGCATGATGATTTGACGTCGTCCCCACCTTCCTCCGAGTTGACCCCGGCAGTCTCCCATGAGTCCCCGGCACTACCCGCTGGCAACATGGAACGAGGGTTGCGCTCGTTGCGGGACTTAACCCAACATCTCACGACACGAGCTGACGACAACCATGCACCACCTGTAAACCAACCCCAAAGGGGAAGAACTGTTTCCAGCCCGGTCTGGTTCATGTCAAGCCTTGGTAAGGTTCTTCGCGTTGCATCGAATTAATCCGCATGCTCCGCCGCTTGTGCGGGCCCCCGTCAATTCCTTTGAGTTTTAGCCTTGCGGCCGTACTCCCCAGGCGGGGCACTTAATGCGTTAGCTACGGCGCGGAAAACGTGGAATGTCCCCCACACCTAGTGCCCAACGTTTACGGCATGGACTACCAGGGTATCTAATCCTGTTCGCTCCCCATGCTTTCGCTCCTCAGCGTCAGTTAATGCCCAGAGACCTGCCTTCGCCATCGGTGTTCCTCCTGATATCTGCGCATTTCACCGCTACACCAGGAATTCCAGTCTCCCCTACATCACTCTAGTCTGCCCGTACCCACCGCAGATCCGGAGTTGAGCCCCGGACTTTCACGGCAGACGCGACAAACCGCCTACGAGCTCTTTACGCCCAATAATTCCGGATAACGCTTGCGCCCTACGTATTACCGCGGCTGCTGGCACGTAGTTAGCCGGCGCTTCTTCTGCAGGTACCGTCACTTACGCTTCTTCCCTACTGAAAGAGGTTTACAACCCGAAGGCCGTCATCCCTCACGCGGCGTCGCTGCATCAGGCTTGCGCCCATTGTGCAATATTCCCCACTGCTGCCTCCCGTAGGAGTCTGGGCCGTGTCTCAGTCCCAGTGTGGCCGGTCACCCTCTCAGGCCGGCTACCCGTCGTCGCCTTGGTAGGCCATTACCCCACCAACAAGCTGATAGGCCGCGAGTCCATCCAAAACCACAAAAGCTTTCCACCAACCACCATGCGATGGAAGGTCATATCCGGTATTAGACCCAGTTTCCCAGGCTTATCCCAGAGTCAAGGGCAGGTTACTCACGTGTTACTCACCCGTTCGCCACTAATCCACCCACAAGTGGGCTTCATCGTTCGACTTGCATGTGTTAAGCACGCCGCCAGCGTTCATCCTGAGCCAGGATCAAACTCTCCGTTGAAGTAAAACAAAAACAGACACAACCAAAACCACCGGAAATAACGGTCATAATGGCTGCACAAAATTTGAAACCAGCTAAAAACACCAAACCAATACCACAGGGGCGGCACGATTCGGCACAATCAACCAATTACATACATAATCGGTATCAACAAACTTGGCACACTATTGAGTTCTCAAACAACAGACACACCCGGCACCACCCAAACCAACGTTCAGGATCGCTCCGGAGCAACTTTTCAAACTTACCCGATCCCCCACAGCTTCGCAAATCCGCCTTCCAGCGGGCAAAACTTCAAAAGAACCGGCCCCACCCATCACCAGCACGCCACGAAAGCGAACCATTTTCCAGGCTGTCATCAAAGGGGGTTGGCCGCTATTTTTCCGCTTCAGCGGCGGCGACTCAGAAAACAATACCCGCACACAACCCCCACCGCAAATCGGACGTTTCATCGGCAGAATCCGCTGAATCTAGAGGTAGGACGGGTCATTGAGGCACCCAGGCCGGCTGACGCCGTCGTAATTCCCCTGTGTGGTCTCCGGCACAGGCGGCACTACCCCTTCGTCGGTGCCCACCAACAAGTAGCCGTCCTGTGGGAAACGCGTATCGATTACTCGGGCTCAGGGAAACTGTTCGGCCCTAGAGTCAGAACCGGAGCTGGCGGCGAAGGTGTTCGCCCGAGACCACGAATGCCTCCCCCAGCCGCCGCCAGCTCCGCACCCAAGGTGGCAGCCGGACAATTTTCCGCGGATCGAACCTCAAGATTGCAGCAATTAGTCCCGATATTGGACAAAGTGCCTTTCGCACCATCCTTGGCGTTCCTAGAGTGTCCCTACGGCAATGGCTAGGGGACCGCCCCTAGAAGGACCAAGCCAAGGGGGACAAATGGGCGCAGGTATCTCGCACGCCAACGCGGACGTATCCAGCGCGGCGCCTGTGAGGGGTGTCGTTCCTGTTCCTGCCCCGCCCAGGAAGCCCTTGGCAAGACCCCGCGTGATTCAGCAAAATTCGGCTTCCATGCGCAGGGAACATGAGGTGCAGCGCCTGATCCGTGACCTGGCGGCCCTTGCCGCCTCCCGTCGTCCCCAGACTCCATAAAGCCGTTCCAGTACCGCGGTTCCGGAACTGCTGGGTGCCCGGGCAGGTACTAAGCCATTCCAGTCCACGGTGTCCCGGTTCTAAAGACCCTGTTTCCGCACTTTGGCCCGCCCTAGTCTGGCCTCACCGATCACATCAAGGAGGCATTCATGCGCACAGCAGAACCAATGACCGAGACCGAACGGATCCACCGTCTCTCCGAGAACCTCCTGACTCAACTATCCAGGGGCAGGGAATGGGCCACGCCGGGTGTCCAGGCTGCGCTCCAGAGAGCAGTGGCCGGGCTGGATACTGGCATTGAGACTGCCTCCCCGCGCCTCCAAGCCTTGTTGCGGCGGTTGGCGGATGAACTGGCCGGCGGCGTAGAGACCCTTACGCCCCGGGTCCAGGAACAGCTGAAGCGCGTCGGGCCGAAAGTGACCGCACCGACCCCCGTCCAGGCCCGTCGGGCCGCACCCAAGGTGTGGTTGTGGATTCTCGGGCTCGCAGCCCTCGCCGCTGGTGCAGTCGTCTGGCGCTCCACACAGGCGTCGAAGCAGAAGCCGACCCCACCGAGTGAACAGGAAGGCGGCGGCAAGGATCCTAATGTCGACGCTGACCTCACCGCAGGACGAATGTAGAAGCGGTTGCGGAGGCGGCCGGGGGACCTCTGCGGCCCGCGGAATGGGTACAAAGACCACCGACGACGGGTTACTTAGCGAGCGATCCCGGCGATGATCACTCAAACCAGACGAGCCGCGGATTCCTCTACGTTGGAAGCCGCGGCTCGTCTTTATTTGTTCACGAATACAACTTGGGGCTTATGCAGCGCCTTTCAGGAGTTACATACCAGAGCTTCTCTGGTGGTGAAGGCATTACTTCGCGATGCCGCCATGCCTGCTGCAGGCGCCCTGCCTTGTCGTGCTAGGCCAGACATAGCCGTCACTGCAAATAATCGCGCCCCCGCTGTTGGGCACAGTGGCAGCGGGGGGTTGCGCAGCATTCCGCGCCGCCTGATCCGCTGCAGCTTTTGCAGCCGCGGCCTGGTCGGCCGCAGCCTTGTCAGCGGCAGCCTGATCGGCCGCAGCCTGATCGGCCGCAGCCTTGTCTGCAACAGCCTTGTCTGCAGCTGCCTTGTCAGCTGCAGCCTTCGCGGCTGCGGCCTGTTCTGCAGCAGCCTTATCAGCCGCTGCTTTTTCGGCGGCGGCCTTCTCCGCTGCAACGTCGTCGAGGTTCCTGACGCCGAGACGCACCGTGGATCCCTTCTCCGCCTGTGCACCGTTGGCCGGGTCCTGGGAGACCACCTGCCAATTGCTCTTGACGATGATCGACTTGCCCTTGGCGCTGTCCACGGCCTCAACCTTGAAACCCAGCTTTTCCAACTGGTCCTTGGCCTTGTCCAGGGTTAGGTTCACAACGGCCGGGACCACGACTGTCTCCGTTGTTTGCGAAACAGCCGTTGCGGTTGCCGTTGCTGTCGGCTGCGTGGCTGCCTGCTTGCCGCCGCAACCGGTCAGCATGAGGCCGGCCAACACGGCCAGGGCCAGCGTCTTCTTCAACCTGCCAACTGCAGGAACTGTACTTTCTTTCACTTTTCCCCCTAGGAATGCGTGTGATGGTGGTAGGAATTGCCCGGACCGCGGGCAAAAGGCTTACTCGCAGGCGACGCCGTCGGAGTCGCGGTCCAGCGCGGGGCGGTAGCCGGGTTGGCCCCCGACGGAGGGTCACTTGTACCAGACAGCTACGCCCTTATGGTGTGAGCATGTGCCTTGGTGTGTAGCCGAATAGGACAACGTGCCGTCCACACACAGTGCCGTAGCCCCTCCTCCAGCGGCAGGTGCGGGAGCGGGTGCAGCAGGTGCGGGGGCAACCGGCGCCGGGGCCGGGACAGGAGCAACGACCCCCGGCGCCGGAGCCGGAGCCGGGGCAACGGGAGCAGGAGCAGGAGCAACTGCTGCTGGTGCCGGTTCAGCCGCGGCAGGCGCAGGAGCCGGAGCCTGCTGGTTTGTGGGGGCCAACTGCCCTGCGCAGTCGCCCAGGATCCCGGCCATTGCGTCGTGTTCGGCCTGCGTGACCCACAGCGAGTACGTCGCCTTCACGGAGATCTGGCGCGCGACGTACTCGCACCGGAAGGCCTTGTTCGGCGGCAACCAGGTGGCCGCGTCGCCGTCGCCCTTCTTGATATTGGTGGGCCCATCGGTGGCCTGCAGGTTCAGCGGGTCATTCGCAAACGCCGTCCGCTGTTCCGGGGTGAGCTGCTGCGCGCCCTTCTGCCACGCATCGCTGAGCGCCACCACATGATCAATCTGCACAGCAGTGCTGGTGCCGGAGCCCCGCACAAAGCTGATGGTGGTACCCGTGTAAGGATCCGCGAGAGTGCCCGACTGCACCTTGCACGGCACACTGTTCGTGTAGGTGATGCCGGTGAGGTCGCGCTTGAGGATGTCGTTGCGGGTATCGCAGCCGTTCCGGTCCACGTCCGCCCACGCCTGGCCGAACCGCGCCCTGTCGTACCCCGTCTTTGGCGCCCGGCCCTTGATGGGGAGGGTTGCCAGCAGGTCCAGCGCCTTGGTGGCGTAGGCAGGCTGCGCGTTCGGCGCAGTGGCAGTGACGCCGGCGGCAAGAACGTACGGGTTCTCCGGATCCAGCGGTTCCCCGGTTTCCTGCGCAGTGGGAGTTGGCGTGGACGACGGCGACACCTTGGGTTTTGCTGTGGGGCTCGCCGTCGTGGGCGTTGCCTTGGCAGTGCTCTCCGAGGAGGCCGCCTTGAGGTCCGCGCTTGCAACACGCGGCAGGGCGACAGCACCACCAATGAAAAGGGCCAGCGACGCAACGACAGCGACGGCGCCGGCCTTCCGGTTCGCAGGAAGCCAAGCCCAGGAGCGCCGTCCCGTCAGGAGGACGTACAGTCCGGTGAGGGCAAGTGAAATGGCCAGGACGACCAGGGCACCGCCGAATCCGCCGCTTGCTGCACCAAGGAGCATAAGCAGGACGGTCATTGCGCCAACAATGAACGTTGAAGCGCGGGGTTTCCGCGGCGGCTTCGGTGCCGGCGCGAAAGAGGAAAACCCGGGAAGGGTTTCGTAATCGGACATTCTTTCCCCATTTACAAGGGGCGCCGATTGCCGATGCCCCCGCATTTGCCAGGCCTGCTGCTAAGCCCGGCAAAACTCATCATTGAGGAGCCTAAACGTGGTGCGAGGCTGGAAAGCTGCGCCGCGGTGATCCCCGGCGAACATTCAGCCAGTCTTGATGCGACCTTGAGGAAAAGGCGTCGCAAAGGGCATTCGGCGCTTCACAATTCACCGCGAACCAACACGGCAACCCGTCTGTGTGGCTGCCACTCCCCATAAGCAAATGCCAGGGATAAAGTGGCCCGCATGCAGATGCGCCTTGAAGTTGTCCAGGTCCCGGTGTCCGACGTCGACAGGTCGAAAGCCTTTTACACAGAAAAGCTGGGCTTCATCCTGGACCATGATGTGGAGCACCTCCCCGGCATGCGCGTGGTCCAACTGACTCCTCCCGGTTCCGCCGCTTCCGTGGTCATCGGCACCGGGATGACCACCATGGCACCTGGCAGCCTCGAGGGACTGCAACTGGTGGTCCCGGACATCACGGAGGTCCGCAGCGAGCTGGTCCGGCGTGGGGCAGACATCAGCGAGATCCAGGACCTCGGCGGTGTGCTGTTCGCCTACTTCAGCGATCCGGACGGCAACCGCTGGGTGATGCAGGGCCAGACGCAGCAGCACGTCCGGGACGCCCACAAGCCCTAGGAAGAACCTGCCCCAAGCTCCCGCACGTCCTGAACGACTTCGTTGTGCCGCAGGAACCACGGCTTGAACGGCGGGTCGAAGCGGGCGAACCGGGGCGGGCCCACGGGCGTCAGTCCGGCCAGCGTGAGGGCGGCCTGCAAACCGTTGTTGCGCTTCTCAAATGCAGAGTCGGAACCGCCGCCCGAAAATCCCACTACCGCGGCGAGCGAACCCGGCACCGCCCGCACCCTGACCTTGCGGTCGGCGGGTACGGGGGCGGTTTCAGCCGTCACGTCAGCCGGGAGCACAAAGGCCACCGTAAATTCAGCGGGCTGTTTGGAACCGGGCAGCGGACCCCTTTGCAGCACCGGGGCGGTCATGGCCAACTTCTGCGGGCCCGACTGCGGCTCCTGGAGCACGGGCGCGGTCATGGCCAGTTTCCGACGGGCAATGTTGTTGCCGCTGATGTAGTTGAAGAGATACCGGAAGGCGGCATTCCCCGCGCGGTCAAAGCCGGCTGTCACCGTCACTTCGGCGACGACATAGTCCGGATACCGGCGCAATTCGAAGTGCGGGTAGCGCCGGACCAACTCATAAGGCTGCTGCTCGGTCATGGTGAAGCAGAGCCTACGCCGGCCGGACGGGCGCGGCCAGACCGAAGGACTCTACCGCGCCGCGGTCACACCACTTGCTTCGTGGCCCGAGCATGTTGCCAAGCCCACGTTGCCCGCTATTGCCCTTTGATAAGCAAGCGAAGCATAATAGTTAGCAGAACTAATTAGCACTGCTAAGGAATGCCAGCAGGAGGCGCACCCGCTTTTATGTCAGCCACCCAAACCAAAAAGACGGCAACTGCCGACCCCGCAGCCCCCGACACCCTCGCCATCGATCTCCGCACCGCCGTGATGCGCACTTCGCGCCGGCTCCGCGTCGAGGCCACCGGCGACGCCATCACCCCCGGCCAGTACACGGTCCTCGCCCTGCTGAATGGCAGCGGCCCCAGCACCTTGCGGGATCTCGCCAAGAGTGAGCACGTCCAGGCACCTTCCATGACCAGGATCGTCAACGCGCTGGCGGACCAGGGCTTCGTGAACAGGAGCGCAGATCCCGACGACGGCCGGCAGGTCCGCGTGGACATCACCGACGCCGGCAGGACGGTTTTGGCAGAGGCGCGGAGCCAGCGGACTGCCTGGCTGGCCCAACGCGTGGCAGGCCTCAGCGAGGAAGACCGGCTCATCCTCAGCCGCGCGGCCCGCATCATGCAGGAAATGAGCGGCAAATGAGCGCAATGTTCCGGGCCCTCGAAAACCCCAACTACCGCATTTGGGCAAGCGGTGCGATCGTCTCCAACATCGGCACCTGGATGCAGCGGGTGGCACAGGACTGGCTGGTCCTGACCGTCCTCACTGATCACTCGGGTGCCGCCGTCGGCCTCACCACGGGCCTGCAGTTCCTGCCCATGCTGCTGTTCGGCCCCTACGGCGGCGTGCTGGCGGACCGTTACCGCAAGCGCATCATCCTCATGTGGACGCAGCTGGCTATGGGACTCACCGGCCTTGCCATCGGACTCCTGGTGGTTACCGGCACCGCCCAGCTGTGGCATGCCTATGTGGCGGCGTTCTGCCTCGGCCTGGCCAGCGCGGTGGACGCGCCGGCGCGGCAGGCGTTCGTTTCAGAGCTGGTGGGCCAGGAAAACATCTCCAACGCAGTGGCCCTGAACTCGGCGTCCTTCAACAGCGCCAGGCTCACCGGGCCGGCCATCGCCGGGGTGCTCATCGCATGGGTGGGCACCGGCCCGGTGTTCCTGCTCAACGCCGCCAGCTTCGCCGCCGTCCTGATTTCGCTGTTCCGGATCCGCGTCACCCAACCCGCCCCCGCCGCAAAGGGCGAGCGGAACAAGCACCAGGTGGCCGAAGGCATCAGGTATGTGCGCCGCAGGCCGGACCTGATGCTGATCATGGTCCTGGTGGGCATTCTGGGCGCGTTCGGAATGAACTTTCCCGTTATCAACTCACTGATGGCCACCACCGAATTCAGCATGGGACCCAGTGAATTCGGGCTCCTCGGCTCGATCATGGCCGTAGGCACGCTCGCCGGTGCACTCCTGGCGGCACGGCGCTCCGGACCCCGGCTGCGATTCCTGCTGGGCGGGGCACTGGGACTGGGAATCTCCACCATCCTGGGCAGCATTGCGCCAACGTTCTGGGTCTACGCCGCCGTCCTGATTCCGGTGGGCCTGGCGTCCATCACCTTCCTGAACAGCTGCAACACCAGCATCCAGCTTTCGGTGGAGCCGCGGTTCCGTGGCCGGGTGCTGGCCCTGTACCTGGCCATCCTCCAGGGCGGCACCGCCATAGGTTCACCGCTGGTGGGCTGGATCGGCAGCCAGTTCGGCGCCCGGTGGTCCGTCGCCGTGGGCGGAATCGTGGTGCTGCTCGCGAGCATCGCCGCCGTGGTCGCGGTCACCAGGCGGAACCGGCTCACCCTTCGCGGCGCGATCCGTCTTGCCCTGGGCCGCCGCGAGCCTGCCGTTAGCTGAGACGACAGCTAACCCGTGGGCCGGTCCCCCAATACCGGCACCGGCCCACGGTGGCGGCGGCCAGTGATGGGCCGCCGCTATCTGCCGCTGCAACTTGAGGTACGGCGGCAGACGGTATCAGGCCTCCGGCGGGGGCAGGACTGCGGACCGGCGCAGCAGCTCCTGTTCCACAAACTGCAGGATGGCATCAGCATCGCGAAGATCGGCACCGGAGCGTTCGATGGCGTGGCGCAGCATGAGCAGATCGGCGGCTGGAACCAGGTCCCAGCCGTCGAAGGCATGGAAAACCCGGCCCGGGGCCGTAGCGCCGGGCCGATAGAACCAGGAATGCGGTCCTTGATCTCTAACTTCTTGGGTTGTGAATTGCTGAGCTGTGAATTTCATCAGGGCGGGCTCTCATGACTGCCTAGCCAGCTGACTGCTCAACACGGTAAGGAAAAAGGTAACCAGAACAGGGCCCGTATGCCATCGGGTTTCTATAGCGCTTGGATTTATGACGGCGCTTTGCGGACGATGTCCACCGAGACTTCCACCGCCGGTACCGTCCCCCGGTTCTCCAGCCAGTGGTTGGTGGTCCGGTCCTCGGGCCATCCCACTCCCGGCCCGTAGTCAGTGGCCACCCCGTCACGGTGGTCGGTGATGGTCCCCTGCAGGATGTACACGGTGCCGGGCCGGCCTTTGTGGTCATGGAGTGGGCCGAAGACGCCGCCGGGCTCGATGGTCACCATCCTCATCCGCATCTGCAGCCCTTGCATGCCATCGATCTCGCCGGCGAGATCGACGGTTGCCAACAACTCCACTGAAACGCCCTTCGTCCCAGGCACCGCTTCTTCCTTGCCCATCGCCTTTCCTTCCCTTTGGACCACGTACGACGGCGGCGCCGGGCTGCCGCTGCCGACGCACCCGGGTGCGGGTGCTTCGGGCGGCAGGTGCCGGCGTCGTACTTCTACTGGCTGAGCCCGTTTACTCGCTGGGCTGCGTACCGGGCCCTGGCCGTCAGGACGGGATCGAGGAGATGTTGAGGATGTTGCCCTCACTATCCAGGAACCAGGCACCCTTGCCCATGCCTTCCATGGTGGCGATGCCGTTTTCAGTCTTAAGTCCCGGCATGTCGTACTCTTCGAAAACCACGCCGCGGGCCCGGAGTTCCTCCACTTCCTTCTCGACGTCGTCCACGCCCCAGGACATTTGGGTGTTCTTGGCGGAACCGGCATTGTCCGTCCGGTAGAGCAGGAACCCGGTTCCCTTGCCGCACCGGTAGATCAGGTTCTCATTTTCGATGGTCTGGGCCGGTTCGAGGCCCAGCTTGTCGCGGTAGAACTCCTTGGCGCGGTCCATGTCCTTGGCAGGCAGCACGGCCATGAGTTCCGAATCTTTGAGCATGACGAACAACTCTCTGTGCGATTGTGATGGCGACGCTCTCCCCCGAACCGGTCCGGCCGTCCCCCGCCGGGCCATGTGGCCGTCCTTCCCGCCGACTGCCGGGGCGGCCACCTGGGATCCCGCTTGCCCGTGTGGAGCAGCCATCGACGCGGGGTCCCCGAAGTCTACGAGGCCATTATGGAACTGAAAATCCCGCGGCGAAATAGGGGATTTAAACCCCTGAAGCAGCTTCCGCCTGCTACTTACGTGCTACCCAGATTGCTTTACGCAGAGCGGCACCAGCGACAGAGACGAGGGGTACCAGGCATACCAGGGCAGCGATGGTGTTGGGGCGAAAGGCCGGCCTGCCGTTCACCGTCCGGTAGATGCCGAGCGGGACAACGAAGCCGCCGCCTCCTCCGCCGGACGCCCCGTCTTCCGATTCCGTGCCGCCGCCGAATCCAAACGACACCAGCGCAACGGGCACGATGTCCTCCCCGCCCAGGTTCACCGGGCTTCCGTAGGCGCGGGCGACGCCCATGTTCTTGAAGGTGTCGGCAAGGGATGCGAAAGTGTCAGCCATGGCCTTACCTTAGGCAACGGCATGGTGCGGGAAGAAGGTCCATAAGTCCCGCCGGCGCCGTAGCTTGAACCCTTACTTGCGGATCTCCGTCATCCGAAGCCGGACGATGTCCTTCACCACGTCCTCAGGCACCGGGTGGTCTGCCGTAAAGCGGATGGTTCCCTTGGACAGCGAATAACCTTCCAGGCGACCGGCCACCGCTTCGACCACTGCGGAGGAGAACGGGAAAATGGAAAGATGCTTGGCAGCGGCCACGGCGGCGATCAGGGGTTTGCCGTCCAGCTTCAGTGCCGGCATTCCGTAACTCATGCCCTCCGTGGCGTCCGGTGCCAGGGACCGGGCAAGCTCAACTACATGCTGCAGGCAATCGCGGTCCGGTTCGTGCAGCGCGGCCAGCGCTTCGTCGACGACGCCCATGGACAGCGTCAGCTCTTCCTGGCCGCCACGGTGGATGCCAATGCTGCCAGCCCCCGCTCGAAGTCGGCGCCCACCATCTTGTCCATGTTCATGAACAGCGCGAAGACCCGGCCCAGGCCCTTGTTTTCCCCTGTCATCCGCCAGGTCACCTCCGTACCGGTGTCTACCGGGGTGAAACTGAACGTGGTGGGGTTCAGTGCCTTGAACGGCCTGGTGAACTGGAGCCGGATCCGGATCAGGCTGGCGGGTACGGATTCGGTGATCTCCATGGTGCCGCTTCCGGCTTTCCGGTTGCCGCTCCACTCATAACCCGCCCCTGCTCCGGATTCGCTGCCGAAGTAACGGCGGCTCATGCCGGGATCGATCTGCTCCCACGGCGACCAAGCTGTCCACTGGTGGAAATCGTTGACCAAGGGAAAGACTTCTTCCGGAGTGGCAGGGATGACGGCGCTGCGGCGGACCTCGAATGTGGACATGCGCCCAGCATAGAGGCAGGAGCCGCCGGGGTTAAGGGCCGTGGTTACGGGAGGACGACGTTCACCGGGTCCCTGCCCTCGAGCAGGAGCCCGATCTGCTTCCTGAGCAGCCGGACCATCCGGGGGAACATGGCGGAGCTGGCGCCGCCCACGTGCGGGGTGATGAGCACGCCGGGGGTGGTCCACAACGGATGGCCGGCAGGCAGCGGTTCCGGATCGGTCACGTCCAAGGCAACCCGGAGGCGGCCGGATGAGGCCTCGGCGAGCAGCGCGTCGGTGTCAGCCACCGGGCCCCGGGCCACGTTGACCAGCAAGGCCCCGTCCGGCATGGCCGCCAGGAACTTCGCATCCACCAGCTTTTCGGTCTGCTCACTCAGGGGAACGCTGACCACCACGATCTCGTGCAGCGGCAGCTGTTCATAGAGCGAGTCGATCCCGTAGATGGTGCCGCGTTCGTCTTCCCGGGCACGGTTGGCCATGCGGGTGACTTCCGTTTCGAACGGCAGGAGCCGCGCCTCGATGGCCTTGCCCACTCCCCCATAGCCCACCAGCAGCACGCGCCGGTCGGCCAGGCTGGGGCGCTGGCTGTTGTCCCAGGTCCCGGCCTCCTGGTTCCGGACGAAGTCCGGGATCCCGCGCTGGGAGGCCACCATCATGCCCACGGCGAGTTCCGCCGTCGACGTTTCATGGACCCCCGCCGCGTTGGCGAAGGTGACGCCCGCCGGCAAAACCGAGGCAACGCCGTCGTACCCAATGGACTGGCTCTGCACCAGGCCGACCTCAACGCCCTCCAGCGCGGCGAGCGCCGTTGGCTTGCCCATGTAGGCGGGCACCAACAGGTCAAACCGCCCTTCCGGCGCGGGCCCCGTCAGGTCCCAGCGGACAAACTCGACGCCGTCCATCGGCTCGAGCGCATCGATGAGCCTTTGGTCCGGCAGGCACACCCGCAGCCGGGCGCTCATGCGGCGACCATCAGCTTCACGTTGGCGGCGCTCAGCGCGTTCTCGATTTCCTGGGGCGGCGGCGCATCGGTCACCAGTATGTCCACCGCATCGAACGCTGCCAGCCGTGCCAGCGCGTACCGCAGCATCTTCTGGTGGGTGGCCACCACCACTACCTGTTCCGCCGAATTCATAAGGGCGATCTTAGTAGCCCGCTCCACGTCCCGCTCAATATAAAACGCCTCGTCATGGATCCCGGATACGCCGATGAAAGCTGTCTTGGCGCGCAGGCCGGCCGCCGCGCTCACTGTCATGGGCCCGTTGAAGGCCTGGCTGTCCAGCAGCAACTCCCCGCCCAGGCAGATGGTACGTGCCGCCGTCAGCTGCAGGCAGCGCTGGATGGCCGGCGCGGAGTGCGTGATGATGGTGCCGGTGAAGGCCGTGGGGAGCTGCTGCGCGATCTGGTAGGTGGTGGTGCCGGCGTCGAGGATGATCGCGTCCCGCTCCCCGATCAAAGACACGCAGGCCCGCGCCACCCTCAGCTTCGCGTCCGAGTCCTCCCGGACGCGGGCCGCGAAGTCCGCGTTCTGGCCGTGGCCGTCAACGGCGCTGACGCCGCCATGGACCACCCTGGCCAGGCCCAGTTTGGACAACACGCGGGTGTCCCGCCGGACCGTCATGTCCGAAACTGCAAACGTCTCCGCCAGGTCGGTCGTGGAAATGAACCCGCGCCTGCCCAGTTCGTCCAGGATGGTGCGCTGGCGGGGCGTCAGCGCACCCTCTTTCCGTGCGGTGCTCATAACCCCTTCTTCCCTTCCCCAATGTGCCGGGCCGCAGCCTGGCGGGATGTTGCAATTCCAACAGGTATCTTCTTATGAACGTACCCCGACGGCGGCATTGCCAAGCTCCACGGGGCGTCCTTCCGTAATAGAGCGTTCGGCCGCCAGGCCCATCCGCACGGACTGGAGCCCGTCCGCCACGGTGACTTCCACGGGCCCTTCGCCCAGGATGGCCTTCCGGTAGCCCAGGTGCTCATAGTAGGTGGAGCCGTGGTGGGCACCCGCTGCGAGGACGGCCTCATCCACCGGAACCTCATGCTTTTCCGGACCCAGCGGGGACCGCGGGCTGAACTCAACGGTTGCTTCCGCCTCGTCACCGGGGATCCAGTGGTTGGCCGCAACCGGGATCAGGGTCTCGATCTTGGCGGCGTCCCCCACGATGGAGATCCGCTCCTGGAACTTGGACCCCTCAGCGAACATCGACAGCTCCAGCATGGCCCGGCGGCCGCCCTTGAAGTCCACGATGACGTACGCATTGTCCACCATGTCGGAGACCCGGCCGTCATAGACCTCGTCCATATGGTTCACGTCGTGCCCGCCGCTGGCGTAAACGCGGACAGGTTCGTCCTGCAGGATGAGCCGCATCAGGTCGAAGAAGTGGCAGCACTTTTCCACCAGGGTGCCGCCGGTCCGTTCGGCGAAGCGGTTCCATGCGTCCACCTTGTGCAGGAACGGGAACCGGTGCTCCACGATGGAGAGCATGTGGATGTTGCCCAACTTGCCGCCGTGCGCTGCCTGGATGATTTCCTGCACCGGGGGCATGTAGCGGTACTCCATGGCCACCCAGACCGGCGCGGGGTAGTTGGCGGCGAGCGCCTCCAGTTCGTCGGCCTGCTCGGCGCTGGTGCAGACGGGCTTCTCCACGAGCACGGGCAGGTTGGTTCCGCTGGCGAAGATGTCCTTCAGGATTCCCAGGTGCGTGTCGTTGGGGCTGGCGATGACCAGCGCATCCACCAGCCCTGAGGCCAGCAGCTCGTTGTGGGTGGGAAAGGTCTGCACCTCATAGCCGATCTCCCTGGCCGTCTCCTCCAAGGAAGACGGCGTGGGATCCGAGACTGCGGTGATCTTGCTTCCCGGGATCAGGGCAAGATTCCTGACGTGTTCGCGGGCCATGTGGCCGGCTCCGATGAGGCCGTACCGGATAGTCCGTACTGATTCCGCAGTAGGCACTGACATGAGCTGCTCCGTTTCTCTACGTTGAGTGGGGGGACCGCGGCGTTGCATCCCAAACACAACTATACAGAAAGTGTTGTTTTTCCAACATAGCGTGTGTATATTTCTTCAGTACCAGCCGGAACTACAACGAGGTGGATCGTGCCCCAACCGACAACTGGAACCCTGCTCTTCGTAGGATGCGCCACTCTTGACTCCATTGCCTTGGTGCAGGATTACCCGGCCGCGGACAGCCGCACGGTCGCCATGGACTTCGCGACTGCAGGGGGTGGCCCGGCGGCCACCGCAGCTGTGGCGGCAGCCCGGGCAGGGGCACGGACAGCCTTCGCGGGAGTCCTGGGCACCGACGAGGAAGGTGACCGCATCATCCACGGCCTGGAGGCCGAGGGCGTGGACACGTCCGCCGTGATCCGGGACGCCGGCGTCAAGACCGGTGCCAGCGTGATCGTGGTCAGCAGGGCCACGGAGAGCCGGGCCATCGTCACCCGCCCGGTACCGCCGGTCAGCTTCCCCGCAGGCAGCCGCTTCTCCGACCTGCTGCGGTCCGCGGCGTGGGTGCACACCGACCACCTGGGCTGGAACGCCGTGGCCAACGCGTCCGGCCGCCCCGGGACACTGAACATCAGTGTCGACGCCGGCAATCCGATTCCGGACTTCAGTCCCCGCGGCGTCGCACTCTACGTCCCAACCATTGAAAGGCTCCGTGCAGAGTACGGCGAAGACCTCTCCCCTGCAGCGCTCCTGCAGAAAGCGCTCGACGGCGGCGCCTCCGCCGTCGTCGCCACCGCCGGCTCCGACGGTGCCTGGGTCTTGGAACGCGGCGGCGAACCCGTCCACGTCCCGGCCACCCCAGCAACCATCGTCTCCACCCTCGGCGCCGGAGATGTGTACCACGGCGCCCTGCTCGCCGCCGTCGCCGCCGGACTTCCCCTCGTGGAGGCCGCAGCATTCGCCGGCCGCACCGCTTCCGCCTCCTGCGGCGGACTCGACGGCCGCTCCGCCATCCCCCACCAGACCATCGATTCCGTCCCAGCATCCATCTGAACCAGCTGAAAGAAGCAGCCCATGACCTCCACAGACCTTTCCCCCCTCCAGCGCCCGTCAGGCGCCTTCGCGATGCTCGCCGTGGACCAGCGTGAAGCAATGCGCAACATGTTCGCCGAGCACACCGACCAGCCCGTCACCGACGAGGACCTGCGCAACTTCAAGCTCGAAGCCGCCCGGATCCTCAGCCCCTACGCGTCAGGCATCCTGATCGACCGCCAGTTCGCCCTGGACCAGGCCATCGACGCGGGTGTGGTCGACCCCAGCTGCGGGCTCATCGCCTCCGCCGACCACTTCGAGTCCGCGCACGGTGAGCTGGTGGGCGAGGTAACCATCGACAAACTGGTGGACCCGCACAAGTACAAGGCCCTGGGTGCGAAGGCCCTGAAACTCCTGGTCCTCTACCGTCCGGATGAGCCCGCCGAGGGCCGCGTGGCGATGGTCCGGGAATTCGTCGAAAGCTGCCGGTCCGCCGGACTGATCAGCATTATCGAACCCGTCTCCCGCAAGCCCCTCGCCGGCGGAGACTTCGACTGGAACGCCGGAATCCTGGCCGCAGCCAAGGAACTGGGCAGCCTTGGCGCCGACCTTTACAAGGCCGAGGTCCCCTTCAAGGGGCAGGCTTCCGAAGACGAGGTCCGCGCGGCCTGCGCCGAACTGACCCAAGCCATCGACGGCTGCCCCTGGGTGGTCCTTTCCTCCGGTGTTCCCGAGGATGTCTTCCCGGACGCCGTCCGGTGGGCCTGCCTGGAAGGTGCCAGCGGCTTCCTCTCCGGACGCGCCGTCTGGGCGTCCTGCATCGGCGCGCCCGACGTCGTCGAATCCCTGTCTACTGACGCCGTCCGGCGGCTGCAGCGCCTTTGTGCCGTAGTGGATGACGTCGTCTCCAGCCAAAGGAGCCACGCCTAGCCCGCCACCGGAGTTCCTGTCACCGGACGGTGACCCTTTCGCAGTCAAGCAATTTTTGCAGTCAAGCAACAAGGCATAGCAAACACTCAACGAGGAGATTATTGTGAGTCAGATTTCACGCAGGCAGGCCATGGCCCTTCTCGGAGCCCTCGGCTTGGGCGCCAGCGCGGCAGCGTGCGCCGGCCCCGGCGGTTCCACCAAGCCGGCCGGCGCGTCCGGACCGGCGGCCCCCTCCGCCGGTGCCGTCACCGGCAAGGTGTCCTTCGCGCACTGGCGCGGCGAGGACAAGGCCGTGTTTGACGAGCTGATCAAGCGCTTTGCGGCAAAGCACGACGGCGTTGAGGTTGCCCAGGACATCTCCACCTCCAACGACTACAACGCCCAGGCACTGCAGAAGCTGCGCGGCGGCTCCATTGGCGACGCGTTTGCCACCTTCCGCGGCGCACAGTTCAAGAACTTCACCGAGGCAGGAATCTACACCGATCTGAAGGACAGCCAGGCGGTAAAGAACTACCAAAAGGGCCTGCTCTCGGCGGGCCAGAACGGTGACAGCCAGCTGGGCCTGCCCTACCAGGTGGTGTTCCCCATGCCCATGGCCAACCTGGACCTCTTCGACAAAGCCGGCGCGGAAATCGCCCCCAAGAACTGGGACGCCTTCCTTGCCATGTGTGAAAAACTCGCTTCCGCCGGTGTCATCCCCATCTCCTGGCCCGGCGGCGACGTTGGAAACGGCGGCCAGCTCTTCAACTGCATGATTGCCAACAACGCCCCCGTGGACGACATGTGCGCCCAGATCGAGCAGGGCAAGCTCAAGTGCACCGACGACTGGTTCATCAAGATGCTCAACCAGTACAAGGACCTGAAGCCGTTCGTGCAGCCCAACGCCACCGGCACCGCGGTGGAGCCGGCCCAGAACCTGTTCTCCCAGGGCAAGGCGGCCATGCTGGCCACCGGTTCCTACCACCTCGCCGCGGTCCGCGGACTGGGCGCCAAGTTCCCCATCGACCTGGTGTTCCCCAACACCACCTCCGACGGCAAGGGCAAGTATGAGGGGGCCTACAACGCCACGTTCATCCTGGGCGTCAACTCGGCCAGCAAGAACCAGGCGGCCGCGGCAGCCTGGATCGATTTCCTCTCCGAGCCGGAGAACGCCGGCTACTACGCCAACCAGACGGCCCAGCACGTGTCCGTGGACAAGGTGGAGTACACCAACCCGGACCTGAAGCGCCTGAGCCCCTGGCTGCAGAAGAAGACCGCGCTCGCCGCCAGGTTCCAGTTCAACAACCTGGATGTCCGCAACGCGGTGGAGGCCAGCGCCACGGCCGTCATCTCCGGCACCAGCCCGGAGCAGGCAGCCGCTGCCGCCCAGAAGGTTGTTGACGAACGGCTATGAGCATCCATCCCGGAACGGCTGCCAAACGCAAAGCGACGGACAGCCCGGCACCAGCAAACCCTGCCAAGGTCCGCCGCCGCTCCCCCACCCGGGTGAATCCGGCACTGTACCTTTTCCCGCTGCCCGCCGTCGCCGTCGTCGCCTTCTTCCTGGTGATGCCCACGCTGCAGGCGTTCCAGTACGCCATCACGGACTGGAACGGTTTTTCCGCGGCGTTCAACTACGTGGGCCTTGACAACTTCATCCGGGCGTTCACCAAGGACTCACTGTTCACCAACGCCCTGACCAACAACCTGAAGTTCGTTCTGCTGGTGGTGATCGCCCAGACCGTGTTCTCACTGGTGCTGGCACTGCTCCTGACGAAGAATTCTCGCGGCAGCATCCTGCTCCGCGCCCTGTTCTTCTTCCCCACCATCCTGTCCTCGGTGTCGGTGGCCTTCATCTGGAAGTTCATCTACGACCCCAACTTCGGGCTGGCCAATTCAGTCCTCCGCACCGTTGGGGTGGACGGGGGCGCCTACCTCGGCAACGACGCCCAGGCCCTGTACTGGGTGGCCGTCACCCAGGTGTGGTTCCACTCCGGCCAGATGATGGTGGTCTACATCGCGGGGCTGCAGGCCATCCCCAAGGAACTCTACGAAGCGGCGGAAATGGACGGCGCCAACAAGTGGCAGCAGTTCAAGTCCATCACCTGGCCGTTCGTGGCCCCGGCCACCTCCATCGTGGTGGCTTACACCACCGTGCAGTCCTTCAAGGCCTTCGACCTGATCCTGGGCATCGCGGGCAACCCGCCCAAGAGCTCCCTGGACATCCTGTCCACCCGTATTTACAGCACCTTTGCCAACTCGGAGTTCGGCTACGCCGCCGCCCAGTCGATCATCTTCATGGCGATGATCGCCCTGGTCACCTGGCTCCAGCGCCGCCTGCTCCGGCTGACCCCGAAGGGGGACTAGCAGCATGCTCGCCTCACTCAGCCGCCGCGCCATCCTGGCCATCTACGCGGTCATCATCATCATTCCCCTGACCGTGGTGGCCTTCGGCAGCTTCAAGTCCACGCAGGAACTCTTCGCCGGGCCGTTCAGCCTTCCGCGCTCCCTCGCCCCGGACAACTTCGCCGAGGTGGTGGGCGGCCAGAACCTGGGCTCGTCCTTCATGAACAGCGTGATCGTCACCGGCATCTCCGTTCCGCTCACCCTGTTCCTGGCAAGCCTGGCAGGCTACGCAGTGTCACGCCTGAAGGGCTTCATGGCCTGGGCCATCTTCGGTTTCCTGGTCCTGGGCATGGCCATCCCCGCGCAGGCCAACATGGTGCCGCTCTACGTGCTCTTCGGCCGCCTCGGACTGCTGGACAACCTGGCCGGGCTCATCCTGGCCAACGTCGTGTCCACTCTGCCCATCGCCGTCTTCATCCTGGGCGGGTTCATGCGGACGCTGCCCAAGGAACTCTACGAAGCATCCTCCATCGACGGCAGCGGACCCTGGAAGACCTACTCCTCCATCGCCCTGCCGCTCTCCGCACCCTCCATCGCCGCTGCTGCGATCTTCCTGTTCGTCATCCACTGGAACGAGCTGCTGTACCCGCTGCTGTTCATCCAGACCCCCGGCAACCGCACCCTGCCGCTGGCACTGCTGAGCTTCCAGGGTGAGTTCCAGACCAACTACCCGCTCCTGTTCGCCGGCGTGATCCTGGCGTCGCTGCCCGTGGTGGTGGCCTACGTCTTCCTGCAGCGCTACTTCGTGGCCGGCATCACGGCGGGAGCCAGCAAGGGATGAGTACGACGACGACACGCGGCTCCACGGGCGGCAGTCCCCTTCCAGCCAACGAAAGGCAACACTGATGAACCTCAAATCGGCCAGGCACCTTGTGAACGGCAGCTGGCACACCGCCGGAAGCGCCAAGGACGTGACTGACCCGGGCAACGGCAGCACCGTGGGCGAGGTGGCCTGGGGAACCGCCGGGGACGCCACCAAGGCCGCGGATGCCGCCGCGGAAGCCTTCGGTTCCTGGTCCCGCTCCACGGTGCGGCAGCGGGCGGACCTGCTGCGCAACGCAGCCGAGCTCCTGGCCGAACGCCGGGACGAACTCGCTCACACCCTGGCGCTGGAAGCCGGCAAGCGGCTCCCGGAGGCACAGGGCGAGGTGGACTTTTCGGTGGAGTACTTCCGCTGGTTCGCCGAGGAAGCCCGCCGGGCCACCGGCACCGTCAGCCCGCCTGAGCTGCAGGGCCGGCGGCACCTCAGCACCAGGAAACCCATCGGCGTGGCCCTCAGCCTGACGCCGTGGAATTTCCCGGTCTCCATCCAGGCCCGCAAGCTCGCCGCCATGCTGGCGGCCGGCTGCACCGTGGTGGGCAGGGTGTCCGAGAAAGCCCCGCTGGCTGCCACCGGACTGTTCGAAGTCCTGCACGACGCCGGCTTCCCAGCCGGCGTGGTCAACCTGGTCCACGGCCCCTCCCGCGAAATCACCGGCGCCCTGATGTCCCACCCGGCGGTCCGCGCCGTCAGCTTCACCGGGTCCACCGGGGTGGGCCGGCAGATCATGGCATCCGCCTCGGAGCGTGTGGTCCGGCCGCTGCTGGAGCTGGGCGGCAACGCGCCGTTCATCGTGTTCGAGGACGCCGACCTGGACGCCGCCGTGGAGGGTGCCGTCCTGGGGCGGCTCCGCAACACCGGCCAGTCCTGCGTGGCCGCCAACCGCTTCCTGGTCCAGGACAGCATCGCGGAGGAGTTCGCGCAGAAGCTGGGCGCACGCTTTGACGCCATGAGCATCGGCCACGGCGTTCCCGACGGCGGCGCACCGGTCCCGGACCTGGGTCCGGTCATCGACGCCGAACGTGTGTCCGCGGTACAGGCCATGGTGGACGATGCCTTGGAGCGCGGCGCCCGCCAGGTCACCCAGCGCACTTCCGTACCCGGCGAAGGTGCCTTCATGGCACCCACGCTGCTGGCCGACGTCCCCGACGACGCACTCCTGGTGACCGAGGAAGTCTTTGGCCCGGCAGCCGGCGTCGTCACCTTCTCCTCGGAGGAAGAAGCCGTCCGGAAGGCCAACGCCACCGAGATGGGCCTGGCCGCCTACGTCTGGAGCGGCAGCCCCAAGCGCGGCTGGGACATCCCGGAGCAGCTCGAAGCAGGAATCGTCGGCGTGAACGACCCCCTCCCCTCCGTAGCCTTCGCCCCCATGGGCGGTGCCAAACAGTCCGGCCTGGGCCGGGAAGGATCAAGCCTCGGCCTGGAGGAGTTCGAGGAGGTCCAGTACGTGGCCTGGAGGCCGTAAATGCTGACCACCGGGCTGGTGCTGGGCGCCGTCGTCATGGGAGCAGGGATGCAACGGATCACCGGAATGGGCTTCGCCCTGGTGGCCGCCCCCTTCCTGGTCCTGTTGCTGGGGCCGGTGGAAGGCGTGGTGCTGGTGAACGTATGCGGCGCCGTGACGGCGGGGGCCATCATCTTCCGGGTGGTCAAGGACATCGACTGGAAGCGCTACCTGCTGCTCGCGGCCTCGGCACTGCTGGGCATCATCCCGGCGGCGTTCCTGATCCGCCTCATTCCGGCGCCGGTCCTGGAAATCTCCATCGGCGTGCTCCTGGCCGCCGGGCTGACTGTCCTGCTGGTCCTGAAGTCCGCCACCCTGCCGGAGCGCCGCCGCTATCTCTTCACTGCCGGCGGCCTCAGCGGGTTCATGAACACGGCGGCTGGGGTGGGCGGTCCGGCGGTCAGCATGTACTCCATCGCCACCCGGTGGCAGCACAAGTCCTTCGCGGCCACCATGCAGCCGTACTTTTTCACCATCGGCACGTTCTCGCTCATCTCCAAAGCAATTACCGCCCCGGCGACGTTCCCCGTGATGCCGTTGGCCATGTGGGCGGCTGTCGCCGTGGCGTGCCTGGCCGGGCTGGTGCTGGGCGACCTCGCCTCGAAGTTCGTCCCCGCCCGCGCCGCACAGATACTGCTGATCATCCTGGCCTACCTGGGAGCGGCGGCCACCATCATCCGCGGCGTGCTTGACGCCGCCGCCTGACCCGACATTCACATTCTCACCAGAAAGAGGACATGACATGACCTGGCTCGACAGTGCCGCCCACGCACGATGGCTTGAGGCGGAAACCGACCGGCTGATCCGTTTCGCAGAGGCGTCAAAGGTATCCACCGGCTTCGGCTGGCTGGACAACTATGGCAAGGTGTTCGCCGACAAGCCGACCCATCTGTGGATCACCGCCAGAATGACGCACAGCTTCGCGGTCGCCGCACTGATGGGACGGCCGGGTGCTGCCACCCTCGTGGACCACGGCATCAACGCACTCAACGGGGTCCTCCACGATGACGAATTCGGCGGCTGGTACGCCGAGGTGGACACCAACGGCCCGGTCAACGACACCAAGTCCGGCTACCAGCACTCCTTCGTGCTCCTGGCTGCCGCCAGCGCCGTTGCCGCCGGACGCCCGGGGGCCCGGGAACTGCTCGACGAAGCGCTCCGGATAGCCGACACGAAATTCTGGGACCGCAAAGCCAACATGTGCTTCGACTCCTGGAACCGGGATTTCACCGAAACGGAGGCCTACCGCGGCGGCAACGCGAGCATGCACTCCGTGGAGGCCTATCTGATCGTCGCGGACGTAACCGGGGAGAACCGCTGGATCGAGCGGGCGCTGCACATCGCCGAGGTGCTCATCCACGATTTTGCGCGCAACAACAATTACCGGGTGTTTGAGCACTTCGACCCGGAGTGGAACCCGATGCCGGAGTACAACACCGATGACCAGGCCAGCCAGTTCCGGGCCTACGGCGGAACCCCGGGCCACTGGGTGGAGTGGGCGCGGTTGCTCCTGCACCTCCGCGCCGGGCTCGAGGCCCGCGGCCTGGACGTCCCGGCCTGGCTCCTCGACGATGCCCGGGGCCTGTTCGATGCCGCCATCCGCGACGCGTGGGAACCGGACGGCCACCGGGGGTTTGTGTACACAGTGGACTGGGAAGGCAAGCCTGTTGTCACCACCCGCATCCGCTGGGTTCCCGCGGAGGCCATTGGAGGCGCGGCAGCGCTTTACATTGCCACCGGCGAGAAGAAGTACGCGGACTGGTATGAGCGGATCTGGGACCATGCCCGCGACTGGTTCATCGATTACGAGCACGGATCCTGGAAGCAGGAACTGGACGAGAACGGCAACGTCAGCTCGACTGTCTGGTCCGGGAAGGCAGACATCTACCACTTGTGGCACTGCCTGGTGGTCCCGCGCCTTCCGCTTGCCCCCGGGCTGGCTCCGGCACTGGCAGCAGGCCTGCTCGATTCCCGCCTCAACCAAAACCTCACCTAGGAAAAGGACAACCGCATGACTGCCATCTCCTCCCACGAACCAGTGCTGCGCATCGCCGCTGCTGATGCTGAACCGCTGAACCTGCGTGTCGAAGCGGGTGTACCGGCCGCGGTGCGCATCGAAGTGCAGGGCAGCTGCACCTGCCAAGGCGCCGCCCGCCGGCCCGGGGCCTACACGGACACCGATTTCGGTACCCGGTAGCCATGTTCGGGCCGGTTATGAAGCGCAAGGCAGGTCGCCGCGGGCGGGTGCGCGGGTGACCGTGTCACGTCTGTGACAGTCACTTTGGTCCGGTAAATTTAATGGAGGAATTGTCCGGCGAGCCGAGCCGCATTCCAAGCCCTCCCCTTGAATGGACCGCACCCCCATGTCTTCCGCGATTTCCGCGCCGTCCCCTACCCGTTTTCCCTACGCCGCGATGGTGGTCCTGGCCACCATCGCGTTTACTGCCATCACCACCGAGCTCCTCCCGTCCGGGCTGCTGCCGCAGATCAGCACCGGCCTGGGCGTGTCCGAGCCGGTTGCCGGATACCTGGCGGCAGCCTATGCCGCGGTCATTGTGGTCACGGTGGTTCCGGCGGCCCGGCTGCTGGGGAAGATCCCGCGGCACGCCTTGCTGGTGGGCCTGGTCCTGACATTTGCGCTCAGCAACGCCTTGGTGGGACTGGCCCCGGACTTCACCTCCGCCATGATCGCCAGGCTGGTGGGCGGCCTGGCCCACGGCCTGCTCTGGACCACCATGGCGCCGTTCGTGTCGCGGGTGGTGCCCGCGGACAAGGTGGGCAAGGCCCTGGCCATCGTGTTCAGCGGCAACAGCCTGGGCCTGGCCATCGGGGCCCCGGTGGGAACGGCCCTGGGAGGGTTCCTGGGCTGGCGTGCCGCGTTCATGGTGCTCGCCGGATTTGGTGTGGTGCTTACCGTTCTCGCGTTCTGGCTGCTCCCCCGGGTCCAGCGCATCAGTGACGCCGCCCGTCCGTCCCTGCGCAAGGCGATCGGCCAGCCCGGCGTGAAGTCGGTGGCGATTGCCTGGCCGCTCCTGGTTCTGGCCCACTTCGCACTGTTCACGTACATCGCGCCGTTCATCCGTGAAGCGAACCTGCCGGACTACGCCACCAGCCTCTCCCTCACCGTGCTGGGCGGTTCCGGCCTGCTGGGCATCTGGATCGCCGGCATGACCGTGGATTCGCGGCCCCGGCGTTCGCTCTTGATTACGACGGCGGCCATCGCCGCATCCATGTTCCTCCTTCCCTTCGCGGTGGGGAACCTTCCCGTCGCGTTGGTCCTGATGACCGTTTGGGGAGCCGGCCTGGGTGCCATCGGCATCTACAACCAGTCCGCGATCCTCCGTGCCGGCGGCGAATACAGCGAGGCGGCCAACGGGCTCACCGTCCTCACCATCCAGCTGGGCATCACCGTCGGCGCCCTCTACGGTTCCGCCGCCCTGGTGGTTGGCGGCCCGCTGCTGGTTCCGGCCGCCGCGGCCATCCCGGTGATCGCCGCGTTCGTCATCACCCTGGCCGGGAAGAGGTACGCCTACCCGCCGGGCCCGCGCGAGCGGATCTGGCTGGAGCCCCGCCCTGTCAGCGACAAGGTGGAGGATCCCGCCTAGCCGACGGCATCGTCGAATAGCTCGGGCGGAGATGAACATATGACAAATCAGTCACAAGATTCTTGGAAACCCGTAACCTCCGTGACCCGGATTTCGATTCACTAAGTGCGGGGGCAACTCCGCGGATGTTGAACGCAATCGAGAAAATTCGTCAACGGAGGGTCTCATGTCTTTCTTCACGTTCTCAGGTAACAAGCTGGCCATGACAGTGCTCGCGGCAGGCGCCTTGGCGGTCGGCGGCACAGGCGTTGCCGCAATGGCAGAGTCATCGCCGGACACGCCACCGGTCCTTGCGGAAACGGAATCGCCGTCGCCGAGCCCCACGGCAACCGAAACTGAGTCACCGTCGCCAAGCCCCACTGCGACCGAAACCGAATCACCGGAGCCCGTGCCCACGGAAACCGAGACGGAGGCTCCGGATCCGACACCAACGGCGACGGAAACCGAATCACCGGAGCCCGTGCCCACGGAAACGGCTGATCCTGAACCATCGCAGACTTCCACTCCGGCAGGACCAGACGCATTCGGCCCTGCCGCCTTTGGACTGTGCAACGCGTTCAGCAATGGCGGCCTGGGTACCACGTCCACTGCCTACGCGGCCCTGGTTCGCGCAGCCGGCGGGGAAGACGGCGTTGACGCCTATTGCGCCACTGTTGCTGCACCCGGAGGCGGCGACGGCAGCGATGCCCCTGCCACCTCCGAACAGGGGCATGTGCAACAGCAGCAGGTAAAGGAGCAGCGCCAGGGTGCACCCGCCTCCAATGGCGGCGCCCACCAGGGCGCCGGCAACGGCGCCAAGCACGGCGGACAGCGGTAGCGGCCAGCGACGTGCGGTTGCGCCGGGACATCCAATGTTCCGGCGCAGCGCCTACCTGCCGACCATCCGGAGATTGTCGGACCCTTTCGGTGGAGTTGAAGGGAGAGATCGTGCGCCGGATCCCGGGGCTGTTAAGCAACTGCAGCACTGCGCGCCCTGCCGGCTGCACATGCTCCGCACCTCATCACTGGAGGACTTTCATGACAGGCGAAGACAAGGCCCTGCAGGAACGCATTCTGGATGACGAGCGCGCTGTCCAGGAACTGCTGGAAGGGGCCGCCCGCACGGACGATCCAGTTCTTTGGGATCTGTTGCTGCAGGTCCGGGAGCTCAGGACGGTCGACATCCCGGCGCCGTCGCCGCGGCTGAGGGCACTGTTGGCTGAGCCGGAGGCGGCCGGCGCCATTCGAGTGGCGCCGGCCACACCCCTGAAAAAGACGCAGACGGTGTTCACCATGCTGGCGGTGGCCGCTTCGTTCGGTATCGCATCCGCACGATAGCGGAATGGTTTGCAGGTCCAGCACCCGGCGTCCCTGCCCGTTGACAGTGCGCTGACCGCCGTCAGCACGGGCTCAGTTGCGGTACTTGGCCACCGTGAACAGGAAGGTGGAGTCCTCTTCGGCGTGCAGGCTGTGCAGGCCGGGCGGGACAATCAGCAGGTCGCCGGTCTTGCCCTGCCAGGTCTCCCCGCCGGCCTTGAGGCTCACGCAGCCCTGGACCACGAAGACCGTGGCGTCACCCGGGTTCTGGTGCTCGCTCAGCTGCGTTCCGGCCTTCATGGCCATGACCGTCTGCCGGAGGATCTTCTCATGGCCGCCGTAGACGGTGTCGGCAGCACGGCCGTTGGTGGAGGTAAGGGCAGCCTCGAGCTGCTGCCGGGCCAGCGCGTCGATCGATATCTTCTGCATGCGCCCAAGGCTACCCGCGTTCTTCCCGCAGGGGACCGGACTGGGTGGCGCAGTTGGGTGGTGCCGTCGGGTGGCCCGGCTCCGCAATCCCCTTACGTGGGGATGGAGCAACTGCCGTGACGCTCCTAATCTTCGAAGCATGAATGCTGTATCGCAGGTCTTCGCGGTACTTGCCGCGGTCATCTATATCTTCGTGTTTCCGCTGGAGAGCTTCCTACTTCGCCGCAACCTGTGGGCGCAGAAGTTCCTGAGCACACCGCCTGAGAATGTGTCCGCCGTGATGATGTGGGCCATTCCCACCGGGTACAAAAACCTGGTGATTGCGCTGGGCGTGCTCGCCGGGGTAGTCACCGCCAACTCGGGACAGCTTGTGGTTGGCTACACGCTGGTGGTCTACTGCTGCGCCAACATGGTCCTCACCGCCCCCACCATGCTGCTGGCAGACCTCCAGGGGCATTACCCCAGGAAGTGGGAGAGCGTGCCAGGGACCCTCGCAGCCACGGTTCCAGCCTTGCTGGCCCTGCTCCTCCTTCCCCTGGGGCCGTAGGCGCGGGTGCGGACACGCCACGGCCGGCGGCCCGATTTCGAAGGCCCCGCCACCGGTTGATAAACCTTAAAGGATGCTAGATGTCCTGAATCCTGCCCTGCCCTTTATCGCCATGGCCCTGGCGGTGGTAGCCGGCCTCGCACTGTCCTGGCTGCTCCGCAAGGTGGTCCTCCGCCTGAACCGGAAACGGCCCGAGCTGCAGGCCACCTCCCGAGTGGCCCGCCAGCCGCTGCGGCTGGCACTGTGCCTGGTGGGCGTCCGCGCCGCGCTGGGGCTGACGGCGGGCAGCGAAAGCTGGCATGCCGGCGTCGACCATTTCCTCCTGATTGCCCTCATCGGTGCGGTGGCCTGGCTGGTGATTGCGGTGCTGCTGATCATTGAGGCCGTGGTGCTGAACAGGCACAGCGTGGACGTGGCGGACAACCGGAGGGCACGGCGGCTGCGCACGCAGATGATTCTGGCACGCCGGATCGCGGTGGCGCTGGTGGTGGTGCTCGCCGTCGGCACTGCCATGCTGACCTTCCCCGCCATCCAAGCCCTCGGTGCCGGACTGCTGGCGTCCGCCGGCGTGATCTCCATCGTCGCCGGCCTGGCCGCGCAGACGTCCCTGGTGAACGTCTTCGCGGGCATGCAGCTGGCGTTCACGGATGCCATCCGCGTGGATGACGTGGTGGTGGTGCAGAAGGAGTGGGGCCGGATCGAGGAGATCACCCTGACCTATGTGGTGGTGCACCTTTGGGACGACCGCCGGCTGATCCTGCCCTCCACCTACTTCACCACCACGCCCTTCGAGAACTGGACCCGCCGCCAGTCGGAGGTGATGGGCACCGTGGAGTTCGACCTCGACTGGCGCGCCCCCGTGGAGGACATGCGCACCGAGCTCCGCCGGGCCCTGGCCGGCACCGAGCTGTGGGACGAACGCGTGGGAGTCCTGCAGATCACCGACGCGACCGGCGGCTTTGTCCGGGTCCGGATCCTGGTGAGCGCTGCGGACAGCGCCGCGCTCTTCGACCTGCGCTGCCTGGTGCGCGAAACCATGGTCACCTTCCTCCAGCAGAACCACCCGGAGGCCCTTCCGCACCAGCGCTGGGAGCAGGCGGCGGACAGCAATCAAGCGGACGACGGCGGCATGGGCACCCGGCGCCGGACACCACTGCGGGGGCTGGGTTCGCCCGCTGCCGCCGGCCCGCATGCCGCGGATCCGCATGAGTCGCAGCTGTTCACGGGATCCATTGAGGCCGTTGAGCGGTCTCGCGCCTTCTCAGGCCCGGGTGATGAGGTGTTCGAGGAGCGCGACAGGAACCTGGCGTCCCGGAACTGAACCCTGCTGCAAAAACCCCTTGATAGGTGACCATTTAGTCACCTATCATTGCTGCCATGGACGACGTGTTCAAGGCACTCTCCGACCCCACCCGGCGGGACCTGCTCGATGAGCTGTTCCGCGAGGACGGGCAGACCCTGAGCGCACTTGAGGCACGGTTCGACATGACCCGGTTCGGGATCGCCAAGCACCTCCGCATCCTGGAGGACGCCGGCCTGGTGGTCACCCGTCGTCGCGGACGGGAAAAGCTGCACTTCCTGAATCCGGTTCCCATCCGGCTGGTCCACGACCGCTGGGTCAGCAAATACGCAGAACCATGGGCCGCTGCCCTAAGCGACCTCAAATCCAGATTGGAAAGTCCCATGGAAAAGATCTTCGAGATTTACATCAAGACCACGCCCGAACGGCTCTGGGAAGCCATCACGGACAGCGACATCCGCAGCAAGTACCAGTTCGGCAATACCCTCGAGGCCGACTGGTCCCCCGGCGGTCGGTTTGTCATGGGCAACCCGAAGGCGGGGGCACCGCTGGGCGAAGGTGAAAATGTGGAGGTGGACCCACCCCGCCGGCTGGTTCAGACCATGCGCGCACTGTGGGGCGAGGACGTCAAGGCCGAGGGCACATCCAAAATCACCTGGGAAATTGAGCCGGTGGGCGACTCCTGCCACCTCACCGTCACCCACAGCGACCTGCGCGAAGGCGCCAACGAACAGCTCTACGGCGGCTGGCCGATGATTCTGTCCGGCCTCAAGACGTGGCTGGAAACCGGCGAGAAGCTCACCACGCCGGGTTCGCTGATGTACACGTAGTCATCCGCCGGGAGGCAAGGCACGACGGCGGCGGCCGCCCTTGGTGGCACGGCCGCCGCCGTTGAGGTACTTTGCGGGATTACGTCCGGGGGATGCGGACGATGGCGGGGCCTGGCCGGTCGGGTGACAGCGTGACTTTTAGTCCTTCCGCGGCGGCCTCGACAGTTCCGCCGGGCCCCTCCACCGATGCTTGCGCCAAGTCGAACCCAACCGCGTCCAGCTTCAAGGCGGCCTCCGCTCCATCGCCCAGCGAGTCAACAAAGGCCACGATCTCCGTTCCGCGGTCAACCCAGCGGATCCAGGGGTCGTCGCCGCTTGCCGCGGTACCGTCCTGGAGAGGACGTGCCCCCACGAGGTACTGCTTTGCGGCGGCCATCCACTTCCCGAGGCCGGTCAGGGCCTGCCGCTGGATTTCAGGGATGGTCCCGTCAGCCCGCGGACCGACATTCAGGAGGAAGTGGCCGCCGCGCGAGACGACGTCCGTAAGGTGGCGGGCCAACTGTTGTCCGGTCAAGGACTGCTCCGGACCTTCCACCTGGTTGTATCCGAAGGAGAACCCGATGCCCCTGCAGTTCTCCCACTCGGATTCGGACTCGTTTTCCCTGGCGGCTTCGTACTCGCTGGTGCCGTAATCCTGGTGGGTGGCGCCCCAGCGGTCGTTGACCACACCGTCCGGGACTGCTGAGTAGAAGTGCTGGAACAACGTTCCCAGCCCATGCTCGCCAAAGTGCTTGCCGGCGTCGGGCCATTCGATGTCGTTCCACAGGACGTGGGGGCGGTACTTGTCCACCAGGTCCACCACGTGGTTGTAGGCGTATTCAGCGTAGCCGGCATCCTTGGGGCGGGAGGTGTCGTGGACGCTTTCGCTGGTGGTATGGGGCGGGAAGGGACGTACGTGCCAGTCCAGACCTCCCGAGTAGTACAGGCCCAGCTTCAGCCCCTTGTCCTCAACGGCACGCGCGATTTCACCGATCAGGTCCCTGCGCGGTCCGCGGTGGACCGTGTTCCGCTCCCCCGTACCCGGGGCGTCCCAGAGGGCGATGCCGTCATGGTGTTTCGTGGTGGGAACCACGTAATCCGCTCCGGCGGATTTGAACAGCTCCACCCAGTCCGCCGGATCGAACTGCTCGGCTTTCCATTGGTCCAGGAACGCGTCATAGTCCTCCCCGCCGTACTCTTCCTTGTGGTGCTGCTGGGCAGGGCTGCCGTCAATGCGGATGGTGTTGTAGTACCACTCCGCGTAGGGGTTGTGCTTGAACCATTCGTGGTCGTCTATTGTGCCGAGCGCGCCGATCGGCTCTGCCCAGGCGGGGACGGAGTAGGCGCCCCAGTGGATGAAGATGCCGAACGGGGCGTGCTGGAACCAATCCGGCACAGGCCGGGACAACTTGTTCCATTCTTCAGGCGTGGCCGTACTGTCAGTCATGCTTCACTCCAGTTCTTTTGGGATTTGTTTTTTGAAAGTCGTAAGGGGTGTTGCCTAACGGCCACCGAAGCCGCCCATGCTGACACCTTTGACCAGCTGACGCTGCAGGAGGATCACTACGAGCAGGCTGGGAATCACGGCCGTGGTGGCCGCGGCCATCAAGGGTCCCCAGTCCGTCCCGCGCTCGCCGGAGAACATTGACAGGCCGAGCGGAATGGTGGCCCTTGAAACGTCATTGATGACGATCAGAGGCCAGAGGAAGCTGCTCCAGTAATCGATGAAGCTGAACACAGCCACTACTGCTAGCGGTGCGCGAACCAGCGGCAGTATGACGCTCCACAGGATCCGGATGGATCCCGCACCGTCTATCCGGGCAGCTTCCTCGAATTCGACCGGGAGGGAAAGCAGGAATTGTCGGATGAGGAACGCTCCGAATGCACCGAAAGCGAACGGCACGATGAGCGCTGGGATTGAATTCACCAGATCCAGCTTGTTCATCATGATGTACAGCGGGATCACCAGGACCTCCTGCGGCAGCACCAAAGTTCCAAGGAAGACAAGGAACAGTTTGTCGCGGTGCTTGAACTGCAACCGCGCGAAAGCGTATGCGGACAGCAGCGACACCACGGTGGTCAAGGCCGCTCCTGCAATGGACACCAGGAAGCTGTTAAAGATCACCTGTGCGAACGGTATGGCAGTCCAGGCGGTGACGTAGTTTGACCATTCCACGCGGGAAGCCAGGAAGTTTGAACCCGTGGAGAAAACTTCGGAGGTCGGCTTCAGGGAAGTGGCCACCATCCAGAGGAAAGGGAAGAAGAAAATGAGACCGGCAAGGATGATGGCTGCCCTGCTGATGTATGTACCGGGCCGCTTCTTCCTGCGACGGGCAAGGGGTTGCCGTTTCTGGACTCCAGTGTTCAGGGTGCCCTTGGCCATGGTTTCAGTTGTCATAGTTGACCAACCTCTTCTGCTGGGAGAACTGAAGTGCCGTGATGAGCATGACGATCACAAACAGCGCCCAAGCCAGCGCTGATGCGTAGCCGAGCTTGTCGAAGGAAAATCCGTTGCGGTACAGGTAGAGCACGATGGTGTTGGTGGATTCACCGGGCCCGCCCAGCGTGAGCAGGTACGGCTGGGTGAAGACCTTGAAGGATCCGATGATGGTCATCACCGTGCAGAAGAACAGCGACGGCGACAGCATCGGCAGCACAACCCGGAAGAAGCGCTGCCACGCCCCGGCGCCGTCAATGCGGGCTGCTTCCAGCAGGTTTGGTGAAATCCCGTTGAGCCCCGCGCCCAGGACGATGATGTTGTAGCCAATGCCCTGCCATACGGACATGGCGATCAGCGAGCCCATGGCCAGCTGGCTGTTGCTGAGCCAGGACGGTCCGTGGATGCCGAAGTTTGCCAGGAAGCTGTTGACCACACCGTCATCGGTGAGCATCAGCCGCCACACGAGCGCGTTGGCGACCATTGGCGTGACTACCGGGATGAAGAACAGCACACGAAAGAACGGTCCCCAGCTGCCGAGGTTGTGCAGCCATGTGGACAACGCCAGCGCCAGGACCAGGTTCAACACGGTGTAACAGACAGCGAAGAACAGGGTGTTGCCCAACACGGTCCAAAAAACGGGGTCCCCACTAAGCATGCGGACGTAGTTGTCCAACCCCACGAACTTTGCTGCGCCGAACAACGGCCAATCGAACAGGCTGATCACCAGGGAGGCGACGAGCGGCACCACAATAAAGATCAGGAACCCGAGCATGCCGGGAGCGAGGTAAACCGCGGCGAGCTTTCCGTGGCCAGTCACCCTGGCAGGCTTCTTTGCGTTCTTTACGGTGAGCGTCGGTAGAGCAGTCATCGTTGACCTATTCCATGAGCGGGGCAGGCTCCGGGCGGGGAACCTGCCCCGGGAGGATTACTTGGCGGAGTTCGCGATGGTGGAGAGGATTTCCTGGGCGGACTTGCTGCCGCGGAACCCGTCACCGGAGTACTGAGTGAAGTTTGTTTCCACCTGGTTCCAGGTGGGCGTAGTAACCAAGGGGCGCCCGGACTTCAGCAATGCTTCAACTACGGCGACGTCGGCAGCAGGCTTGTTGCCGGCCCAGTCCTTGACCGCGGACTCCACGGACGGCACCGTCCCGCGGGCTGCCCCAACGGCTCCAACCACCTCAGGCGTCGTAATCTTCATGATGTTCTTGAAGGCCGCTTCCTTGTCCTTGCAGGACGCTGCGATGGCGAAGGCGGATCCCTGGATCATGCCGACGCTCTTTCCCGAAGTGGACGGAACCACGGCGATTCCCACCTTGCCCTGGGTCTTCGTCGTCAGTGTGTCGTACATCCAGGGGCCGTCGATGATCATGGCTGCCTTGCCGCTCATGAACTGCTGCTCCGGAACATCAGTGCCGTCCGATGCCTGAGGAGCGGTGGCCACTTTCTCCTTGGCCGCCAGGTCAAAAGCGAATTGCTGGTCCTGCACCAAGCCCTGGTTGGTCAGGTCCAGCTTTCCGTCCTTGACCGGTTCGTTGCCGTTGGCAAAAGCCAATGGCAGGCCCGGTCCAGAGCCGAAGCCCGGCGGGACGGCCAGGCCCGTGACGCCGTCTTTCGTCAATGCCTTCAGGTCGGAGGTGAACTGGGCGGTGGTGTAATTGAGGGTCGGTTCCTTCACGCCTGCTGCGGACAGGAGATCCTTGTTGTAGTAGAGGACCACCGGTTCGGCGTCATACGGGATCCCTCGCAGGCTTCCGTCAACCGTCAGGCCATCGATCATCGCCTTGTTGTACATCGAGACGTCAATGTTGTTGCTCTTGACCATGTCATCGAGCGGCACCGTCAGGTCCTTGAGCTCCTGGGCGCGGGCTGCCTGCGTAGTGATGATGCAGGGTGCGCCTGAACTGGACAACCGCGTCTTCACTTTTGTCCAGTAGTCGTTGAAACTGGGGCCCTCGAGCGTGAGGTTGAACGCCGGGTCTTTCTTCTTGGCCGCGTCCACGAAAGCCTGCCACTGGGCCCGGTCGTTTTCGTTGGTAATCCAGGTGTACATCGAGGAGGCTTCCTTGCCCGCATCCGATGATGAATTTGCGCTTGAACCGCAGGCGCTCAAGGTGCCCGCGGCGAGGGCTGCCACCGCTGCCGCTGTCAGCAGGCGGCCGGTAACGCGGTTGTTCGACACGATGATGTCCTTCCATAGCTGGGGACAAGGGTTGCCCGGCGACGTCCTCGTGGCCTGCCTGGTGTGATTTCCGCAACCCCTGCCTCAACAGAATGACCCCGGTCATCTCAGTAAGTCAAGGAATCATCTGATCTTTATTTGGCCAATTTGAACGAAAGCGCCTGGAGGATGGAACTTTTGCGGTCTTTTGGATAACTAGATCAGACGAATAGCGGCTAAAGGTCGCTGTCTTGACCACCAAGGACTGTCTCTGCGTCCCCTACTCGTCCCTCCAAGTCCGGCTCGGGGATGGCCGTGACATAGTCCTCCACCGCATAGAGGTGGTTGGCCATCCGCGTTCGGGCGCGGTCCACATCATGCCGGCGCAGTGCTTCCAGGATGCCCAGGTGCTCGCGATGGGTGGCAAGCAGCCCTTCGTTGTCATGCATGGACCGCCACATCCGGCCCCTGATCGTGTTGGTGGAAACCGTCTCGATTAACGCTGACAGCACATGGTTGGCAGACGCCTCCGCTATCAGCCGGTGAAACTCCACATCACACTGCATGGCGGCTTCATGCTGGACGGGGTTCGCATGAATGGCCGCATGGGCGCGATCCAAAATGCCTTCAGCTTCGTCCAGCTTGTCTTTGACAATACAGATAGCGGCCGCGGCGGCAGCCTCGGTCTCCAGCGCCCTCCGCACGGTGTGCACCTGGTTAGCCCGTTCGCCGTCCTGCAGGCCCACCCAGAATTCCATGGCCGAAAGGAGCGCCGAGGGCTCCAGGCGGGTCACGAAAGTGCCGGCACCCTGCTTGGTTTCCAGGATGCCCATCGTGGACAGCGCCCGCACGCCCTCACGGAGCGAACCCCGGGAAACCTGCAGCTCCGCCGCCAGGTCCTTCTCGATCGGCAGCCGGTCGCCGGGCTTGAGCCGGCGGGAGGACAGCATTCGCTTTACGCCGGAGATTACGACGTCCGTCTGGGACATCGAGCCATTTGCTGCGCCGCTGGTCATGACAACCGCCTTTCTGGGTACTTCACCAAGTGAGCTTCCGCTGGAAAAATGACTTTCATCAGATGTATTGCTTGGAAAAAACAGCCTACTCCGATATTCTCATCGAATACTTCCGAATACATCAGATGACGCTCGCAACGTTGCTGGAGCTCATCGTCATAGCCTGAACCTGGAGGGCTTACCTTGCCAAAGATCACTGGATTCGACGTGTTTGACGTGCGGTTTCCCACGTCGCTGACTGCGGACGGCTCGGATGCCATGAACAAGGACGGGGACTATTCTGCCGCCTACATAGTGCTGAGGACAGACGACCCGGCACTGTACGGCTGCGGCTTCACCTTCACCATCGGCCGCGGCAACGACATCTGCGCGGCTGCCATCGAACTGCGCGCCCGGCCCCTCATAGGGCAGGACGCCGAGGAGATCTGCGGCGACCTCGGGGGAACTTACCGTGGCTTGAAGCGGGACTCCCAGCTGCGCTGGCTGGGACCTGACAAGGGCGTGGAGCACCTGGCCCTCGGGGCGGTGATGAACGCGGTCTGGGACCTCGCGGCACGACAGGCGGGGAAACCCCTGTGGCAGTTGCTGGCCGACATGACCCCGGAACAGATTGTTGACGCGGCGGACCTGAGCTACCTATCGGACGCCCTCACCCGTGAAGAAGCGCTGGGCCTGTTGACCCGCCTTGCGCCCACCAGGGACCAGCGCATCCGGCAACTGACTGAAAACGGGTACCCCTGCTACACCACGTCCGCCGGCTGGCTGGGCTACTCGGACGAGAAGCTCCGGCGGCTGTGCCAGGAGGCTGTAGACCAGGGCTACCGCCACATCAAGCTCAAAGTAGGCGCATCCCTGGAGGAGGACATCCGCCGCCTCGCGATTGCACGCGAGGTCATCGGTCCTGACGGCAACCTGATGATCGACGCGAACCAGGTGTGGGATGTTCCGCAGGCCATCGACTGGGTCAAGCAACTGTCCGAATTCAACCCCATGTGGATTGAGGAGCCAACCAGCCCCGACGATGTCCTGGGCCATGCCGAGATCCGCAGGGCAGTGCAGCCCATCGGAGTGGCCACGGGCGAACACGGCATGAACCGGGTGCTCTTCAAGCAACTCTTCCAAGCCGCTGCGATCGACTACTGCCAGCTGGACGCGTGCCGGCTCGCCAGCGTGAACGAAGTACTCGCCGTCCAGCTGATGGCGGCTAAATTCGGGATCCCCGTGTGCCCGCACGCCGGCGGTGTGGGCCTGTGCGAACTGGTCCAGCACCTTTCAATCTTCGACTTCATCGCAGTGTCAGGTGACCTAACAGGACGGGTGACCGAGTTCGTCGACCACCTGCACGAGCATTTCGTGGACCCATGCATCATCAAGGACGGCGCCTACGTCATGCCCGCGAATCCCGGATATTCCGCGGAACTCAAGGAGCAAACGCTGCAGGAATACGCCTTTCCCTATGGCACCTACTGGGCAGGAACTGACACTGGCCAGGCAGAACAGGCCTGGCGGGCGGGAAACCAACCCGGCCAGGTTGCCTTCGCGAGCGCACGGCTTGGGGCACAGGCATGATCAACTACACCCTGACCCACCCGGGGCTGCTGGCCGCGCTCGCCGAATCCGGCCATGGCTCGCAGATCCTGGTTGCAGACGCCAACTACCCGCACAACACCGGAGCACCCGCATCCGCCCGTCGGATTGCCCTGAACCTCCGGCCCGGCCTGCTGACGATTGACCAGATCCTCGAAGTCCTGGTGGACGCAGTCCCCCTGGAGGCGGCAGCGGTGATGACCCCGCCGGACGGAAACTGGACGGAAGCAGTCAAAGGCTACGAACGGACGTTGGGCACGGAGGTCCCCATCACGTCCCATCAGCGCTTCGAGTTCTACGACGCCGCACGCTCGCCCAATGTCGCCGTCGTCATTGCCAGCGGCGATACCCGGCACTACGCCAACCTGCTGCTCACCATCGGCGTGCGGCCGGACGGCACGGCCTGATGGAGGCGCCTTCCTTGCAGGTGGTTGACTCCCATGTCCACGTCTGGGATCCGGACGTGCTGGACTACGCCTGGTTGGGCGACACTTCCGGGTTGAACCATCCGTTCCTGCCAAGGGACCTCCCCCACACTTCACAAAGCACGCGGGCCGCCGTCTTCGTGCAGGCCGACTGCCGCGATGACCAGGCACTCAAAGAAGTGGACTGGGTGTCAGGCCTCCGGACGGACTGGCCCCAGCTCGCCGGGATTGTGGCGTTTGCGCCCATCAGCAAGGGCGACGCCGTCGAACAGGACCTTGGCCAACTGCTGGAACGGCCCCTGGTCCGCGGGGTCCGGCAGCTGTTCCAGGACCGGGACAAATCCTTCATGCTGCACCAGGACACCCTGGCGGGAGCACGGCAGGTGGGCGGCGCCGGGCTGGTCTTCGACGCGTGCATCCGCGCCGGACAACTGGCACCCCTCGCGGAATTCGCCCGCCGCGTGCCCGGGCTCGCGATCGTGCTGGACCACATGGGCAAGCCGCCCATCGCCAGTGGAGAGCTCACGGCCTGGCGCAGCGGCATGCAGGAGCTGGCCCGCTGCGGCAATGTCGTCGTCAAAATTTCCGGAGCCGGCGCCGAAGCTGACCCGAACCGCGCCCTGGCGCCCCAGGCATTGCCGTTCATCCAGGAGACGCTGGATCTCTTCGGAGCGGAGCGATGCATGGTCGGCAGCGACTTCCCTGTCTCCCTGAGACGCCCCGGTGCCTACCTTGACTGGATCACCACGGTGGAACAGGCGATGGCGGGCGCGTCGGAGGCCGAACGCAGCAAGGTGGCGCAGGAAACCGCGGCCCGTGTCTACCGCCTGGAAACGGCAGCAGAACAGGCAAGCCCACACGAGGAGAAGGACTGACATGCAAGCAGAAACCCGCACCATTCCTGGTACTGACGTCCAACTGCCGGTGCTCGGCCTCGGCGGAGCACCCATCGGCAATCTCTACCGGGAGGTGCCCGAGCAGGAAGCGGTCGACGCCGTCACCGCGGCCTGGGAGGGCGGCGTGCGCTATTTCGACACCGCGCCGCACTACGGGCTGGGGCTTTCCGAACGCCGCATGGGTGCCGCGCTTGCAGGGAAGGACCGCGAAAGCTACGTGCTCAGCACCAAGATTGGGCGGCTGCTGCGCCCCAACCCCTCGCCCGGAGGCAAGGACACGGAAGGCTTCGACGTCCCTGACAATGTGCACCGGGTCCGCGACTACTCACGCGACGGGGTGCTGCGCTCCATAGAGGAGAGCCTGCAGCGGCTGGGGACCGACCGGATCGACATCGTCTACATCCATGACCCGGATGACTACTGGGCGGAGGCCGTGGAAGGCGCGGCCCCGGCACTGTCCGCGCTGCGCGACGAAGGGGTGATCCGCGCCTGGGGTGCAGGAATGAACCAATCTGAAATGCTCCACCGCTTCGTCACCGAGACGGACATCGACGTGGTCATGCTCGCCGGGAGGTACACGCTGCTGGAGCAAGGTGCGGCCCGGGACCTGCTCCCCGCGTGCCTGGAACGCGGCGTCGGCGTCGTGAACGTGGGCGTCTTCAATTCAGGGCTGCTGTCCAAGGAACGCCCAGCTGCCAACGCCACCTACAACTACGCACCTGTCCCGCAGGAACTGCTGGACCGGGCCAACCTGCTGGCTGACATCTGCGAATCGCACGGGACCACCCTCCCGGCGGCCGCCCTCCACTACCCCTACCAGCACCCCGCCGTGACAAGCGTTGTCCTTGGCATGCGGACGCCCGCGCAGGTAAAGCAAAACCTGGACCTGGCCGCCCAAAGCGTCCCGGCCGGGTTGTGGACTGACCTGCGCGAGCGCGGACTGATCGACTGAAAGCACAACCGAGTACTACCGAGAAAAGAAGAAACGAATGCAATTTGCCCGCATAGGTGCCACTGGCAAGGAAATCCCCGCCCTGCTCCACGACAAGAAGTACTACTCCCTGGAGCAGGTGACCCGGGACATCGATGCCGACTTCTGGGAAACGAATGGGCCGGCGCGTGCCGCAGCGGCACTGGCCGCCGGCGAACTGGCAGAACTCGCCGTTGACGGGGCCCGGATCGGTGCTCCGATCGCCAGGCCGTCCTCCGTGATCTGCGTGGGCATGAACTACGCAGCCCACGCAGCGGAATCCGGCTCCGCACCGCCTTCGGTCCCCATCATCTTCCATAAGGCACCCAACACCGTGGCCGGGCCGTTCGATCCGGTGGCCATCCCACGCGGTTCCACCAAGACCGACTGGGAAGTGGAACTCGGCGTGGTCATCGGCCGGCGTGCCTCCTACCTGGACTCCCCCTCCCAGGCCCACGACTACATCGCAGGCTTCGTTACCGTCAACGACCTGTCAGAGCGGACATTCCAGCTGGAGGTATCCGGCGGCCAGTGGTCCAAGGGAAAGAGCTGCGCAGGTTTTTGCCCCACTGGCCCATACCTCGTGACCCCGGACGAGGTGGACGCCCACGACCTGCGGCTCCGCAGCTGGGTGAACGGCGAAATCCGCCAGGACTCCTCCACCCGCGACCTGATCTTCGGCGTGGAGCAGGTGATCTATGACCTCAGCCAGTTCCTGGTCCTTGAGCCGGGGGACCTGATTTGCACCGGCACCCCGGAGGGAGTAGCCCTGTCCGGGCGTTTCCCGTACCTCAAGGCCGGGGACGTCGTCGAACTTGAAGTGGCGGGACTGGGCCGCCAGCGCCAGGAATTCTTCCAGGGCTAATTACGAAAGGACCAGACAATGGAGTTTGCGGGCATCAAGGCAATCGTTACCGGCGGAGCCTCGGGAATTGGGGCTGCGACAGTGAAGCTGCTGCAGGAACGCGGGGCCGATGTCGCCGTGTTGGACCTCAACCCCGACCAAGCGCCGGCGGGAGTGAAGGCCGTCCACTGTGACGTCTCCGAAGACGCGTCCGTCCGCCGGGCCGTTGAAGAGGCTGCGGAACAGCTGGGCGGGATCGACGTGGTGGTCAACAACGCCGGCGTGGGTGCACAGGGCACCATTGAAGCAAATGACGACGACGAGTGGCACCGCGTGTTCGACGTCAACGTGCTGGGCATGGTCCGGGTGTCACGGGCTGCCCTGCCGCACCTGCGCCGGTCCAGCCACGCGGCGATCGTCAATACGTGCTCTGTTGCAGCCACCGCCGGGCTCCCCCAGCGCGCCCTGTACAGCGCAACCAAGGGCGCAGTGCTGTCGCTCACCCTGGCCATGGCCGCCGACCACCTCCAGGAAGGCATCAGGGTCAACTGCGTGAACCCGGGGACTGCCGACACTCCCTGGATCGGCCGCCTGCTGGCCAGCGCACCGGATCCTGCCGCGGAACGGGCGGCGCTGGAGGCGCGCCAGCCGCACGGCCGGCTGGTCTCGCCGGAGGAAGTCGCAGCCGCCGTCGCCTACCTTGCCAGCCCGCTCTCGGGGTCCACCACCGGAGTGGACCTGGCAGTGGACGGCGGCATGCAGGCACTTCGGCTCCGGCCCCGCCCTGCCGCTTCCTGACGCAGCCGCTTCTGAGCAGGGCAACAGGCACGCGCCACCGGGATCGTGGCTCGGTAAAGTCGTGTCATGGACAGCGGCGCTTTCCTCAATATCGCGTTGGTTCTTGGATTCGTATTGCTGGGCGGGGTGTTCGCCGCGGCGGAGATGGCACTGGTGTCCCTGCGCGAAAGCCAGGTGCGCCGCATCGAGAAGTCCGGTGAGTCAGGGGCTCGAACGGCGGCGCTGGCGCGCAACCCCAACCGGTTCCTCTCCACGGTCCAGATCGGGGTGACGTTGGCTGGGTTCTTCTCGGCGGCCTACGGCGCCTCGGCGATCGCGCCCGACGTCGTGCCTCTCCTGGAAGCCGTGGGGCTGGGTGCGGCGGCCGGGCCGGTCTCCTTTATTGGCATGACCCTGCTGGTGGCCTACCTGTCCCTGGTGCTGGGCGAATTGGCGCCCAAGAGGCTGGCGCTGCAAAGCCCCGTCGCCTTCACCCGGGTCCTGGCCCCGCCGCTCATCAGTTTTTCGAGGCTCATGCGGCCAGCCATCTGGTTCCTGTCCGTCTCCACTGACGCCGCGGTCAGGCTCTTCGGTGGTGACCCGCGTGCCAAGCGGCCCGCCATCACCTCGGAGGAACTGTGGGACATGGTGGCCGGGAACGAGATGCTCGAAGAGAGCAGCCGGCACATTCTTGCCGACGTGTTCGGCGCCGGAGAAAGGACCCTTCAGGAGGTGATGCGCCCGCGCACGGAGGTCGTCTTCATCGACGGCGCCATGACCATCGCCGACGCCCGCACCATGGTCCGCGACGGCCCCTATTCCCGGTTTCCCGTCATCGGCAGGAGTCCCGACGACGTCCTGGGCTTCGTGCACATCCGCGACCTGATGCCGGGCGGCAAGGTGCAGGACCAGGCAGTGGTGCGTGACATCGCCCGTAAGATCCTTGCCATGCCGGGGACCAACCGGGTGCTGCCGTCGCTGTCCCGGATGCGCAGGACCAACCAGCACATTGTGCTGGTGGTGGACGAATACGGCGGCACGGACGGCGTGGTCACGCTCGAAGACCTGGTGGAGGAACTGGTGGGCGAGATCTACGACGAGTACGACACCGGCGCCGAGCACGAGGACCGCGTCAACATGGCCAACGGCACCATCGATGTGGACGGCGGGCTGATCCTCCAGGAGTTCACGGCAGCGTCCGGGATCGCCCTGCCGGAGGGCCACTACGAAACAGTGGCCGGGTTCATGCTGGACCGGCTGGGCCGCCTGCCTGCCGCAGGCGACAGGGTCGAGATCCCCGGATACGTCCTGACAGTCCTCAGCATGGACCGGCTGCGGATAGCCCGGATCCGGGTCACCCCGGTCACCAACCATCCCGGCGCCGCTGGCTGAAGAAATACGACGGCGGGACGAACTTTCCGCCAAAGAGTCGCGTTTACGAAACGCATCGGGTTCCACTTCCCCTCCCCTTACTGTTGTTGAGGCAAGTTACGCAACCGTTTACGTAAACCGTTTGCGTAACTTCCACAGGCACGAAACGGGAAGAGGAAAACCGTGGTAACCATCAGGGATGTGGCGCAGCACGCCGGTGTCTCCCCTGCCACCGTTTCCCGCGTGGTCAACGGCCTGGTGGGGTATTCGGACGAGACCCGGGAACGCGTCGAGGCCGCCGTCCGGAAACTCAGCTACGAAACCGACTACCTGGCCCGCGGCCTCAAAACCCGGCAGACTTCCGTGATCGGACTCCTCGCCCCAATGGTGTCGGACGCCCTCGCCTCCAAAGTGATGCAGGGCGTCGAGGAGGAGGCCCAGGAGCGCGGGTACGCCGTCATGCTGGGCCGCACCGGGGCAAAGTCCGCGTTCATCGCCGGTTACCTCCGGACCCTGCGCACCTACCGGTCCGCAGGCGTCATCCTCATCTCCGCTGTCATCACCCAAGAGACGCGGCAGCTGCTCGGCCCCAACATCCCCATCATCTCCGTGGCCATCAGCGACAAGACCGGTTCCCCCAGCGTCGCCATCGACGACGAACAGGCAGCCTACGACGCCACCCGCCACCTGCTGAAGATCGGCCACCGCCGCATCGGCCTGCTGGCGGGAGATCATGCCTCCGTCTTCGTGGCAAAGCCCCGCGAGCGCGGCTACCTCCGGGCCATGCGGGAGGCAAAGTGCACCCCCGTTACAGCCATCGGCAGCTTCTTCTACGAGAGCGGAGCCGCTGGGCTGGACGAACTCCTGGCCCAGGACCCGGGGCTGACCGCCATCTTCGCGGTGAGTGACGAAATGGGCGCCGCGGTGGTCAACGAGCTCCAGAAGCGGGGCCGGAAAGTGCCCGAGGACGTCTCCGTCCTGGGCTTCGACAACACTTCCACCTCGCTGCACGTCCACCCGCCGTTGAGCACCATGGCGCAGCCGCTGGAGGAGATGGGCCGGATGGCCGTCACCAAGCTCCTCCGCGCACGGGACCTTGGGCCCAAGATCATGCCGCACCGGCTCATTGAGCGCGGATCCACCGCACCTCCGCCCACCACCTGATCCTTCCACCACCTCGAAGACACCCACCAAGGCAACGACCGGCGCCTCCCGTGCCGCCGTCGTCGTACTTTTCCATGCCCGCAAACCGAGGTTTGCACCGAGAAATATGCACCATAAAAATCCCCAGAAGGAGCATCACATGAGGCAGCGCCGCCGCACCTGGCAGACACTTCTCACCACCACCGCACTCTTGACGGCAGCCGCCACCGGGCTCACGGCCTGCGGGGGCTCGTCATCCGCGCCGAAGGCCAGCAGCAGCCCGGCCGCCGCGTTCGAGGGCAAGGGACCCATCAACTACGTCTCCTCCCGCGATGCCTCCGGCGCCGCGAACAAGAGCATTGATGAGTGGAACGCCGCGCATCCGGATGAAAAAGTCACGTTCATCGAGCTGCCGGACTCCGCGGACCAGCAGCGCCAGCAGCTCATCCAGAACGCCCAGATCAAGTCGGACACGTTCAGCGTGCTGAACCTGGACGTCGTATGGAACTCCGAGTTTGCCGCCAACAAGTGGGTCCTGCCGTTGCCCGCGGACGCCGTGCCTACGGACAAGATGATCCCGGCCACCGTGAACGCCGCCAAGTACCGGGACACCCTGGTGGGTGCGCCGTACTACACCGACGGTGCGCTCTTCTACTTCCGCCAGGACCTGCTCACCGCCGCCGGCGTTGCCGCCCCGCCCAAGACCTGGGACGAGATGAAGGACGCCTGTAAGAAGATCCTGGCCCTGCCTGAAGCCGCCGGCATGTCCTGCTACGCCGGGCAGTTCGACAAGAACGAAGCCCTCACCGTGAACTTCTCCGAGGCAGTGGCCTCCGCCGGGGGCAGCGTGGTCGATGCCGACGGCAAACCCACCGTTGACACCCCGGAAGCGAAGAAGGGCCTGTCCCTGCTGGTGGACGGGTTCAAGGAAGGACTCTTCCCCTCGGACGCCATCACCTACCTTGAGGAACAGGGCCGCCGCGCATTCCAGGACGGCAAAGTGGTGTTCCTGCGGAACTGGCCGTTCGTCTACGCCTCCCTGAGCGCCACTGATGGCTCCAGCAAGGTAGCCGGCAAGTTCGGCATCACCTCCATCCCCGGAACCGACGGCCCCGGCGTCTCCACCCTGGGCGGCCGCAACCTGGCCGTCTCACCCTTCACGCCCAACAAGGCCACGGCCCTGGAGTTCATCAAGTTCTTCACCAGCGAAGAGCAGGCCAAAAAGCGCCTCGAACTGAGCTCCCGCGCACCCGCCTACGCCGACCTCTACCAGGACCAGGCCGTCGTGGCCAAGCGCCCGTTCTTCCCCACCCTGCTTGAGTCCCTGCAGAACGCCCAGCCCCGCCCCAAGGTGGTCCAGTACGGCGCCACCACCAAGGCCATCCAGGAAGAGGCCTACGCCGCGATCACCGGCCAGAAGACCACGGACGCCGCCCTGGCCGACATGCAGTCCAAGCTCAAAGAGATCTCCTCGAAATGACCAGCACCGCAACGCTCAACCGGAGATTGAGCGGACCGCCCGGCGCGAACAACGCGCCGGGCGCGGGCCGCACCCCGGGCGAAGGCCGGATGGCAGCCCTGCTGCTCTCCCCCACGCTCCTGGTGCTGGCACTGGTGATCGCCTACCCGCTCATCTCCGCCATCCACCAATCCCTGTACCGGGCCGAGTCCGGGCTTGACGCTGACGGCTACGTCACCGAAGGGGAAGCGTTCGTTGGCCTGGCCAACTACGCGGACCTCTTCGCGGGCGAAGCCGGGCAGCGGTTCCTCAACGCGTTCGGCAACACCACGTTCTTCACGGTCACCACTGTGCTGCTGGAAACCATTTTGGGCCTGGCCCTGGCGCTGGCCATGAACCGGGCCTTCAAGGGCCGGTCCTTCCTCCGGGCCAGCATCCTTGTGCCATGGGCTGTCCCCACGGCGGTTTCCGGCCTGCTCTGGCGCTGGATCTTCCAGTCGGACGGCATCGCCAATGCCCTGCTGGGCAGCGAAATCCTGTGGACCGCGGAGGGCGCGGCCTCGAAGGTTGCCGTCATCGTGGCTGAGGTCTGGAAGACGGCACCCTTCATCGGTTTGCTGGTGCTCGCCGGCATGCAGATCATCCCTGATGAGGTGTACGAGGCCGCCAAGATCGACGGCGCGGGCTGGTGGCGGCAACTGGGCTCCATCACGCTCCCGCTGGTCAAGCCCACGCTGCTGGTGGCCGTGCTGTTCCGCATGCTCGACGCGTTGCGCATGTTCGACCTGCCCTTCGTCCTCATCGGCCCGGGCAAGCAGTCGGTGGAAACGCTGTCCATGCTGGCGTGGGACGAGTCCAACCAGCTCCGGTACGGCTCGGCGTCGGCCTTTGCCGTGATCCTGTTCCTCTACGTCGCGGCCGTGGCCATCGTGTTCGTCAAGGTGCTGGGCGCAGACATCACCGGTGCAAAGCAGCTGGGCAGCAAGCGCCGTGCCCGCAAGACAGACCGCATCCGGAAAGGCGAGGCCGCCTAATGACCATCACAGACCTCCGGGCCCTCTCCAAGGCCGGGGACCCGGCGTCGGACGGCACCCTTGCGGGCAAGCACAAACGTACCTGGCGCTCCTACTCCGTCTACGCGGGCCTGGCCCTGATCATTGTCTACTGCCTGGCGCCGTTCTACTGGATGGTCGTCTCAAGCCTGCGCCGCACCGCCGACATCTTCGACAACACCCTCCTGCCGAACCCCTTCTCACTCGAAAATTACACCAAGGTGTTCGACGGCTCCACGATGTTCGGCCAGGCGCTGCTGAACAGCCTGATCGTGGCGGGCGTGACCACCGTTGCCGCCCTGGTGCTGGGCGTCTTCGCCGCCTACGCCATTTCCCGGCTGAACTTCCGGTTCAAGTCCGTGATCCTCGGCGTCATCATCGCCACGTCCATGTTCCCGGGGATCTCCGTGGTGGTGCCCCTGCTGCGGTTCTTCACGGACCTTGGCTGGATCAACACCTACCAGGCAATGATCATCCCCAACCTGTCCTTCGCCATTCCGCTGGCCGTCTGGAACCTCACCACGTTTATGAAACAGCTGCCGTTCGACCTTGAGGAAGCCGCGATGATCGACGGCTGCACCAAGTGGCAGGCATTCCGGAAGGTCCTGCTGCCGCTGGCCGCCCCGGGTGTGTTCACCACCGCGATCCTGACCTTCATCCACAGCTGGAACGAGTTCATCATTGCGCTGTCCATGATCAACGACCCGAAAATCCAGACCGCCACGGTGGCCATCTCCAAGTTCACCGGCGCCACGGAGTTCCAGGCGCCGTTCGGTGAGCAGATGGCCGCCGGCGTCATCGTCACCATTCCGCTGGTGATCATGGTGCTGGTGTTCCAACGCCGGATTGTCGAAGGCCTCACGGCTGGAGCCGGCAAATGAGCGGCAACTGGTGGGAATCCGCCGTCATCTACGAGGTGTACCCGCGGTCCTTTGCGGACGGGAACGGCGACGGCGTGGGCGACCTCGCCGGCCTGATCGAACGGCTGCCCTACATCGCCGCACTCGGAGTGGATGGGATCTGGATGACCCCCTTCCAGCCCTCGCCGCAGGTGGACCAGGGCTACGACGTCAGCGACTATTGCGGCGTGGATCCCCTGTTCGGGGGCATGGCGGACTTTGACCGGCTCCTCGCGCGGGCCCATGCCCTTGGCCTCCGGGTCCTGCTGGACGTGGTTCCCAACCACTGCTCGTCCCAGCACCCGCTGTTCCAGGAGGCACTGGCCGCCGCCTCGGGTTCGCCGGAGCGGGAGCTGTTCCACTTCGTGGAGGGCCGCAGCTCATCCCCCGACAACCCCAGCGACCTTCCGCCCAACAACTGGCAGAGCGTCTTCGGCGGGCGGGCCTGGTCCCGGGCCAACCCCGGCTCACAAACCGACACCGAGTGGTACCTGCACCTGTTTTCCTCCGGGCAGCCGGACTGGAACTGGCGGAACCCGGCGGTGGGCGACTACTTCGAAGGCGTGCTCCGCTTCTGGTTCGACAAGGGCGTGGACGGCCTGCGGATCGACGTGGCCCATGCCCTCTTCAAGGCCGACGGGATGCCGGACGCACCCTCGGAAAGCCCAGTGGTGGACGGACTGCGTTCCAACCCCCTGGTGTCCGACCAGGAGGAGGTGCACGAGGTGTACCGGCGCTGGCGGCGGCTGGCAGAGGAGTACCAGCCGCACCGGCTGCTGGTGGGCGAAGTGAACCTGGAGCCACTCCGGGCGGCCCGCTATACCCGTGCCGACGAGATGCACCAGGCTTTCGCCTTTGCGTTCGTGAAGCTCGGCTGGGACGCCGCAGCGTGGGCTCGGGTTGGCACCGAGCTGGAGGAAGCCCGGCAGTTGCATGGCGCCGCCCCCACTTGGGCCCTGGAAAACCACGACATCGTCCGCTCCGTGACCCGCTTCGGCGGCGGCGCGCTCGGGGCCAGGCGTGCCCGCGCCGCCTTGGTGGCGCTGCTGGGCCTGCCCGGTGCCGCGTACATTTACCAGGGGCAGGAGCTGGGACTGGCCGAGGTGGACGTGCCCGAGGAGGCACGCGTGGATCCTATGTGGGCCCGCGGCTGCGTCACCCGCGACGGTGCCCGCGTGCCCTTGCCGTGGACCGGGGACCCTGCCGGGAACCACGGCTTCTCGCCGGTCAGCGGAGCGGCCGCTCCGTGGCTGCCCCTCCCGGACGGCTGGGGAGAGCATGCGGTTGAGCGGCAGCAGCGTGACCGGGAGTCGCCGCTGGCGCTGGCCACCAGGGCCATTTCCCTGCGGCGGCAGCTGTGGGGGGACGGCACCTTCACCACGGACGACGGCGGCACCTGGCACGTGGGGGCAGGGAGCCTCCTGACCTGCGAACGGAACCCCGGCTTCCTGGTGGCGGTAGCCATGGGGAGTGCACCTGTGCAGCTGCCGCCCGGCGTCGTGCTTTTCAGCGCCTTCCCGTTGGAGCAGGACGGCTGGCTGCAGCCGGACAACGCTGCGTGGCTCCGCCGCTCCTAACGCGCAGGCCCGGTTCTGGGACCAATGGCCCTACGGTCAGGGGCGTACTGCCGCCACAGTTAAGGGGCGGCTGGCCGTTGGGGCCAGGAGCGGCTGGGGGCTGTTTCCGCTGCATCTCGGGGCACAGGGCACGTGCTCCCTTACCCCGGCAGGACACATTGCTATGTTCACGAAACGCACCACCCTCATCGGCGCCGCCCTGGCCCTTGGCGCTGCGGCCCTCGCAGCCCCCGCACAGGCCGCAAGCGGCAACGGCGCGGACGTCACCAAGTTCAACGAGTGCTCGGTTTACGGCAGTTACCAGGACTGCCGCACGGGGACCGCGGTCAACCACCACGTTTCGACACCCAGCGGCGTCCAGTCCACCTCGTCCTCCAGCAACTACACGGACACCTTGACTGTGACGGACGGCGGAACTGTCCTAAACACCATCCAGACCCAGACGCACTCCCACATGCTCGTCCGCGACGGCCAACTCCTTGAGGTGGGCCAGCATTACCGGGAGCAAACCACGGACGCCACCCGGCAGTGCTGGGAACGGGAGGACTCCCACCAGACGGGCACCAAGGTCCAGTACGACCGCGATGCGCACTACTGCCCGTGAGCGGGTGCCGCCGCTCCTAGGCCTCCAGGCTTCGCTCCAGGAAAGCGAGCGTGCGGGTCCAGGAGTCGGCGGCTGCTTCGGCGTTGTAGGTGTACTTGTTGGTGTCGTTGAAGAAGGCGTGACCTGCGCCCGGGTACACCACCGCCTCGAACTTCACCCCGGCCGCGCGCATGCGTGACTTCAGCCCTGGCAGCTCGTCCGTGAGCCCTGCGTCCTGATCCCCGTAAAAGGCCAGGACGGGCAGTTGATGGCGCGCAGCTCTGCGTCCTTGAACTCGGCGTGCCCGTAGAAGGGGACGGCTGCGCGCAGCCTGGGTTCGGAAACGGCCAGCGAGAAAGTGTAGGTCCCGCCCAGGCAGAAGCCCGTGGCAGCCACCCGGCCGGTCAGTCCGGCCACGCCCTCCAGGTGGTCGAAACACACGTGCAGCGCAGCAACCGCATGCTTGGCGTACTCCGGGGAGCGGATGGGTGCCATGTGCTTGCGCAGGCGTGGCTGGGCGTTGCTGCGCTGTTGGGGGTCGAACGCCGCCTCCTGCAGTTCCCCGCTGAGATCCGGCACGCCGCCGGCTCCGGACAGCAGGTCCGGGGCGACTGCCAGGTAGCCTTCCGCGGCAAAACGGTCCGCCACGTCCCTGGTGTGGGGCACCAGCCCCCACACTTCGTGGACCACCACCAGCCCGCCTTTGGGGGTTCCGGCTGCTTCACTGACGTAGGCCTGGACGGATGTCTTGGCGTTGCCGAGAGTCATCATGTTTCCCATGCGGCCAGCATGGCATGCTCCCCCGGGCCTTCCTAGGGGCTCCGGCCCCTACCTGAGGCGTTCGGCTACGCCTTCTGCTGCCGCCAGAACACGGAAATCCCGAACGTCACGGCGCAGAGCACCAGCATGGCCAGCACCATCCGCATCCAGCTCTCCTGATGCACCCCGCCGGCAGCGAACACCCCGATCATCACCGTCGCGGTAATCGCGCCGACGTAGCGGCAGGTCTGGTAGATGCCGGCCGCCACGCCACGGTCCTGGGGGCGGGTGGACACGAACATGCCCTGGTTGGAGGCGATACTCACGGTGCCGTACGGGACGCCCATCAGCGCGGTCAGGACCACCACGAACGGGATGGCCAGCGTGCCGGTCAGCAGCCACATGAGTGCCGCCACCACGGTCAAAAGGACGACGCCGGCCAGCAGCACGCGCCGCACGCCGAACCTTCCCATCGCGGAGACGGCCCACGGGGTGGCGATCACGGACATGCCCGCCAGGGGCAGCATCAGCAAACCCACGACGCCGGGATCGTAGCCGCCGGCTTCCTGCAGCAGCTGCGGCAGGCCGAAGAAGACGAAGTAGTAGACGCTGCTGAACACGGCGAAGGCCAGGTACACCAGCATCAGCGGCCGGTTCCGGCCCAGCAGCCGCAGGTCCAGGAACGGCTTGGCGAAGCGCAGCTCCCGCCAGGCAAACAGTGCCGCGAGGACGGTTCCGGCGGCCAGCATCAACCAGCGGTAGTCCGGCGCCACGTTCAATGCGGCCATCATGACCAGCAGCAGGGCACCTATGAAACCAGCGATGCCGGGGACGTCGGAGTCCCGCACCAGCTCTGCCACACTGCCGTGCTCCCGGACCTTGTCCGGCGGCGCAGCCTTCCGCACGATCAGCAGCGCTGCCAGTGCCAGCGGAACGTTGATGAGGAAAAGCGACTGCCAGCCCACGAAGCCCACCAGCAGTCCGCCGACCACTGGCCCCACCGCGGCTGCAGAGGTGTTGGCCATTTGCAGCCGGCCCAGCGGACGGGCGGTGTCAACCTTTGCCTGGTGGGCCAGCGCCCCCACCATCACCACGGCGCTGGGGTAGGCGGTGGCGGTGCCCAGCGCCATAACCGCCCGCGCCACGCAGAGCAGCGCGAAGTTCGGGGCCAGTGGGGCCAGGGCACACGTGATGGCCACCAGTGCCATGCCCAGCATGAACATCCGGCGCGGGCCGAACCGGTCGGCCAGCCTGCCCATGACCGGCTGCCCGGCGGCGGAGGCCAGGTAGAAGGAGGTAACAACCCAGGTAACGGCAGCGACGTCGAGCCCGAAGTCCGCGCGCAGCACCACCAGGGCGACAGCGATCATGGACGAATTAAGCGGGTTGAGTGCCGTACCCAGGCTGAGGCCGGCGACGGCCAAGGCAGTCCGGGGTTTGTTGCTCACGGTAACAGTCTGGCCCACCGCGGCCGCCCGGGACGATTCGGCGGGCTTCCGGCGGGGTGTGGCGTTCGCTACTTGCCGGCCAACGCCACCGGCAACAGCGCGTCCTCCACGGCCCGGGTCAGGTCGCGGATGACCTCCGCCTGGCCGTCATCGGCCACGCCGTCCGGGTTCTCCGTGTAGATCACCAGAGCAAATGTGGACCCGCCGTAGGTGAGCAGGGCGGCGTCATGCAGTTCGCCGGACACCTCCCCGTACTTGTGGTGGACGTCCACTCCCGGCCGGGAACCGGCGGGAATGAGGTCTTCATCGTTGGTGTCCTGCATGTAGCTGAGCAACTGGTCCGTGTTCTCCTTGTCCAGGAGCTCCCCCGCGTACAGCTTCTTCAGGATCAGCGCCATGTCCGCGGCGGTCAGGAGATTCTGTTCGGGGTCGTACGTGACCCCGATGGAGTCCGCGTAGGCGATCAGCTGCGGGTACCCCACGGCGTCCATCAGCAGCAGCCAGGAATCGTTGTTGCTGTCATTGACCATGGCCTTGAGCTGGAATGCGGCGTCGTAATCGCCCATGGGTGCGTCCAAACTGGCCTGCCCTTCCTCCACCAGGTGGTAGTAGGCGGCGGCTGTCAGGATTTTCGCCGTGCTGGCTGCCGTGAAGGTGTCCTGGTCCCCGAAAGTCCGTTCTGCACCCCCGGAGACGTCGGCGAGCGCCAGCCCAATCCGGTATTGGTCCGCTTCGCTCAGGATGTTCTCCACGTTGTCCTGCAACGACGGCGGGGCTGCCGCCACCGGCGCCGCGGGCACGGCGGGCGGAGTGGGGACCACTGCACCCGACCGCGGTTCCGACCTGACCACCGCCAGGGTGATGGTGCCGACGATCACCAGGACCACGATGAGCGCCAGGATCAGCAGCCGTCGGTTGCCCCGGGCCTTACCGGAACCAGGCTTGCCGGGGGCCGGCCTGCGGGGCACAGGCGGCGGAGCCTCGCGGCCTGGTGTGGGCACCACGTGGTGCTCGGACATACAAGGGCTCCTGTCCCGCCTCGGCAAACACAAACAACGTCAGCGCGGCCATGAGCCGCGCTGACGCTGCCGATTAAATCACCGGAGGATGGGAGCTTCCTGAAGGCCTGCAGGTGTTCCGCGCCACGCTGCCGAAGCGCGGAACAGGGAATCATTTCGACGCCGGGAGTCCATGTCGACGCGCAAATTACTCTGCGCGCACCAAATTCTGCGTGCGCCAGGGAATGTGCGCGTCGAAAAACGTTTTGCGCACCGAAATCTGCTTAGCCGCGGGTGCGGGCAGCGAGTGCCGTCTCCAGGAACTCCAGGTGCGCCGGGGTAACTGCAACCACGCTGCCCAGGTATTCAGGGTGCTTGGCCAGGAACTTCTTGATGAACGGGCACACCGGAACTATGCCGCTGCCCGCTTCCACGGTGCTGTCCAGGGCAGCCGTGGCGAGCCGGCCGGCCAGACCCTGCCCGCCGTATTCCTCATTGACCACCGTGTGGTAGAAAATCCGCTGCGGCGACTCCCCGCCGTCGTACTCCTTGTACGCTGCCTTGCCAATGACGTTGCCGGCGTCGAGGAGCTCGAAGCGTTCGCGCTCGGGGTTGTGGCGGACGGTGATGTCGCTCAAGGGGAACTCCTTTGTTTGCGGGTGGTGCTGCCCGTGCAAAGCCTAACCCGGCACGGGCAGCACCTATTTCCGCAAGCGGCGGTTCCCTCGCGGCATTACCCGCCGGGTCAGCTCAGGTAGCCGTTCGGATTGAGGACGTACTTGGTGGCCGCGCCGGCGTCGAACTCCGCGTAGCCCTTCGGTGCGTCCTCCAGCGGGATGGCCTTGGCGTTGACGTTCTTGGCGATGCTGACCTTGTCATTCAGGATGGCCATCATCAGCTGCCGGTTGTACTTCATCACAGGGCATTGGCCCGTGGTAAAGCTCAGCGACTTCGCCCAGCCGGTGCCGAGGCTCAGGCTCAGGGAGCCCTTCTTGGCTGCCTCATCGATGCCGCCCGGATCGCCGGTGACGTACAGGCCGGGAATACCCAGCGCGCCGCCCGCCGCCGTGATGTCCATCAGGGTGTTCAGCACGGTTGCGGGTGCTTCCTGCGCGCCCTTGCCATGGCCGCGGGCTTCGAAGCCCACCGCGTCAACGGCGCAGTCGACCTCAGGAACGCCCAGGATCTGCTCGATCTGGTCCTTCGGCTCGCCCTGGGTGAGGTCCACGGTTTCGCAGCCGAAGCTGCGCGCCTGCGCCAGCCGGCCCTCGTTCATGTCGCCCACAATCACGACGGCGGCACCCAACAGGTGTGCGCTGGTGGCCGCCGCGAGGCCCACAGGACCAGCCCCGGCGATGTACACCGTGGAACCGACACCCACGCCCGCTGTGGTGGCGCCGTGGAACCCCGTGGGGAAGATGTCCGAGAGCATGGCCAGGTCCATGATCTTCTCCATGGCCCGGTCCTTGTCCGGGAACTTCAGCAGGTTCCAGTCCGCGTACGGCACCAGGACATAGTTGGCCTGGCCGCCCACCCAGCCGCCCATGTCCACGTAGCCGTAGGCGCTGCCGGGGCGGTCCGGGTTCACGTTCAGGCAGATGCCGGTCTTGCGTTCCTTGCAGTTCCGGCAGCGGCCGCAGGCAATGTTGAACGGAACCGAACAGAGATCGCCGACCTTAATGAACTCGACGTCCCGGCCCACCTCCACCACTTCGCCAGTGATTTCATGGCCCAGCACCAGGTCTGGCGGGGCGGTTGTGCGCCCGCGGACCATATGTTGGTCCGAGCCGCAGATGTTCGTGGCCACAGTTTTCAGGATCACCCCGTGGTTAACCGGGCGTCCCACGTTCGCGGGGTTGACCCCTGGCCCGTCCTTGAGCTCGAACGTTGGGTAGTCAATGTCGATTACTTCAACCTTGCCCGCTTCTTTGTAGGCAACGGCTTTGTTCCCTGTCATCTATCACTCCTATAGTCAGGCGTCCGGTGGGACGGCCATGATCTGGGTAGGTGGGACATCCCTCGGGGAAACAGCCCTGGCCCGTCGGTGCTTCCTGATACTTGGCGTGGTCAGATACCGGTTCCCGGGTGGGGATTCGCCCAGTCTAGGCACGGCCCCCCAAGCGGTCTAGGGGTAGGAAGCCCCTTGTTTACCGGAGTATTCACAGGGGAAGTTCCTATAGTGGCCTACGCTGCACCAACCGGCCCCCAGACCGCCGGCTGGCCGCTTCCCAGGCAAGTTCCACCTTGAGGAGAACGGCATGAAAACACGCACCATTGGACAACTGACAGTTTCCGCCTTGGGCCTTGGCTGCATGGGCATGAGCGAGTTCTACGGCGACGGCGACGAGCAGGAGTCGATCGCCACCATCCACGAGTTCCTGGACGCCGGCGGGTCACTGCTGGACACCGCCGACATGTACGGCCCCTTCACGAACGAAAAGCTGGTGGGCCGCGCCATTGCGGGACGCCGCGAGGACGTTGTGCTCGCCACCAAGTTCGGTAACGAGCGCCGCGAGGACGGGTCCTGGGTGGGCATCAACGGCCGCCCCGAATACGTCCGGGCCGCCTGCGATGCCAGCCTCCAGCGGCTGGGGGTTGACCACATCGACCTCTACTACCAGCACCGGGTGGACAAGACCGTTCCCATCGAGGACACGGTGGGCGCCATGGCGGAACTGGTCCAGGCCGGAAAGGTCCGGCACCTTGGCCTGTCCGAAGCGTCAGCAGAGACCATCCGGCGGGCCCACGCCGTGCATCCCATCACCGCGCTGCAGACCGAGTATTCGCTGTGGGAGCGCGAGCCGGAGACCAAGGTCTTCCCCGTGCTCGCGGAGCTGGGCATCGGGTTCGTTCCCTACAGCCCCCTGGGCCGCGGCTTCCTCACCGGCCAGATCCGCAGCGTGGACGACTTCGCCGAGGACGATTTCCGCAAGCACTCCCCGCGCTTCCAGGGCGAAAACTTCACCCGGAACCTTGAGCTGGTGGACCGGGTCAAGGAGCTGGCGGACCGGAAAGGCTGCACACCGGGCCAGCTTGCGCTCGCCTGGCTGCTGGCGCAGGGCGAGCATGTGGTCCCGATCCCGGGCACGAAGAAACGGGAACGGCTGCGGGAGAACCTCGGCGCCGTGGACGTCGAACTTGGTGTGGAGGATCTCCAGTTGCTCGACCAGCTGGCACCTGCCGGGGCAACTGCAGGCGCCCGCTACCCGAATATGTCCACCATCGATACGTAAGTTCCGGGGAACCGCTGGGGGCGGCCCTTCCGCGCATAGGCGTTGCCGGCCGGCAACGGTTACGCGGGCCCGGGCCGCCCACGCGGGAAGGGCGCCACTAGGCGCAATTTACAACGGCGGCGCGGGGCTGGCGTAGGGTGGTTCCTACGGCTGAAGCAAGCGGCCGCTCTTTTCTTTGTGTGCGGAGCCCGTTTCATGTCCGACAAACCTGCCCTCCGGGCCCTTGCTGAATCCTCCTTCGCCCTGCCCCACCTCCGGGACGGCCAGTTGGCCGGCATGGCCGCCCTCGTCGAAGGCCGCGACGTCCTGGCCGTGATGCCCACCGGCTACGGGAAATCCGCCATCTACCAGGTCGCAGCACTGCACCTGCACCAGCAGACCGGGCGTCCCGCCGTCGTGGTTTCACCGCTGATTGCCTTGCAGGAAGACCAGCTGGACGGGCTGTCCCAGGACCTCGGGACCGATGCGGCTGTGGCGATCAACTCCTCGCACAGCGACGCGGACGTCGAAGCGTCGTGGAAGGCGGCTGAGGACGGCACGGCCGTGTTCGTATTCCTTGCCCCGGAACAGCTGGCCAAGCAGTCGACCGTGGACCGGATCAAGGCCCTGGACATCTCGCTGTTCGTGGTGGACGAGGCCCATTGTGTCTCGTCCTGGGGGCATGACTTCCGCCCGGACTACCTGTCCCTGGGCAATGTCCGTGAACAGCTGGGCAATCCGCCTGTGGCCGCCCTGACCGCCACCGCCTCCCCTCCGGTGCGCGACGAGATCGTGGAGCGGCTGGGCATGAAGGACCCGCTGGTCCTGGTCCGCGGCTTCGACCGGCCCAACATCCGCCTGGATGTGGTCCGGCACCACGAAGACAAGGGCAAGCGCAAGGCAGTGCTGGAGCAGGTCGCGGATCTGGCCAGGAAGGGGCAGGGGCTGCTCTACGCCGCCACGCGGAAGGACACGGAGAAGTACGCGGCCAAGCTGGCCAAGGAAGGGCTCCGCGCGGAGGCCTACCACGCGGGCCGTTCGGCCGCGGACCGCGAACATATCCACGAGCTGTTCCTGGGCGACAAGCTGGACGTGGTGGTGGCCACCACCGCGTTCGGCATGGGCATCGACAAACCGAATGTCCGCTTTGTGGTCCACGCCGACATCCCCGAATCGCTGGACTCCTATTACCAGGAGATCGGGCGGGCAGGCAGGGACGGCGATCCGGCCTCGGCCGTGCTGCACTACCGCTCCGAGGACTTGGGGCTGCGCAAATTCTTCGGCACCCACTCCCCTGATCCCGATTCGCTCCTGGCGGTGCTGAAGGTTCTCAAGGCTGCCCACGCCGCCACCCCAAAGTCTTCCCTCGCAGAGCTGACCGGCTTCAAACCCCGCCGCGTGACGGGCCTGGTGAACCAGCTGGAGGAAATCGGCGCGGTGGCTGTTGGCAAGCGGGGCGTCCGGCTGACGTCCAAAGCCAAGCTGCCCACGCTGGTGGGCGACGCCGTCGAACTCGCCGAGGCCCGGCAACGGGTGGACCAGTCCCGCCTCACCATGATGCGCGCCTACGCGGAGACGGACGGATGCCGCCGGCAGTTCCTGCTGGGCTACTTCGGCGAGGACATGCCCGAGCCCTGCGGGAATTGTGACGGCTGCGCCGCCGCTGCCGATGCTCCCGCCGACACAGCTAAGGACGGCAAGCCGGACAAGAAGGCCGGCAGGAAACAGCAGGGGGCAGCGGCCGACGGCGGCGGCCAGGTTTCCGCCGACGGTGACGATCCGTTCCCGCTCCAGTCAGCAGTGGTCCACAAGGAATGGGGGCCCGGCCTGGTCATGCGGCACGAGGACGATGTAATTACCGTTCTCTTCGAACAGGAAGGGTACAAGACCCTGTCCCGGTCCGCCGTCGTGGAGAACGAACTCCTCAAGCCAGCTTAGGTACGCTTAGGGGACCTCCAACGAAAGGCCCCCGGCGTGGAAGTACCTGCGTTTGCCTGGACCCTGACCATTGCGGGAATCGTGGGGCTGCTGGCCTTCGACTTCTTCTTCCATGTCCGGAAGGCGCACACCCCCACCATCAAGGAGTCGGCCACCTGGTCGGCGGTTTACGTGGGAATTGCCGTGCTGTTCGGGCTGGGGGTGCTGCTGTTTGGCGGCCCCGACATGGGCACGGAGTACTTCGCCGGCTACGTCACGGAGAAGGCGTTGTCAGTGGACAACCTCTTCGTCTTCCTCATCATCATGGCCAGCTTCAAGGTGCCGCGGGCGGACCAGCAAAAGGTGCTGCTGTTCGGAATCGTGTTCTCCCTGATCGCGCGCACGGCGTTCATCTTCCTGGGTGCGGCATTGATCAACAGCTTCGCCTGGGTGTTCTACATCTTCGGGCTCATCCTGCTGCTCACCGCCGGCAACCTGCTCAAGCCGGACGACCACGACGACGACTCCGAAGGCCTGGTGGTCCGGCTCGCCCGGAAGGTCCTGCCGGCGTCGCAGCACTACGACGGGGACAAGCTCTTCACCGTGGAGAACGGCAAGCGGGTCCTGACGCCGATGCTGCTGGTCATGGTGGCCATTGGCGGCACGGACATCCTGTTCGCCCTGGACTCCATTCCGGCGATCTTCGGCCTGACCCAGAACGTGTTCATCGTCTTTACCGCCACCGCTTTTTCACTGATGGGTTTGCGGCAGCTGTTCTTCCTGATCGACGGCCTGCTGGACCGGCTGATCTTCCTCTCCTACGGCCTGGCGGCCATCCTCGGCTTTATCGGCGTGAAGCTCATCCTGCACGCCCTGCACGAGAACACGCTGCCGTTCATCAACGACGGCGAACACGTCAACGTGGTGGAAGTCACTACCGGAGTCTCCCTGGGCGTCATCCTGGGCGTCCTGCTGGTGACCATCCTGGCGTCCGTCTTCAGCCCCAAGGGCAAGGCCAAGAACGCGGTATCCGGGGCCCGTCGGCACGCCACCGAATACCTGGACCTCACTTACGAAACAGACATGGCCGAACGCGACAAGATCTTCGCCAGGATGTGCCGCGAGGAGACCCAGATCCGCAAGCTGCCCGAGAAGTACAAGCGACTGGTCCGCGACGAGACCGAGTTCATGGAGCTGCTGCACAACGCCCACGCGGAGCATGACAAGGCCCAGGTCCGGGCAGCCGCAGCCGAGGGCTGAACCCTTCACTTACCGGGCCGGGCCTGCCTTGTTATCCCGGTGCGTTGTCCTTGTCGTGGGCCTGCCCGGCTGTTTGTCAGTCCCTCTTGCTACGTTTGATTCAGCCACACATACAGGGCCACGGAAACCGTCTTCGGGCCCCGCTGTCATTGGGGAGGACCCGTGTTTTTGCTCGACGCTGGTGTTGAAGCCGGCTCAAGTGCGCCGCCGGACCTGATCTTCTCGGCCAGTGACCTGGTGGCTGCGTCCGAGTGTGAGTACCGCACGCTCCGGGTCCTGGACGAAAAGCTGGGCCGTGCCCCCAAAGCAGATTTTCCTGATGACGAAATGCAGAAGCGAGCCGGCGAGCTGGGCGACCGGCACGAGCAGACCGTGCTTGCCAGCCTGGTGGCGAAGTACGGCGAGTGGGATGCCAGCCGGGGCTCGGGCGTCTACTCGCTGGAGCGGGGCCAGAACCTGCGCGGCGAGCTGCAGGCAAAGCACGCGGAGACCGAACTCGCCCTCCGGTCCGGGGCGGACGTGGTGTTCCAGGCCACCTTCTTCGACGGCGAATTCCTGGGTTACGCGGACTTCCTGGTGAACGAGGCCGCCGGGACGGGGAGCCCGGGGCGGTACGAGGTCTGGGACACCAAGCTCGCCCGGCACGCCAAGGTGGGGGCCCTCCTTCAGCTTGCCGCTTACGGCGACCAGCTCCTGGGCATGGGGCTGGAGCCATCACCGGTGGTCACCCTCGTGCTCGGCACCCGGGTGGATGACGACTGGCTGCGGAGCAGCCACTCGCTGCCGGACCTGCTGCCCGTGTTCCGGGAACGGCGCCAGCGCTTCCGCCAGCTCACGGCCGGCCACCGTGCGGGCGATGCCCGGGTGCAGTGGCAGCAGCCCGGCGTCGTGCACTGTGGGCGCTGTGACTACTGTGCGGAGCAGGTCAAACTGCACAGGGACCTACTGATGGTGGCCGGCATGTCCGTGGTCCAGCGGCGGAAACTGCACGAAATCAACGTCACCACCATCGACGAACTGGCAGCCATGCCGGCCTCGGAAGCAAAGAACTCCGTGGTCCGGCTCCGTGCCCAGGCTCGCATGCAGCTGGGACTGGATGAAGCGGCCGGATCCCGCACCTTCGTGAAGGATGGTGAGCCGCACACGGTCTCCTACACCGTCCTTCCGGAGAATTCGATCGGGTCCCTTCCGGCGCCCAGTGCCGGGGACATTTTCTTCGACTTCGAGGGCGATCCGCTGTGGCAGGATCCCGCCACCGGTGCCTGGGGCATCGAGTACCTCTTTGGCGTCATCGAGGCCCCCGTGCCGGGGGTCGAAGGCGATCCGGTGTTCCGTCCGTTTTGGGCACACTCCCGCTCCGGGGAACGCCGCGCCTTCCTCGACTTCCTGGACTACGTGGAGAAGCGTCGTGCCACCTACCCGGACATGCACGTCTACCACTACGCCCCGTACGAAAAGACGGCACTGCGAAATCTTTCCCTGGTCCACCAGGCCGGAGAGGACAGAGTGGATGACTGGCTGCGGCAGGGGCTGCTGGTTGACCTCTACGCCACGGTGCGGCATTCCATCCGGATTTCAGAGGCGTCGTACTCCATCAAGAAGCTTGAACCGCTCTACATGGGAGACAACCTGCGGTCCGGGGACGTCAAGGACGCGGGCGCCTCGGTGGTGGCCTACGCCGCGTATTGCGCCGCCCGTGATGAAGGGCGCCGCGAGGACGCTGATGCCATCCTGGCTTCCATCTCCGACTACAACCAGTACGACTGCCTCTCCACGCTGCGGCTGCGGGACTGGCTGCTCCAGCTGGGAGAGGATGCCAGTGCTTCGCAGGAGCGCGGCCGGACAGCAGGCGGGATGGATGAAGGCGGGCTTGATGCAGCCGCAATTGGTCCGGAGGCCGGCCCGGGCGGGCTACCCGGGATTGCCGCAGATGCTGGTGGCGACGCGGTTCCTGCCGAGGAGACACCGGAGGAGGGCAGGTTGCGCGAGTACCTGGCTGCCCTGCCGGACAACCGCCCCTGGACTGATGACGAACGTGCCATCGCCATGGTGGCAGCCGCCACAGGCTATCACCGGCGCGAACGCAAGCAGTTCTGGTGGCAGCACTTCGACCGGGTCGAGGCGCCGGTGGACAACTGGTCCGGCCAACGGAACGTCTTTGTCGTTGAATCGGCCGAAGTTTCCTCCGACTGGGCGCTGGCGAAGGCGACGGAAAAGATGCGCACGCGGGTCCTGAAGCTTCGCGGCACCATGACCGAGGGATCTGATTTCCGTGCCGACTCCACTTGGTGCCGCTTGTACGATCCCCCGGCGCCGGACGGCATGGCCGCCCCCAATGCGGCACCCGGCGCACGGGCCTACACCTTCAAGACCCGCATTGATGACCTATGGGCAGCTCCCGACAATCCGGAACACACCATCATCACTATTTCGGAGCGGGAGTCCAAGAAGGTTGCCGCCTATTCACACATACCGGTGGCCCTGACGGAGGACCAACCGGTGGCCACCGTCAGTATCGAGGCAGCAATTGCTGAACTAGCCCGTGCCGTCGGCTCCACACTGCCGTCCCTCCCCGCGCAACCCGGCCTGGACATCCTGCGGAAGCTGCCACCGCGGTTCCGCTCTCTCCGGGGACCTGCTGAGGTACGGCACGGCAACGATGGCACGGCGGATTACGCAGGCGCCATCACTGAATCCCTGCGGGACCTGGACCACTCCTACCTGGCGGTGCAGGGGCCTCCGGGAACGGGCAAGACCTACGTCGGCGCCCATGTCATTGGCAGGCTCGTCGCCGAAGGCTGGAAGATCGGCGTGGTGGCCCAGTCGCACAACGTGGTGGAGAACCTGCTATGCCGCGCCATCGAGGACGGTGATGTCGATCCGTCCTGTGTGGCCAAGAAGCTGAAAGACCCCCACGAGGTCCCGTGGAGTTTGACCGCTGACGGAGATGTGGCGCGCCTGCTGGCCTCTCCGGGCGGGTGCTTGGTGGGCGGTACGGCATGGGTCATGACCGGCAAGGAGGTGCCGCCGGGGTCGCTGGATCTGCTGGTCATCGACGAGGCCGGCCAGTTCTCGTTGGCCAACACGCTCGCGGTGTCCCGCGCGGCGAAGCGGCTGCTCCTTCTGGGCGACCCCCAGCAACTCCCGCAGGTCTCCCAGGGCGCCCACCCGGAACCGGTGGATGAATCGGCCCTCGGCTGGCTGGCCGCCGGGCACGCTACGCTTCCCGCGGCCCTGGGCTACTTCCTCGCCGACACCTGGCGCATGCATCCGGAACTGTGCCGCGCCGTATCCAACCTCAGCTACGAGGGAAAGCTGAAGTCGGCTCCGGCCACGGCCCACCGCGAACTGGAGCGGGTGGCACCCGGGGTGGAGACCGTCCTCGTCAACCACACCGGCAACACTACGGCTTCCAAGGAAGAGGCCGAGGAAGTGGTGCGGCAGGCCCAACGCCATCTGGGCCTGAAGTGGACTGCCGGCGCCGGCAGCGAAGCGCGGCCGCTGGAGCAGCAGGACCTGCTGGTGGTGGCCGCGTACAACGCCCAGGTCCACCTGATCCGAAGGCATCTGTCAGAGGCTGGACTGCCGAAGGTTCGCGTGGGCACGGTGGACAAGTTCCAGGGCCAGGAGGCGCCCGTGGTGTTTGTTTCGATGGCGTGCTCTGCTGTGGCCGAGGCACCCCGGGGCGCAGAGTTCCTGCTGAACCGGAACCGCATTAACGTTGCGGTTTCCCGTGGCCAGTGGCGCGCAGTCATCGTCCGGTCCCCCGAACTCACCAGCTACATGCCGCACAAGCCCGCGGCCTTGGAGGAACTGGGTGCGTTCATCGGCCTCAGCCCGCGGGAATAGCCATCGGAGTGCGGTCAGGGGGAGGAGCCGCCTTCGGTAAACGACTCCGGGTTAGCGGGGCCTCGTTGGGCGGGCGGGGCCTCGTTGGGCGAGCGGGCGTGGTTGGAGCAAAGCCCGGGCCGGTCAGCCCACCCCGAAGCCGCGGTATTTTCCGCCGGCTTCGGACACCGAGCTGTCCACCCGCTCCACCCGGCCGGGAGTGCGGTCCGAGTTCAGCCAATCCAGCAGTTTGCGTACCTGTGGCTGGGGCCCTTCGGCAACCACGGATACCGAACCGTCGTCGAGGTTCTTCACCTCACCCGACAGTCCGAGGTCCTCCGCCGTACCCATCGTCCAGTAACGGAAGCCCACACCTTGAACCATGCCGAACACCCGGGCGTCCAGCCGCACGCTGTCCTGGGTTGGGCCGTCCTGCGTGCGTTCATGCCTGCCCATGCCGGGCCTCCTAAGGAAACATCGGCCTGCCCAACCAGGTAGCAGCAGGTGCCGTTGTGAGTGTCGAACGACAGTAACCGCTGCCCGGTTGGGCACTCAACGCCTAGTTGATGGTGATATCGCGGGTGGCGTGGTTGTAGCGGATGGTCACGGTGCCACCGGCGTGGTGCAGTTCGTGGTTGGGGCCGTCGAACGTGCCGAAGGCGCCGTAGTTCTCATCCCACGAACGGTTGAGGGCGATCTTGAAGGTGTAGTAGCCGGCAGGAAGCTCGGCGCTCTTCTTCCACAGCTGGTCCAGGAAGTCGAACTCCATCTGGGCTTCGTCGTACTGCGGCGCCCAGTCCTCAGGCGCGCCCAGGATGGTGTTGAAGTCACCCACCACGGCCACAGCCTCGGGCTGCGGCAGGGTCTCAACGTCAGGGCCCTCGAACGGCTCAGCAGCGCCGGCCGCCGTTGAGGTTCCAGCAGGGGCAGCAACAGCTTCGGCCTTGTCCTTGGCGGGAGACTTGCCCTTGCGGACGGCCTTCACCACGGGCTCCACGGCGTCTTCGAGCGCCTTAGCTGCCTTGCCCACAGCGGAGGCTGCCTTCTTCGCGGGAGCCTTCTTGGCGGTCTTCTTCGGTGCTGCTTCCTTGGCCGGGACCTCCAGCGTTGCCGCGGCTGCGGAAACCGGGCGGACAAAGCCCTCGGGAGCCGTGGGAACGGGGATGTCGGCAGGGACCGGGGTGCCGGCGTCGAGCGCTGCTGCAAAGGAATCCACGTCCGGGAAGGCAACGGTGGCGCGCATGCCATCCTCGGTGATGGTCCAGCCCGAGCGGCCCTTGATCAGCCAGCCCGCCTTGACCAGCTTGGCGGTTGCCGAGGTGAGGGTCTTGTGACCCCGAGGGATGCCGCCGCTGAGGAGTTCGGCCTCATGCTCGTTGAACGGCACGCGGGCAGTTGCTTCCGCCAGGACCTGGCCAGCATTCAGCGCATCGCCGGACCACACGCCTTCGGTCAGGACATCCAGCACGGTCTTGAGCCGAAGGTAAGTGTTTTCTGCGGTGGACTTGGCCATGATTCCCCTTATATAAAAGCGATCGGTCTTAGGCATCTTGCCAACTGCCCATTAAATCGCGCGACTTTAATTGGTTAACTCTGCGTGTCGTGACCGACTGTGAAGCGGATGGTGCCGCAAGTGAGGCGGAGGTCTCGGGTAAGGGCTGTCTGCATAACCCTCAAGCGCTGACATGGGTGCTGCCTTGCACTCCCCAGACACGCCTGCGGCACCTAGTTTACCGGGCAGAAAGCCCGGCTGTTGCCCCCGACACAGCAGCCGTCAGTCGGACACTTCCCTGCCGTTGAGTTCGGCCAGCAGTTCCGCCTTGCGCTCTTCGGAAGCGAAGGAGGAGTGGATCGAGTTCGCTGCCAGCCGCGCCTTGTCAAAATCGGAGAGGTCGAACACGGCGGTCAGCTGCTCGAAGTTGTCATCCACGTAGCCGCCGAAGTAGGCGGGATCGTCCGAGTTGACCGAAACATTGAGGCCCGCCGCAAGCATGGCCGGCAGTGGATGATCCGCCAGGGTGTCCACGGCACGGAGCCGGACGTTGGACAGGGGGCAGACGGTCAGGGGAATCCGGGCGTCCACCAGGCGCTCCACGAGGTCGGGATCGTCCATGCAGCGGATGCCGTGGTCGATCCGTTCCACACCCAGGAGGTCCAGGGCTTCAGTGATGTACGACGCCGGGCCTTCCTCCCCCGCGTGCGCCGTCAACCGCAGGCCTGCTTCACGTGCCTTCGCGTACAGCCGCTCGAACTTGGACGGCGGGTTTCCCACTTCGGCCGAGTCGAGGCCGATGGCGCCGATGGGTGCGTTCATGGCCAGCAACCGGCCCAGGACCTCCAGTGCCGAGTCCTCCGGCAGGTCGCGCAGGAAGGCCGCGATGAGGATGGTGGAGATTCCATACTCCTCCTCGGAGGTTGCCAGCACCGAAGCCACGCCTTTGACGCACGCCTCGAGGGGGATGCCGCGGGAGAGGTGCGCCTGCGGATCCATCATGATTTCGGCGTGCCGGACCCCTGCGGCGGCTGCCCGCTCCAGGTAGGCGCGGGTCATATCCGCAAAGTCCTGCTCGGTTTGGAGTGCTGCCATATTGGCGTAGTAGAGGTCCAGGAAGGACTGCAGATCGGTGAACTCGTACTTCTGGCGCAGTTCATCCAGCCCGGAATACGGCAGCGTTATGCCGTTGCGCTCGGCCAGGGCAAAGATGAGCTCAGGCTGCAGCGTGCCCTCGATGTGCAGGTGCAGTTCGGCCACCGGAAGGGGCTTGGCGGGAACCTCAGTTTCCGCGGGTTCCGTTTCGGTTTCGGGCGCGCTGCTGCCGCCGGCAAAGTTGTCCATCCGGTCAGGATAGTGCCCCTCCCGGTTTCGCGCCTGTTCGGGAAACCCGCATCTCTGTGAACCCGCCGTTACCGTGCTTCATGCCACACCCAACACGCCGACTTCAATCTCGATTTGATAACGGCCGGATGATGTCCTAGCGTGAAATGCATGCCCGTTCGGCGGGCTTTTTGATTGCCCGGTGCTGCCTCCACCAGAACTGCCCAGCGGCAGCCACCGATAGTGACCTCTATTCGTCAGGGGCGGGCAGTGGCGCGACAATCTCCGGGGACGGAGCCAGCGCCGGTGGCCTTCAGGAGCATCACCACCATGAAAAACACCAAATTCCGTACTGCCGCACGCCGCGGAGTCACCCTGGCCGCCGTCTCCGCGGCAGGTTTGGCCCTTTCCGCAACGGCGGCCAACGCAGCGACACCCACGTCCACCTGGGACGCGCTGGCCCAGTGCGAGAGCGGCGGCAACTGGTCCATCAACACGGGCAACGGCTTCTCCGGCGGCCTGCAGTTCACCGCCAGCACCTGGTCGGCCTACGGCGGAACCGGGTCTCCCCAGAACGCCAGCCGTGAACAGCAGATCGCGGTAGCCGAGCGGGTCCAGGCTTCCCAGGGTTGGGGCGCATGGCCGTCCTGCTCATCCCAGCTCGGACTGAGCGGTGGCGGCGGAGCCCCCGTCCAGAGTGCGCCTGTCCAGAGCGCACCCGTCCAGAGCGCCACGGTCCAGAGTGCACCCGTCCAGGCCACGCAGGTCCAGAGCGCTCCGGTCCAGCAGGCACCGGCCCCGCGGCACGCAACCTCCGTTGCCCTCAGCGGCGAGACCTACACCCTCCAGGCCGGAGATACCTTGAGCATCGTTGCCCAGAAGCTGGGCATCCAGGGCGGCTGGCAGCACCTTGCGGACGCCAACCTGGACACCATTGCAGACCCGAACCTGGTATTCGCGGGCCAGGTCATCCAGCTTCCCGCGTAACAGCGGACTCAGCACCAGTGGCGCCTCCGGGCGCTCCGCCTTTTCCAAGGCGACACAGACAGGTCGGCGATAGACAAATTCCGTTGACCAAATAACGACGCCGGCACACCCCCACAAGGGATGTGCCGGCGTCGTTCTTTTAATTCCTTAGCCGCTGCCGTGGTGGGCGGTCAGCTGACGGGCAACTCGCGGACGATGCGCACCTTCCAGGCGGAGTCGTCGCTGGTGTCCAGCAGCGCCACGGTGCCGTGCGCCAGGTTCAGGGCGACCCGCTTGACGGCGAGCAGCTCCAGGTAAAGGTGCTCGTTCATGCGGCTGGGTGTGTCGATCATGTACTTCACGGCGTCGCGCACCTTGCGGTAGTTGACGCTGCGTTCGCGGTGCATGTGCAGCTCCAGCGCTGACCGCTGCTTGAGCCGCGGCTCGTGCCGGTTGAGCAGGGTCACTGCTGTGTGGACTGCGACGACCAGGGTGAGCGAAACGCCGTAGATCCACCAGCCGCTGGAAAGAAGGAACAGGGGCAGGTTGGCGATGGCTATCAGTGCGATGACCACGCGGAGGGCGGCAATGCGGCGGACCGTCCGGGCGACGGCAGCCATGCCGTCACGGAAGCGGTGCTGGTCCTTGCGCGCCGCGGCGGGATCGATAATGAATTCGTCGAGAACCAGGACGCCCTGGGCTTCCGGGCCGAGCATTTGTCCGTAGCGGGGCAGGGCAGTGCGGGCGGGGGTGACGGCTGTGTCAGGTGTAGATGTCATGAGAGAGCTTCCAAAATGCGGGGGTGGTTGCGGTGATCTTAGTGGTTTAACCTGAAAGCCGTATGCAGGCGTCCATTATTTGGACACCGGCACGCCCAGCTTGTGGCCGCAGGCACAGCAATTGGCAGTTCCGCCGGCGACCGTCAGACTGAATGGATGCAAACCTTTCTCCCGTACCCTGACTTCCGCCAAAGCGCCGCAGCATTGGACACCGCGCGGCTGGGCAAGCAGCGGGTCGAAGCGCTGCAAACCCTCCGCGCCCTGGTGATCCCGGGCTACGGCTGGCAGACCCACCCGGCGATCCGGATGTGGATGGGCCACGTGCCCGCCCTCACCATGTACGGGCTGGCGATGGTGGACGAATGGACCGAGCGCGGCCACCCTGACAACACCCGCGCCAACATTGCGGAGTTCGCACCGCAGGCAGCCCACCCGGACTATGCCGCCAAGATCGTCATGCCGCCGTGGCTTGGTGATCCGGACTTCCACCTGAGCCACCGTTCCAAGCTGGTCCACAAGGAACCAAAGTTTTACACCCCGGTGTTCCCGGATGCGATTCCGGACATGGACTACGTCTGGCCCGAGCCCCGGCACGAGTTCCTGCCGGAGGAGCCGGAAGGGGACATCCTGTGGATCCTCCGGGAACCGCACGACGACGTCGACCCCCAGTCCCTCACCACGGTGGCGCTTCCCCCGGTGAACCGCGCCGCTGCTGCCGCGGCAGCCATGTCCACGGGCGACGACGGCTACTCCCCCGTTTATGTGGACGACGGCTCCCGCAGGCCGTCCCGGGCGCCGAAGAAGGCCCCGCCCAAGCCCCAGGCGAAGAAGCCCACGCGCAAGCGGCTGGCGCAGGAGGAAGCGTTCCGGACCCTTCCTGGAAAGACTCCGGTAGCGGTTCCGTTCGAGAACGGGGCCAGGTTCGCTGTCGGACAGGTGGTGGGCCGCCCCATCACCCTCGATGACGGCCGTTTTGGCAGGAATTTCGAGGTCACGGAAATCATCGACCGGTCCGCGTTCACGTACCCGGCGCTGCTGCAGGACCCCCGCGTGTTCTTCCCGGTGGAGGCCCCGTAGGCCATGACGATTCTCCTGGCCGGCTGCGGCGATCTGGGCACCGAGGCGGGTCTGCGGTTCGCCGCATCAGGCCACCGTGTTGTCGGGTGGCGCCGCTCGCCCGCAAAACTGCCGGCAGCCATCGAAGGTGCCGCGGCTGACCTGGCGTCTCCGGACCTGCCGCCGGTCCCGGTGGATACCTCCGCCGTCGTGATTGCCGTGGCTGCCGACTCCCCCACGGAGGAGGCATACCGCGCCGCGTATGTACGCGGAGCGGCAAACGTTCTGAACGCACTCGAACGCGATGGAGTGGTGCCTCGCCGCATCATCTTCGTCTCGTCCACCGCCGTGTACGGCGACGCGGACGGCGGGTGGGTGGATGAAACCACGCCGCCCAACCCCGGTGGTTTCTCCGGCCGCGTGCTGATGGAGGCCGAAGACCTTCTGCAGGCCAGGCTTGCCGGCACCGGTTCCGTGGGCACCTCGCTCAGGCTGGGCGGTATCTACGGGCCAGGCCGGACACGGTTGATCGACCAGGTGAAGTCGGGCTCGGCGGTGATTCCTGGGGACGTGTGCTACACCAACCGAATCCACCGGGACGACGCCGCGGCGGCCCTGGTGCACCTGGCAACAATGGATGCCGCGCCCGGGCCCATATATGTAGGCGTGGACAACGAGCCGGCAGATCTGGGAACCGTGTTGCGCTTCCTGGCTGCCGAACTGGGCCTTCCTTCACCCCGCGTGGGCGACGCCGGACCCGCCCGCGGGGGCAATAAGCGCTGCGGCAACCATCTCCTTCGCAGCACCGGGTTTGCCTTCACGTTTCCCACTTTCCGGGAAGGGTACAGGGAGGTTATAGCGGGGAACGGCGTACGCCATCCATGAGCGACTCCGCCGTTCCTTGATCGCTGCCAGGCTGGTTATGGGGAGGCCTGGCCTGAGTTGAGGCAGGGCATGGAATTTCGGCAGATCATTGAGACAGTTGGGCAACTGGTTGACTTTGCAGGCGTTGCGGTCATGGTGATCGGGGCGGTGGTTTCCCTCCCGATGGCAATCCGTGGCCACCAGCCGCGGCAGCTTCCAGCGGGGGCGGAGAAACTGAGCTTCTATCGCTCCTACCGCCAGTTGCTTGGCCGGTCCATCCTGCTGGGCCTTGAACTGCTCGTCGCTGCCGATATCATCCGCACCGTTGCCGTAACGCCGACGTTCGTCAGCGTCGGGGTGCTGGCCATCATCGTGTTGATCCGGACGTTCCTCAGCTTCTCGCTGGAGCTGGAAATCACGGGGCGCTGGCCATGGCAAAAGGAAGCACCTGCGGCCCGTTCCGGCTCCACAGCTTCCGCGGCCTAAACACCACTTGCCCAGCTTTTCCACATAGGGGTTTTGGGGTCTCTTGATTGTCAGTGGTGGCTGGCAGAGTGGGGTTATGGAGGCCATTGGGGAAGATCTTGGTGAGGCGTATGACGCCGGCAGTTGGCCGCCACGCCCGGCCCACCTTCACCCGGTCCCCAGTGAGGATCCTTTGGCAGGTCCTTTGCAGGCATCGGCTTCCGGGCCCGGTGGGCAGGACGTGCTGGACGAGCTGGCCGCACAGCTGGCGGCCGCCGCCCTGGCCGCCCCGGACATGCTCGCAACGGCATCCTATGTCGAGGCCGCCGATTACGCCGCCCGGATCGAGGGCCTCGCCCGCTCCGTGGAGTACCTCCAACTCGTGGCCGCCGGTGCCGTGGACCGGACCCGCACCCAGGCCATCAACGACGCCGCCACAGCCAAAACCCGCGCAACCCGGTCCCGGAAAGGCCAGTCCGGGGGCTGGATCACCGGCTGGGACGCCAACGGCATCGAAACCCTCAACACCACCCCAGCAACAGCCAGCGGAACCGGCGCCTTGGACCAGACCAGCACAGCGTGCGCGACCGGGACTTCTACCGGGACCGGCGCGGTAAGCGAGACCGACGCCAACTGGCCCGGCCCGCCCTCCACACGAGGCCTGATGCGCCCCGTGGTGGTGTCCCCGGCCGATGACGGCTGCCGGAACACCGCAGAGTTCCTCCGCCTACGCCTGCAAGTCCCCATCCGCGAAGCCCGCCGCCGCCTCACCCTCGCCCAGCACGCACTGCCCGGCACCACCATCACCGGCGAACCACTCACACCAACCCGGCCACACCTCGCCGCCGCCCTCACACCCGCCGGCACTGATGCCCCCACCAGCACCGGGACCGGCACGGAATCCTGGACGGCCCAGGACCCGGCGGTGTCCTCACACGCAGCGACCATCATCACCGCCACCCTCGACCGGCTCCAACACCACACCACCGAAGAGATCCTCGACCGGATCGAGCACCACCTCACCACCGCCGCCACCAGCTGCGACCCCGACTTCCTCACCCGCCTGGCCCAACGCTGGATGGACACCATCGACGCCGACGGCACCGAACCCACCGAAGAAACCCTCCGCCACACCCAAGGCGCTTTCATCCGCAAACCCCGCCATGGCCTGCACCGCGTCGAAATCTTCGCCACCACCGACCAATACGAACACCTCCTCACCGTCATGAACACCGCCACGAACCCCCGCACCACCACCCCCAACACCGGCATGTGCACGGCCACTGGCACTGCAGAGGGGTCGGGCACGGGCGGCGGCAGCGGTGGCGGCAGCGGAGGGACAGGTACCGGCACCGGAGGCAGCACACCGGCAGGCAACGCCACCGAGCACACCGCCCTGCCGGACCTGGACCGGCGCACCCGCGCCCAAAAACAACTCGACGGCCTCGTCAGCGCCGCCAAAGCCGCCCTCACCACCAACACCCTGCCCACCACCGGCGGCAACCGACCCCAAATCATCGCCACCATCCACTACCAAGACCTCTTCCCTCACACCACCGGCACCACATCCGGGAAAACAGAACCAGGATCAGAGGCCCGAACGCACTCACAAGCGGAACCGGAAACCGCCCCGGAAGCCCAGACAGGGACCTCCACCGGGACCGGAGCATTCATGTTCACCGGGCCCGTCGCCGCCACCACCCTGCGCAAAACCGCTTGCGACGCCGACATCATCCCCGCCCTCCTGGGCACCCGCGGCGAAATCCTCGACCTCGGCCGCAAAACCCGGCTCTTCACCCCCGCCCAACGCCTGGCCCTCACCGCCCGAGACCAAGGCTGCGCCTTCCCCAACTGCACCATTCCCGCCCCTTGGTGCGAAGCCCACCACATCACCTACTGGTCACACGGCGGACCCACCACCACCAACAACGGCGTCCTGCTCTGCAGCCATCACCACCACCTCATCCACAAAGAACAATGGAAAATCACCACCACCCACGGCACACCCACCTTCATCCCCCCACCCCACCTCGACCCCAACCAAACACCCCAACAAAACCACTACTTCAAACCACCCCCACCACCCCACCCACGGGACTAATAACCACCCGTAGCCGTCGGTTAGGCTTCACCCATGACTGAACCCAACAGTGCAAAAGCCACCGAACTGCTGAGCCTTCACCAAGCTCCTGAGATCCTTCAGGTGGTCAACGTCTGGGATGCCATCACCGCCAAAGTGATTACGGATGTCCCCGGAACCAAAGCCCTCGCGACAGCAAGCCACTCAATCGCGGCAACTCTGGGCTACGAGGATGGTGAGAACATTCCCGTCGACGAGATGATCAGCTTTGTGGGCCGAATCGCCGCAGCCACGCATTTGCCAGTCAGCGCTGACCTTGAATCCGGGTACGGAAATCCGGGTGAAACCACCCGGAAGGCGATCGGAGTGGGCATCGTCGGCGCAAACATTGAAGACCAGATGCGCCCGCTGACAGACGCCGTAAACCAGATGGCAGCTGTTGTTCACGCTGGCGCTGCCGAAGGAATTGATTTCGTCCTGAACGCCCGCACCGACGCATTTCTGAAGGGCCAGGACCGTGCGTTCGAAGATGTACTTTCCGACGCCATCGAACGCGGCAGGGCGTTCCTGGACGTAGGCGCCACCACTGTCTTTGTGCCGGGACTCCTGGACAAGCCCACGGTCACAGCGCTGGTTGAGGGCATCGGCTGGAACAAAATCTCTGTCATCAATGTCCCCGGTTCCCTGCCGCCGGCCAAGCTGCAGGAACTGGGCGTTGCGCGCATCTCGTACGGTCCATGGACGCAGAGGGTGGCCCTGACAGCCCTCGCCGACGCAGCCGCAGAACTGCTCGCGGGCGGCCAGCTTCCTGAGAATACGCGGCCCTTGAACTAGGTGAAACCCGCAGCTTGCCAACTGCAAGCGTCAGCGGCTGGACTGAGGGAAGGAGTGGTTGAAAGTTGACGGGGAACCTGAGCGCCGCAGCACTGTGGCCGCGTCCGCCGGAATTACCAAGGCCGGTGTTCTCCGACCAGCGGTGGCTTGACGCCGTCTTCCTCCACTGGCGAATTCCCGAGGCATTGGCGGCGAAGTTCATGCCGACTGGGGTTCAACCGGATGTGTTCGACGGCAGTTCCTGGGTTGGGCTCATTGGATTTCGCATGGTGCAGGCGGGGCTTGGCCACGGCCCCGGCATCGCCTACTTGGGAAGCTTCAATGAGGTCAACGTCAGGCTTTACTCGCGGGAGCCGGACGGGACCCGCGGCGTGGTGTTCCTGAGCCTGGACGCTAACCGACTCCCAGTCGTCATCGCAACGCGGGCAGTTGGGATTCCCTACGTCTGGTCACGTATCCGGCAATGGCCGCCCTTTCTGGACGGTCATGACGGACGCCAGCGTGGCAACCACCGGAGGAGTGCTGCCGGCACGCGTGGATTACCTGTTGGCTATTCCGTGCACCGGTTCGGTGCCAACGCTGCCCGAAGCCACTTCGGCGTGGTGCCCAGACTGGATACCGCCGCCACCGATCCACTGTCGATCTTCCTTACCGCGAGGTTCGGAATGCATGGCCGCTTGGACGGCAGAACCATATATGTTCCGAATACCCACCAGGAGTGGCCACTCTTTAGCGCAGATGTCCACCGGCTCAGCGACCGCTTGGTCCAAGCTGCCGGCATCAGCGTGAGCGGGCCGCCGGAATCTGTCCTGTACTCGCCAGGAGTCCGGACCAGATTCGGCAGGCCTCGTCTGCTGGGAACAGGCGGCTAAAAGGTTGCGTCTTGGGGGTCGGGTGCGCCCTGGGCATCCTGCCAGCCCCGGCCCTCCGTGAAAGTGCTCACCAGGGTGCCCACGCCCGCCTGCAGGGAGTTGGACGGGTCGAAGTACAGGGACGCTTCCGATGCCCGGCTGTGGGTGATCAACTGCTCAGCCTCCAGCTTCGCCTCGGGCACGGTTGCGCCGACGATACCGGCGCGGGCCGGCAGACTCGGCGTGTGCACCACTTCGGCGTTGGTCTGAGTGAGCGGGACCGTGGTTCCGGACTGGATCTCGTCGTGCGGGAACTCGAACTCGGCCTCGCCGGGGGCGGCAGGAACGGTGTACTCCAGGAAATAGGTCATACCCCACCCTTGCAGAAAAGCCGCCCCGGCCAAAAGCCCGGCCAACTACTTGCCCAGCCCGGCCTTCCTCAGCGCCTCTGCCATTGCGGTGTTGACGGGCTGAGGCTTTGGGGCGGAACGGTGATCACCGCCGGCAGCACGCGGAGACTGCTTCCCTTGCTGTTGCCGGTCCTGGCGTCCGGCGCGCTCAACCCTTTGGCCACCCGCTCCCCCGCGGTTGCCTTGCCTGTCCTGTCCGGCACCACCAGGTCCTGCGCCACCAGGTCCTGCACCCACAGGCCCTGCAGTGCCATGTCCTCCGCGCCGTCCGGAACCTGCACCGCCGCCGGCTGGTTCGTCATCGAGCCTTAGCGTCAGGGAGATGCGCTTCCGCTCCGGGTCAGCCTCCAGGACTTTGACACTGACCACCTGACCGGATTTCACCACCTCGCGCGGATCGGACACGAAGCGGTTCGCCAAGGCAGAGACGTGCACCAACCCGTCCTGGTGGACGCCCACGTCCACGAACGCGCCGAACGCCGCAACGTTGGTCACCGTTCCCTCAAGAATCATGCCCGGCCGCAGGTCCGAGATCTTTTCAATCCCCTCCGAGAAGGTGGCGGCAGCAAAGGCGGGGCGGGGGTCCCGGCCCGGTTTGTCCAGCTCAACGAGGATGTCCTGGACGGTGGGAAGGCCAAAGATGTCGTCCACAAACTCTTGCGGGTCCAGGGAGGACACCGGCGCTGACCCGGCAGCAGCGCGAATCTTCCGGGCCACCGCGTACGCCTCCGGGTGCACGCTCGACGCATCGAGTGGCTCCGCTCCCCCGGTAATTCGAAGGAAGCCAGCGCACTGCTCGAATGCCTTGGCGCCTAAACGCGGCACCTTTTTGAGGTCGGTCCGCTTGTTGAAGGGGCCATGTTCGTTCCGATAGGCCACGATGTTTTCGCTCAGCAGCGGCCCGACGCCGGCAACCCGGCTCAACAGCGCAGGCGACGCGGTGTTGACGTCCACTCCCACGGCGTTCACGCAGTCCTCCACCACTGCATCAAGGCTCCGGTCCAGCTTCGACGCTGTGACGTCGTGCTGGTACTGGCCCACGCCGATGGACTTGGGATCGATCTTGACGAGTTCGGCGAGCGGATCCTGCAGGCGGCGCGCAATGGAGACGGCGCCGCGCAGGGAGACATCCATTCCCGGCAGTTCGGCGGCGGCGAGCGCTGACGCGGAGTAAACGGAGGCGCCGGCCTCGGACACCACCAGTTTCTGGGGCTTCCGGTCCACCTCCGGCAGCTGCTTGATCAGTTCTGCAGCCAGCTTGTCCGTCTCGCGCGATGCCGTCCCGTTCCCGATGGCGACAAGTTCGACCGCATGCTGCCGCGCCAAACGCACCAGGGTGGCCAGGGCTTCGTCCCACTTACGGGCGGGAGCATGCGGGTAGACCGTGTCAGTGGCCACCACCTTTCCGGTGCCGTCCACCACAGCGACCTTCACACCGGTACGCAGCCCGGGGTCCAGGCCCAAGGTGGCGCGGTTTCCGGCCGGGGCGGCCAGCAGCACGTCGCGAAGGTTGGCGGCGAACACCCGGACTGCTTCGTCCTCCGCCGCCGCGAACAGCCTGGCGCGAAGGTCAGACGTGAGGCGGGCCAGCACGCGGGAGCGCCAAGCCACCTGGGCTGTCTGCATCAGCCACGCGTCGGCGGGACGGCCGCGGTCGGCGACGCCGAGGAACCTGGCAACCGCGGACTCGTAGCGGGTGCGGGCGGCGGTGAGGGCGGCGTCGTCCGCTGGATCTGCTTCTGCGAGGTCTAACTCAAGGACGCCATCTTTCTCCCCGCGGAACAGCGCCAGCACCCGGTGCGAAGGCATCCGCTCCGGCGCCTGCGCGAACTCGAAGTAGTCGGCGAACTTCTGCCCTTCCGCCTCCTTGCCCTTCTTGACGCGCGAGACCATCCGGCCCTGCGTCCACATCCGGTCCCGCAGGTTCGCCGCGAGATCCGGGTCCTGGGCCACCCGCTCCACCAGGATGGCGCGGGCGCCTGCCAAGGCCGCAGCGGCGTCGTCGATGGAGTGCCCATTGTTGAGGTACTTCGCGGCTTCCCGTTCCGGGTCCAGCTCCGGTCGCTTCAGCAGCGTATCCGCGAGCGGCTCCAGGCCCGCCTCACGCGCGATCTGGGCCTTGGTCCGGCGCTTTGACTTGAACGGCAGGTAGATGTCCTCAAGCCGTGACTTGGTATCCGCAGCCAGGATTGCCTTGCGCAGTTCCGGCGTCAGCTGCCCTTGCGCTTCAATCGCTTCAAGGACGGCACGACGGCGGTCCGCCAGCTCGCGGAGGTAGCGGAGCCGCTCGTCGAGGTTCCGGAGCTGGGTGTCGTCCAGCGTCCCGGTGGCTTCCTTGCGGTACCTGGCGATGAATGGAACCGTGGAGCCGCCGTCGAGCAGGCCAACGGCTGCCTTCACCTGCCACGCCTTGACCCCCAGCTCAGTGGCGATCTGGGCAAAGACCGCCTCCTCCCCCGAAGCGTGGGAGGGTGCGGAATTAGCGGGAGGTGCAGGCAGTTGGGTCACCAGAACATCTTGCCTTACCGGTCTGCCGGGCTCCACAGGAGGGTGTTTTTATGTGGATATCGCGGAGTTGCGGAGGGTATTCCGTTGGGGCGTGCGAAGTGCTGTAGTGGACATGCCGTTAGTGGCGCCGATGCTCGAGGAAGAGGCCATCATGCGGGAACTGCTTGTTGTTTTCCAGGAGGGGTTCGACGAGGCCAACATCACCGTGACTGTCAATGGCAAGGAGGTGCGCAGGGATTTGGGCGTCTCCACCAATCCACTGCTCGGCATCGCGTCAGAGGTATCAGTGGAGTTGCCGGCGAAGGGTGCGCAGGTGGGGGTGGAAGTGACCAACCGGGGGCTGAAGGCGATCACCAAGGTCAGCGGTAAACCCAAAAGCGTGCTGGTGTCCATCGAGGACGGGCGGCTGCTGATGAAGGAAGGCACGGGTCGCGAGGCTGTGCTTTAGCCGGGTTTGCCGGACGCAAAACTGGCTCTGGTAAGAGTCCATTCGTTGGAGTAGCATCTGATCACCGCCGGCTTCCGATGGAGTCCGGCGGGCCACATAAAAGTCTTCAGCTGGGGGTCGTCGGATGGCCTCCGGCGACGCTGCCCGGGACCAGCACCCCAGACAGCCAACGACGGCGGCACCCACATTGGGTGCCGCCGTCGTCGTTTTGTCCAGGCTGCCGGTGAGGTGTTTAGCCTTGGTACATGGGGTAGTCCGTGTAGCCGATGGCACCCTCTGCGTAGAAGGTGGACGGATCGGGCTCGTTGAGCGGAAGGCTTTCCTTCCAGCGGCGGGCCAGGTCCGGGTTGGCGATGGCGGGCCGTCCCACCACCACTGCGTCGGCGTGGCCCTCGGCCACCAGGTTCACCGCTTCTTCCCGGGTGGTGATGACACCAAACCCTGTGTTGACCAGGAAGGTGCCCCCGAAGCGCTTGCGCAGATCCTGCACAAGTTCACCGGTAGGTTCGTGGTGCAGGATGCTCAGGTATGCAAGGTTGAGCGGCGCGATGCTGTCCACGAGTACCTCGTAGGTGGCGCGGACGTCTGCGGCGTCGGTCTCGGCGATGCCCTGGACGTTGTGTTCGGGGGAAATCCGCAGGCCCACGCGGTTGGCGCCAAGGGCTGCCACCACCGCGTTGACGGTTTCAATCACGAAGCGTGCGCGGTTTTCCGGGGATCCGCCGTAGCTGTCCGTGCGGATGTTGGAGTTCGGTGCCAGGAATTCGTGCAGGAGGTAACCGTTCGCAGAGTGCAGCTCCACGCCGTCGAACCCTGCCTCGATGGCATTCAACGAAGCGGTGACGATTTCCTGGATGACCATGGGGAGTTCGTCTGTGGACAGGGCGTGGGGCACCGGGTACGGCTGCTTGCCCGCAGGCGTCCGGACGACGCCGTCGATCGCTACAGCGCTGGGTCCGACAATGGGCAGGCCACCGGTGATGTCAGAGTGGGAAACCCTGCCACCGTGCATGATCTGGGCGAACATGCGGCCGCCCTCGGCGTGGACTGCGTCGGTAACCTTCTTCCACCCGGCGACCTGTTCGGGGGTGACGATGCCGGGCTGTCCCGGGTAGGCCTGCCCCACAGGGACGGGGTAGATACCTTCGCTGACGATCAGGCCCAGTGAAGCGCGCTGGCGGTAGTGCTCGACGAGGAGCGGGCCCGGGATGCCCTGCTCACCCGCGCGGAGGCGGGTCAGCGGTGCCATCACCAGGCGGTTGGGAAGTTCAAGTTCGCCAAGGGTGAGTGGGGAAAACAGCATGCGCGGTTCCTTTCGAAGGCTGAAGACGTACTGCCTTTGCCAACTGTGGGGCGCGTGCAACTATTCCAGTACTTTCCCGGGTGCGACGGGGATCACAGTCCGGTCTGGACTTAGCGGCTCCCGGCACCCGGGCAGCCCTGGCCCTGCGGATTGGTGTTGCAGTCATCCGCGTAGTTGCGGGTGAGCGAACGCCAGACGCTGATGGTTTGCGGAGGTGCATTGAATTGTCCCTGGCCGGGGATCGGCAGCGGCGGCCCGGAGTTCACCGAATACGTGCCTTGGAAGGACGTCGTCATGACCACCTGGAAATCACCAGTTGATGCGTAAGCGTGGCTGGTCCGGGTCTTTTCGCCCCAGCGGTCCTGCGGGAGGGGCCCACCCATGGACGGTTGGGGGCCGAAGACGGTGCCGTCGCCGTAGTTCCATGTGTACTGCACCGGCGTTGCCACCACATGGACCTTTTGGCCAAACATGGTGATGTCGAACTGCTGCTCGACCGCTTCTGCGTAGAAGTTCGTTTCGGCGCCGCGGAGAGTGTTGGGGCTGGGCTGCGCCACCACTTTCCCGGCGCTTACCGGCAGGTTCTGGAACTGCCGCTGGATATCTGCGGCGATGCGGGGCAGGAGGTCCTCGGGCTTGGGATCGTAAAGGCAGGTTGGCCCCGAATGATGCGCCCAAACCGCACCCGGCACGCCCCGTGGCCGGGACAGCCACATGACAGGGATGCCCTTGGCGCCGTCTTCCCGATCCTTGCAGTCGAGCTGGCGGGCAAGGCAAGGAGTGTCGAAGTCGCCCCCGCCGAGGTGGCATTGGAGTTCGTACTTGTACTCGTTGGGGTCAGTGGTTACGGCGCCAGGTTCAGCGTGAACAAATTGGCCTGCCTCATCAGGTACCCAGTCATCGGCCCCCATTTTGAGCCCGGAGTCCACAAATCCCCCACCGATTCGTGGCTTCGGTTTTGATCCATCTTCGGCGTAGGCCGAGAGGAGAGAAGCTGTCAAGAACACCAGACAGCAGGCGAGGATTCCGATGCCCCTACCTAAGTAAGCCACGGCTACCGGATCAGCCCTAGATCATTGACGACCCAAGCAGAGCTGGCGAATCGCACCATCGCTACGCTGCCGGAATTCGTAGCTGGCGTCTTCTCTTGGTAGGGGCTTCCATCTGGGTTGTGAATTACGAGTTCCTTCTGCAGTACCTGCAGAACTACCTGCGTGGTGCCGTCAGTAGAAGGTTTTGCGGTCGCAACCGGAATTTCTATCTGGCCGCCAGATATCCACTTGCCCTCAGCCCAGGCGGCTTCAATGTCAGCCACGAGCCCTTGACAGAATGCGCACTGAGAATTGGAAAGCTTTGAGAGTGCATCAGTGTCCCCCGTCTCGTATGCGTAACTCAGAACCGAGAACCAATACTTCGTGAACGCTTCTGCCCCTTCCTTCGTCTCCGTCTTCGCCACCTCGGGAAGCACCGGAACCGGGACATTTTGGGCGGGTCCAGACGCGTCGGCCGGCTTGTACACAGCACTCGGCGTCGGGGTGGGAGTGGGCGTGGCGGTGGGTGTGTCGGCGGCCACCGGAGAAGAAGTGCCACCCGGGCCGGGAGAATCGCCCGAGTTGCAGCCAGACAAAGCCAGCGCAAGCCCAACGATAAGGACGGCCGCGCCGGACTGCACAGTGCGTGGCGAAACAAATGTGCGGGACGAAAGGAAGTTCTGCGATGTCATGGGCCGCTATTCCCCCAGTAGTTTCAAGACGGCTTGCTCCGGACAGTGACTTAAGGGTAGCCCACGTCACATTTTGACGACCGCACTTATCCACAGGCACAAGGCCCCCGATGCACTGTCTACCAGCTGCAATGCGACAAGAGAAGTCATAAAGGAAGCCGGCGCACCAAAGTGCGCCGGCTTCCCTAATCAAAAGACGTTACTTCTGGGCGGGCAGGACCAGTTCCCCCGTCTTGTCCGTCGACAACGCGAGCGAAGAAACGTACTGCGGGCCGCCGTCGGGCGCGTCCTGTGCGGAACGCACCATGTCCGGACGCTCGAACTCCAAGCCGGTCACGTGGCATAGGAGCTTGGCGTCGCTTGGGTTTCCGTCGCCGTCAAACATTGGCAGCTCGATGCCGTCGTCAACACGCCGCAGGTAGAACCGCCCGCGGGTCAGAACGGCCAGCACCGGCGGCAGCACGAGCGCCAGGCCCACCGCGAAGATCGGCGAGTACGGCTGGATGGCGGCACCGAATGCCCCGAAGAACACTGCGATGGAAACACCCGCAGACGCCAGCATGGACACGAACCCCACTGGGTTCACGGCGTACAGCATCCCGCGCCGGAACTCAGGTACCTTGGGCGAGATCTTCAAAAGGTACTTGTTGATGGCGATATCGGACGCCACCGTGACCACCCACGCCATGGCGCAGTTGGCATAGAACCCCAGGATGGTGTTGAGGAAGTCGAACATGTTGGCTTCCATCAGGACCAGCGCGATCAGCAGGTTCACCACCACGAACACCATGCGTCCCGGGTACGTCTTGGTGATGCGCGTGAAGGAGTTGGTCCAGGCCAGCGAACCGGAGTACGCGTTGGTGACGTTGATCTTGATCTGCGAAATGACCACCAACACCACCGCCAGCGTCATGGCCAGCCAGGCCGGCATCATCTCCTGGTACACGCCCAGGAACTGGTGCACCGGCTCGTTGGCAGTGGCAGAGGCGGCCGGATCCAACGACGCGATCAAGTAAATGGCGATGAACAGGCCCACGATCTGCTTGATGGCTCCGAAGATCACCCAGCCCGGGCCAGCCAGGATCACCGCGCGCCACCAGGCACCGCGGTTCGCAGGAGTGCGCGGCGGCATGAAGCGAAGGTAGTCGATCTGCTCGGCGATCTGCGCCATCAGGGACAGGCACACGCCGGCGGCCAGCATCACGGACGCAAGGTTGGGGCCGCCGTCACCGGTCGCACCGCTATAGGCAAAGAAGCTGTCGATGCTCTCCGGATGCGAGATCAGCAGGTAACCCACCGGCACCACCATCAGGAGCAGCCACAGCGGGGTGGTCCAGACCTGCAGTTTGGCCAGCGTGTTCATCCCGTAAATCACCAGCGGGATGATGATCACGGTGGACGCGGCGTACCCCATCCACTGCGGGATCCCCAGCCCCAATTCCAGCCCCTGCGCCATGATGGAGCCCTCGAGCGCGAAGAAGATGAAAGTGAAGGTGGCAAAGATGACGTTGGTGACCACCGATCCGTAGTAGCCGAAGCCGGAATCACGGGTGATCAGGTCCAGATCGATGTTGTAGCGGGCTGCGTAGTACGCCAAGGGAAAGCCCGTTGCGAAGATGACGACGGCGGCCACCAGGATTCCCAGCAGTGCGTTGACCGTGCCGTACGAGATGCCGATGTTCGCGCCGATCGAAAAGTCCGCCAGGTAGGCAATGCCGCCCAGGGCGCTGGTGGCCACTACCCCGGCGCTCCACTTGCGGTAGGAGCGCGGCGCGAACCGGAGCGTGTAATCCTCGAGGCTTTCCTTGGTGGCGTTCAGAGCCGAGCTGTTGCCCGCCGTCGGCGTTGCCGGAGAACGTCCGACGACGGCGGCATCAGCAGGTGCCGCAGGTTCCAGCAGTTGCGTTGTGTCTCTGTCGTTGCCCATTGGGTGCGTCGCTTTCTTTTCGCATTCAGCCGTAATGGCCCTGCGTGCGACGCTATCCAGCTGGAAAGACAATCCGGTCACAGGCCTGTTTCCGCTCTGTTAAGCATTGACGGAGATGTCACAAAAGGGCCGGGAATTGCGGGTACAAAGCCTCTGGCGCATTTCTACCTGAGGTAGAAGAATGGCGACATGATGTTTGAACACGCGGACGGCAATCCCGTCCTGGAACTCGATGATGAGCAATCGTGGCGTCTCCTGGCGGCAACGCAGCACGGGCGGCTGGTGGTCTCGGTGGCGGGAGAACCGGACATCTTCCCGGTGAACTACGTGACTTCGAACCGGAAGGTCTACCTGCGGACCGCTCCCGGGAACAAGCTTGCGCAGCTGACCATCAACTCCAAGGTGCTGTTCGAAACCGACGGCATCCTGTCGCAGGAAGCGTGGTCCGTGATTCTCCGCGGGACGGCACGGGTCCTCAGCAACTCGGCTGAACTTGCGGCCATCGAGGAACTCGGACTGAAGACCTGGGTTCCCACCCTGAAGGACTTTTACGTGGAGATTGAGCCGAAGTCCGTCAGCGGCCGCCACTTCGTGTTCGGCGAACAACCGGAACGCGAGATCTAAGGCCTCCTAGACTGGAGGGATGGCGGATAAGCCCACTGCAGACAAGCTCACCCCCGAGCAGCGCAGCTGGAACATGTCCCGGATCCGCGGCAAGAACACCAAGCCCGAACTGTTGGTGCGCCGGATCCTGCACGCCAGGGGCTACCGGTACCGCCTGCACGGCAGGTCCGGCGGCACCAAGCTGCCGGGCAACCCGGATCTCGTCTTCGCCGGGCGGCACAAGGTGATCTTTGTGAATGGCTGCTTCTGGCATTTCCACGACTGCCGCGTTGGTCTGCACGCCCCGAAAGCCAATGCGGAGTTCTGGGTTGCGAAGCGCACCCGGACCCGCGAGCGCGACGCCGGCCAACGCCGCCAACTGGAAGACGCCGGCTGGGAAGTGTTGACCGTCTGGGAGTGTGAGCTAAAGGATCGTTCAGCCCTCGAATCCCAGTTGGTCCACTTCCTCGAAGCCGGCGCCTGACAGATAAATCTTGAGGCAATCTTTAGCCGTTTCTGCCGCCGTCCTTGATCCTGGACAGACAGGATGGACAGGTTGCCGCGGTCAGGCAATCCGCCACTGACGGTTTCAGAGCAGCTATCCCCTATCCCCTAGCTTCTCCGGGCCAACAGTGCGGACTTGAAGGCCGAGGCCGACGAATCGCTGCTGTTGATGCGCCAGTCCGTTTCCTTCTGCATGTGGAACCAGACGAAGCCCATAACATCCGGCTGGGCAGCCAGGTAGGACACCAGATCCGTGTTCCAGGAGGCTTTGGAACCACCCAACTCGCTGGATGCCGTCTCGGCGATCAGGACCGGCTTGCCGGGTGCCAGGGTGCGGAGCTGGGAAATGCCGGGCGCAAAGAGGTCCACCGGGGAAACCCAGCTGCTCCAGGTTTGCGAGCTGCCCCAGTTGTAGCCGTCCAATGCCACGATGTCCACGTAGCCTGCGCCGGGGAACAAACCTGTCAGGTCGGTCGATCCCCAGTAGGGTACGTTCGGGGACCAGACCCACTGGACGTTGGTTGCTCCCGTAGCGGCAACAACGTCATGGACATGGCGCCAGGCGGCCACGTATTCACCCGGCTGGTTGCCGTTGACGCCCTCGACCCAGGGATACCAGTTGCCGTTCATTTCGTGGGCGAAGCGCAGCATGACCGGCTTGCCCCAGGCCGCCAGGGACTGGCCCCACTGGCTGATGTAGGCGTCAAAGTCGCCTGCGGTGATCCGGGCCAACGAATAGGCGGGCTGGTCCACTCCGCCTCCCCAGGCCCACGGCTCCCAAGTGACAAGGGGGGTGGCTCCGCGCGAGCGCACAGCATCCAACTCGGTGATCGGCGGGGCTTGCAGGAAGTCCTTGTAGCTCATCACCACGGAGGGGACTTCCCCTGCCAGGGTGGCCACCTCGTCCAGCTCAGTACTGGCCGTAGGTCCCCCCGGCGTTGCCACCCCGAAGCGCAAGGGGGCGGAACTGATGGTTGGCGCCGGCGCGGGCGCAGGAGCAGGGGCTGCCTGCACCACAAAGGTGGCCGACGCCTTGATGGACGATGTCTTGGCAGTGATGGTGAGGTTTCCGATAGATGCGGCCGGAATGGTGATGCCGGTGCTGAAAGCGCCGGTCGATGTGGTTTGGAAAGCGAAAGTAGTGGAACCCACAATCACAGTGCCCGTGGTGGCAGCTTTGAACCCGGTTCCGGTGACCGTGACGGCGGAACCGACCGGACCGGAACCCGGATTGAGCGTGATTTGCGGTGTCGTGGCTGCGCTGGCCGGCTGGACGATGGACAACGCCAGCCCAGCCCCGACTATGAGCGCGACAAATAAAGTCCTAAGAGTTCGGAACACGGCAATCTATCCCCAGATTGAAAAGGCGGCTATGGCCGCTGACGACGTCAATGCGAAAAAGCACTGGCATCGATCTTATGGCCCGAAAACCGCAGTCCCATCAAGAAAACCACAATTCTTCCCGAGTCTTCTCCTAGGTCGCGGGAACGGTCCTAACCTGAAACAGAACAAGATCCCCCGCTCAAACACCCGGTTTTCGAGGTCCCCAAATCCAGCAGAAAGGAGTGTCATGAGCACGTCGGATGATGCGCCAAGGCCGCTGGTGGACCAGTCCGTCCTGGACCGGCTCCGGGACGAACTCGAGGAGGAAGAAGGCTACAGCCGGGTCTTCGTAGGGAACTTCATCGACTACCTGCCGCAACGGCTGGGCCGGCTGCGGCTCGCCCTGACCACCGGTGATTTGGAGGGCTCCATGGACGCGGTCCTGAGCCTGAAGACGTCAAGCCAAATGGTTGGAGCCGAACGCCTGGCAGGACTTGCCCTGGACCTGGAAAACGAGATCCGCGCCGAGGCACGCCACGCTGATATGGCGGTGGCATTGCCCAGGCTGGCCGCCACCTATCTGCGGCCCATCACCCAGTGCAGCAGGCAAACCATGCACCGGCTGCAGGCTCAGTGCTGCCCCGGCGCTAAACGGTAGCCCACTCCGCGGACGGTCTGCAGCCACCGCGGCTGCTGCGGCGAGTCACCCAGTTTCTTGCGCAGGTTTCCCATGTGGACCTCCACGGACCGTTCGTCGGCCTCGCTGATGTAGCCGCCGACGTCGTAATCCTCATCGCGGAGCCGCCGCACCAGGTCGGACTTGGTCCGGACCGTCCGCCCCGCTTCGAGGAGCGCGTACAGCAGCTCGAACTCGGTGCGCGTCAGGTTCATCTCTTTGCCGTCAACGGTGACGGTACGTGAGGCGTAGCTGAGCTCCAGGCCGTTGTGGCTGAAGTTTCCACGCTCCGGGTGGGAAGCGTTATCCGGGGAAGCATCAACGGCAACGTCGCCGGGGTCGGGAACAGACCGCGGCCGGCGCATCATGGCAGCAACCCGCGCCCGCAGCTCCCGCGGGCGGAAAGGCTTGGTGAGGTAGTCGTCCGCGCCGGATTCCAGCCCGATAAGGGTGTCCAGTTCTTCTGTCCGCGCCGTGAGCATCACGATATAGGCATCCGAAAACTCGCGGATCTGCCGGGAAACCTCAAAGCCGTCAATGTCCGGCAAGCCCAGGTCGAGCGTAATGACATCAGGATTCAGGCTCTTGGCCATCAGGACGCCCTCGGCGCCGCCGCTGGCGACAGTGACGTCAAACCCAGCCTGGGTCAGCACAGTGCGAACCAGTTCCCGAATGTCGTGGTCATCCTCGATGACCAGACCCACACGTGCCTCACTCATAGAGCCCCCTCAGTGCCAACGTCAGAAGTATAGCTGGCTGCGGATATCCTGCTGGTATGGTCTCGCACAGCCCGACGTCCGCGTCCTCCGCGCCATGAGCAACCCCACGGCCTGGTCCTCCGGACGGCTGCGATTCTTCAAGCGGCCATTCCATGAATACCGGCTGACCGACCGCGTGGCCATGAGCCAAATGCCGCTGTTCGTGACCACCATCCTCACAGCCGTCCTGGTATGGGCCTTCTTCCCCGAGACCATGGGCAACCCCCTGTTCGTCACGTTCCTCATCTCGCAGCTGGCCATCATGGCGCTTTGCTATGTCATTCCCTGGGAACGGCTGCCCTACACCAGCTTCCTGGCCATCCCCTTACTGGATTTCGTCTCCATCGCGGCGGGCAGGGAAGGCGGCCAGGAAAGCCTTGCGGGCATCAGCCTGCTGGCGGTGTTTCCGGTCATCTGGCTCTGCGCCTCCGGGTACTACGCACGGGCGGCCCTGTGGCTGTCCTTCCTGGGACCGCTGGCCATCATTTGGGTGCCGCTGCTACTGAAGGGAAACCAGAACCCGCAGGACTTTGCCCGCTCCCTGTTGCTGCCCGTCATGATGCTGGGCATCGGAGTGTCGGTCAGCGTCCTGACCTTGAGCATGATGCGCCAGCAGAAGGAGCTGGAGGACAAGGACGAGCAGCTGCGGGCCAACCTGCGCACCAGCAAGCGCCAGGAATCGCTGCTCAACACCATCCTGGACACCGTGCATCTGGGCGTCCTGGCCGTGGACGCCGACGGCCACGACGTCCTGATGAACCGCAAGCAGCGCGCCAACCACGAGCTGGCCCGGCCAAAGAATATTGCGGACCCCAACGAGTCGCAGCTGTTGGTCTACGGGGCGGACCGGAAGACCCTGATCCCCGTTCAGGAGCGTCCAGTGCGGCGCGCCGTCCTGGGCGAAACCTTCACGGATTACCTGGTCTGGCTCGGGGAAGGGAACGATCAGCGGGCACTGGTGACCACGGCGCGCGCCATGAGGGACTCCGACGGCAAGTTCACCGGCTCAGTGATCGTCTTCAGCGACGTCACGGACCTGGTGAACGCGCTCACCGCCAAGGACGACTTCGTCTCCAGCGTCTCCCATGAATTCCGCACCCCGCTGACCTCCATCCTTGGCTATGTGGAAATCCTGCTCGCCGACGAACCGCACGAGGCGCAGCGCGAGATGCTGGAAATCATCCGCCGCAATTCCGAGCGGCTCCTGACCCTCGTATCCGACCTGCTGTCCAGCCGGAACGGCCAACTGATCGTCACGCCGCACGCCGTGGACGTTGCCGATCTCATCCGGAGCAGCGTGTCCTCGGCGATGCCCCGGGCGGCAGCCGCCGGCGTCGAGCTGCATGCCGACACGCCGGAACGGTTGGAGGCCCACGTGGACAGCGCGCGGATTTCGCAGGTCCTGGACAACTTGGTGTCCAACGCCATCAAGTACTCGCCGGACGGTGGCCAGGTGGTGGTGTCGCTGGCGCGGGAGGACGGGCACGTGGCCTGCCGCGTCACCGATACCGGGATGGGCATGACCCCGGAGGACGCTTCCGAGGTGTTCGCCAAATTCTTCCGCACCAGCAGCGTCCGGCGCACCGCTATCCCCGGCGTGGGCCTGGGGTTGCCCATCAGCAAGGCAATCGTCGAAGCACACGGCGGCACCATCGACGTGGAGAGCACCTTGGGCAAGGGAACAACCTTTACGTTCCGCGTGCCGGTCTGAAAGGACGACGACGGCGGGCAGCCGGGTGCGTCAGCCGTTCCGGGCCTGGCGGACCACTTCGCCCCACGACTGGCGGGCGAGTTCCTGGACTGAGGCAAGGATGGCCGACGGCGGCTGGCTAAGGTCCAACGGGAACTCCACGATGTCGATGTCGGTGTTCAGGATGCGGCGAAGTTTCACTTCGCCCTTCCCTGCGTAGACCAGCCAGGCGGTGGGCACGGCGAGCGCGGTGGAGTGGGCCAGCATCTGGTAGTGGTCGGCGGTAAGGGAGGCACCGGCATCCGAGGCGGCCCGGTACTTGGCGTTGTAGGCCACCACGGGGCGCCCGCCCAGCAGGTGCACAGCATCCGGGCGGACCGACAGGCGGTCGGAATCCCGCACGGCCTCGCTGAGGAGGGCGTTGTACCGGAGCCTAAGCTCGCCCGGATAGGCAGCCATGGCGCCGCGCAGTGCGGTTCCCACGAAGTCTTCGAACACCTGCGCCATGTCCACCACGAACGAGGCCGTCTGCTGCCTGCCTTCGCCGGCTTCGGCGGATGCGTTGCGCAGGATCAGCTCCGCCAGGCGCAGTACAGCGTGGTAGCGCAGGTTCATCCTGGTGGGCTTCCACGGCGGCACCGGGGCGCCAGCTGGAAGGCGCGTGACGCCGTCGAGCTTTCCCTTCAGTTGGCGCAGCCGGCCCAGCACTTCGGGCCGCACCCCCGGCACCTGCCCCATCCGTTCAAGTGCGGCGCGCAGGATGCGGTTTTCGGCGATGTCCTCGGTGAACTCGTCGTAGGAGACCTCCAGGGGAACCAGCATGCCAGGGCGGCGGGAGATCTGGTCCGAAATCCTAATTCGCCCCTTCACGGTGCGCAGGGACTCGTCCACAGTGAGGTAGCCCTGCAGGACGCCGCGGCCCAGGGCCCGTTCGGCAAGCTGTGCCAGTGACTCGGCCAGCGCGCTCCACAGGTCTAGGTCCTCGCTGGCCGCCACGAGCTCCGGCCGGAAGCCCTGCTCCCCCGCGTAGCTGAGCAGGAACAGGAGCCGGCTCAGTCCCAGCCGGTCCTTGGGCCGGACGTCCAGCTGGACGGTGGCTGTCCGCACCGACCCCACCTTGCCCACCGGCTCGATCCGGTACAGCCCCATACCCATCGGGGACGCTTTAGCCAGGCCGCTGGAGTTCAGGACGGAAGCGCTGGGTGCGTCCAGCCGCTCCACCAGGCCGCTGGACAGCTCGTCGAGGACCAAATGCCGCATCCGGCCGTTTGAAGAGCCCGGCGCCCGCGGGTCAGCGCGCTGCAATGCGTCCCAGCAGCTGGTCCAGCCCGAAGCGCTCCTCCAGCTGCGCGCGCGTGAGTTGGCCGTGGTAGTGCTCCTCCAGCAGCGGCATGAGCTCGTACTTCCAGATCCGGCGCAGCCCGGCGGAGGTCTGGGCTGCGGGCTTCATGAAGTAGGACGGGCCGATCATCAGGTCCCGGTCCCACTCATCGATGGCCCCGTTCAGAGCGTCCAGCAGCAGAGCCGGCGTGGGATCAAGCTGGCGTGCCTGCAGGAACCGGGCCAGGGAACCCTTGACCGGTTCGGTCTGCGGGTGCAGTTCGATGAAGGAGAACCGGCGGCGGATGGCGGCGTCCATCATGGCAATCGACCTGTCCGCCGTGTTCATGGTCCCGATGATGTACAGGTTGTCCGGCAAGGTGAATGGCTCGTTGGGGCTGTACTGCAGGTAGATCCGGTCGTCCCGGTACTCCAGCAGGAAGTACAGCTCGCCGAACACCTTGGCCAGGTTGGCGCGGTTCATCTCATCGATGATGAGGAAGTACGGCTTCTTCTCGTTCCCGGGCTTGGCCGCTTCCTCCGCGAGGCGCCGCAGCGGCCCGGCCACCAGTTTGAAGGACACCTGCCCGTCGTCGGTCTTGTCCGGCCGGTAGCCCTCGAAGAAGTCCTCGTAGGCGTAGGACGGATGGAACTGGACCAGCTTTACGCGCTCGTCCGTGGTGTCGTCCGCCAGTTCGGCCGCCAGGTGCTTGGCCAGGTAGGTCTTGCCGGTGCCCGGCGGGCCGTAGAGGACCAGCTGGCGGTTTTCCTCCAGCAGGTCAGCGATCTCCTGCAGCGGTTCCAGCTCCATGTGCAGCGAGGCGGCGAATTCCTGCGTCAGCGGGCGGAAGCCCTCCTGGGCAGGGAGGACGACGGCGGCACCGTCGGCATCGCCGTCAGGCTCGGTTTCCGCCTCGGCAGGGAGCAGCGCCTGCAGCGCCTGCACCACGCGGGTGGCGTCCACCACGATGCCGGGGGTGGCAAGCTGCCGCTGGACGTGCCGGGGAAGGCTGGTGGTGGTGTGCCCATCGTCGAACCAGCGCACCTTGCGCCGCAGCCGGCGGTTGTCATCGTTGTACTCGGGCTCCCCCAGGACGCCGCCAAGGCGCACGGTTCCGGCGTGCTGGTAGAGCACCAGGTCACCGGGCTTCATGACGGTGAGGAAGGCAAACACCGCGGTCTTGGTGTCCTCGCGTTCCACGTAGCCCAGGTGCTTGTAGTCCTCATCCACCGCGTGCTGCACCACGCCGGCGGTAACGCCTGGCTCTAGCAGGCGGAGGTGTTCGACGTCGAGCGTCACCTTCTCCTCGCCGTGCCAGGCAGTGAGCAGCTCGGCGTTGTCGCTGTGCGTCCGGAGCAGCCAGGCACGCCTCCCGGGGTCGCCCACTTTCCGCCACTGGCTGACCAGCTGGCGGGAGTACCAGTCGATGCGCTGGCCGGCCTGTTCGTCCAAGTGCAGCCGGATGCGGTGGATATCCGCGGTGACGTCTTCTTCGCTGTCTCCCTTGGCCCCGCCCACGAGGGAGGCGAAGGCGTCCCGGATCTCCTGGCGTTCCACGTCCGCCACCACGGGCTCGAAATAGCTGGGCCAGGCCAGGAACTCGATGCTGCGGCGGATGGCCGGCTGGTCGTCGGGGGTCGATGCGGCGAGGCGGTGGAACTGCAGCGGGTCCTTGATGGCTGCCTGCACTACGCTGGCCGGCCGCTGGGCGACGTTGCGGACGAACCGGCACAGCCATTTGAGGTGGTCCCAGATGGTCCAGTTGAATTCAGCGGTGCGATCGCGGATGACGCCGTGGTCCGTCATGCCGGCGTACAGCTCTTCGGGCAGTTCCAGCGGCGGCTCGAGCCAGCCCGCGGCCTCCGCCACCCGGGCACGCTTGACCTTCAGCGACTTCACCTCGTGCGCCAGCGGCAGGGACTGCAGGAAGAGCAGTTCCACGGCCAGCTGCTTGGCCCCGCGGGTGGCACCCTCCAGGTTTTCGCGGAGGTTGGTCATCATGGGAGCCTTGGAGTCAGCGATGCCCCGTTCCAGCCGGTCGAGCAGCTCAGCGGCGGCCGGAACGGACCACGTCCGGGTGCGGCCGTCTAGGGGTGACGCCTTGCCCTGCAGACCCGGCCCCAGTACGAACCACGCTGCATCCTCAATCTCCTTGGAGATGCCGAGGGCGCGGGTCATGGCAGCAGTGGCAGTGGGGGTCATGCCCACAAATTTACAGGGTCAAGCTGGGCGCCCGCTCCACGCCGGCTGAACTCCCGGACCGCCAGGGCCTGTTACTTGGCGGTGGCAGGCCGCTTCCTGCCGAAGATGAAGTACCCCATGGGCCCGATGAAGTTGACGAAGGACGCTGCCCGCCACGCAGCCTTCGGCCCGTTGATCAGCTCAGCAGGCCTGCGCGAGATATCGCGCTGGGCGGCAACCAGCAGGGACACCTGCATGATCGCAGTGACGATGGTACCCACCTTGCCGGCCGGGGACATCTCCTTCCAGGTCTTCTTCTTCCTGCCACCATGCATCTTGTTCCTGCGGCTCATCTCGTGCGCCTTCTTGTTCAGGGCCTTCTTGTTCCGTGCCATCAGGCTTCCTTTCGCTGTGGATCGTGGTTCCAGCCGGGAGTTTGCAGTCAGGTTCTACAGTCCTGTGTTACGTGCAGCCCTGACCAGAGTCTTAGTGCCTGTAGGGGGCCATCCGCTCCTTTTGCTCCTGCGTGAGCCGTTGCACCCGGCCCGACGCCTCGTCCACGAAGGCGAGGTGGCTGCTCGCCTTCACGCAGTCCTCCCCGGTGACGGGGTCCTGGACCACGTAGTGGATGTCAAAGCTCGCTCCCTTGACGGCGCCGATCCAGACCTGGACCACGGCCGGAACGTTGCGGTACTCCAGGGTCCTGACGTAGCGGATCTTGTGGTCAACAATCAAGGCAAGCGTGCCCTCGGGGACGTCGTTGAACAACGACACCGGGGGCTCGATGCCAGGCAGGCCCGCCCCCCGCGGTGGCCCGAAAGCTGCGATCCGCGCTTCCTCCAGCATTCGCACGATCTGGACGTTGTTGATGTGGCCGTAGGCGTCCATGTCGCCCCAGCGCATCGGTACCTGGACCTCGATGCGCTGGCCACCGTGCGCGCTCAGCTGCGCACCGCCGTCGAATCATCCACTGCCGTTTCCCCGGCGTCCGCACCCGCGAACTGCGACATGTAAAGGCGGTGGTAGGCCCCGCCTGCGGCGAGCAGCACCTGGTGGTTGCCCTGTTCCACGATTTGTCCGTTTTCCATGACCAGGATCGTATCGGCATCGCGGATGGTCGAAAGCCGGTGTGCGATCACAAAGCTGGTCCGGTCCGAACGCAGCGCCGCCATGGCCTTTTGCACCAGCAGCTCGGTGCGGGTATCCACGGAGCTGGTGGCCTCATCAAGGATCAGCAGCGAGGGGTTGGCCACGAAGGCGCGGGCGATGGTGATCAGCTGCTTTTCACCGGCGCTGACGTTGTTGCCTTCTTCGTCGATCACGGTGTCGTAGCCCTCCGGCAGGGCACGGACGAAGCGGTCCACGAAGGTGGCCTTGGCAGCTGCGATCACCTGGTCCTCGGTGGCGTTGAGGTTGCCGTAGCGGATGTTGTCGTAGATGGACCCGCCAAAGAGCCATGCGTCCTGAAGCACCATGCCCACCTTGGAGCGCAGCTCGGAGCGGCTCAGGTGGGTGACATCCACGCCGTCCAGCATTATGGAGCCCGAGTTGAGCTCGTAGAAGCGCATCACCAGGTTCACCAGGGTGGTCTTGCCGGCTCCCGTGGGTCCGACGATGGCCACGGTATTGCCAGGCTCTGCCGTGAAGGACAGATTCTCGATGAGCGGCTTGTCCGGGGTGTAGCTGAAGGTGACGTTCCGGAAGTCCACGTGGCCGTCCGTCTTGGCCGGAAGGTGTTCGATGGCGGTTTCGGCGTCCTGTTCATCGGCGTCGAGGAACTCGAAAACGCGCTCCGAGGACGCCACGCCGGACTGAAGCATGTTGGCCATGCCCGCCATCTGGCCCAGCGGCTGGGTGAACTCGCGGGAGTACTGGATGAACGCGGTGGCGTCACCCAGTGACATGGCGCCGGATGCCACGCGGAGGCCACCCACCACCGCGATGCCCACGTAGCTGAGGTAGGACACGAACTGCATGACGGGGAAGATGATCCCGGAGACGAACTGCGCGCCGAAGCTTGCCTTGTAGAGTGCCTCGTTGCGTTCCTCGAACCGTGCCAGCATGTCGGCGTCGCGGCCGAAGACGCGGACCAGGTCATGCCCGGAGAAGGACTCCTCGATCTGGCCGTTCAGCGATCCGGTGTTCTTCCACTGGGCGGCGAAGAGTTTCTGGCTCCGGGCTCCGATCAGGCCTGCTGCCACCCCGGACAACGGGAGGGCGATCAGGGCGATCAAGGCAAGCTGCCAGGAGACGATGAACATCATGATCACGATGCCCAGCACGGTCAGCACGGAATTGACCAGCTGCGCGAACGCCTGCTGGAGGGCCTGCTGGATGTTGTCGACGTCGTTGGTCACCCGCGACAGCACGTCGCCGCGCTGCCGCGTATCGAAGTAGTTCAACGGCAGGCGGTTCAGCTTGTTCTCGGTGTCGTCACGCAGGCGGCGGATAACCTTCATGACGATACGGTTCAGGACGTAGCCCTGCAGCCACATGAAGATATTCGCCACGAAGTACATCAGCAGGACGATGGCGATGAGCGTGGTGAGCTTGTCGAAATTGATGCCGGTGCCCGGCACCAGCTCCATGCGGGACACCATGTCGGCGAAGTTGTCCTGGCCCTGCTGGCGCAGCCCGGCTACGAACTGTTCCTTGCTGGCTCCCGCCGGCAGCTGCTTTCCCACCACTCCGGCGAAGATGACGTCCATGGCCTGGCCCAGGATCTTGGGCGCAATGACGTTGAGGACCGCGGAGACCACCACCAGGCCCACCACGGCATAGATGCCCAGGGCTTCCGGCTTCAGCAGGCCCATCAGCCGTTTGGCGGATGGCCAGAAGTGCTCGGCCTTCTTGGCGGGCATACCGCCGAACATGTCCCCGTCCGCCTCGGAGGGGGTGAACTCCTCCTCAAGGAAATCGTCGTCATCTCCGGGCCCCGCGCCGGCAGCCACGGTGGATGCAGGGGCTGTCTCTTCGACAGCGGTGGAGTCTCTCTTGCGGGGGCTCATGCCACTTCCTCCACACTCAGCTGGGATTCGACAATTTCCTGGTAGGTGGGCGAGGTTTCCAGGAGTTCCTCGTGCGTGCCACGGTCCACGATGCGTCCGTTGTCCAGCACCAAAATCTGGTCGGCCTCGGTGATGGTGGAGATCCGCTGGGCCACAATGATGACGGTGGCATCCCTGGTGATGCCCTTCAGGGCGGTACGGAGCCGGGCGTCAGTGGCCACGTCCAGGGCGGAGAACGAGTCGTCAAAGAGGTAGACACGGGGTTTTGTCACGAGCGCGCGTGCTATGCAGAGGCGCTGGCGCTGACCGCCTGAGACGTTGGTGCCGCCCTGGGAAATCCTTGCGTCCAGGCCGTTCTTCTTCTCGCGGACAAAGGACTCACCCTGGGCTACCCGGAGGGCATCCCACAGTTCCTGGTCTGTTGCCTCGGTCTTGCCGAACCGGAGGTTGTGTTCGATGGTGCCTGAGAACAGGTACGGACGCTGCGGCACCAGGGCAACCCTTTTGGTGATCTCGGCGCGGTCCAGCTTGTCCACCGGGACGCCGTCCAGCAGCACCCGTCCTTCCACTGGGTCGTACAGCCGCGGCAGGAGGGACAACAGGGAGGTCTTGCCGGCGCCCGTGGACCCGATGATGGCGATGGTCTGCCCGGGACGTGCCGTGAAGCTTATGTTGCTGAGCACCGGGGACTCGGCGCCCGGGTAGGCGAAGGTGACGTTGCGGTACTCCACCACCCCGGTGAGCGAGGCCGGAGCCTGCGGCTGCTGGGGGTCGTGGATGGAGGGTTCAACGCCGAGCACCTCGCCGATGCGGTCGGCACAGACGGAGGCGCGCGGGATCATCATGGCCATGAAGGTGCCCATCATGACTGCCATCAGGATCTGCAGCAGGTACTGCAGGAACGCGGTGAGCGAGCCCACCTGCATGGCGCCGGCATCAACCCGCTGGCCGCCAAACCAGAGCACCGCTGCCGTGGACAGGTGCAGGATCATGCTGATGGCCGGGAACATCAGGACGAAGAGGGCGCCGATGCGCAGCGAGACGTCGGTGAGTTCCTTGTTGGCCGCGCCGAACCGTTCGGTCTCAAACGGCTCACGCACGAAGGCCCGGACAACGCGGATGCCGATAATCTGCTCGCGCAGCACGGCGTTGATCCGGTCGATCTTCCGCTGCATGGAGCGGAACAGCGGCATGAGCCGGACCACCAGGTAGCCCACCACCACGGCCAGCAGGGGAACGGAAACCCAGACCAGCCAGGACAGGTTGATGTCCTCGCGCAGCGCCATGATGATCCCGCCGATGCACATGATGGGGGTGGCAACCATGAAGTTCAGCCCCATGAGGAGGAGCATCTGCACCTGCTGGACATCGTTGGTGCCCCGGGTGATCAGCGTGGGCGCGCCGAACGCGTTGACATCCTTGGCGGAGAAGCTGGTGACCTTGCGGAACACCGCATGGCGCAGGTCCCGGCCCACCGCCATGGCAGTCCTGGAGCCGAAGTACACGCCGGCGATGGCCGCGGCTACCTGGGCGAAGGCCACCAGGAGCATCACCGCGCCGGTGCGCCAGATGAAATCGGTGTCTCCGCGTGCCACGCCCTGGTCGATGATTTGGGCGTTGAGGCTGGGCAGGTACAGCGCAGCGATGGTGGCCGCGAGCTGGAAAATGACGACAGCCAGGATGTATGGCAAATACGGTTTGGAGTAGCGCCGAATGAGGGTGAGGAGCATGGACTCAACTCTAGTGATGGGCACCGACATTGGGGCCTCTCGACGGCAACTTTTCAACCGTGAAAAGCCTGCTGAAAAGGGCGTAGAGCGGGGCAGCACGCAGGAAAGCCGCAGCCCGCTCCCGGAGGTCTTCCGGGTGCGGGCTGCGGCCTTGAAGTTGCCGTGGCTTTAGCCTCGGCGGGGAAGGGATGCCGTCCCCGCTGCTGTCCCTGGCCTTACTGTCCTTGGCCCGGTTCAGAACCGGCACCGGTGGACGGTGCGTCCAGCGGGGCGGCGGCGCTGTGCCTGCCGTGGCCGGCCAGGTAGAGTGCGGCTGCTGCCTGGATTTTGCGTTCCTTCAGGAACTTGCGCTGCAGCCTGCTGAGCTCTGCCGTGGTGGCGGCCTGCTTGGCTGCCAGCTCCTGCTGGGAACGGTGCTGTTCCTGGACGTCCAGCAGCATGTTGCCCAGTGCTGCCTGCTGGCGGGCCAGCAGGTGCTGGGTTTCCTGCAGCTTCTGCAGGGTGGCGGCGGCACTGGCGATGGCGTCGGCTACCTTCTCCGCCTTGTCTGCGGACGGCAGGTCAAGGCTCTCGGAGCTGAAGTTCCGGGCGAAGACTTCCTCGAAGTCCTCCGTGGCCACCCGGCCGGATGCTGCGGCGGCTGCGGCAGCACCGCCGTCGTACCTTTTGGCGGGGGCGGAGCCTGCCCGTGCTGCACTCCGCGTGGCGATGCCCGCCCCTCCGGGGATGTCCCGGTCCGGGGCCTCGGCGGAGACCACGGGAAGCTGCCCGGTCATGGTGGCGGTCATGCCCGCTTCACCGGCGGCGTTGGCCTCAAGTGCCTTCTCGGGGGCGATGTCCACGGTCTTGCGGAGCGGCACCTCCTTGATGAAGATGACGGCGATCAGCGCAACAACGGCCACCACGGCGGAGATCATGAAGATCGCGGCGGTGGCGTCACCGTAGGCGGCGCGCATGACGTCGGCGATCGGGGCGGGCAGGTCCTTGAGGTCCAGGCTGGCACCGCCGCCGTCGCCCGAAGTCTGGATGCCCAGCTTGGCAAGGCCCTCGGTAGCAAGGTCCTTGACGTGGTTGGACATGACGGCACCCAGGACGGACACGCCGATGGCACCGCCGAAGGAGCGGAAGAAGGCGACGGACGCACTGGCCGAACCGATGTCCGTGGCGCGGACGGTGTTCTGCACCGCAAGGACCAGGTTCTGCATGAGCATGCCCAGGCCGACGCCGAAGACTGCGGTGTAGATGCCGGCCTGCCAGAGTTCGGTGGTGTGGGTCAGGGTTCCGGCCATGGCCAGGCCGCCGATCAGCAGGATGCTGCCGCCAATCAGGAACCGCTTCCACTTGCCGTAGCGGCTGATGAGCTGGCCGGAGACCACCGAACCGACCAGGTTGCCGGCGATCATGGGCAGGGTGAGCAGGCCGGCCTCGGTGGGCGTGGCGCCACGGGCCACCTGGTAGTACTGGCCCAGGAAGGTGGAGGAACCGAACATTGCGATGCCGACAGCCACGGAAGCGACGATGGCCAGGGCGGTGGTGCGCTCGGAGATGATCTTGAGCGGGATGATCGGTGCGGAGACCTTGGACTCCACCAGCACCAGCAGTGCCAGCAGGAGGACGCCGCCGCCCACCATCACCAGGGTCTGCCAGGACCACCAGTCGTAGTAGTCGGGGTTGCCGGCGAAGGAAACCCAGATCAGGAGCAGGCTCACGCCGCTGGTCAGCAGGATGGCACCGAACCAGTCGATCTTGGCGGGGCGCTTGATGTGCGGGACCTTCAGCGTGATCTGGAGCAGGATCAGGGCGACGACGGCGAGCGGCACGCAGACGAAGAACGTCCAGCGCCAGCCAAGTGCGCTGTCCACGATGAAGCCGCCGAGCAGCGGGCCGCCGGCGGTGCCGACAGCCATCACGGCGCCCATGTAGCCGGAGTACTTGCCGCGTTCACGCGGCGGAATGATGGAGCCGATGATGGCTTGGGCCAGGGCGGTGAGGCCACCCATGGCGATGCCCTGGATCACGCGGGCGGTGAGCAGGAACGGGATGCTTTCGGAGAAACCTGCCATGACCGAGCCGGCAACGAAGATCACGATGCTCAGCTGGACCAGGATCTTCTTGTCGAAGAGGTCGGCGAGCTTGCCCCAGATGGGGGTGGTGGCTGCGTTGGCCAGCAGCGCCGCCGTGATGACCCATGCGAAGTCCGTCTGAGTGCCCTTGAGCTCGGACATGATGGTGGGCAGCGCGTTGGCCACGATGGTGCTGCTGAGGATCGCGGTGAAGAAGGCAGCGAGGAGGCCGGTCAGGGCCTCCATGATCTGCCGGTGGTTCATGGGCGCGCCCGGCTCGTGGCGTTTGGATTGCCGCGATTCCTGTTTAGCGGTGCGCTGGCGCTGGCGCTCCTGCTCCTGGTCCGCGGCGGCGGTGACGTTAGCCATTAATGGACTCCTGCGTTTTCTGTTCGTTGGTGGTTCCGGCCGCCCTTGCCCGGATGGAATTCTTCAGGGATGTGGTGAGCTTGTTCAGCATCGCGGCTGTTGCGGCTGCGTCATCCTCGTTCCAGTCGGAGAGGTAGGCCTGCAGGGTTTCCGCCCGGTGCCGCACCAGCTCTGCCAGCTTCTCCTTCCCGCGCGGGGAAAGCGCCAGCAGTTGGGCCCGGCCGTCGTCCGGGTCCTGGGTGCGCACCACCAGGCCCGCGTCCGCAAGCTCGGCCACGTGCCGGCTGAGCACCGGCGGACTGACCCCCAGGCGTTCAGCCAGGTGCGCGGCCCGGGTCTCCCCCTCGCCAATGAACTTGAGCACGCCCTGCAGGGCGATGCCGGTGTCCTGGCCTTTGACGTTAACCATGGTGACGCAGCGCAGCGCGCGCTGGAGGTCATAGATATGGCTGACGAGGTCGGCTGCAGTGGCCGGTGCGACAGACATGATCCTCCCTAAAAGAATTAGTTGCTGCAAGCAACTGTATCAGAAAAAGGTTGCTTAGGGAAACGAAGTTGTGCGCGAGGAAGGTTAAGCAGAAGCTCCCCCACTTCCAGCAGGAAGTGAGGGAGCTCCAGAACGAAAGGGTATGGTCAGTCGCCCAGGTGGGTGGGGCTGAACATCCTCAGGAGGGTTTCAACCACGACGACGTTGGGTCCATCCGCGGCGAATCCCGCCCTGAGCGCCTCCCCCACGTCCTCCGGGGCCACCCGGGTGGCGGGCACGCCGAAGGATTCCGCGAGCTTCACGAAGTCCGGCCGGGCAAGTTCGGTGGCCGTGGCTTTGCCGAACGCACCCACCATGTACTCGCGCAGGATGCCGTAGCCGCCGTCGTCCACGATCAGCCAGGTGACCGGCACGTTGTGCTGCTTAGCGGTGGCAAGCTCGGCGATGGAGTACATGGACGAGCCGTCGCCGGAGACTGCGAGCACCCGGGCAGGCTTGCCGAGCGTTTCCAGTCCAACGGCTGCGCCGATAGCTCCGGGAAAGGCATAGCCCAGGCCGCCGGCGCCCTGAGCAGAGTGGAACTGCCCCTGCCGGGCATCCCAGCAGGACCATCCCCAGTACGCGGCAATGGTCATGTCCCAGAAGGTCTGCATGTCCGCCGGCACGGCTTCGCGGATATCCGCCATGAACTTCAGTTCCTTGGTCAGGTCCTGTGATTCCAGCCGTGCCCGGACCTGGGCGAGTGACTTCGCGACCAGCTCTTCCGGAGTGCTCCCATGCCAGTCCGGCGTCCCGGTCCTGCCGGGGTCGAGCGCCTCATCAATGGCCGCGAGTGCCTGGCCGGCGTCGGCACGGATGCCCAAACCCGGCCGGTTAGACTCCAGCACGCGCGGCTCGGCGTCGATCTGGATGATCCTGCCCCGCGGCTCGAAGGTGAAATAGTTGGAGGTGACTTCGCCCAGGGAGGACCCGATCACCACCAGGACGTCCGCGTCCTCGAGGAGGTCGGTCATGTACCGGTCCTCGATCCAGGACTGCAGCGACAGCTCGTGGTTCCAGGGGAACGCGCCGTTGCCGCCGGGGGTGCAGATCACCGGCGCGCGCAGCTTCTCGGCGATCGAGAGCAGCGACTTCTCCGCTTTGCCGCGACGCGTCCCGCCGCCGGCAATGATGGCCGGGCGTTTTGCTGTTTCCAGCCACTTCACGGCCTCGCGCACCAGCTCAATGCGGGGCGGGTTGTCCGCCGCTTCGGCCAGGGCATCCTCCACCGGCGGGACCATGATCGGGTCCAGCAGCACGTTTTGCGGGATCTCCAGCCACACCGGCCCCTGCGGCGAGGAGATGGCCTCGGTCCAGGCGTCCTGGATGGCGGACGGAATGCCCGACGCATGCTGGATCAGCCGCTGGCTCTTGGTGACGTTGGCCGCGGATGCCTTCTGGTCATCGAGCTGGTGCAGCATGCCCTTGCGCCGCGCACCCAAGCCCTCCAGGGGAATCTGGCTGGCCACTACCACCATGGGCACCCCCGTAGCGTAGGCCTCCTGCAGGCCGGCCAGCGAGGTCAGCGCCCCCGGGCCGGTGGACAGGAACAGCACGCCCACTTCGCCGGTGGCGCGGGAGTATCCGTCCGCGGCAAAGGCACTGTTGTTCTCCACCCGGGAGGAGACAAAGTGCAGGTTGCCGCGGCCCATGGCGTCAAAGAGCCCCAGGGCATGCTGGCCCGGGATGCCGAAAACCGTCTTGGCGCCCAGCGCTTCAAGGGTCTCGACGACGAGGTCCCCGCCGTTGCGAACCCCGCTCCCCCGTGCGGGGACGGGGACGTCCTGTTCTGCCACGGCCCTACTCCTTGGCGGCGGCGGCGAAACCGGCGGGGCGGCGGGCTTCCTGGCCAAGAGCCTGGGCCGCGTATCCGGTGTCCGCACCGAAACGGTTTCCGGGTGCGGCATTGTCCGCCATGAGGGTCACCAGTTCATACGCCACATGACTGGCGGCAACGCCGGTGATCTCGGCGTGGTCGTACGCAGGAGAGACTTCGACGACGTCGGCGCCCACCAGGTTCATGCCGCGGAAGCCCCGGATGATCTCCAGGAGTTCCCGGCTGGTGATGCCGCCGGCCTCGGGGGTGCCGGTACCGGGCGCATGGGCCGGATCCAGGACGTCAATGTCCACCGAGATGTAGAGCGGGCGGCTGCCGATCCGGTCGCGGACCTTGGCCACCGTCTCCAGCACGCCCTGGTAGTAGACGTCCGCGGAGGTGACGATGCCGAACCCAAAGCGGTGGTCGTCGTCGAGATCCTTCTTGCCGTAGAGCGGACCCCGGGTGCCGATGTGGCTTATAGCCTCGGTGTCCAGGATGCCTTCCTCCACCGCACGGCGGAAGGGCGTCCCGTGGGTGTATTCGGCGCCGAAGTAGGTGTCCCAGGTGTCCAGGTGGGCGTCGAAGTGGAGCATGGCAACAGGTTCGCCGGCCCGCTCGGCGGCGGCACGCAGCAGCGGCAGGGCGATGGTGTGGTCCCCGCCCAGGGTCAGCAGCTTGCTGCCGGCCGCAGTCAGGTCCAGCGCGTTCTGCTGGATGGTCTCAATTGCCTCGTTGATGTTGAACGGATTGACGGCCATGTCCCCGGCGTCGGCCACCTGGATGTTCTCGAACGGGCTGACATCCCAGGCAGGGTTGTAGGGGCGCAGCAGACGGCTCGCTTCCCGGACGTGGTTTGCGCCAAAGCGCGCTCCCGGACGATAGGAAACACCCGAGTCGAAGGGGACGCCGACTACCGTGACGTCAGCCTTGTCCACCTGGTCCAGGCGCGGGAGGCGGGCATAAGTGGCAGCTCCGGCATAGCGGGGAATCCGGGATGAATCGATGGGGCCAAGGTTGCCGTTGGCTTCAATGCGCAGCTCTTCCAATGGAGGCCTCTCCTTCGAGGAGTTGAGGGACTTCTGTGACTGCCATCATACACGCTTGTTTTCCTTGGAGCACCAGTTGTTTACCTTCCGGGTAGCGGGGTGGAGCACTCCTGCCCAGCTACTCCCTGGTCGGGCCGACTCCGTTATTCGTTCTCTGCGCGAATCACCAGGTTTTGTGGCAAAGCAACCCGAGCCGCCGGGAAAGCAACTGGGCGGGAATGCAGACTGCGCCCCGCCGGGTTGTGCACATAGGGCCGGCGTCCGGTTCCAGGCCTTGCCTCACACGGTCTCAAATGATGCGGTGGACATCCTCGAATACCTGAAGCAATCCGGCGGCGTTGCCCGTTCCGGCCAACTCCTGGACGCAGGGTTCCCGCGCCGGGAACTCTTACGGCTCACAGGGCTCGGTGCCACCCAGCCCAGGCGCGGCGTCTTCGTTCTGCCCGGCTGCGACGAAGGCCTCCTCGCAGCAGTCTTGAACAACGGGAGGCTGAGCTGTGCCAGCGCTGCCGCCCACTACGGACTCTGGCTGCGCAGACCTCCCGACCGACTTCACCTCGCCTGTAACCATGGCCACGGCGGTGGCTTCGTCCGGCATCGCACCGTTCGATTCCAGGGTCATCCATTCCAACCGCTGGCCGCAGTCGAAGACGTGGCGCTTCATGCATTGGGCTGCCTGCCGGCTCCAGCCTCCACCGCGATGGCCACTTCAGCTATCAGATTGCACGGCGTACCGCGCGAACTGCTCGCGTCCCAGCTCCTGGCCGACCGGTCCGGACCCGCGCTCCGCCTCCTGCGGGAACTCGACGTGCGTGCGGAATCGATCGTGGAAGTGGATGCACAGCACCTGTTCCGCGCCAACGGAATCGACTTCGAAACCCAAGTCTTCCTGCCCGGGATCGGGCGGGTGGACTTTCTACTGGACGGCTTCCTGATTGTGGAGATCGACGGCTTCGCGTTCCACTCGAAGCGGGGGGACATGCTCCGCGACCGGGAGCGAAATAACGCATCCGCCGTCAGCGGCTACACCGTCCTTCGCTACATGCCGGAGCATATCTGGTTCGATCCCAGCAGGGTGATATCGGAAATCAAGACAGTCCGGGCGGCAGGACCACGTAATCCGAACCGGTGACCGTGCAATGCTGCCCAGTTACTTCTATCCCCACAAACTGCGCCCGGCGGAATCCCGGGAATGGAGGCGCAGTCACATCCGGGCAACCAGAGGCAACCGGGCAGGAATGCACAGCCCAAGGAAGGGCTACCGGCTAGCCGCGGGGACCAGGACCCAGAGCACCTCGACCGGCTCGTCCGTGGGGTTGACCCAGGTGTGGGGCTCGCGGCCCGGGAAGGTGACGGTATCACCGGTGTTGAGGTCGTATTCCTCATTGGTCAGGATCAGCTTGATGGACCCCTTGACCACGTGCAGCACATCCACGTCGCAGTCCACGGCGTAGAGCTCGGACTCGCCGCGGCCATGGGGCTCGATGACCGCCTGGATGATCTGGACCCGGCGTTCCGAACGGGCGGTCAGGAGACGTTCCACGATGCCCTGGCCGCCCAGCGAGATCCGCGGGCCGTCGTTCCGCTTGGTCAGGTGGGTTTCCGGTGCAGCGAAAAGATCACCAATGGAGATGGACAGCACCTGGCACAGCGTCACCAGGGACGCGACAGAGGGAGAGGTCAGGTCCCGCTCCACCCGGCTCAGGAAACCCTTGGTGAGCCCGGTGGCGTCGGCTACCTGCTCGATGGTGAGCCGCTGGGACTGCCGGGCGGCCCGGATCCTGGAGCCGATGGCAACCGGGACGTTGCTGGGCTCAACTGGCAGTGCCTTCATCTACGAACCTTTCATGGCCGGCAGCCCGGCTCCGCTCTCGAGCCATACTAGTGGCCGCCGCTTTTGTGACGCACCGGCGCCACACGGGCGATCCGCAGTCACTCCCCTCCTTGACTGTTGCCGCCGTCACACTCTAGTCTGTGGAAACTCCTGTTGCCTATAGGGCAATATCAGGAGCCGTTTCCGTTCGTCCGCGGCGGTTCCGGGCGCCGTCGGCCCCGGTCCCACACCCGGCGCCCAACAGCTCCAAGGAGCCATCTATGGATGCAAGTGCCATCAACATCGCCATCGTGGTGGTGTATCTTCTCGCAATGCTGGCCTTCGGCTGGTGGGGTAAGTCCCGCACCAGGAACAACAGCGACTTCCTGGTCGCCGGCCGCCGCCTCGGGCCTTTCCTCTACACGGGAACCATGGCCGCCGTCGTCCTCGGCGGAGCCTCCACCGTTGGCGGCGTGGGACTTGGCTACAAGTTCGGCATCTCCGGCATGTGGCTGGTGGTGGCCATCGGCGCCGGCGTCCTCCTGCTGAGCCTGCTCTTCGCAGGAACCATCCAGAAGCTGAAGATCTACACGGTGTCCCAGATGCTCACCCTCCGCTACGGGAGCAGGGCAACGGAAGCCTCGGGCATCGTCATGCTCGCCTACACGCTGATGCTTTGCGCCACCTCCACCGGCGCCTACGCCACCATCTTCGTGGTGCTGTTCGGCCTGGACCGGGCGCTGGCCATTGCCATCGGCGGCGCCATCGTGCTGGTGTATTCCACCATCGGCGGCATGTGGTCCATCACCCTGGCGGACCAGGTGCAGTTCGTCATCAAGACCGTGGGCATCTTCTTCCTGATGCTCCCGTTCACCCTGAATGCCGCCGGCGGCCTGGACGGCATCCGCAGCCGCGTCGACGCCAGCTTCTTCCAGATTGATGGCATCGGCGTCCAGACGATCATCACCTACTTCGTCGTTTACACCCTGGGCCTCCTGATCGGCCAGGACATCTGGCAGCGCGTATTCACCGCCAAGACGCCCAAGGTGGCCCGGTGGGGCGGGGCCACGGCCGGCATCTACTGCATCCTCTACGGCGTGGCCGGTGCACTGATCGGCATGGCCGCCAACGTGGCCCTGTCCGGCGTGAAAATCGCTGCCAAGGACGATGTCTACGCGGAAGTTGCGCAAAACATCCTTCCCATCGGCATCGGCGGACTGGTACTGGCAGCCGCCGTCGCCGCCATGATGTCCACTGCGTCCGGCGCCCTTATCGCCGCCGCCACCGTTGCCCGCGCCGACGTCCTGCCTTTCGTGGCCGGGTGGTTCGGCAAGAAGGTCAACACCGGCGACACCGAGAACCCTGAGCACGACGTCAAGGCCAACCGCATGTGGGTCCTCGCCCTGGGGATCGTGGCCATCGTCATCGCCATCATCACCAAGGACGTGGTGGCGGCGCTGACCATCGCCTACGACATCCTGGTGGGCGGGCTCCTGGTTGCCATCCTGGGCGGCCTCGTGTGGAAGCGCGGCACTGGCCTGGCCGCCGCGGCATCCATGGCGGTCGGTTCCGTGGTGACTTTGGGAACCATGATCATCCTGGAAATCAACGCCAAGGCACCGCTTGACGGCGTCTATGCCAACGAGCCCATCTACTACGGCCTGATTGCTTCAGCCGTTGTCTACATCGCGGCATCACTGCTCACCCGGCCCACGGACCCCGCCGTCATGCAGGCCTGGCAGCGACGGGTCTCCGGGCAGGAACCCGAAGACGCCCCGGAGGAAGTCCTCGCCGGACGCTGACCCTCAAAGGCAAAAACGTATAACGCACGACGGCGGCACCTCCCTTCGCGGTAAAGCGAAGGGAGGTGCCGCCGTCGTAAGTCCTGCTCCCCTGTTTCCTAGCTCTCTGTGTCGCGGGGCTCGTCGTCATCCAGCGGGACCTCGCGGTCCTCTGCGTCGATGACCACCGGCGGCGGCTGGACCACCGGTTCTTCCTCATCAATCATCGCGTCCTCCGCGTCCCAGTCCGCATCGTCTACCGGTGCATCCTCGGCGTAATCGTAGGCGGGGTCCGCTTCCACGGCGTCCAGGTGCGGCATGTCCGGGTGCTGTCCGGTGGTGCTCATGATTCAACCTCCGTAGGTTCGCCTGACGTGCTCTTTCAGGAGGGCGCAGCCTGCGCCACACCTTCATCACAGCACCGGCCGGGCGGACAGGTCAATAGCGGCCTTGGCCCAGGGAAACGGCCCGGAAGACCGGCACCGGGGGCCTGGGTTTTAAGGCAAACCGAAACTTTCCAGCGAGGTTTGCCAGCCAAAAAACCGCGGAAATCCGCAGTAGGCTGGCAGGGCAAAGGCGCGACGACATGCCCTTTCCAGCCCAGGAGTACCAGTGCCGCAGCACGCCCAATCCAGTTCCCATGCCATGCCCCAGGAGGCCTCCACCACCGTGCAAGCCCAGCCCTCGCCGTCGAACATCAAGAGGTGGCGCCAGTACCTTGCCGACGAGCGCGCCGAAGCCGCCGTCTACCGTGACCTCGCCCAGAACCGTGAGGGGGAAGAGCGCGCCATCCTCCTGGCCCTGGCCGAGGCCGAAGGCCGGCACGAAGCACACTGGCTGGCCCTGCTCGGTGAGCACGCCGGCAAGCCCCGGCGGGCCTCGGCGCGAAGCCGGTTCCTGGGATTCCTGGCCAGGCACTTCGGCTCCGTGTTCGTGCTGGCCCTTGCCCAGCGCGCGGAGGGCCGCTCCCCTTACGCCAAGGACCCCAACGCCACGCCCGCCATGGCCGCCGATGAACAGATCCACGAGGAAGTGGTCCGTGGCCTGGCAACGCGCGGCCGCAACCGCCTGGCCGGCACGTTCCGGGCCGCGGTTTTCGGTGCGAACGACGGCCTGGTCAGCAACCTGTCCCTGGTGATGGGCATGGCCGCGTCCGGCGTTGCCAGCAGCGTGGTGCTGCTCAGCGGCATCGCCGGACTCCTGGCCGGCGCCATGTCCATGGGCGCAGGGGAATTCATCTCCGTCCGCTCCCAGCGCGAACTGCTGGCCGCCACCCGGCCAACGCAGATCACCCTGGCGGCGGCACCCAAGCTGGACCTTGAAAACAACGAACTCCTCCTGGTGTACCTGGCCCGCGGGATGTCGCGGGAAGCGGCGGAACACCGGGTTGCTGAGCGCACGGGCCAGCTGTCCTGCGACTGCGATCCCAGCCTGTCCCTGCAGCCGGAACTCGCGGAGGAAGAGGACCGGCACGAGGCAGTGGGCACTGCCTGGGGGGCCGCGTTGTCCAGTTTCTGCTTCTTCGCCTCCGGCGCCATCATCCCCATCCTGCCGTTCCTGTTCGGCATGACCGGCGTCGCGGCCCTCGTTGTCGCAGGTGCCCTGGTGGGCATTTCACTCCTGGCGACCGGTGCCGCCGTCGGCCTGCTGTCCGGCACGTCCCCACTGACCCGCGGCCTGCGCCAGCTGGCCATCGGCCTGGGCGCGGCTGCCATCACGTACCTGCTGGGCCTGCTGTTCGGCACCGCCGTGGGCTAGCAGCAGTCAGCGGCTTTTTGTGGAGGTCTTTCGGCAACGTTCAGCGTTCCCGGAGGACCTCCACTGCTTCGTCCACCGTGTCCACCAGGTGGATGTAGTCCGCCATGGCCCGGCCGGCCGCAAGGCTGCGCAACATGGGCCACGCCGGGTACTCCTGCTCCCAGTGCTGCCGCCCCACCAGGACCATCGGCGCCACCTTCTCGCGGGCTCCGTAGTAGTTTTCACAGGCGTCCTGGAAGATCTCCTGGACAGTGCCGGCTGCTCCCGGCAGGAAGACAATCCCGCCGTGGCACAGTTCCAGCAGGATGGCCTCGCGGATGGCGTTGGCAAAGTATTTGGCGATGTGCGTGGCAAAGTAGTTGGGCGGCTCGTGCCCGTAAAACCAGGTGGGGATGCCAAGTGACGGCGTCCCGCCCGGATGGCGTTCGACGACGGCCGCGGCCGCACGCGCCCACCCCGACACCGAGGGACGGAACCCGGGAACAGCGGCAAGCGTGGCCAGGGCCGCCTGCACGTCGCCGTCGGACGCCTGGCTCAGGTACGCCCCCATGTTGGCCGCCTCCATGGCACCCGGTCCGCCGCCGGTGGCCACAGAATGGCCTTCGAGGGCCAGCAGCCTCCCCAGCCGGGCAGCCTCGGCGAACTCCCGGCTGCCGCGCGGCGCTGCGTGGCCGCCCATGACGCCCACGATGGAGCGGCGGGTCCATGTCCCGGAGCGGGTCAGCTCATCCAGCGCGTCCCCGATGGCATGGTCGTGCAGGGCAGAGGCCAGGGTTGAGTCCACGCGGTGCCGCTGGCCGGGCTGGATGCTCCAGTGGTAGATGCGGGCGTCCGGAACATCTTCATAGGGGGACGTCGCCAGCCCGGCATACAGCTCAGCCGGGGAATACAGGGCGGCCCGGTAGGGATCGAACGGGACACCTTCCAGCCTGGGAAAAATCAAGGCCCCGCGGCTCCGGAGGTAGCCCTCCATGCCGTCGTCGAAGATGCAGCCCAGGAACATCGCACCCTCGACGCTCACGCTTTTCAGTGCGGCGGAGCGGCCCCGCAGGTCCAGCGACTGCGCATGCCAGCCGTGCAGGTTGACGGCGCCGCCGGCCACCAGGCGGTCGAAGCTGGCCAGGTCCTGGACCTCGAGGTTACGCGGGCGGGGACCAAGGCTTCCGGCGAAGTTCATGGCTGTTGCCCCGTGGTCCACGTCATGAAGCCAGCCTAGCCACCCAACGCAAACGCGGAGCCGGACCAGGCCTATCCGGTGTCTACCGGAAAGGCCTGGTCCGGCCCCGCGATGCTGTGGCGGGTGGCGCCGGGAAGGGGCGTGGTCAGGCGGTGACCTTTTCACCGTCGCGGAAGTGCGCTTCGAGGTCCTCGAGCGAATGGCCCTTGGTTTCCGGGACGAACTTGGCCACGAAGGCCAGGGACGCCAGGTTGACCAGGACGAACAGGCCGAAGGTGCCGGTGGAGCCCAGCGCGTTGACCACGATGGGGAACAGGAAGGAGATGGCGGCGTTGACTGTCCAGAGGGCGAAGACCGCGATGCCCATGGCGAAGCCGCGGATCGCCAGCGGGAACATCTCGGACAGCAGGAGCCAGACGCAGGTGCCGATGAAGCACTGGACGAAGGCCACGAACAGCATCATGGCTGCCAGGATGGTGTAGCTGGCCAGGTCCGACTGCGGCAGGAGGAAGACGATGGCCAGCAGCGCCTGCGAGCCCACTACACCGGAGAAGCCGATGATCAGCATCCTGCGGCGGCCCACGAAGCCAAGCAGCCAAATGCCCAGGATGGTCATCAGCACGGAGGTGACACCGACGCCGATGGTGGCCACGAGCGACGCGCTGACGCCAAGTCCGCTCTTTTCCAGGATGGTTGGGGCGTAGTAGTTGACGGTGTTGATGCCGGTGGCCTGCTGGACAACGGCCAGGCCGATGCCGATCCAGAGCAGGCGGCGCATCCAGGGGTTGTTCTTCAGGTCGCGGAGGGCGTGGCCGCGTTCCTCCTTGGCAGTGCGGGCAGCCAGTGCGATTTCCTCGAACTCGGCGGCTGCCTCCTGCGGGCTGCGGCTGAGGTTCAGGACGCGGCGGCTGTCCTCAAGCCGGCCACGGATGGCGTACCAGCGGGGTGACTCCGGAAGCATCAGCATGCCTGCCAGCAGCGCCAGGGCGGGAACGGAGGCGATGCCCAGCATGGAGCGCCAGACCTCGTTGTCGTGGATCAGGGCGTCCAGGAGGGCGTTGATGGCAAACGCGAGCATCTGGCCGGTGACGATCATGAGCTCGTTGATGGTCACCATGCGGCCACGAAGGTGGGCCGGCGCCATTTCCGCCAGGTACAGCGGGCAGGTCACGGCGGCAGCGCCCACGCCCAGGCCGAGCACAATGCGGGCGGCAATCATGAAGGTCACGTTCGGTGCGAGCGCGCAGCCCATGGCGCCGAGCAGGAACAGGAGGGCGCAAACAAGCAGGGAGCCGCGGCGGCCCAGCTTGTCTGCCATGCGGCCGCCGGTGAGGGCGCCGACGGCGGCACCGGGGAACAGCAGTGCGCTCACCACGGTTGCTTCCTCGACGGCGGTCATGTTGAGCGAGTCGTTCATGTACAGCAGGGCGCCGGAGATGACGCCGGTGTCGTACCCGAAGAGCAGGCCGCCCAGGGTGGAGATGACAGTGAGCCGGGCGAGGTAACCGCGACGCTGGGTGCCGGACGGGCTCTGGGTTTGTTTCTGCAACAGCATTGTTGCCTCTCAAATTCTCTCGGGGACCGGAGGACCGGTCAGGAATGTGATGCGTGCCACCGACTTTAGAGCGCTCTAATGCGCCGCGTCAATAGAAAGTCTTAATGTCAGCACAATAAAAATTGGCAGCGTGTTCCGGCGGCGCAGCACCTCCACCCTTGACCCTCCCTGCGCGCCTGCTACGATCAAGGAAGGAAGTATGTCCTATCAAGCGAACATATAGCGGCAAAGTGCCTGCAGGCGCCCTGTCCTGACCGGACGGCGCGCATCCACCGAAGACGAGGGAACGCACCGTGGCGAACAACCTGGGACTCAGCATCGACCGCTCCTCCCCCGTGCCCTTGTACCACCAGGTGGTCCAGGGCATCGAAGCGGCAATCTACAGTGGGGCGCTGGAGCCCGGCAGCCGCTTGGACAACGAGATCGACCTGGCAGCCCAGCTCAACCTGTCCCGGCCCACCATGCGCAAGGCCATGGACGAACTTGTCCGCTCCGGACTGCTGGTACGCAAGCGGGGTGTAGGCACTCAGGTGGTTTCCAGCCAGGTGCGCCGCCCGCTGGAGCTGTCCAGCCTCTATGACGACCTCACGAACAACGGGAAGAAGCCCACCACAGAGGTCCTGAGTTTCTCGCATGTGGAGGCCGATGACGCCACCATCGCCACCCTGCAGTTGCCCGCTGGCTCCAAGGTGTACCACTTCACCCGGCTCCGCAAGGTAGGCGGCAAGCCACTGGCCCTCATGGAGAACTGGGTGCGCGACGACATTGCCGACATGGATGAGGCCATGCTGCAGGCCGAAGGCCTCTACTCCATCCTTCGCCGTGGCGGCGTGAACTTCCGGCTGGCCAACCAGCGCATCGGTGCCAAGACCGCCGATGACTACCAGGCCTGCATGCTGGACACCGCGGCTGGATCTGCGCTGGTCACCATGGAACGCACCGCCGTCGACGATACCGGCCGCCGGGTTGAAACCGGCCACCACGTGTACCGCGCCGATTCCTACAGCTTTGAAATGACACTCGTACAGCGATAATCCAAGGAGCCAACTCCATGACCAACTGGGTCTACCCCCTGGGCACCGCAGCCGACGGCAAATGGGACATCTCGATCGGAACCTCCGATTCCTCCCTCAGCGTTGAAGGCTGGGCCCATACGGGACTGAAGGTGGCCACCCTGGCCGCGGGTGCCGCCGTCGAACTTCCCGCCGCGGACGAGGAACGCATTGTGGTTCCCCTCAACGGGTCGTTCACCGTGACCGTCGACGGAACGGACTACCCGCTGGAAGGCCGCGCCTCAGTATTCTCGGGCCCAAGTGACGTGCTGTACTCCGGCACCGGGCGCGCCGTGGGCATCAGTTCAGCGGACGGCGGACGCGTCGCCGTGGCCACCGCGCCGGCGAAAGCGTCCTACCCCACCCGTCTGGTGTCCGCCGCCGAAACCCCGGTGGAACTGCGCGGCGCGGGCAACTGCTCGCGCCAGGTCCACAACTTCGGCACTCCGGCCGCCCTGGAAGCCGACCGGTTCATCGTCTGCGAAGTCCTCACGCCTGCCGGGAACTGGTCCTCCTACCCTCCGCACAAGCATGATGAGGAGAAGGACGGCGAGACCTCCCTCGAGGAGATCTACTACTTCGAGACGCAGGTGGCTTCGGGCTCCGGCGCACCGGCCGACGCGGACGCCATGGGCTACCAGCGCGTCTACGCCTCGGACGAGCGCCCCATCGACGTCGCGGCCGAGGTGCGCACCGGTGACGTCGTCCTGGTCCCCTATGGCTGGCATGGCCCCGCGATGGCGGCACCGGGCTACGACATGTACTACTTGAACGTGATGGCAGGCCCCGGGCCCGTGCGCGAGTGGCTCATCAGCGACGACCCACACCACGGCTGGGTGCGGCAGACCTGGGAGAACCAGGACATCGATCCGCGGCTGCCGTTCGGCTCCTGACCGCGGGTTGCGCGGACAGCCCACGGCAGGCTGGCATAGTGGAGTCCTGTGAGACAGACTTCCCCTTCACCGCGATCGGTGACCATGGAGGACGTGGCACGCGAGGCCGGCGTGAGCCGCGCCTTAGTGTCCTTGGTGATGCGCGATTCCCCAAACGTTTCCCCTGCCAAACGGACGGCGGTGCTGGAAAGCGCCGCCGCCCTGGGCTACTCCCCCAACAGGCTCGCCAGCCGCCTGGCCAGCCACCGGACCAATACGCTGGGGGTCCTCTTCCTGGACCTGCACAACTCGGTCTTCGCTGACATCTACGACGGCCTGACCGAGGGCCTGGCCGGCAGCGGCAACCAGGTGATGGTCGCCGTCGGCTCCGCCGATCCCGGGACGGAACTCGAGGCCGTCCGCTCTTTCGTGGACCTGCGCGTGGACGGCGTGCTGCTGGCCGGCTACACCGGCACCTCGGCGGAACTGGCAGGGGCCCTGCGCGGTACGCCCGCCGTCGTCATCACCCGGGAGATGGAGGTCGACGGCGTTGATTCCGTTTTGACCGACGACTTCCGTTCCGGCGCACTCGCCGTGGAGCACCTGTACCAGCTGGGGCACCGGCGGATCGCGCACTTCGACATCTCCGACTGGCTCCCCTACACCGAACGCAGGGAGGGCTACCTCCACGCCATGCGCCAGTTCGCCTTGGAGCCGCAGCTGGTCCACAGCGACATGACCGAACGCGGCGGCCGGGCTGTGATGGAACAGTTCCTGGACTCCGGCGCCACCCTCCCCACGGCAGTCTTTGCGCACAACGACCTTACGGCCATCGGCATCATGGAGGCCTTGGCGTCCCGCGGCGTGTCCGTCCCGGGCGACATGGCGATCGTTGGCTGCGACAATATCGAGCTGGGAGCCTCGCCCCTGATTGGCCTGACGTCGATCGACCAGCACGCGCAGGAACTGGGGCGGCTCGCAGCCCAAACCATGCTGGACCGGATTGCCGGTGCCGCGGGGCCGGCCGTCACCCGGAAACTGGAGCCGGCCCTGATGGTGCGGCGGTCCTCCGACCCGGACGCCTAGCGGCTTACCAGCTCTTCTGCTGCCTGGACCTGCGCCCGTTCATGCCGCCCGCCCCGCTTGCTCCGTTTGGCGCCGGCGGCTGCGAACGTCATGACAGCCAGGCCCGCGAGGGTGATCGCCGCACCGGCCCAGATGGGCGAGGTGTAGCCGAATCCGGCGGTGATGGTGACGCCGCCCAGCCAGGCGCCCAGGGCGTTGCCCACGTTGAAGGCACCGATATTGGCGCCGGAGGCGAGGGTGGGAGCCCCTGCGGCGTACTTCATCACGCGCATCTGCAGGCCCGGAACGGTGGCAAAGCCAAAGCCCCCCATCAGTACCAAAGAGATGCCGGTCAGGACGGGATTGGCGGCCGTGAGGGCGAAGGACACCAGCACCACGGTCAGCGCGGCGAGCACCACCAGGAGCGTCCGGTCCACATTGCGGTCGGCGGCCTTACCGCCCAGGGTGTTGCCGGCAAAGAGGCCCACGCCGAAGAGAATGAGCAGCCACGGCACCGTGGAGGCATCGAAGCCCGACACCTCCGTCAGTGTGTAGGCGATGTAGGTGAACGCGCCGAACATCCCGCCGAAGCCCAGGATGGTAACGACGATGGACAGCCATACCTGCCCGGAGCGGAAGGCACGGAGTTCGGAGCGGAGGCTGCCTGCTTCTTCCGTTTCACCAGCGGACCTGGGGACAAGCGCCAGGATGCCGGCGAGCGCGGCCAGGCCAATGATGGTGATGGCCCAGAAGGTGGCACGCCACCCTGCGGCCTGGCCCAGCAGCGTGCCGAAGGGCACACCCAGAACGTTGGCCGCGGTCAAACCGGTGAACATCAGCGCGATGGCACCGGCCTTCTTGCTCGCCGGGACCATTCCCGCCGCCACCACGGCACCGATCCCGAAAAAGGCGCCATGTGAAAGGGCGGCGATGACGCGGCCCAGCATCATGGGCCAGTACCCGTCGGCCGTCGCGGAGAGCAGGTTTCCTGCGATGAACAGGACCAGCAGGGCAGCCAGCACGGGTTTGCGTGGGAACCGCGTCACGGCGGCGGTCAGCCCCAGCGCTCCCACGACGACAGAGAGCGCGTAGCCGGAGATGAACCAGCCGGCCGACGCCTCACTGACGCCGAAGTCGGCTGCCACCTGCGGAAGCAGGCCGGCGATGACGAATTCAGTAAGTCCTATGCCAAACCCGCCCAGGGCGAGTGCTATCAGGCCAACAGGCATGCGAATGCTCCTTTGAGCTGTAGGTGTGATTGTCCCCCAGATAGGAAGGCGCCTAAGATAGATAGTTGCAGGCGCGGTATTTATTGTTGCATATGCAAATATGCCGCGCAAGCAACTATATCGGTGCGCCGCAACGGTGGCGGCATCATCATCCATCCACGAAGGAGCAAGCATGGGCATCAAGGACGACGCCGTCGAGGTCCGCGCGCAGGGCTGGCGTACCCTGGCGGCCCTGCACGGGCTGATCGAAAACGAACTGGAACGCTCCCTCCAGGCAGAGTCAAAGCTCTCCGTGGTTGAGTACACGGTCCTTGACGCCCTCAGCCGGCAGGACGGATGGCACATGCGGATGCAGCAGTTGGCCCGCGCTACCGCGCTGAGCCCGAGCGCCACCACGCGCCTGGTAAACCGGCTGGAGGACCGGGGCCTGCTGACCAGGATCCTGTGCGACGACGACCGCCGCGGGATTTACACGGAGTTGACCTCCAGCGGGAGCAGTTTGCTGGCGGAAGCGCGGCCGGTCCACGACGCCACCTTGGAACGTGCCCTCAATGAGGCCACGGCCATCCCGGAGCTGGCGCCGCTGGTGGACGCGCTCCCCAAGCTGCATACAGCACCCTGACGGGAGCCACCAGCCGCCTGGGCGATTGGCTGAACCACTGCTTCAGCCATCCCTTATGCGACCATCCAGGCGCAAACGCATAGCCCTATTGACAGGACATACGCACATACCTACTCTTTGAGTAGTTCCGATTAGAGCGCTCTAAAGCAGGCGGAGTCGGCGCTAAACAACAGAAGAAGGTATTGGCATGAAACTCGGCGTCTACAACGCGATCCTCCACGACCGTCCCCTCCCTGAAGCCTTGAAGGTTATTGCGGATCTGGGGTTGACGGGCATCGAGATCAACACGGGTGGCTTCCTGCCGCCCGTGCACGTTCCAAACATGGATCAGATCCTCGAAAGCGACGCAGCCCGGGACGACTTCCTTGCGATTTTCGAGGGCACCGGGGTGTCGATCGCCGGCCTGAACTGCAACGGCAATCCGCTGCACCCCAGGCCCGAAATTGGCGGCAAGCATGCCGAGGACATCCGCCGCTCCATCCGTTTGGCCCAGCGCCTTGGCCAGGACCGGGTGATCACCATGTCAGGCCTCCCGGGCGGCGAACCAGGTGCAGCCGTGGTGAACTGGGTGGTCAACGCTTGGAACTCAGCAGCCCTTGACGTACTGGATTATCAGTGGGAAATTGCGGCAAAGTTTTGGCGGGAAACGGACCGCCTTGCGGCAGACAACGGGGTGAAAGTGGCCCTGGAACTCCATCCCCAAAACATTGTGTTCAACACCGCCGACGTCCGTAAACTCATCGAACTCACCGGCGCCACCCACGTTGGGGTCGAATTGGACGCTTCGCACCTGTTCTGGCAACAAATGGACCCGGTGGCCGTGGTGCGCGAACTCGGGCCCCTCGTCTTCCAGGCCGCGGCCAAAGACGTCCGGATCAACGCCGGCAACGCGGCCCTGTACGGCGTACTGGACAACAGCTTCCGCCGCCTTTCCCCGGATGAAAACCGCACCAACCTCGGCGGCGACGAATGGGTGAATGAATGGCCCAAGGACTCCGCTTGGGATTTCGTGGCTCTGGGGCGCGGCCATGACACTGCGTACTGGACCGAGTTCCTGCGCGCACTGCACGACGTGGATCCCAACATGCTGGTCAACATCGAGCACGAGGACGTCTCCCTTGGACGGATCGAGGGGCTTAAGGTTGCCGCGAAGGTCCTGAAGGACGCTGACGCGGCCCTGGCGGCGTCCTTGAACCCTGCCTGACCATCTCGGCACCAACAGCAGGAGGGGCTGCGCGTTTGCGCCGCCCCTCCGCATGTTTAACCGGACAACGCCACAACGAAACTGACCCGGAAACGAGCCACGCCCCCTGAGCGATGCTCAAGGGGGCGTGGGGGTGGTGGCGCTGGCGTGGTTATGGCTTAGCTGGCCGGACCGTCAGTGAACTGCGGCCCCGGCCGCTTGGGGCTTGCTGCCTGCCACGTTCTTGAAGTAATGCTCCAGGTCCTCAAGGCTCTTGTCCTTGGTCTCGGGCACATACTTGGCGGCGAAAGCGATAGCGCCCACGCCCAGGACGGCGAATACAAAAAACGTGTTGGAGATGCCGATGGCGGCCAGCAGTTGCGGAAATCCGAACCCGATCAGGAAGTTCACGATCCACAGCAGGAACGCCGAAGCGCCCATGCCCAGGCCACGGATCTTCAACGGGAAGATTTCCGAGAGCATCAGCCAGGTTACCGGGGAGATGGCACCCTGCTGGAACGCCAGGAACGTCACGGTGAGCGCCAGGATGACGAAGCCCCGGGCTGTGCCTTCCGGCAGGATCAGTGAGAAGAGGCCGATCAGCAGCAGCGCCGTCGTCGTGCCTGCCTGGCCGGTGATCAGCATCCGGCGCCCGCCCACCTTGCCCAGCAGCCAGATGCCCACGAAGGTGGCCAGGACCGAGATCACACCGTTGGCGATGTTGGCCGTCAACGCCGCTTCGCGGCCGAACCCCGACTGCGACAGGATCTGGGTGCCGTAATACATGATCGAGTTCACGCCGGTGATCTGCTGGATCACCGCCAGGCCGAGGCCCACCACGAAGATCCGGCGGAGCCACGGAATGCCCAGGTCCTTCCAGGAACCCATCTTGGATTTGTAGTCCTCCACGGCCATGGCCTTGACTTCTTCAAACTCCCTGCGGGCCTCCTCCTGCGACCGGATCCGCTGCAGCACGCTGAGCGTCTCCCCGAAGCTGCCGATGGAGGCCAGCCAACGGGGGCTCTCGGGCATGAAGTTCATGCCGATCCACAGCGCGATGGCAGGAAGCGTGGCGATAACCAGCATCCAGCGCCAGATGCCATGCGACTCACCGAAGGAGTTGCCCAGGTAGGCGTTGAAGATGAACGCCAGCAGCTGGCCGGTGACGATCATGAGCTCGTTCTGTGTGACGATCCGGCCGCGGCGGTTGCTCGGCGAAACTTCCGCCAGGTACACGGGCACTGTCACCGATGCTCCGCCTACGGCCAGTCCCAGGATGAACCGGGCCGCGATCATCACTTCGGTGCTGGGCGAGAACGTGCAGCCCAGCGTGCCCAGCAGGAAGATGACGGCCAGCACCATGATCATCCGGCGCCTGCCATTGCGGTCGGCCAGGCGTCCGCCGAACAGGGCGCCGAAGGCTGCACCGAACAGCAGGGACGAGGTGACCAGGCCTTCGGTCAGCGGCGTCAGGCCCAAGTCCTCCTGCATGTACGGAAGGGCACCGTTGATCACACCCGTGTCGTAGCCGAACAGCAGGCCACCGAAAGTGGAGATGATGGTGACGGTCCGCAGTGCCCGCTTGTGGTTGCCGGGTTTTGCCCCGGTATGCGCGTGAGAACTCATAGGCTTACCTTTTGGACGTACTGCTTCATGGTCTCCAGCTGGTAGCGGGACACCTCGTCGGCGTTCTCGTCCTCCGCGAAAACACTGGAGACCATCACCGTGTCGTCGCGGTCCAGGAAGCCGATTTCCTTCAGGCCGCCGAAAAACTCGTCCCAGTTGACGTCCCCGTCGCCGATTTTCAGGTGCTGGTGGACGCGGACCGGGTTGCCCGGCGGGTTGGTGATGTAGCGCAGCCCGTGGGAGGCGTGGTGGTTCATGGTGTCGGCCACGTGGACCAGCCGCAGCTTGTCCCCCGCCGCCCGCATGATGTCCAACGGGGAGTTCTTCATATGGAAGCTGTGCGAGGCCACGTAGACCATGCCCACATTCTTCGAGTTCACACCCCGGATCACGCGGATGGCGGCAAGGCCCTCCTCCACGAAGTCATCCGGGTGTGGGTCAATCAGCAGATCAATTCCCTCGCGCTCAATAATGGGCAAAAGTTCCTCCATGGAACGGTAGAACGCCCGCTCGGACTCCTCCGCCTTCTCAGGACGGCCGCTGAACTCGGTGTTCATGGTGCTGACGCCCAGGTCCACGGTGATCTGGATGGCGCGCTTCCAGTAGCGGACAGCCGCCTCGCGGGCGTCCTCGTCCGGCCCCGACCAGCGGAGCACCGGCAGCACGGAGGCGATCTCGATTCCGGCGTCCCTGCAGGCCTTCTTCAGCTGGCCCACCAGTTCGTCGTCTGCCTTGGGGTGGTTGAAGAACGGGATGAAGTCCGCGTGCGGGGTCATCTGCATGTACTTGTAGCCGAGGTCCGCCACCACCTTGGGGAACTCAAGCAGGCTGTGCGAGTGGTGGAAAGGGGTGGGATCAAGGGCGATTTTCACGTAAACACTCCATTGTGGCTCAAAAGATACGGAGACACGAAAGGGGACGGATGGGCTCCGTCCCCTTTCCGGTCCTACTTGTAGAGGTCGGGCTTTGCGTTCAGCTTCACGGCGACCTTTTCGCCGTTCTTCTGCGCTTCGACGCCTGCTTCGCAGCACGCAGCGGTGGCGTACCCGTCCCAGGCGGAGGGGCCGCCGATCCCGCCCTTAAGTGCAGCGTCCACCCACGACTGGATTTCGACGTCGTACGCCGCCCCGAAGCGCTCCTCGAACCCTGGAGTGACGTTGCCACCCCAGCGGCCCGAGCTCCGGGTGTAGGGGCCCTTGTCGCCGCCGATGCTGACGATGCCGTCCTCGAAGGAGGCCTGGGTGGCCACCTCGTAGCCAAACTTGGCGTTGACGTAGATTTCGACGTCGGCCAGGACGCCGGACTCGGTCTCGAGCAGGACGTGCTGGGGATCGTGCTGGCCGGAGGGAGCGTTCCTCGTGGCCTTGCCCAGGCGCACCTGCACGCTGGTGATTTCCTCGCCGGTGAAGTACCGGATGGCATCGAACTCGTGGACCACTGAGTCGTTGATGAGCATCTCGTTGGTGAAGCCCGCGGGGGTGCTCGGGTTGCGGTGCTGGTGGTGCAGCATCAGCAGCTCGCCCAGTTCGTGGTTGCGGATGATCGAGCCCAAGGTGGCGTATTCGGCGTCGAATCGGCGCATGAAGCCTACCTGGATGCGCTTGTGGCCCAGTGCCACCTCGGCTTCGACGATTTTCCAGGAGGATTCGGCGTCGGGCGTGAGGGGCTTTTCGCAGAGGATCGGGATGTCCCGGGCGAGGGCCTTCAGCAGGATGTCCTCGTGCAGGAAGCCGGGGGTGGCGATGAGGACGGCGTTGACGTCGCCGTTGTCGAGGGCCTCTTCGGCGTCGGCGAGGGCCACGGCGCCCGGGATGCCTTCAATGGCGGCCTGGGCGCGGGCGAGGTCTACGTCGACGACGGCGGCAACTTCGGCTCCATGGATCCGCTTGTTGAGGCGCTGGATGTGGTCGGCGCCCATGCGGCCTGCGCCGATGACGGCGACGCGGAGAGTTTCAGTCATTGTTCTGGTCCTTTTGGTGTCTGTGGCGGGGTCTGTGCTGTCTGTCAGTTGACAGTGGTGCGGGAGCCGCAGGACAGCAGGTAGTTGCGGGTGCGCTTGGCAATCGGCATGGGAACGTCGAAGGCCACCGGGTACATGTCCTGCTCGACGATGCCGAAGATGGGACGGTTGAGAGCTTCCACAGCTTCGATGACCGCGCGCAGGTCCGGCAGGCCGTTGGGCGGTTCGGTCATGACGCCGGCCAGGTTGGCAGCTGCCCAGGTCATGTTTTCCTCGTTGACCTTCTTGAGGATTTCCGGGTTGATCTGCTTCAGGTGCAGGTAGCCGATCCGGTCCGGGTAGTTCTTGATCAGGTCCAGGCTGGAGGCGCCGCAGTATTCGGCATGCCCGGTGTCCAGGCAGAGGTTCAGGTACTGCGGGTCCGTGGCGCCCAGCAGCGTTTCGATTTCCGCCTGCGCGCCGACGTGGGAGTCGGCGTGGGAGTGAAACTGCTGCTTCAGGCCGAAGTCCTCCAGGAGGGTCTTGCCCAGGCGGTTGTGGCCGGCGAACAGGTCATCCCAGGCCTTTTCGCTGAGGGTGCCGCTTTCCACGGCCTCGCCGGTAACGTCGTCGCGCCACATGGCGGGGATGACCACGATGTGCTCGCCGCCCATGGCAGCGGTAAGCTCCGCCACCTTGCGGGCCGGCTCCCATGCGGTTTCCCACTGGTCCAGGCCGCGGTGGAAGGCGGTGAACACGGTGCCGGCGGAGATCTGCAGGTCGCGCTGTTTGAGTTCCTCTGCGAGGCGGGCCGGGTCGGTGGGCAGGTAGCCGTAAGGTCCCAGCTCGATCCACTTGTAGCCGGATTCGGCCACCTCGTCGAGGAAGCGTTCCCACGGAGTTTGCTTGGGATCCTCCGCGAACCAGACGCCCCAGGAGTCCGGCGCCGTGCCGATGATCAGCTTGTTCTCAGTCATGACTGCGGTGCCTTTCAGTTGGAGGGGAAGTTGTAGGAGGCGCCGGAGGCGTGGTGGGTTTCGGGCCAGCGGGAGGTGACCACCTTGCCGCGGGTGTAGAAGCTTACGCCTTCGGGTCCGTAGATGTGCTTGTCGCCGAAGAGGGAGGCTTTCCAGCCGCCGAAGGAGTGGTAGGCCACAGGGACGGGCAGGGGCACGTTGATGCCAATCATGCCCACGGTCACCGAACGCTGGAACTTGCGGGCTGCGGCTCCCGAGGAGGTGAAGATGGCGGTGCCGTTGCCGTAGGGGTTGGCGTTGATGAGCTTGATGCCGTCTTCGAGGGTGTCCACGCGGACCACCACCAGGACCGGTCCGAAGATTTCCTCCTTGTAGGCGGTCATTTCGGTCTTCACGTGGTCGATCACGGTGGGGCCGACCCAGAACCCGTTCTCATGGCCCGGGACCACCAGGTCGCGGCCGTCAACGACCATGGCGGCGCCGGCGGTTTCGGCTTCCGTGACGATCTTGACGATGCGTTCCTTGGAGGCGGGGGTGATGACCGGGCCCATTTCGGCGTCGGGTTCGGTGCCGTTGTTGACCTTGACGGCTTCGGCGCGTTCCTGGACCTTGGCGACCAGGGCATCGGCGGCGTCTCCGACGGCGACGGCGACGGAGATGGCCATGCAGCGTTCCCCGGCGGAGCCGAACGCGGCGGCGGCGAGGTGGTCGGCGGCGTTGTCCAGGTCGGCGTCGGGCAGGATGATCGCGTGGTTCTTCGCCCCGCCCAGGGCCTGGACGCGCTTGCCGTGCTTGGTGGCGGTTTCGTGGACGTACTGGGCGATCGGGGTGGAACCGACAAAACTGATGCCGTCCACGTCCGGGTGGGTCAGCAGCCCGTCAACGGTTTCCTTGTCGCCGTGCAGGACCTGGAACACACCGTCCGGCAGGCCAGCCTCCTTCCACAGCTTGGCCAACAGCAGCGACGCGGAGGGGTCGCGCTCGGAGGGCTTCAGGATGAATGCGTTGCCGGTGGCGATGGCCATTGGGGCCATCCACAGCGGCACCATGACGGGGAAGTTGAACGGCGTGATGCCGGCAACCACACCGAGCGGCTCGCGGAAGGAGAACACATCGATGCCGGTGGAGACCTGGTCCGAGTAGTCACCCTTGAGCAGGGTGGGGATGCCGCAGGCGTACTCCACGACCTCGAGGCCGCGGCCGATTTCGCCCTTGGCGTCGGAGAGGACCTTGCCGTGCTCGGCGGTGACCAGCTGGGCGAGTTCGTCAACGTGCGCGGCGACAAGTTCGCGGAACTTGAACAGCACGGCGGTGCGCTTGGCCAGGGAGATGTCACCCCAGGCGTCGGCGGCCTTGCGGGCGGCGGCGACGGCGGTGTCCAGGTCGGCGCGGTTGGCCAGGCGGAGCTCGCCGGACACGGCACCGGTGGCCGGGTTGTACACCGGGGTGGTGCGGTCACCCTCGCCGGCAGTTTCGGCGCCGTCGATGAAGTGGTTGATGACGGTGGTCTCAGTAGTGGTGGCAGTCATGGGACTCTTCCTTGAGTGGGTGGGTCTTGGAGGGAGCGGAAGTCAGCCGAGCAGTTTGCGCTGGCGTGACTTGTGGTCCACGTAGGTCTGGAAGGCCTGCTTGGTGGATTCCAGTTCGGAGACCTGGGAGACGGGAACGTCCCACCAGGATTCGGAGGACGGTGCGTCCAGCAGCGGATCGGATTCGACGTGGATCAGGATCGGCCCGGACCCTTCCGGGGCGGCCTTGGCGTCGCGGATGGCCTGTTCGAGTTCGGCGATGACCTTCTCGCCGGGTTCGATGCGGATGACCTTTACGCCCAGGGACTCGGCGTTCAGGGCCAGGTCCACGGGCAGGGTTTCGCCCTCGTCGAAGCTGTGCTGCTCCTCGTTCAGCGCACGGTACTGGGTGCCGAACCGCTGCGAGCCAAGGGATTCGGACAACGAGCCGATGGAGGCGTAGCCGTGGTTCTGGATCAGGACCACGATCAGCTTGATGCGTTCGGCGACCGCGGTGACCAGTTCGGTGTGCATCATCAGGTAGGAGCCGTCCCCCACCATCACCACGACGTCCCGCACCTGGGCAGCTTCCCCACCAATGGCGCCTGCCGCCGTCGTGCTTGCCGCTTCGGCGATCGCCGCGCGCTTGACGCCCAGGCCGCCGGGGATTTCGTAGCCCATGCAGGAGTAGGCGTACTCCACGTGGTAGCCGAACGGGTCCCTGACCCGCCACATCTTGTGCAGGTCACCGGGTAGCGAACCCGCCGCGCAGATGACGACGTCACGGGCGTCCATGGCCCGGTTGGCGGCGCCGATGATTTCGTTCTGCGCCGGCAGCGGGGTGAACCTCGTGTCGAACGCCTCGTCCACCGTGGCGTTCCAGCGCTGCTTCTCCGCCTCGACGCGTCGCGACAGGTCGGCGCCCACGCGGTAGCCGCCCAGGGCTGCGTTGAGCTTGACCAGGGCCTTGCGGGCGTCGGCGACGATCGGCAGCGTGGTGCCGTGCTTGTACGCGTCGATCGGGGCGACGTTGATGTTCACGAACTGCACGTCCGGGTTCTGGAACGCGGTCCGGGACGCGGTGGTGAAGTCCTCGTAGCGGGTGCCGATGCCGATGATCAGGTCCGCTTCGGCAGCGATGGCGTTGGCCGCCGTCGTGCCCGTGGAGCCAATGGCACCGAGCGAATACTTGTGGTCCCAGGGCAGGACGCCGACGCCGGCCTGCGTGTTGCCCACGGGAATGCCGGTCAGCTCGGCGAGCCTGGCGAGTTCGTCGTTGGCGTAGGCGTAGAGGACGCCGCCGCCGGCGATGATCAGCGGACGCTTCGCTGCCTTAATGGCTGCGGCGGCGCGGGCGATGTCGTCGTCGTCGGCGTCGGGGCGGCGGATGCGCCACTCCCGCTCGGCCAGGAACTCCTCCGGGACATCGAAGGCCTCGGCCTGGACGTCCTGCGGCAGCGAAATGGTGACAGCGCCGGTCTCGGCCGGGTCGGTCAGGACCCGCAGGCCGTGATGGAACGCGGAGAACAGCTGCTCCGGGCGGTTCACGCGATCGAAGAACTTGGACAGCGGCCGGAACGCGTCATTGACGGTGATGTCGTACGCGTACGGCTGCTCCAGCTGCTGCAGGACAGGGTCCGCGGCGCGGGTCGCGAACGTGTCACTGGGCAGCAGCAGCACCGGCAGGCGGTTGGTCGTCGCAAGCGCCGCACCCGTCAGCAGGTTGGACGAGCCCGGGCCAATCGAGGTGCTGACCGCGTAGGTCTGCCGACGGCGGGTGTGCCGGGCATACCCGACGGCCTGGTGGACCTGGGCCTGCTCGTTCCGGCCCTGGTAGTACGGCATCAGGGTGGGATCCTGCTGCTGGTACTGCTTCAGCGCCTGGCCTACACCGGCCACGTTGCCGTGCCCAAAAATACCGAACGTGCCCGGGATCAGCCGCTCACGGTACTCGACGCCATTGACTGAGTCCACGGTGTACTGCTGGGAAAGGTATTCGACGACGGCCTGCGCCACCGTCATTCTGCGCGTTCCTGGTGTTGTGCCCATGGCTAGTTCTCCGGGATTTCTGTGGTGTGGTGCAGAAGCGAGGCAGCCGCGGCAACGGCGCCGGCGACGTCCCCGTCAGCGGGGTAGAGCAGGGCGCGGCCCACGGTGAGGCCCTGCACGCCGGGCAGTGCCAAGGCAGCACCCCAGGTGGCAAAGACCTCGTCCTGGGACCCGTCCGGGTCACCGCCCAGCAGGACGGTGGGCATGGTGGTCGCCGCCATGACGCGTTCCATCTCCGCCACCACGGGAAGCTTCATCCAGGTGTAGGCGCTGGTGGAGCCCAGGCCCTCGGCGATGGCGATGGACTTGATCACCGCGTTGGTGGACAGGTCGTTGCGGACCCGGCCGTTCTCGCGGACCGACAGGAACGGCTCCACCATGGCGATCAGCTTCCGTTCGGCCAGGGAGTCGATGGCGCGTGCCGTGGCCTCAAGGGTGGCAACCGTATCCGGGTCGCCCAGGCAGATGCGGGTGAGCATTTTCCCGCCGTCAGCGCCCAGTTCCTTCAGGGCGGCGGCGGTGTGGCCGGTGAACCGGTCATCGAACTCGTTGACCAGCCCGGACAGCCCGCCGCGGTTCATCGAGCCGAACACCAGCTTTCCGTCCAGAGCACCCAGCAGCAGCAGGTCGTCCATGATGTCCGGGGAAGCCAGGACACCGTCCACAGCCGGGTTGGCCAGCGCGATCTGCAGCCGGTCCAGCAACTGGCGGCGGTCCGCCATGGCGACGGGGTCGTTGCCGACGGACAGGGCGCCCCGGGCCGGGTGGTCGGCGGCGACGATGAAGTTCTGCCGGCCTGCCTTCACGCCCGGGTGGCGGCGGCGTGCCTTCGCGGCGCGGGCGACGGCGTCCGGGTCCTCGAGGCGGATGGTGCTCAGGTGCTCGTAGCGGCGCGGGTCATCGTCCACGGCGTTGTCTGAGGCAAGGGGTGTGAGGGTCACAGTACTGCTCCTTCGGTGGCAAGCTGGGCGGTGCCGGGAACCGGGCGTCCGCGTTCGGCCAGCAGGGAGGTGACCTCGTCCGGCGTCGGCATGGCGTCGGCGCAGGAGAGGCGGGAGGCGACGATGGCGCCCGCGGCGTTGGCGTAATCCAGGACCTGGGCCAGGGGCCAGCCCGACAGCAGTCCGTGGCAGAAGGCGCCGCCGAAGGAGTCACCTGCCCCCAGGCCGTTGAGGGTTTCGACGGGGACGGGGGCGGAAACTACGCGCTCGGTGCGGGTCTTGGCCATCACGCCTTCAGGGCCCAGCTTGACGACGGCGATTTCGACCCCCGCAGCCAGCAGCCGGTCCGCCTGCTCATCAGGGGTGCCCTCGCCCACGGCAACCGCGCATTCCTTGTCGTTGCCGATGGCGACCGTGACGTGCGGCAGGATCTTGGCCACCTCGGCCCGGGCTTCTTCCTCGGAGGCCCAGAACATGGGCCGGTAGTCCAGGTCCAGGATGGTGAACTGCCCCTCGGCCAGCCCCGTGCGGGGGCGGGCCTCATGCGCGGCGATGTGGGCGGTCCGGGACGGCTCCTGGCACAGCCCCGTCACGGTGGACCAGAAGATCCCTGCGTCCCGGACCGCGTCCAGGTCCAGCTCCTCGGCCTTGATCTGCAGGTCAGGGGCCGTGGGGAAACGGCCGTAGAAGTACAGCGGGAACTCGTCCGTGGCCGGTTTGATGGCGCAGAACGTCACGGCCGTGGGCCAGTCTTCGACCGGAGTCACGAAGGAGTCGTCAACATTGAACTTGCGCAGTTCGCGGTGCAGGTACTCCCCGAACGGGTCGTCCCCGGTGCGGGTGATGACGCCGGTCCGGCGCCCGTGGCGGGCAGCGGCAACAGCGACGTTCGACGGCGAACCGCCCAGGTACTTGCCGAAGGAATTGACATCCTCCAGGCCAACCCCGATGTCGTTCGGGTAGATATCAACGCTGATGCGCCCGATCGTAAGAAGCTCGTGGGTCACGGGAATCGTGGACCTTTCTGGTGTGGAACTCGAGTCCTTTGAGAGGCAGGAGTTCCGGAACTGGCAGGCCGTGGTGTGGGCCACAGGCACTACTTTGCCCTAGATCGAATGTCCTGTCAAAGGTTTGTACTGACATGCTTACAACATAGGTTGCTGGCGCCCATCCCCCAATTGATGGGCGCGCCCGCTACTTCTTCGGAACGGCCAATTCGCCCGTCACGTACTGCGCTTTGCCGAAGCCGAAGGACCAGTCGCCGGCGGTATTTTCGACGTAGCCGATGAAAACGTCCTCGCCGGCAACCCCCACCGCGGCGAGCTTTTCGGCAACTGCAGCGAACAGCCTCTGCTTGGCCTCCTGGGAGCGTCCGCCCTGGGTGAAGATCTGGATCATCACCACTCCCCCCGTGCGCTCAAAGCCCAGCCCCGCGTCCTGGGCGAAGATCTGGCCCTGGGGGTGTTCGGTAAGGATATGGAAGTAGTCGCGCTCCGGAATGCCGTATTCGGCGAGGATGGCGTCGTGGATTCCGCGGCTGAGCCGCTGCAGGTCCTCGGCGGTGCGCCCTTCGTTGACGTCGATGCGTACCAGTGGCATAAAACTTCTCCCTTGTTAGTTTGTACTGACATACTAACAAAGCTGCTTTAGAAGAAACAAGGCCCCTCTTGCGCCGAGGCCGCGGCAGGCCTAGCATTAATCAACCGAAATGTTGATAAACGACTAGGTTGATTACGATTCGAGAGGCCGGCACGATGTCCGACGACATGGCTCTGGATGCGGCTTTCCTGGCCCTGGCAGACCCTGTCCGTCGCAGCATCATCGCCCGGCTGAGCAAGGGTCCGGCAACCGTCAATGAACTGGCGGACCCGTTCGAGATTTCCAAGCAGGCAGTCTCGAAGCACATCCAGGTACTCGAGCAGGCGCAACTTGTCACCCGCAGCCGGGATGCCCAACGCCGGCCCGTGCACCTGAACCCGGCACGGCTTGAGGCACTTACTGCGTGGATTGACCAGTACCGCTTGGTCCGCGAAAGTCAGTTCCGCAACCTGGATACCGTGCTGAAATCACATGCTGCAGCAGGCGGCGACCAATCCTCCAAGGAGTCATGATGAGCAATTCCCTGAAACTCAGCGTTCCTGAGGGCGTCCCCTTCATCGATTACGAGCGCGAGTTCGATTTCCCGGTGGCGGACGTGTTCCGCGCGCACAAAGAGCCGGATCTCATTGTCCAGTGGCTGGGCCCGCGGGGCATGAAGATGGACATCGACCACTACGATTTCCGCACCGGCGGGAGCTACCGGTACATCCACACCGGCCCTGACGGGGTGCCCTACGAGTTCCGGGGCATCTTCCATACGGTTCGCGAGAACGAGTTCGCCCTGCAGACCTTCGAGTTCGGCGGATACCCGGACGTGGTGAGCCTGGAGTTCATGACCTTCGAGGACCTGGGCAACGGACGCACGCGGTTGCGGGGCCACTCGGTGTACCCCAGCCAGGAGGCGCGCGATGGCATGGCGCAGTCGGGAATGGAAGGCGGCTTGAGCGAAGGCTACGAGCGGCTTGAAGAATTACTGGCGGGCGCGCGGGTCTGAGCAAGAGCGAGGGCTTCGTCCAGGACACGGCCCAGGTTGGCGGCGTCGTGGGCAAAGCGGCCCAGGAAGAGTCCGTCCGCGGCCGGCAGCTGCGGAAGCAGTCCGGGGCCGGCGCTGCCGCCGTAGATGAGGGGGCATTCCGGGCCCAGCTCGGCACGGATCTGTGCCAGGACGGCATTCACGTGCTGCGGCGGGGCAGGTTCCTGCGCGCCGATGGCCCAAACGGGCTCGTAGGCCAGGACCACGCGGCTGAGCAGGGCGGCGTCGCCATCCGTGGCGGAGCGGACCTGCTCGACGCAGAAAGCCGCGGCAGCTCCGGCGTCGAGCCTTTCCGGCTCACCGATGCAGAGCAGCGGGGTGAGGGAATGGCCGACGGCGGCACGCACCTTGCGTGCCACCGTGGCGTCATCCTCGGCGAAGAGTTTGCGGCGTTCGGCATGGCCGATCTCGACGAGTGAGACGCCGAGTTCGGCTAGCATCCCGGGGCTGACTTCTCCGGTCAACGGCCCGTCCCCCCAGGCGCAGTTTTGCGCGCCAAGCAGGATGGGCGAACCGTCCAGGATCCGGCCGGCGGATTCCAGGACCGGGAAGGACGGGATGACGAAGACCCGGACCGGCGCACTACCAGCCAGTCCAGGCCTTTCGTCCACAATGGAGCGCACCTCCGACAGCCAACGCAGGCTTGCCTGGTAGCCCAGGTACATTTTGGTGCTGACACCGATGTAGAGGGTGCCGTTGCCTGCGTTGCTGCCGGAGGTGCTCATGGATTCCTTGCGTGGGTGGTACGGCCCGCTCAGTCGAGCAGGTCGTCGGCCTTGTTCTTGAACCGCCGGGTGGCGAACATCATGGCCGCCGCTACGAACGGCATGATACCCAGGGCATAGACGCCCATGGACCCGGTGGGCGACTGGGTTGCCTCGTTGACGGCGGTCCGGAGGATGGGAGCCACGAAGCCGCCCAGGTTGCCCAGGGAGTTGATCAGGCCGATGCCGGCGGCAGCAGCTGAACCCGCGAGGAACGCGGTGGGGTAAGCCCAGACCACAGGACCGACGGCCAGGAAGCTGCAGACTGCCAGGGTAATGAAGATCATGCCCAGCACCGGCTGGTGGTTGGTTCCCGCCCAGGCAGACCCGAAGATGCACAGACCGGTGGAGATGAACAGGATGGTGCCGAACTTACGGCGCTTGGCTACGGTGTCGGCAGCCTTTCCGATGAAGTAGCAGGAGAAGATCCCGAAGAACCATGGGACGGCAATCAGCAGGCCGACGGCGAGCCCCACCTTCTGCCCGGTCAGCGAGGACACCTGCTGCGGCAGGAAGAACGTCACGCCATAGACCGCGATCTGGAGGCAGAAGTAGATGATGGTGAAGTACCAGACGCGGCCGTTGCGCAAGGCCGCGAGGATGCCGCGCGGGCCGTGCTCATCCTTGACGGTGTCCTCCAGCGCCATGACTTCCTTCAACGCGTATTTCTCGTCATTGCTGAGGAACTTGGCCTTTTCCGGGCCGTTGATCAGGAAGAAGAAAGCAGCAATGCCTGCCAGGACGGCCAGGAGGCCTTCGACGAAGAACATGACCTGCCAGCCGCGCAGGCCGGGCACTTGGTCGCCGATGTTGATCAACCAGCCCGACAGCGGGTTGCCGATCATCTGGGAGAACGGCTGGGCCAGGTAGAAGATGGCGAACATCTGCACGCGCACCTTGTTGGGGAACCATTCAGCCAGGTACATGATCACGCCGGGAAACAGGCCGGCTTCGGTCACGCCCAGGAGGAACCGCAGGATTACGAACGAAGTCTCGCCCTGCACGAAGGCGAAGCACGCCGAGACGATGCCCCAGGTGATGGCGATGCGTGCCAGCCAGATCTTGGCGCCGACCTTCTTGAGCAGCAGGTTGCTGGGGATCTCGAAGATCGCATAGCCAATGAAGAAGATGCCGGCGCCCAGGGCGAAGGCCGCGGCGGACACACCCTTGTCTGTTCCCAGCGCCGCCTCGGCAAAGCCGACGTTGGTGCGGTCCAGGAACGAAACGACGTACAGGATGACCAGCATCGGCATGAGCCGGCGGGCCGCCTTGAAGATCGCGGACTTCAGGACCGGACGGGCCAGAAGCTCCTTGGATGTTGCGGTGGTTTCGGACACAACACTCTCCTTCGAGTGGTGACGTTGGTAATTCCCGCGGGCCGGCGGCCCGCGGGCTTTGTTTTGGCATTCAGCTATGTGGTTGGCGGTAGCTGGTGCCGTTAGTGCATGTACAGCCCGCCGTCGACATTCAGCGTCTGGCCGGAGATGTAACCGGCGTCCTCGCCGATGAGGAAGGAGATGGCCGCGGCGATGTCGCGGGTGGTGCCCACCCGGTTCACCACCAGGTCCTTGACCAGCTCATCCTTGCGTTCCTCGCTGAGGGTGCCGCCCATGATGTCCGTGTCGATCGGACCCGGCGAGATGGCGTTGACGGTGATGTCGTACTCACCCAGTTCGCGGGCGGTGGCACGGGTCAGGCCGATGACACCGGCCTTGGCCACCGAGTACGGGGTCTTGCTGAAGGTTCCGCCGCCGCGCTGTGCGGAGACGGAGGAGATGTTGACGATCCGGCCCAGCCGGTTCCTGGCCATCGATTCGGCTGCCCGGCGGGTGGCATAGTGGACGCCGTTCATGTTGATGTTGATGACGCGGTCCCACTCGGCGCTGTCGAGTTCCAGGTAGGGCACCGGTGAGCTGACGCCGGCGATGTTGGCCAGGGCCACCAGCTGCGGCAGTTCGGCTTCGATCTCGTCGATGGCGGCCCGGACCGACGCTTCGTCGGCCACGTTGGCGCCGGCACCGTGGGCCTTGACGCTGTGCTTCCCGGCAAGTTCCTTGGCCACTGCTTTGCAGGCGGCGTCATCGAGGTCGATCACGCCGATGTTCCAGCCGCGCTCGGCCAGGTAGTCGGCGGTGGCACGGCCGATGCCGCGCTCGGAGACTGCGCCGGTAACGATCACCGTGCGGTCTGCGGGGAATGCTGTCATGAAGTGTTCCTTCTAAAGGGGGTGGTGTGGTCCCGGAAAGCGTTGCGGTCCGAAAAACTCAGGACAGCGGGGCCGGGCCCAGTTCCTCGATGAGCTTCTGCATGGCGACGTACGCCTTGTTCCGGTAGGCAACCAGGGCTGCGGTGCGGTCGGCGGGGACGTCGAGGAAACCGGAGCCTGTCTTGGTGCCAAGCTGGCCGGCGTCGACCTTTTCCTGCAGGATCTTCGGGGTGGCGAACCGTTCCGGGAAGCCGGTCTGCAGCGACTTGTAGCAGAAGGCGTAAACGTCCAGTCCTGCCATGTCGGCGATGGCAAAGGGGCCGAAGAACGGCAGCCGGAAGCCGAAGGTGGTGCGGACCAGGGTGTCCACGTCCTCCGCGCTGGCGATGCCTTCCTCCACCACCTGGGCCGCCTCGTGGAAGAGGGCGTACTGGAGCCGGTTGAGCACGAAGCCGGTGACGTCCTTGACGGTGGCGGTTTCCTTGCCGGTCTCCCCCACAATGGTGCGCGCCGCCTGCACGGTGGCCTCGGAGGTTCCCTCGTGCGGGATGACTTCCACGCCGGGGATGAACGGTGCCGGGTTGGAGAAGTGGACGCCCAGGAAGCGCTCCGGGTTTTCCACTACCTCGGCCAGTTTGGCAATGGAGATGGTGGAGGTGTTGGAGCCGATGATGGCGTCCGGGCGGGCTGCGGCGCTGATCCGGCCCAGGGTGGCGTGCTTGATCTCGAGGACTTCCGGCACGGCCTCCTCGATGTACTCGGCGCCGGACACTGCTTCTTCGATGTCTTTGGCTGCCCAAAGGTTTTCCTTGAGCAGGTCCGTGGCGTTGGCCGGGAAGAGGCCCGCCGCAACGAACTCGTCGGATTCCGTCAGCAGCCGTTCGTAGTTTCCCTGTGCGATTTCGGCGGAGACGTCCGCCAGGGCCACGCGGGCTCCGGCGAGTGCCAGGACCTGGGCGATTCCGCCGCCCATGTAGCCGGAGCCGACGACGGCGATGTTACGGGTGCTCATTTGGTTTCAAGTCCTTCCGACGCGCCCTCATAGGAGCAGATGGCGTCTACTTTGGCCGCGGATGCGGAGTTTTCATCAAAGCGGTAGTTGAGCCACTCGCCTACCAGCTTCTTGGCAAGTTCCAGGCCGATGACGCGCTGGCCCATGGTCAGCACCTGCGCGTTGTTGGACAGCACGGAGCGTTCCACGGAGTAGCTGTCGTGGGCGGTGACCGCGCGGATGCCCGGTACCTTGTTGGCCGAAATGGCCACGCCCAGGCCGGTGCCGCAGATCAGCAGCGCGCGGTCCGCTTCTCCGGCGGCCACCTTGCGGGCTGCTGCAACGGCCAGGTGCGGGTAGGCGGTGGAGTCGTCGGCGCCGACTCCTACGTCCTCCACCGAGGCAACGCGGGGGTCCGCCTCCAGAAGTTCGCGCAGGGCGTTCTTGTATTCAACGCCTGCTTCGTCGTTGCCGACGACGATGCGCCAGCCTGGCTGGGTGTTCTCGGTCATGATGTTCTCCTTAGGAGCTTTCGATGGTGGCGGCGTAGTCGGCCACCCTGCGGGCGATGAGTCCGAAGGACACGGCCCCGGGGTCCGGATGGCCCAGGCTCTTTTCCGCCAGCGGCCGGGCCCGGCCTTTCTTCGGGCTGAGCTCGGCAGTTGCGTCAGCGGCCTTTGCCGCCGCCTCCGCTGCTGCACGAAGGCTGGCAGCCAGGCTGTCGCCGTCGTCAATTGCCTTGCTGAAGGTGTCGGCGAACGGAAGCAGCGCGTCCACCATGGTCTTGTCCCCTGCTTCCGCCTTGCCCAGGGTGACGATGGCGTCACGGAGGGCGTTGACGGCTGCCGCTGCGTCTGCGGAAGTGTAGGAGTCCTTGCTGCCGAGGGTCTTTCCAACCGCGGTGACGGCCGCGCCCCAGAGGGCCCCGGAGGTGCCACCTGCGCGCTCGGCCCACTGCTCCCCCGCCGCGGCGAGGAGTTCCTCGAGCCCCGCGCCGGCAGCGTGGGACTTTTCGGCGGCGGCAACGGCGGCATCAACGCCGCGGCGCATGCCAATGCCGTGGTCGCCGTCCCCGGCGATTGCGTCCAGCTTGCCGAGTGTTTCTTCGTGTTCGACGACGACGGCCTGAGCTTCCTTCAGCGCGTCCAGGGCCGTGGCGGCCAAGGCAGTCGACGCAGGGGTGGCGGCCAGCACCGGCGCCGTCCCGGCCTCCGCGAGGGACTCCACAGACCGTGCGCGCCGGGGAGCCAGGTTGCCCTTGCGGAAGGCAGGGGTGTCAGCCGGCGCGGACCAGAACTTCTCCAGTTCCTCATCCAGCCAGAACAGCGTCAGGGACAGGCCGGACATGTCCAGGCTGGTGACCAGTTCACCGCACTCGGGCTCAACGATCTCCAGTCCGGCTTCGGTGAGCAGGGCCTCGACCTTGCCGAACAGCAGGAACAGTTCGTCGTACTTGACCGTTCCCAGGCCATTGAGGATGGGTGCCACCCGGCGGCCCGCAGTGTCCGGCTTGTCCTTCAGCAGACCGTCCACCAGCAACTTGGCAAGCTCGCTGGCGGTAGGCAGTGGCTGTTCGGAGATGCCCGGTTCGCCGTGGATGCCCAGGCCCACCGACATCATGCCTTCGGGGACAGTGAACAACGGCTCCTCGGCTCCGGGAAGGGTGCACCCGGCGAAGGCCACACCGAGCGAACGGGTGTGGTGGTTGGCCTTGATGGCGAGCCGCTCCACCTCGTCCAGGTCCAGGCCCGCTTCTGCTGCCGCCCCGGCCACCTTGAAGACGGTGAGGTCTCCGGCGATGCCCCGGCGCTTGCCAATTTCTTCGAGCGGAGCGCTGGCGATGTCATCGGTAACCAGGACGGTCCGGGTTTCAATGCCCTCGGCGTTCAGCTTCTCCTGCGCCTGGCCGAAGTGGAGCACGTCCCCCGCGTAATTGCCGTAGCTCAGCAGGACGCCGCCGCCGGTCTGCGATGCCTTGGCAACGCGGTACACCTGCCCCGCGGAGGGGGAAGCAAACATATTGCCGCAGGCGCTCCCGGCAGCGAGTCCGGCGCCCACCAGGCCGGCGAAGGCCGGGTAGTGGCCGGATCCGCCGCCGATGACCACTGCCACCTGGCCCTCGGGTGATTCGGTGGAGCGGACCACACCGCCGTCAACGCGGGCCACGTACTGGCGGTTGGCGGCGACGAAGCCGTCGAGGGCGTCGTCTGCGAACTGCGCTGGATCGTCAAATATCTTTGTCATGATTCCTCGTCGAACCGGTTGTCGGTTGGGATGCCGGGTTAGCGGGCCGGAACTGCCGCCGGGGTTTGCCGGCCCTGGGCCACCAGGCTGGTGCCCAGCGCGTAGCCTTCGCGCTTGGGCAGGACCTGGCGGCGCAGGTAGTCCTGGTTGGTGGCGGTGACGCTCAGGCCGTCGCCACCGTAGTGTTCGGTGCAGATGATGCCCTGGAAGCCAACGGAGATGGCGAACTGGAAGGCCTCGCGGTAGCTGATGAGGCCGGATTCCATGGGGGCCGGCATGGCGACGTACTGGTCCCGTGCCTGGTCCTCATCGCGGATGTAGTTCTTGACGTGCCAGTAGTTGGAGTACGGCAGGGTCTTGTGCACCACTTCGCGCCAGTCCTCGATGGGACGGTGAAGGCGAATCAGGTTGCCCAGGTCCGGGTTCAGGCCGACGTTGGGCAGGTCGATGTCCTGGACCAGCTGCACGGAGGAATCGGCCGTCCCCAGGTAGGTGTCCTCGTACATCTCCAGCGATACCAGGAGGCCGAGTTCCGCGGCGTGCTTGCCCACTTCACGGATGCGGGTGACGGCGTTGTTCCACGTTTCCTTGTCCCCCGCCGGATCCTTGTGGCCTTCAACGGTCCAGAACCACAGCTGCTTCTGCTGCTCGGGGGTGATGGCCTGGTGCAGGCCGATCGACACGACCTCGCAGCCGAGGTGCGCTGCGGCTTCGAGGGTGCGGTGGGTGTAGGCCAGGTTGTCTTCCCAGTTGGCCTCCTCGATGACGCTGCGGCGGATGGCGGAGATGGAAGGCAGTCCAAGACCGGCGGCGGTGGCGGCGGACTTCAACTCATCGAGGCGGGCGGGCGAGAGGTCGCCGGGGCGAACCCAGCTGTCGGTGAGGTCGGCGTTGGTGAAGCCGGCGTCGGCCACTTCCTCGAAGACCATCTGCCAGTCGCTGGCGGGGGCGTCCTGCACGGTGGTTCCATCGGGCCTGGTTCCCGGGAACTGCAGCAGGGCGGCGGCGATGGGCCAGTTTTCAGCGGTGTACGGCATTGTCACTCCAGATCTAAATCGCATTTCCTATAGGATCTACGCTGCTTGTGTTCCCTGTCAAGGGCCTGTTTGTTATGCCTGCTCAGCGCAGGGTTGAGGGCGGCGGCAGCGCACCGCGAGCGTGCGCCAGGGCGGAACTGCTAGCTGCGAACTTCGCTGTCGTGCTGTGAGCGCTGCTTGACGCCCTCAATATGGTCGATCATTTTTTGCCGGGCCAGTTCGGCGTCGCCTGCCTCAAAGGCCTTGAGGATTTCGGTGTGCTCGGCGATGGCATAGTCGGCGTCGGTCACGCCCAAGCCGCCGAAGAAGCGGAAACGCTGTACCTGGCCGCCCAGCGCATTGTAGGCGGACAGCAGGAACTGGTTGTCCGCGAATTCTGCGATGAGGCGGTGGAAACGTTCATCGGCTTCCCAGTAGGCGCGGAATTCGGCGAAGGACGGACCGCGGGGGGCTGCCTTCAGGTCTTCGATGGCCTGTTGCAGCTGCTCGGTCAGTTCCGGATCCGCGTGCTTGCAGGCCATGAAGGCGTTGGCCGGCTCGATTACCAGCCTGGCGTCCATGAGGTCTGCCAGCTCTTCCGGCGAGAACAGTGGCGCTACGCGGTAACCGCGCAGAGCCATCCTCCGGACCATTCCGGTGGCTTCCAGCCGGGCGAGCGCCTCCCGTACTGGTGTTGGGGAAACGTCAAGTTCCCGCGCCATCCCGTCGATGCTGACGGGTGTACCGGCCTCCAGCCGGCCGTCCATCAGGGCAACAAGAAGCGCTTCATAAACGTGGTCGGCGAGGACCTGCCTGCTCACGCCGCCAGCGGCCTGCTTCTTGGTTGCCATGTAGAAATCCTATAGCCGGGAGAGGCTCGCAAACGCGAGTGTTAAGGGCACAGCGCCCTGAAGGGGCCGGGCCGCCGTGGGCAGCCCGGCGCCTTCAGGCTCGGGGGGTCCTAGGAGACCTGCAGGCCGCCGTTGATGTCATAGGTGGCGGCCGTGATGTAGCCGGCGTCCGCGCTGAGCAGGAACGCAATCAGCGCGGCCACTTCCTCGCGGGTGCCTACGCGGCCCATCATGATCCCCTCGGACATCTGGGCCTTGCGCTCTTCAGTCAGGGTCCCGCCCATGATGTCGGTGTCGATCGGGCCAGGCGCGATGGCGTTCACGGTGATGTTGTGCTCGCCCACTTCGCGGGCCAGGGCACGCGTGAACCCGAGAATGCCGGCTTTGGAGGCGCTGTAGGCAACCTTGGAGTAGGTGCCCCCGCCGCGCTGGGCGGAAATCGAGGAGATGCTGACGATCCTGCCCAGCTCCCGCTCGATCATGCCCTTGAGTACCCGCTGCGACACCAGGAAGGTGCCGCGCATGTTGATGGCAAAGACCTTGTCCCATTCAGCAACCGTGGTTTCCATGAAGGGGGTGGGCGAGCTGATGCCGGCGAGGTTGACCAGTCCAACGATCGGCGGAAGTGCCTGCTCGATCTCCGTGATGGCGCGGTCCACGGATGCTTCGTCCGAGACGTCCGCGCCGACGCCGATGGCCTTGACGGCCCGGCTGGAGCCGATTTCCGCGGCGGCGGCCTTGGCGTCTTCGGCATTGATGTCCAGGATGGCGATGGACCAGCCCTCGCTTGCCAGGCGGTCGGCCGTTGCGCGGCCAATGCCGCGGGCCGATGCGGCCCCGGTGAGGACTGCGGTGCGTTCTGCGGGGAATGCGTGCTGAGTTGTCATTGGTATGTCCTAGTGGGTTTCGGCGGCAGGAACGGTGGCACCGGGTGCGGAGACACCTTCAGGCCGCTTGCGTGCGTAAAGGTAGGTGGCGGCTGCCGTCACGGCGAGGCAGGCGGCCAGGAAGACCAGGCCGGTCTGGCTGTTTCCGGTGGCGTCCTTGAGGATGCCCACGATGTAGGGGGCCACGAAGCCGCCCAGGTTGCCGAGCGAGTTGACCATGGCCAATCCCGCCGCGGCCGCAGCCCCGGTGAGGGCGGCGGAGGGCATTGCGAGGAACGGTGCGATGGCCGAGTAGATGCCCATCGCCGCGAGGGTCAGGAACACCATGGCGAGTACCGCGTTGACCGGCAGCAGGAAGCCTGCACCCAGGAGGCCGACGGCGGCGAGCACCATGCTGATGCTGGCGTGCCAAACGCGGTTCCCGGTACGGTCCGAGCGCTTGCTCCAGAAGTAGACGAACACTGCCGCGATGGCGTACGGAATGAAGACGATGAATCCAACCTGCGTTGAGTCGAACGATCCGAGCGCCTTGACGATGGTGGGCAGCCAGAGGCCGAGCCCGTAGATTCCGCAGACCAGCCCGAAGTACAGCGCGGAGTAGGCGATGGTGCGGGAGTCCTTCAAGCCTGCAAGGAAGTTGTGGTTTCCGGTTTTCTGCTTGTCAGCCAGCTCCGCGTTCATGGTGATGGAGAGCCACTCGCGCTCTTCCGGCTTGAGCCATTTGGCGTGCTCGGGGCGGTCCGTCATGACGAAGGGCGTGATGATGCCCAGGATGATCGCGGGGATGCCTTCAAGGATGTAGAGCCACTGCCAGCCGTGCAGGCCGGCCACGCCTTCCAGGTTCAGGAGCATGCCGGACACGGGAGCGCCGAGGGCGTTGGAGATGGGTTGGGCCAGGATGAAGATGCCCAGCACGGTCACGCGCTGCGCTGCCGGGAACCAGAGGGTCAGGTAGAAGAGGATGGCGGGGAAGAAGCCGGCTTCGGCAGCACCAAGGAGGAAGCGGATGACGTAGAAGGTGGCTTCGCCGTTCACCAGGAACATGGCCGTGGCGAAGATGCCCCAGCTGATCAGGATGCGGGCAATCCATTTGCGGGCGCCGAAGCGGTACATGCCGCCGTTGCTCGGGATTTCCAGCAGGGCGTAGCCCAGGAAGAAGATGCCTGCACCCAGGCCGTAGGCGGCTTCGGTCAGGCCGATGTCCCCCTGCATGCCGAGCTTGGCGAAGCCTACGTTGTTCCGGTCGAGGTAGGCAATGAAGTAGAGCAGGACGATCAGGGGCATGAGCCTCCGGCGAACCTTGCGGAGGGTGGTCTCGCCCAGTTCGCTGAGTGCGGGGGCGGCGGCACGGGAGGTCATCGCGTACCTGCCGCTTCTGTGTGGGGACCCTTGAAAAGGGAATGCGCGCGCATGAAGACTCCTTTGGCTGGCGGCATTTTGCGGGGATGCTGATATCAGATGTCTGATGTCTGACTGAGATTGTAGTCACAGGGGAAGGCGAGCGTCAACACAGGAGTGTTGGAGCAGAAGGGCCTCTTAGCCGGCAGTGGCTTCCGTGCGGCTGGACATGGCAAGGAACTGCTCGTAGTCCTCGAAGGTCTGGGTGATGTGCGCGTCCATGGTGGAGCGGGCAGTGGCAGGGTCGCCGGCGGCAATGGCAGCGAGGACCATCTTGTGGTGGTGGATCGCGTGGCGCTGGACGTCCGGGAACGCCGATGTCTCCCGCCGCATGGCATACAGCAGCGTGGACAACTGGCCCAGCAGGGCCGGCACAAAGGGGTTGCCCGAAGCGCGCAGGACTGTGTCATGGAAGGCGATGTCCGCCACGGTGAGGGCGTCAACATCGCCTGACTGGTGCGCTGCTTCCATCCGGTCCACGCTGTCTTGCAGGGCTGCGAGATCGGCCGGCCGGTGGCGGGAGGCGGCAAGTTCAGCGGCCCCGGTCTCCACCATGCGGCGGACTTCAAGGAGCCGCAGCGCTACCTGGTCGGAGGCCACTCCCCTGGAGGCTGCCTGCATGATGGCGTCCATGCCGGTCCATCGTTCCGGAGGGTTGACGAACGTCCCGAGCCCACGCCTTACGTAGACCACGTTTTGGGCCTTCAGGACGTTCATCGCTTCACGTGCCGTCAGCCTGCTGACCCCGGACTCCTTGGCAATGTCAGCTTCAGGCGGAAGGGCGTCGTCGGCCTTAATCTCACCGCTGAGGATGTGCTCCAGGACTTTATCCACGACGGCGTCGACCAGGCTGCGTCGCTTTTCTGCCATCGTCCATCCCCTGCCTGGGCGCGCGGCGCCCCCTGATTTGCCTTACTCAACATTACTCGACGCCCTCGGTCAGCCGCCCGCCGTCGTCGTTTGCTGAACCGCCGTGTTAAACAAGCAGACGCGGGGCCTCCCCGTGCCGGCCTCCTTGAAGACCGGGCTGGGGTGACCCCGCGCCGTGCGTACTGCTAGAGGGCTGAGTAGACCTCGCGGAGCAGCTTGGCGGTCTCGGAAGGCGTCTTGCCAACCTTCACGCCGGCTGCCTCAAGGGCTTCCTTCTTGGCCTGGGCCGTACCGGCGGAGCCGGAGACGATGGCGCCTGCGTGGCCCATGGTCTTGCCTTCGGGGGCGGTGAAGCCAGCCACGTAGCCGACAACCGGCTTGGTGACATTGGCCTTGATGAAGTCGGCCGCGCGCTCTTCTGCGTCGCCGCCGATTTCGCCGATCATGACGATGGCCTTGGTCTCGGGGTCAGCCTCGAACGCGGCCAGGGCGTCGATGTGGGTGGTGCCGATGATGGGGTCGCCGCCGATGCCGATGGCGGTGGAGAAGCCCAGGTCGCGCAGTTCGTACATCATCTGGTAGGTCAGCGTGCCGGACTTGGACACCAGGCCGATGGGGCCCTTGCCGGTGATGTTGGCGGGGGTGATGCCAACCAGTGCTTCGCCGGGGGTGATGATGCCGGGGCAGTTCGGGCCGATGATTCGGGTGACCTGGTTGCCGTCGGCGTCCACCTTGGACTGGGCCAGGGCCCAGAATTCGGCGGAGTCCTGGACGGGAACGCCTTCGGTGATGACCACGACCAGGCCGATGCCGGCCTCGATGGCTTCAACCACGGCGTTCTTGGTGAATGCCGGCGGCACGAAGACGATGGAGACGTCGGCGCCGGTTTCAGCCATGGCTTCCTTGACGGTGCCGTAGACGTTGATTTCCTTCTCGCCGTGCAGGACCGTGGTGCCGGCCTTGCGGGCGTTGACACCGCCAACGATGTTGGTGCCGGCCTTGAGCATCAGGGCGGTGTGCTTGGTGCCTTCGCCGCCGGTGATGCCCTGGACGATGACCTTGGAGTCCTTGTTGAGGTAGATAGACATGGTGCGTCCCTTACTTAGCTGCGTTGGCGAGCTCGGCGGCCTTGTCGGCGCCCTCGTCCATGGTGGCGGCCAGGGTAACCAGCGGGTGGTTGGCCTCGGTGAGGATGCGGCGGCCTTCCTCGACGTTGTTGCCGTCGAGGCGGACTACCAGCGGCTTGTTGGCGGAGGTGCCCAGCTCGGCCAGTGCACCGACGATGCCCTTGGCGACGGCGTCACAGGCGGTGATGCCGCCGAAGACGTTGACGAACACGGACTTGACCTGCTCATCGCCCAGGATGACGTCCAGGCCGGCAGCCATGACTTCTGCCGAGGCTCCGCCGCCGATATCCAGGAAGTTGGCGGGCTTGACGTTGCCGTGGTTCTCGCCGGCGTAGGCAACGACGTCGAGGGTGGACATGACCAGGCCGGCGCCGTTGCCGATGATGCCCACTTCGCCGTCCAGCTTCACGTAGTTGAGGTCCTGCGCCTTTGCCTTGGCCTCAAGCGGGTCAGCTGCGTCCTTGTCCTCAAGCTGTGCGTGCTTGGGGTGGCGGAAGTCGGCGTTCTCGTCCAGGGAGACCTTGCCGTCGAGGGCCAGGATGTCACCGTTGCCGGTCTTGACCAGCGGGTTGACCTCCACCAGGGTGGCGTCTTCCTTCTTGAAGACGTCCCAGAGCTTGAGGATGACGCCGGCAACCTTGCCGCGCAGTTCCTCGGGGAAGCCGGCGGCTGCGACGATTTCGTCGGCCTTGGCCTGGTCGATGCCCACGGCGGGGTCGATGGCGATCTTGGCCAGCGCTTCGGGGCGTTCGACGGCGAGCTGTTCGATTTCCATGCCGCCTTCAACCGAGCACATGGCCAGGTAGTTGCGGTTGGCCCGGTCCAGCAGGACGGAGAAGTAGTATTCCTCGGCGATGTCCGCACCCTGGGCAATCATCACCTTTTTGACGGTGTGGCCCTTGATGTCCATGCCCAGGATGTTGGAGGCGTGTTCAAATGCCTCGTCGGCGGACTTTGCCACCTTGACGCCGCCGGCCTTGCCGCGGCCGCCTACCTTGACCTGTGCCTTGACAACGGTAACGCCGCCGATCTTCTCGGCAGCTGCCTTTGCTTCTTCTGGGGTGTACGCCACGATGCCGGCAAGCACGGGTACACCGTGCGCCTCGAACATATCGCGCGCCTGGTATTCAAACAGGTCCACGGTTTAGTGTCCTTCTACGTCGAAGTAGTTTCGGTACAGTCGGGCACCATCGAAGAGACGATGACCGGGCTGCGGATTGCACGCACCGGCGGCCTGTCTGGAAACGAGCCACGCGGCGTAATGCTCCATGGGGAACTCTAGTCCTTTGGAGGGACCGGGCCGTCCCAGACTACCTCTTATGTGAGTAAGCACACTATTCTATGGGGCGTAGAAAAACCGCGGATTTACGGGGTTTTTGGGGCCTCCGGCTGGGCTTTCGGGCTGTTTGCGGGCGGCCCGGCGATCAGTTCGTAACGTTCGGGGGAAACGAAAAATCCGACGCCGGCGGAGACGTTTCCGCACGCCACTCCCCCGTTGTAGGCGGAGCAGCGCAGCCCGTTGCGTTCCAGGGTCTGGCCGTCCGGAAGCACGGGCAACTGGGTCAGTGGGCCCGCTTTGGTTCCCTTGGGTCCATAGGTTGCTTCCATGGATGTGACGCCGGAGCGGCATTCCCCGTACCCGGCGCTTTCCGGGACCAGCAGCGCAACTCCACCCAGGTAGCCCAGGTGGGTCCCGGCACAGTCGTCCTTAATGTCGCCCGGTTGCGGTGCCGGGTAGGTGGCCAGCTCGCAGTGAGCCACAGGAACGATGGGCAGCTTGTTGTTGGCGGAGTCGGTGTAGCGGTTCTGCTCATAGGGAAGGTTCAGGTGCTCGCCGCGGGCAGAGGTGAGTGAGCAGGCGACGGTCCCGTCCGCGGTAATGAAGGAGAGGACGTCGGTGCCGCTCGAAAACGCCTTCGCCTCCGCCAGGGGCGCTTTCTCAAGCTGTTCCATGGGCTTCAGCGGGGCGGGCGGGACATAGCCGGGATCCTTGGTGGTTACGCTGCACCCCGTGGCAGTGATGCAGAGAAGGGCTGCGAGCATCCCCCAAATAGTCCGTCGCATGGCCTCCATTATGCCCCGGGACGGGGCCCGCTTTAGGCGTCCAGCTTAGTCAGCGGCGCGTACCGGAGCAGCAGCCGCTTCTCGCCGACATCGAACTTGACCTTGGCTACGGTCTTGTCCCCCGCACCTTCCAGCGCCAGGACAGTCCCGTTGCCAAAGCTGGTGTGGTTGACCTTGTCCCCTACGCTGACCGCGATGATTTCCTTCTGCGGCTGCACCCGGTTCTTGGCGATGAAGGCCGGAACATCGGCGTTGAAGCCGGCCGAGGAGTCCGCAGCTGCACCGCGGGCCGTGCCTGCTCCCCAGAAGGACCCGCTGTATCGGCCGGACCCGATGGAGCCGCCGCCCCAGCCGCCGGCCTGCCTGCTGGTTCCCTCCCGTTTCCATTCCAGGAGTTCCGCGGGGATTTCCTCCAGGAACTGACTGGCTGGGTTGTACTGGCTCTGGCCCCACATGCTGCGCACTTCGGACCGGGTGACGTACAGGCGCTTGCGGGCACGCGTGAGGCCCACGTAGGCCAGCCGGCGTTCCTCCGCCAGTTCCTTGGGATCTGTGGCGGATCGCTGGTGCGGGAAAAGCCCATGCTCCATTCCGGTAAGGAACACCACCGGGAATTCCAGGCCCTTGGCAGTGTGCAGGGTCATGAGCGTCACCACGCCCAGCCGCTTGGCCTCGGCCACGGCTTCGTCGATGTCCGCGCCGGGGGCATCCGGGATCTGGTCGGCGTCCGCCACCAGGGACACCTGTTCCAGGAATGCCGCCAGCGACCCTTCCGGATTTTCCTGTTCGTACTCGCGCACCACGGCCACGAGCTCGGCCAGGTTCTCCACACGGGATTCGTCCTGCGGATCGGTGCTGGAGCGGAGCGCGGCAAGGTAGCCGGTCTGTTCCAGGACGGCTTCGAGTGCTGCGGCAGCCCCGGACCCGGCGGCTACCTCAGCTAGGTCATCGAGCATTTTCACGAAGCCCAGCACGGCGTTGACGGAACGGGTGGCCATTGCCGGTGCCTGGTCCGCCCGGCGCGCCGCGGCCATGAAGGATGTCCGCTCCCGCTCGGCCAGGGCTGCGATGGCTCCTTCGGCGCGGTCGCCGATGCCCCGCTTTGGCTCGTTCAGCACCCGGCGGAGGTTGACGTCGTCGTCCGGGTTCACCAGGACGCGCAGGTAAGCCAGGGCGTCCTTGATCTCCTTGCGCTCGTAGAAGCGCGTGCCGCCAACAACCTTGTATGGCAGGCCCACGCGCACCAGGACGTCTTCAATGGAGCGGGACTGCGCGTTGGTGCGGTAGAAGATGGCGACGTCACCGGGGCGCAAGTTTTCCTCGTCCTGGAGCCTGTCGATCTCCTTGGCAATGAACTGCGCTTCGTCGTGCTCGTTTTCGCCGACGTACCCAATGATCTTGTGGCCTTCGCCCTCGGCAGTCCACAGGCGCTTTTCCGGCCGGTTGGGGTTGCGCGAGATCACGGAGTTGGCGGCGCTCAGGATGTTCTGGGTGGAACGGTAGTTCTGTTCCAGCTTAATGGTCCGGGCTTCCGGGTAGTCCTTTTCGAACTCCACGATGTTCCGGATGTCCGCGCCGCGGAAGGCATAAATGGACTGGTCCGAGTCGCCCACCACGGTGAGTTCCGAGGCTCCCGGCCCTTCCCCCACAATCTCCCGCACCAGCGCGTACTGGGCGTGGTTGGTGTCCTGGTACTCGTCCACCAGGACATGGCGGAACCGGCGCCGGTAGGACTCGGCCAGCGCAGGGAAGGCCCGGAACATGTAAACCGTCTCGGCGATGAGGTCGTCGAAGTCCATGGCGTTGGCCTGGCGAAGGCGCTGGGTGTAGCCCTTGTAGACGTCCGCCACAGCGTGTTCAAAGGGGTCGTTGTAGTTGGCTGCCGAGGCAAAGGAATCGGCGTCGATCAGTTCGTTCTTCAGCGCCGAGATCTTGTGCTGGATGGCCTTGGGCGCAAACTTCTTGGGGTCCAGGTCCAGCGCCTTGGACACCTGGGTGACCAGCCGCAGGGAGTCGGCGGAGTCGTAGATGGAGAAGTTTGACTTCAAGCCAACGTTGGCCGCTTCCTGCCGGAGGATCCGGACGCAGGACGAGTGGAACGTGGAGATCCACATGATCTTGGCGCGCCCGCCCACCAGGGCCTCGATGCGTTCCCGCATTTCCGCCGCGGCTTTGTTGGTGAAGGTAATGGCCAGGATCTCGCCGTGGTGGGCCCGGCCGGTGGCGATCAGGTACGCGATCCTGTTACTGAGGACGCGGGTCTTGCCCGATCCGGCGCCGGCAACGATCAGCAGCGCCGACCCGCCGTGCTTGACGGCCTCCTCCTGCTGTGGGTTCAGCCCCTCCAGCAACTGGGCCGCGTCCGGGCGGTGGCCGCCATGGTGGTGGCCGCCGTCGTCGTGCCGGTTCCCGCCGTTCCGGTTGGCCTGCTGCCAGCCGCCGGACTGGTGCTGCCCATCCATGCCGGAGCCCGGTATTCCGCCCGGCCCGGCCGTGGTGGCAACCCCCTCCGGCCCCGTCCTGGTGCGGGCGGTAGCGGCGGGAGCGGCCTTGAACGGTCCGTCAGAGTACGGGTCAAACAACATATCCATGGTGCCTACAAGTCTAGGCGGTGGGACCGACAACGCCTTCCAGCCTGTGGATTACTGCCGTGATTCTTAAGCCACCGACGCTGACTCAAGGGCTGCACGCAACTGGCGTACCGCCGTCGTTCCTCCTGCTATGAACCACTCGAGCCCGTTGACCCGGACGGTGTCCACGGCGCCTCCGGCCGCACGGACGATTGCCTTGCCGGGCAGCCAGTCCCACTCCGGGCAACTGTGCTGGAACCAGCACCCCAGCTGCCCGTCGGCCACCCTGCCCAGGTCGCAGGAACCGGAACCGAGCATGCGGAGGGACGCCGCGGAGGTGGCCGCAGCGTGCCACGGCATGGCGCACATGGGGTCCATCAGCCAGGTGGGGTGGATGTAGGTGGCCGCACCAAGTTCCGCGACAGCCGTGCTGTTGCGCTTGCCGCCGCCATCGGAAAAGGAGGTCAGCGCTTGGCCGTTCAGGGTAGCGGGCCTGTTGTGCCCGCCCAGCCACAACTTGTCCTCCTCAGGCTGGAAAACCGCGCCCAGCAGCACGTCGCGGCGGTCCTTGAGGGCGATGGCTGAACACCAATAGGTGGAGCCGTGCAGGAAGTTATAGGTGCCGTCCACGGGGTCGATCACCCAGGTACGCCCGCTGGTGCCCTGGACGGAGGCGCCTTCCTCGCCCAGGATGCCGTCCTCGGGCCGGCAGCGCCGCAGCTGCTCCAGCACGTAGGCCTCGGCGGCGTGGTCAGCTGCCGTCACGACGTCGGACACGGAGGTCTTCTGCTCCGACTCCAGGCCGGCCATGCGCATGAGGAGCGCCAGCTGTCCGGCTTCACGGACCAGCGCCGCCGCCAGTTCGTAGTCGTCCAGTGCGGGGTCAAGAACAGCTGCGCTGTGTCGGCCAGTGGTCATGGGTTCAGTTTATGGGGCGGGATAATGGTGCCATGGCCAAAACCCCTGCCCAGCGGATCAAGAAGCACGGCGCCAACGCGGCCGTGCCGCAGCATCACCTGCCACCGGTGGTCAACCCCACCACGACGCGCACACCGGAGAAGGCGCAAGGCAACAGCAATCTCATCGTGATTGCCGGGGTGGTGGCCAGCCTGTTCCTGTTCTGGTACCTGCACCTGCTGACCCTGAACCAGATGACGCAGCTCTCGGACGGCCAGGCCATGCCGGATTCGCTGGTGGGTGGGTTCGATGCCGGCTACATCGCCCGGTTGCAGGGCGCCATGAACGGCGACGCCCTGGGCCAGCTGAGCTACGTCCACAAGACCGCCGGGACACTGTTCCCGCTGATCTTCGGCTTCACGTGGCTGCTGCTGATCGGAACCAACGTAGCGAAGAAAGCCTTGCGGTGGGCCCTCTGGGCGCTTCCCATGCTGTTCGTCGTGGTCCGGCTGTGGGGCAACGTGGCCATTGACGCCATGATGGGTACGCCGGGTCCCGACGCCGGGCAGGTTGCCTTGGCGTCCGGCCTCACCATTGCCGGGTGGGTGCTTTTGGTGCTGAGCCTCCTGGCCGGCGCCGCAGGGGTGTTCCTCAACAGCCGGAGGCGGAAGGACCGCTAAACGGCAGCTGTCCCCGCGGCCGCAGCCCGCCGTTCCTTGCGGTGCCGGTGCACGCGCTGGGCAATAACCAGGCCTGCGGCAGCCATGCCCACCGTCACCGGATATCCCATCAGCCGTTCCAGGGTCCCGGGCTCGGGGACCATCATGCGGGTGAGGCCCCCGGTCGCCGTAGCTGCCAGCGACACACCCCCGCACACCAGGAGGAACCACGCCATGGGGGTTTTGCGCAGCCAGAGCAGGCCGAGCACCAGCAGGGCGGCCCCGCCGGTGATGAAGTACGTGATGGCACCGGCGTAGTGCCAGGGCGATCCGAGGTCTTCCGGGACCAGCCCCACCACCACGGTTCCGGCTCCGGCCGCTCCGGTAAGCAGCCGGACCGCCGTCGCTGCAAGCCAGGGCTTCCGGCGGCGCCAATCTACCTTGGTGCCGGGCCGGGCCGCCACACGGAGCAACCCCGACGTCAGCAGCACCGCCCCCAGCAGCAGCCCCAGGCCCTGGACCACGAACGAGGCATTCATCAGCCAGTTCAAGGGTGAGCAGACATCCCGCCCGGAATAGGCGCCGCAGTGAAGCGCACCCAGGTCGCTGATGTATCCGGTCCGCAGGTCATAGGGACGGGGCCCGGCCCACGCCACAGCCACCACTGCCTCCGCGAGGAAATACTGCAGCACGCTCAAAACAGCCCAGGCCCCGATGTAATGCCGGGTGGACGCAACGTTCGGGATGAAGGCGGCGGCGGGAGCGGCAGTGGCGGCTGGACTCATGCCTTGAGCGTAGTACGGCCCCGCACCTTGTATGCTTGTAACCGTGTCCGGACGGACCGGCCCCGCCGAACCACCGGATGCCCGCCCTCGTAGCTCAGTGGATAGAGCACGGCTCTCCTAAAGCCGGTGTCGTTGGTTCGATTCCAATCGAGGGCACTTGAACTCCAGTTCCCCGGAGCCCAGCCTCCGCGATTACCTCCTCGGCAGCCTGGCGGCCAGCCCTGAACGCCGCCCCGGACACGAAGCCCGGTGGCGGGTGGAGCGGGACCTGCTGGACAGGGCGGACGGCACCCGGGGAACCTTTTCCGGCGTCGTCCTTTACACCCCAACAGACGACGGCGGCCTTGCCCTCCGCGAAGAAGGCACCATGTGCTGGCCTGCTTTCACCGGCCCCGCCTCGCGCGAGTACGTCCTGAAGCCCGCGGCGCGGACGGACGCGCTGGACGTGTTCTTCCCGGACGGCAGGCCGTTCCACCGCATGAGCTTCACCCCTGATGCCAGCCTGGACACCCACTGGTGCGATCCGGACACCTACCGCGTGTCCTACACCCACCAGGGCCCGGACGTGTTCAGCTACAGCTGGGATGTGAAGGGACCCCGCAAGGACCTGCTGCTGGTCTCACACCTGGAAAGGATCCCCGAGTGAAGGACCGGATCGTGGTGTCCGCCGTCTGTGTCTTCGACGACGCCGGACGCCTCCTGACCGTGCGGAAACGGGGAACGGCAATGTTCATGCACCCCGGCGGCAAGCCGGAACCGGGCGAAACCGCCGTTCAGGCTGCCGCCCGCGAGCTCGCCGAAGAGGTGGGCATCGTGGTCCGTCCGGAGGACCTCGACCTCATGGGCGTCTGGATCGCCGACGCCGCGAACGAGGCCGCCACCGACATCGAAGCCACCGTCTTCATCGCCCCGGGCACATGGGAGGCCACTCCCGCGGCTGAAATCGCCGAGATCCGGTGGCTGGACATCAGCGCGCCGGCGGGTGCGGCCCTCCCCCACGACCTCGCGCCGCTGCTGACGGACCACATCCTGCCCCTGCTGGCGGCGCGGGCGGTCTGAGAAACAGCCTGCGGCCGGCCCCTAGAACTCGGGGACGGACTCCTGCGCCACCGCCGTGGCCTCGGCAAACTGCGTCCGGTACAGCTCGGCGTAGCGGCCGTCGGCAGCCAGCAGTTCCGTGTGGGTTCCGCGTTCCACGATTCGGCCGCCCTCCACCACCAGGATGGCGTCGGCTGCGCGGACGGTGGAGAGCCGGTGCGCAATCACGACGGCGGTCCGGCCCTCGAGTGCGGCGCCCAGGGCTGCCTGCACGGCGGCTTCGTTCGTGGAGTCCAGTGCCGCGGTGGCCTCGTCGAGGATGACGACGCGGGGCTGGGCGATCAGGAGCCGGGCGATGGTCAGCCGCTGGCGTTCGCCGCCCGAAAGCCGGTAGCCGCGCTCCCCCACCACCGTCTCCAGCCCGTCCGGCAGGGACCTGATCATGGCCTCCAGCCGGGCCTGCCGCAGGACGTCCCACATGTCCTCATCGGTGGCGTCGGGACGGGCCAGCCGGAGGTTGGAAGCGATGGTCTCATGGAACAGGTGGCCGTCCTGGGTGACCATGCCCAGGGTGTCCCGGAGCGAATCGAAGGTGGCGTCCCGGACGTCCAGTCCGGTCCCCGGCGTGGTGCCGCCAAGACGCACGGCGCCGGAGTCGACGTCGTACAGCCGCGACAGCAGCTGGGCGATGGTGGACTTGCCGGCACCCGAGGAGCCCACCAGGGCCACCGTCTGCCCGGGTTCCACCCGGAAGCTGACGCCGTGCAGCACCTCCTCGCCGCCGCGGGTGTCCAGGGTGGAGACTTCCTCCAGGGAGGCCAGCGAGACCTTGTCCGCCGAGGGATAGGCGAACCGGACGTTGTCGAACTCCACGGACACGGGTCCGGCCGGAACCGGAACGGCGTCGGGCTTCTGCTGGATGAGCGGCTTCAGGTCCAGGATCTCAAAGACCCGTTCAAAGCTGACCAGCGCGCTCATGACTTCCACGCGGGCGTTGGAAAGGGCTGTCAGCGGAGCGTAGAGACGGGTCAGGAGGAGCGCGAGGACCACCACGTCACCGGGCGCCAGCTGGCCGCCCAGGGCGAGCCAGCCGCCCAGGCCGTAGACCAGCGCGAGTGCGAGCGCCGAGACCAGGGTCAGGGCCGTGACAAAAGTGAACTGCAGCATCGCCATGCGGACGCCGATGTCGCGGACGCGGCCGGCGCGGGCCGCGAACTCGCGGGATTCCTCGTCCGGGCGGCCGAACAGCTTCACCAGGGTGGCGCCCGGCGCGGAGAACCGTTCCGTCATCTGGGTGCCCATGGCGGCGTTGTGCGCTGCTGCTTCCCGGCGCAGGTCCGCCAGCTTGGAGCCCATCCGCCGGGCCGGGATCAGGAAGATCGGCAGCAGCACCATGGCGAGGACAGTCACGAGCCAGGACTTGTTGAGCATCACGACCAGGGTCAGAATCAACGCCACGGAGTTGCTCACGACGCCGGACAGGGTACCGGCAAAAGCGGACTGTGCCCCAATGACGTCGTTGTTGAGGCGGCTGACCAGTGCTCCTGTCCGGGTGCGGGTGAAGAAGGCGATGGGCATGCGCTGCACGTGGTCGAACACCCTGGTGCGCAGGTCCACGATGACGCCTTCGCCGATGGTCGAGGACAGCCAGCGGGTCAGCAGTCCCACTCCCGCTTCGCCCACGGCCACGATGGCGATCAGCACGGCCAGCCAGATCACGGTACCGGCATCGGTCTTGGCGATGATGGCGTCAACCACCTGGCCGGCGAGCACCGGGGTGGCGACGGCCAAAACGGCCGCCGCGATGGAGGAGAGCACGAAAGCGATGAGCTTGCCCTTGTGCGGGGCAGCGAAGCCCAGCACCCGCTTCAGGGTTTCCTTCGAGAACGGCTTGGAAGCGCTCTTTGCGGTGCTGATGTTGTAGAGCGAGCTCCAGGCCACGCGGTCCATGCTCATGGTTACTTCTCCTGGCTTGCAGTGTGGTGGAGTTCCTGGACTTTTCCGTTGTCCAGGTGCCACCGGTAGTCGAGTCGAACGTTTTCCAGCAGGCGGCGGTCGTGGGTGACCAGCAGCAGTGCCCCGTCGTAGCTTTCAAGGGCCTCTTCCAGCTGCTCGATGGCCGGCAGGTCAAGGTGGTTGGTGGGTTCGTCCAGCACCAGCAGGTTTACGCCGCGCGCCTGGAGCAGCGCCAGCGCTGCCCGCGTCCGTTCCCCCGGCGACAGGGAATCCACGGTCCGTGCGGTGTGGTCCGCCTTGAGGCCGAACTTGGCCAGGAGCGTGCGGACGTCGGCGCCCGTCCAGTCGTTCAACACCGCTTCGACGGCGTCGCCCAGCGGCAGCCGGCCGTCCAGCAGCCCGCGGGCCTGGTCAATTTCGCCGACGGCGACGGAGGCACCCATGGAGGCGTCGCCGTCGTCCGGTGCCTGGGTTCCCAGCAGGAGGCGCAGGAGGGTGGACTTGCCCGCCCCGTTGGGGCCGGTGATGCCCACGCGCTCCCCGCCGTTGAGCTGGAGGTTGACCGGCCCCAGGGTGAAGTCGCCTTGCCGTGCCACTGCGTTGCGGAGGGTGGCGACGACGGCGCTGGAGCGGGGTGCCTGGCCGATGCTGAACTGGAGCTGCCATTCCTTCCGGGGCTCCTCCACCACGTCCAGGCGGGCGATGCGCGACTCCATCTGCCGGACCTTCTGCGCCTGCTTCTCCGCAGACTCGGTACTGGCAGCGCGCCGGATCTTGTCGTTGTCCGGGTTCTTCTTCATCGCGTTCCGGACGCCCTGCGAGCTCCACTCGCGCTGTGTCCGCGCACGGGACACCAGGTCCGCCTTGGTGGAGGCAAACTCCTCATACTTTTCGCGGGCATGCCGGCGTGCGACGGCCCGTTCCTCAAGGAAGGCGTCGTAGCCGCCGTCGTAGACGGCCACGCTGTTCTGTGCCAGGTCCAGCTCCACCACCCGGGTGACGCATCGGGCCAGGAACTCGCGGTCATGGCTGACCAGCACCACTCCCCCGCGCAAACCGGTCACGAAGTTTTCAAGGGTGGCCAGGCCGGCGAGGTCAAGGTCGTTGGTGGGCTCGTCGAGCAGCACCACATCGAAGCGGCTCAGCAGGAGGGCGGCCAGGGCCACGCGTGCCGCTTGGCCGCCGGAAAGCCCCGTCATCAGGGCACCGGGACCCGCATCCAGGCCCAGGTCCGCGAGCACCGCCGGGATGCGGTCGTCCAAATCCGCGGCCCCGGAGGCCATCCACCGGTCGAAGGCACGGGAGTAGGCATCATCGGTTCCGGGAGCGCCTGAGCCCAGGGCTTCCGCCGTGGATTCCATCTCACGGGTCGCGTCGGCGCAGCCTGTCCGCCGGGCGATGTAGGCGGCCACCGTTTCACCGGGGATCCGCTCATGTTCCTGGGGCAGCCAGCCGACAAAGGCATCAGAGGGCGCAAGGCTCACTGAGCCTTCCTGCGGCTGGTCGACTCCGGCAAGGAGTCGCAGCAGCGTCGATTTTCCAGCACCGTTGGCGCCCACGACACCCACCACGTCGCCGGGGGCCACCGTCAGCGAGAGCCCTGAAAAGAGCACGCGGTGCCCATGGCCTCCCGAGACATCCTTGGCAACAAGGGTTGCAGTCATCGATTCGTCCTTTCGCCGCTGCCCGGGCAGCCATTGACGGCCGGCAGAGGCGGCAAAAACAGGGCCGCGGCGCCGCTGGGGCTGCTGGACATAGAAGAACCCGCTGGTCCGGACTTGGGGGGTGTACGGACCAGCGGGCTCGACCATCAACTATAGACGAATCTGGGCCAAGGGCAAAATCGGCCGTACGGCGCCCGCGCGACGCCGGCAGGGCGTTTGTCCGTGGCGGCACGGTAAAATCGTCCGGACCACCCATTCTGCAGAGAGTCCTCCATGACCCTTTCCGCCAAGGCGTTCCAGCGCTGGCTGCAAAGCATCGCACCCGATGCCAGCACCGCTGACGTCTGCCGGGTCTCGGGGATCAAGCGGACCACCCTCGCCCAGCAACTGGTCCGGGGCAAGGTCTCCGTGAGCACCGTGGTCAGCGTCAGCCGCGCCTACAACATCAATCCTGTTGCAGGGTTGGCCGGTTTCGACGCATACAGCGTCCTTTCGGGCCCGCAGCGCCCGCCTATGCGCAGCGAGCTGGTAAGCCAGATCTCCACGGCGGACCTTCTGCGCGCGCTCCTGGCGCGGCCGGCCATGGAGCCTGCAAGGGGAGCATCCACCCCCGCACTGGGTCCCACTCCGCACGCCACCTCAGTGAAGAACTGGGTTGATGCAATTGACGACGGCGAGGTCAGGCACCGCGTTTCGGCTGCCACCGGGGTGGCCCCGCAAAACTACTCCGCCCAGTTGACGGCAAACCGGCTGTCCCCCGAGCTCGCCGTGGCCACGGCACTGGCCGCCGGGGTTGGACCGGCCGGCGGCCTGGTGGCCACGGGCATCATCACCGAGGAAGAGGCGGGCTGGCCACCCGGGGCGCGGCAGGCGGCCCTGGAGAGCCTCTCGGACGGGGAGCTCACCGTACTGGCCGGGGAACGGCTTCAGGCATTGGGGAAAGTGCTGCGCCGGCAGGAGCAGGACCAAGCGCAGACAGAAAAGATATGGGAGAACCTGGGATGATCGAAACACTTCAATGGACCACGCTGGCGGTTTGCGCCCTCGTCTCGGTGGCCCGCATCCCCAGCACCCTCCGCGGCGAGAACCGCTCTCTGTTCGGCATCTTCGCCTCGATGACGCTGGCCATCCTGCTGAGCATCAATGGACCCTACCTTGTGATCGACCAGGCACTGGGCGGCATCAACCTGGCCAACCTGCTGCTGCGGTTCGTGATTTTCGGCGTCATCTTCTTCATGGGCATCCGCATTTCCCGGGGGTTCAGCGCGGAGAGCGCCCACCGGTACATCACCGGAAGGACCGGCATGCTGGTCCTCCTCGTTATCTCAGTTGTGATGGTGGCACTGTTTTTCTCCATGGACACTGCCGGCTCCTCGGCAGGCCTGAAAGCCGTCTCCGCCAAGGATGCCCGCCACTTTGCGCTGGTTGAGTACTACGGTGCAGCCGGCCGGGCCTACCCCGCCTACGTGGCCCTGGCATTGGTTCCGGCCTTGGTCCGGGCTGCGCAGGACCGCCTTCCGGTACTGGTGCGCATCGGCGCAGCGTTGCTGGCCCTGGGCGGCGTAGCGGTCGCCCTGACGCTGCTGTTCCCGGTGATTCCGCCCGAACTCGGCCAGATTGAGTTCATCATCAACTACACCGCCATCCTGTGTTTTGTCATCGGACTGGCCCTCATCTGGGCTGCACGCGTGGTCAACGGGCGGGGCGCGGCCCGTCAAAAGACATCTACCGAAACGTAACCTTCTGCGGCTTTCACAAAATCATTAGAATGTGAAACAATCATGAATGTGTGAAGGCGGGGCCGCCTGGCATTTTCGAACGGGGATAAATTCTGAAATGCCGGCCGCCCCGGGGGCCTTTGCGCACATTGGGGGGATGAGTGGTGGCGGATCGTTGGGGACCGCCCCCACTCAGCCTGTTTAACGGCTCTTTCGCGAAAGCATACCCCCACCGGCTCTATGAGGTCCCGGGCAGATACAAGGACTTCCACGCTCGAAATATCCTCGTACCTGCCCAAGAACCTTCCAGGGCCCCTACTTCCGGGCGAACCTCAATGTCACCAACTGGAACGGCCGCAGCCTCAGCTCGGCCCCGCCGTCGGCTGTTGCGACGCCGGGGGCTTCAGTGACGCGTTCCAGGAGGTCCGTGGCAAGAACGTTCCGCACTGGGAAATTGGCCGTAATGCTTCCCGCAGAGCGCTGCCCCAAAGACTCGTAAAGCCGCACCACCACGTCTCCCGAACCGTCCTGGGCCAGCTTCGCGGCTTCGATCACCAAGGCCGGATTGCTGACGCTGAAGAGCGGCTCCACCGGAAAGGCACCCCGGACCAGCCTCGGCTGCAGGTTGACGCGGTACCCCTCCTGGACAGCGTCCGCAATACCGGCACCAGGCCGGATGGCCACGGTCAGCTCGTGGCGGCCGCGGTCGGCCTCCGGGTCGGGAAACTTCGGCGCCCGCAGCAGGGAGAGCCGCACCGTGGTGGTGGTGCCGCCGTCGGATTCCCTGACGCTCCTGCCAACATCGTGGCCGTATGTGCTTGAGTTGGAGACCGCCACGCCGTAGCCGGGTTCGCCCACATGGATCCACCGGTGGGCGCAGATTTCGAACTTCGCCGCCTCCCAGGACGTGTTGGTATGGGTGGGCCGGAAAACGTGGCCGAACTGCGTTTCGGCAGCCGACCGGTCTGCCCGCACGTCCAGGGCGAAGCCAAGTTTCAGCAGCTTTTCGCGCTCCTGCCAGTCCACCGTCGTGATGATTTCCAGTGACGGACTGCCAGGCGCCAATGTGATGCGCTGCGTCAGCTTCGACATGCCTGCCGCCCGCTCCACGACCACCACCGCACTGCCGCCTTCACTCGCAAGACGGACCGACTCTGCCTTGACCAGCGGCGTGACGTTGCGCCGATAGAACTCGTCGATATCCCAGGCATCCCACTCATTGGGAGTGTCCCGGTGCAGCTCCAGCAGGTTGCCGCGCTGGCCGGGAGCGATCGCTTCGCGGCCACTGGCATGGTCCTGCAGGGAGGACAGGAGCCCGTCGGAATCCACCACCGCCCGGATGATCCCGTTGTCCAGGATGTAGCCGCCGTCCTTCGGCGTGGCCTGTGCCGGTTCCTGGAACGCCACGGTTTCAGCCGCGGCCAGCGCGGGGACCCCGTTGCGGGTGTGCGGAGCTGCGTTCAGCAGGAACTGCCGGTCACCGGAACCCAGCATCGCGGCAGCGGCCTGGCCGATCAGTGCCTCAAGGGCAGTTTCGATCGCCTGGTAGTTCCGCTCGGCGTCCTGGTGGACCCAGGCGATGGAGCTCCCGGGAAGGATGTCATGGAACTGCTGCAGCAGCACCAGCTGCCAGAGGCGCTTGAGTTCGGCGGCCGGATACTCGAAAGTACCCCCGCTCCGGACCGCGGCGGTGGCGCACCACAGTTCCGCTTCCCGCAGCAGGTGCTCGCTGCGCCTGTTGCCCTTCTTGGTGCGGGCCTGGCTGGTGTACGTGCCGCGGTGCAGCTCCAGGTACATCTCCCCCACCCAGACGGGCAGGGCCTGGTACTCTGCCTCGGCCTGACGGAAGAAGCTCTCGGCCGAACCGATCCTGACCTTCGGTGATCCTTCCAGGTCCGCGGTGCGGGCGGCAGCGGCGAGCATCTCCCGGGTGGGGCCGCCACCCCCGTCGCCGTAACCGAACGGCACCAAAGAGACGGAGCCGCGGCCGTGGTCCCGGTAGTTGCGCTCGGCGTGCGCCAGGTCCCGGCCGCTGAGGTCCGAGTTGTAGGTGTCCACCGGCGGGAAGTGCGTGAACAGCCGGGTGCCGTCGATCCCCTCCCAGTTGAAGGTGTGGTGCGGCATCCTGTTGGTCTGGTTCCAGGAGATCTTCTGGGTAAGGAACCAGCTGCTGCCGGCAGCTTTGACGATTTGGGGCAGGGCGGCACTGTATCCGAACGAGTCCGGCAGCCAGGCCTCCCGGCACTCGACGCCAAACTCCGCCAGGAAGAAGCTTTTGCCCTCCACGAACTGCCTGGCCATGGCTTCGCCACCAGGCATGTTGGTGTCCGACTCCACCCACATGCCGCCCACGGGGACGAACTGTCCAGCCTGCACCTTTTCCCGGATGCGGCTGAACAGCTCCGGGTACAGTTCCTTGATCCAGGCCAACTGCTGCGCGGATGAACAGGAGAAGACAAAGTTGGGGTCTTCGTCCATCAGGGCCACCACATTGGAAAAGGTCCTGGCGCATTTGCGGATGGTTTCCCGGACCGGCCACAGCCATGCAGAGTCAATATGCGCATGACCCGTGACAACCAGCTCGTGTGCCGATGCGTAAGCGGGCCTGGTCAGGACGTCGGCGAGGGCCTGCCGCCCCGCCGCAGCGGTCCCGGCAACGTCGTCGGGGTCCATCACGTCCATCATGCGTTCGAGGGCCCGGAGGATCTCATGGCGCCGTGGAAGCTCAAGGGGGAGTTGTTCCATGAGACCGGACAGCGTCCAGACGTCCTGCTGGAGTTCCCACACGCACTGGTTGAGTTCAGCGATGGCGATGTTGCCCAGCCGGTACTGGGGCGCTCCCCCTGCAGTGGCCTTGTCGCCCAGAGGAGTGGCGGCGAAGGTCCAGCCCTGTGCCATGTCCGGGTTCGCGGCCGCCTCCACGTAGAAGTCCACCGCCATGCCACTGCCCAGCAGCTTCAGGGGGATGTACTGGTTGCGGGGGGAGATGGCCTTGATGATACTGCCGTCGGACCGCCAGGCAATGCCCTCGCACTGGAAGCCGGGCGCTTCGGTAGTGAACCCCAGGTCCACCACCACCTCCACAGCGGTGTCCGGGCCGCCGCCCCAGGATTCGGGGACCTCCCCCTGCAGCCGCAGCCACGTGGTGCCCCAGGGCCTGCCCCACGAGGCGCCCTGCTCCTGGGGCTGGAACTCCTGCCGCATCGCCTCGAGTGCGGGGACAGGTTCGTCCGGAACTTCCCAGCTGCTTAGGGCAAGCGGGACCGACCTGCCGTAGACAGCGGGGCCGATGCGCTCACGCACAAACCTTGCCAGGCGGACTTCCGTGATCCTGCGGTCGTCATGCAATATATGTCCTCTTTAGGCTTGTGACTGGATCATCGTGTCCATTCGATGGACAAATCTACCCGCTGGCGGCACTGCAACCAACCCCTTTTGCAGTTATCCGCCGGCTGTCCCGGCAGTGCAGGCGGCCCTATGCAGCGGGCCCCTGCGCTGCGGGCAGGGCCGGTTCGGGCCGCAGGATCCGCACGTCACCGGTGTAGACGTTGAAACTGGTGCCCCGGCTGAATCCGGCCACCGTCAGCCCGTTGGCCTCGGCCAGTTCCACAGCCAGGCTTGAGGGGGCGCTGACGGCGGACAGGACTGGAATTCCTGCGAGGGCGGCTTTCTGTACCAGTTCGAAGGAGGCCCGTCCAGACACTTGGAGGACCGTTCCGGCCAGCGGCAGGAGGCCTTCGCGCAGTGCCCAACCCACCACTTTGTCCACGGCGTTGTGCCGCCCGACGTCCTCGCGCAGGCACAGGAGCCGCGGCCCGCCGTCGTCCTCAATTGTGAAAAGGCCTGCCGCGTGAACGCCCCCGGTATCGTCAAAGACGCGCTGGGACTTCCGCAGCAGCGCCGGCAGGGATGCCAGGACTTTTGCGTCCACCGTCAACGGATCCGCCTGCGGGCTGAAGTGGGACGATTTCTGGACCGCCTCGATGGAATCCGTGCCGCAGATTCCGCAGGAACTGGACGTGTAGACCTTGCGGCCGGTATCGGGAAGTGGGACATCCGGCCGCAGCTGCGCCTCCACCACGTTGAACGTCTGGACCCCGTTCTCGTCCTCGCCGGCGCAGAACCGCAGCGATACCAGCTGTTCAGGCGCCCAGATGACGCCCTCGGACACCAGGAACCCTGCCACCAGGTCAAAGTCGTCCCCCGGGGTGCGCATGGTGACTGAGTAGGAAAGACTGCCCAACCGGATCTCGAGCGGTTCCTCCACAGCCAGGACGTCTTCGCGGTGCCGGACCGGGTACTCCAGGGCGGCCGGCGAACCGTCCAGGACATACTTGTGCACCTTGCGGCGCTGGGTTAGGCGTCCCATATTCCACCCTGCCTGTTCATTACTCCATCATGGCACCAACGGGACCTCCCTCAGTCCCGAGGCGCACAGCGCAGAGGCCCAACGCAACAGGCCGGAACGGGAGTTTCAGCTTCAACCCAGCAGCGCGCTCCAGTCCACGGGCCCGTTGGATGCCGGTTTACCCTTGGCCTGCCCGGCCCGGGCGTTGTTTCTCGGTTTGGCTTTGGCCGCCCCTTCTTTTGGCGGCGCGATGGGCGGCCCCCAAGGCAGCGCGAATGCCGGCACCAACTCGCCCAGCTGCACGCCGTGCGGCGGCACCACCAGCACACCGTCGGCAGCGGCCAGGCCGCGCATCATGCCGGGGCCTGTGTGCTGCGCAGGGGAAGCCATTCCGTATAGCAGCCGGAAGGGCATCAGGCGGGTGCGTCCAGGATCAGCTTCGATCATGGTTCCGCACGGTACTTCCTGCACGGTGGGCATGGCCCGGTGCCCCAAGGCGGCGAACAAGGGGGCACCGACGGTGGAAAGGGCCATCATGGCTGCGAGCGGGTTGCCGGGGAGCCCAAGGACAAAGCGGCCGTCCGGCAGTTCGGCCAGGACGGCGGGGTGGCCGGGCCGCATTGCCACGCCGTCGATGATGAGCCGCCCGCCGAGTTCTGCAACGGCCCGCCGGAGGTGGTCTGTGCCTGAGCGCCCGGTGCCCCCGGTGGTAATAACGACGTCGGCCGGCAGGTCGGGCGCGTCCGGCACCTCCGGCAGCACGTCTTCGAGCGCAGCAAGCCATTCCGCATACGAGTCGCCGATCCGCTGCTGCCCGGCATGGATACCTCCGAGCATGGCAACCACCGCCGGCAGTTGCGGGCCGAACGTATCGCGCACCTGGCCGGGAACCGGGGTACCGCGTTCCACAACCTCGGATCCGGTCAGCACCAGACGCACCACCGGCTTGCCCTCAACTTGCACTTCGTCGTAGCCTGCCAGCGCCGCAAGGGCCAGGTGTGCCGGGTTCAGTTCCACCCCGGCCTTGACCAGGATGTCTCCTTCAAGGGCTTCCTCCCCTGCCTTTCTGACGTGTTCACCCGCGCGGGGTTCGCCCGGCCGGGCCTTGCCTCCCAACATCACCACCGGGCCTTCATCGTCCTGGCCGAGGACTGCGCTCTCGGTACGGAGGACCGCTTTGCCGCCTGCGGGGATGAGGCCACCGGTGGCAATGGGACTGGCCTGGTGCGGCGCCAGCCGGGTGCCCGGCTCCACCGGGATCCATGGGCCGCTTCCATTGACTGCCCATCCGTCCATGGCCGAGGACGCATAGTGCGGCATGTCCTGGAGTGCCACGATGTCCTGGTCAAGTTTCCGGCCCAGGGCAATGTTCAGGGCCACGGGGCCGGGAGGAATCGGGGTGGCCGCATCGTAGGCAGCCTGCCTGGCCTCTTCCCACGTGTGTGCCAGGTGGTGGTGGTGGGGGCGCCCGGGTTCGGCTTCGCCCGGCTCCCTGTTGCCGGATCCGGCGTCAGCCGTACCGCTTTCCTCCGGGGCGGTTTCTCCCGGGCCGGCGTCCTCCGGGCCAGGACCGGGCGGCTCCGCCGGATCGCTCCGGGTTTCTGCAGTCATTCGCCGGGAGTCCCGGCGGCTTCAGCGTCGTAGTCAGCTGCCAGGGAACGGGCAACGGCCAACGCCGCGTCCATGGAGGCCGCGTCCAGCTCCCTGCCGGGAGCGGCAGCCAGGCCTGCGGCAAAGCCGGCAATGAAGGTGGTAAGCGGAGCGGCCGGCCGGACAACGGCATGGGCGGCAACGCCGGCGAGTGCCAGCACTGCGTTGATGTCTACCTGGACGTCCTCAAGCTTGTACGCCTGGAGAAGGGACCTGCACCATTCTTCCAGCGTTTCGTCCTGGCTTTTCACGACTTGCCTCCCACGTTAGTTCCGCCCGCGCTTGGATCCGTGCTTTCACGCTGGGTCCCGGCGGCAATCCCCAGCGCGGCAGCATCGTCCCAGGTATCCACATCGGAGGTGGACCCGGCGGGGACTGTGACAAGCTGCACGTCCAGACTAGCAAGGAGAGCCCGCACAGAGCCGTTCACCAACCCGTTGCGGGCGGCCAACTCCGCACACGCTTGTTTTAACCCAGGCGTGCTGTAAAAAGCCGCCAGGGGCTGTGCCCTCCCGTCGCCGGACCGGGCCATCATGCCGCCTCCACCGCCTCCCTGGGGGCGGGCGGCAGACGCAGAAAGCGCCTCCCACAACACAGCCACAGCTTCGGACGCCAGCGGCATGTCGCAGGCCAGCACCAAGGTAAAGGGTGCATCTCCGCCATTTCTCGCCAGGGCGTCCAGGCCGGCCGCGATGGCAGCCGCGGGCCCTGCCAAGGGCGGCTCCTCCCGGCACCTGAGCACGCCGGGCGGCCAGTTGGCCGGGGATACCGGGAGTGATGGGGATACCGGGTGTGATGCAGTGCCCTGGGATGGCAGGAAGCCGCTGTCGCCGACGACGACAGTCCGACGGGCACCGGCTGCAGCATCCAGCGCCCGTTCCAGAAGCGTCTGGCCGCGGAAGACAAGGGACTGCTTGGGTACGCCGCCCAGCCGCGATGACCTTCCACCGGCCAGAATCAAGGCATCAAAAGCCAGGCTCTTCTCTTGCACTCCCCCAGCCTAACCACCGGCCGGCGCAGGAATCACGCCGTTTCCCCAGGACCGGGGTCAGGCAGCGCGTTCGGGAAGAAGGAACGGATCCCACGCGGGGGTAGGCTTCTCCAGTTCCTTGATCTGCCAGATGGTGCCGCGCGGAGGCTCGGGCACGAACCGAAGCGTCCAGCCCATCTCGGCCGGCGTGTGGTCGCCCTTGACGTTGTTGCAGCGGAGGCAGGCGGCCACCAGGTTCTCCCACGAGTCAGCCCCGCCCCGGGATTTAGGGTGGACATGATCGATGGTGTGCGCCGCTTTGCCGCAGTACGCGCACTTATGGCCGTCGCGTCTGAGCACACCCCTGCGGCTGACAGCCGTGGAATGGTTGTATCGGGGCCGGATGTACCGGTTGAGGAGGATCACGGACGGACGGCCCAGGACGTCGGTGGGCCCCACCACGGGGTCGTCCCCCTCGGCCACGACGCTCGCCTTGCCCGTGAGCACAAGCACCAGCGCCCGGCGGAAAGTAATAACCGCCAGCGGTTCATATCCAGCATTCAGAACGAGAGTGCGCATGCACTTACCTCTTCACGGCCGCACCCGTCAGGGGCACGAGGGCCGGCTGCCCTCGGCATGTCCGGGCTATGGATCGACATCACAAGAGTAAACAGAGAAGTGCAAAATCAGGTAATCGCCGCCCTGGTACCGTCCCGGAAAACGGCGACGCCGGGAGGCCGTCCCCGCCTGCGGGAACTGCCTTAAAAAGCACAGGACCCCCGCCACGAGGGCGGGGGTCCTTGGACATTAGGCACGGGCTGTCGCCTGTGCCGGACGTGGGGTGCTTACCTGACGTGGATGAACACCGGTCCGGAGCCCACGTTTGCACTGAAGACTACGGTGTCGTTGCCGTTGAAGCCACCATGTACGGCCATGCCGTTTCCGGCGTAGACAGCGATGTGTGCCATTCCTCCGCCACCATCGGCGTAGTAGATCAGGTCACCGGGCTGGGCCTGGGAGGCGGGCACAGTGTCACCGAGGGACAGGTACCCGGCGGGCCAGTCGTGGAAGTGGATGCCGACGGCGGCCAAGGCGTTGGTCACCAGCATGGTGCAGTCCTGGTGGACGCCGAGCTGGGCGTAGGCGGCCGAGAGGATTGCGGCACCCTTGCCGCTGGCGGAAGCCTGGGCTGCAGGAGCGGCCGGGGCAGTGGCGGTGGCAACCTTGGCCGTGACCTTGGGAGCGGCAACGGGCTGGGCAGCAGGCTCCGCGGCGGGAGCAGGGGCAGCTTCCTGCACTTCAACCTGGGGCTCCGGCTCGACGACCGGGGCCGGCGTGGTGGTCACAGCGGGCTTCTCAAAGCTGATGGCAATGGTGGAAGCGGCGGAAATCGGGGCGTCGACCGCGGATTCAACTTCCAGCGCGGAGGCGGGAGCGGAGTCGCGCTTGACGTTTGCGTCGGCGGCGTTCGCCGCAATGCCGCTGGTCAGGACCAAACCGGAAGCAGCGGCAATGACCGCGGCCTGGCGGCCCATGCCGCCGGCGTTGTCGCTGACAGCCTTGGCAATGACAGCGATCGAGTTGGTCTTGGTGACCTCGGCGCGGTGCCGTGCGGTAGCACGAGTCGTCATCAGTTCTCTCTTTCGTTTTCCTTGCGACCGCGTGTAGGCAGGCAAAGGGTCATAGACGCGCCGGCATCTTGGGGGTACGCCGGCGCGTCCCGAACGGGGATGTGGTTTCTAGCGAAAAAGCTTTGGGCAAAGAAATAGCCCTTGGAGCATGGAGCCCAAGAACTACTTGTTGAGGTGGTAGTACGACGAGGTACCGGTGGCTGCAGGCGAGTGGAGCAGCGTGCCCTGCGAGGGGTTGAGTGCGCTGATCATCATGCCGTTGCCGACGTAGATGCCAACGTGCGCGCCGCCGTTCTGGACAACCAGGTCACCGGGCTGCGGTGCGGAGGTGGGGGTCATGATGCTCCACGCGTTGGTGCGGGGAATGCTGATGCCGGCCTGGGCGTAAACCCACTGCACGAAACCGGAGCAGTCCCAGCCGGTGACGGGGCTGGTGCCGCCCCACACGTACGAGTGGCCGATGCCGGTGTAGGCGATGGCTGCGATGCCTGAGGTGGCTGCGGAGGACACGGTCTCGGCGGTCTTGGTGACCGGGGAGGCGTCCTGGCCGGCGGCGGCGGCAGCAGTAGCGGTGCGGTTTGCCGTGTCGGTGGACTGCGTACGCACAGCTTCCACCTTTGGAGCAGCAGTGGTCTTGACCACGGGACGCTCGAAGGAAACTGTGGCCGTGGGGGCAGCGGTGACGGCGAGGGCCGTCTGGGCCGAACCGGATTCGGTGGAAGCTGAGACACCGGCAGTGGTGTCTGCAGCGGTGGCCGGCAGGCCCATGCTCAGGATGAGGCCCGATGCGGCTGCCACAACGGCAGCCTGGCGGCCTACGGTCCCGGCATTTGCACTCACGGCCTTGGACACGGCATCCAAGGGGTTGGTGCGAACCGTTTGCGCACGGTGGCGCGCAGAATTATGGCGTGAAGACACGAAGGTAGCCTCTCCCAATGCCTGCGAGGTGAGCTGTCGGATTCGGATGGGAGTCACCCGGCCACGCTGCTTCCTGGGAAGCTTGTGACTTAACCCCAAGGCCTTCTGGATGAAGGCCAAAATTGGTTCCCCCGCCCCTGCCAGACGATGAAATGCGAACGGACCTTGAGCGGTGGCAGAGTTAGGCAATCCACTCAAGAGCGTCAACTTCGGAAAAGTTGACGCGAGTTAGACGGTACAGCAGTTTTGTTTCAATGTCACATTCAGGTCACGGCGGGTCACAGCGATCTGAGAGTGGACAATCATTCGGTTACAACCAGCCCATGGGATCGACCACTTCGCCGTTGACCTGGACCTCGAAGTGCAGGTGGCAGCCGGTGGACGCGCCGGTTGTGCCGCTCAGCGCCACAACGTCCCCACGGGACACGGTCTGCCCCACCTTGACGTTGAAGGATGACAGGTGGTTGTACGTGGTTTCCAGCCCGTTTCCGTGGTCAATGACAACCCGGTTTCCGCCGCCGAACTGATGCCAGCCCGCGAAGGTCACGGTCCCGGTGGCAGCGGCCAGGACGGAGGTCCCGCACTGCGCCACGAAGTCCTGGCCCCGGTGGAAGTCGCCCGAACCACCGGTGATGGGACTGACCCGGTAGCCGAAGGGGGAAGCGGTGACAAGCGAGGCCAGCGGTGCGGCCAGGGTGCCGGCTGACGCGGCGCGCGTTACGGAGCCGGCCGACTGGGCACTCAGGAGTTGCTTCAGCTTTCCGTCCGGGTCCGCCTGGGTCACCACTGCCGAGCGGCTGAAGTCGATCTGGGCACCGATATCGGCGGAGATTTGGGGCTGGGGCGTTACGGAAGAGGCTGCCACCGGGGAGCTACCGGCGGTGTCAGTGGCCATGACGGGACTCGTGGCAGGCACGGTTACGGTCAGCACCAGGCCGGTGGCCGCAAGGGCAATGCCGGCCTTCTGACCTATGCCGCTGGCAGCGGCAAACTCCGTCATCTGGCGGAACGGACCCCGGCGGCGGCGGGCGTCGCGATGGAGGTCGCGGGGACGCTCCGCTGCGGCAGCTTCGACAACCCGCGGCGCCGAAGGGGGGCCGGCAGCACGGCGGCGTCCCCGGGGGGTCTGCATGGTCAAGAAGGGTTCCTCTCTGGAGAAGCCTGCGGAGTTAGCTGTCGGATTCGGGTCAGAGAGATCAAAGACCCGGCCCGCCAGGGGCAAGCTTCTGCGCAGGGGTATTCCCGGAAGAATCCTTCACTGGAGAGGCTTGCTGCTGACGGACTTCACCCCAAGGCAGTCCCCCGCTGCCGATTGTGGTTCCCCCGCCTCTGCCAGTAACGACTCGTGCACCTGACCCGCTGGCAGAGCTCGGCTCCGGATCAGGTAACGCTTAAGTTTCAACGACTGGTTCTACTATAGGGGCTTAAGACCCTTGGTAACAATTCCGTTATCTTTGCGTTGAAGGGCAGGCGCGGGGTATGGCAGCCCGGCTTTAGCCCTGTTCGATGGCCACAAAGACATGTGCGGCCACCTCGGGCGGAAGCTCCAGCGCTCCTTCAATCCCGGCCACCCGCACCGAGATGTAATCGCCCACGCGTTCCAGCGCCACGGCAGCCCCGGGCCGGATTCCGCCTTCGTCCAGCTGCGCCAGCAGCTCCGGCTCCACCTGGATCGGTTCCGCGAGGCGGCTGATGGTCACGCCCGACGCCGGCGCATAGCTCTTCATCGCCTCCACCAGGCTGATGGCGCCGTCACCGAAGCCGGGGGCCGGCTGGCCGCCCAGCGCGGCAAGGCCGGGAATGGGGTTGCCGTACGGGGACTCGGTGGGGTGGTCCAGCATCTCGTAGATGCGCCGCTCCACCCGCTCACTCATCACATGTTCCCAGCGGCAGGCTTCGTCGTGGACGTAGGCCCAATCCAGCCCGATGACGTCCGCCAGCAGGCGTTCGGCCAGCCGATGCTTGCGCATCACTTCGGTGGCCCGCTTGCGGCCGGTGTCCGTGAGTTCCAGATGCCTGTCGCCGGAGACCACAACGAGCCCGTCGCGCTCCATCCTTCCGATGGTCTGGGAGACGGTGGGGCCGGAGTGGCGCAGGCGCTCGGCAATACGGGCCCGGAGGGCAACGATGTTTTCTTCCTCAAGCTCCAGGATGGTCCTGAGGTACATCTCCGTAGTGTCGATCAGATCCGTCATCCAGCTCAGCTCCTCGGGCGCATTACCTTGCGTTGTCCCACCGTATCGCCTCTTCCCGCGAGGTAGTCCGGGGGAAAGCTTAGCCTATTTTGACTTTGTCCGAATAGCCGCCGGCCCAAGGGGCACACAACAAGCCGCATGCGCGGAACACTTGCACCCGCGGCACATCGTCTCAGTGTCTGGACTTTGCCGCTGCCGGTTCCCGCCCGCCGCTGCTGTTCAGGCAGAATGGAAAAGGCCTATGGCACAGCCGCTGCCCGGCTGCCGGCCACCACAACCCGCCCGTCCGGACCAAAGCGTTCGTCCCCGCCGAATTGGAGCACCTGTGAGCGACACCAGCATCACGATTCCCGCCGACCTCCTGCCCAAGGACGGACGGTTCGGGGCCGGCCCGTCAAAGGTCCGGCAGGAACAGATCGATGCCCTCGCCGCAGCATCCAAAACCATTCTGGGCACCTCGCACCGCCAGGCTCCCGTCAAGAACCTGGTGGGGTCTGTCCGTGAAGGACTGAGCCAGTTCTTCCGTGCCCCTGAGGGCTATGAGGTTGTCCTTGGCGTTGGCGGCTCCACTGCTTTCTGGGATGTCGCCAGCTTCGGCCTGGTGGAGAAGAAGGCCCAGCACCTCTCCTTCGGCGAGTTTGGATCCAAGTTCGCTGCGGCCACCAACAAGGCCCCGTTCCTGGAAGCTTCCTCGATCATCAAGTCCGAGCCCGGCACGCGTCCCGCGGCACAGGCCGAGGCCGGGGTGGACGTTTACGCGTGGCCGCAGAATGAAACGTCCACCGGCGTGGCAGCCCCGGTCCAGCGGGTCTCCGGAGCCGACGAGGGATCCCTGGTTTTGGTGGACGCTACCTCGGCCGCCGGTGGCCTGGACGTGGACGTTGCCCAGAGCGACGTCTACTACTTCGCGCCCCAAAAGAACTTTGCCTCCGACGGCGGGCTCTGGCTTGGCCTGTTCTCCCCCGCCGCGCTGGAGCGGGCCGCCCGCGTCAAGGAAAGTGGACGTTGGATCCCGGACTTCCTGGATCTTCAGACCGCCATCGACAACTCCCGCCTGAACCAGACCTACAACACGCCGTCGCTGTCCACGCTGGTGACCCTGAACGCGCAGGTCCAGTGGCTGAACTCCAATGGCGGCCTGGACTTCGCTGCCGGACGCACTGCCGACTCCGCCGGACGCATTTACAGCTGGGCCGAGGCATCCGATTTCGCCACCCCGTTCGTGGCCAAGCCGGAGGAGCGTTCCAACGTCATCGCCACCATCGACTTCGACGAGTCTGTGGACGCCGCCGCAGTAGCCAAGATCCTGCGCGCCAATGGCATCGTGGACACCGAGCCCTACCGGAAGCTGGGCCGCAACCAGTTGCGCATCGCCACCTTCGTGGCCATCGAGCCGAGCGATGTCTCGGCCCTGCTCTCCAGCATCGACTACGTGGTGGGCGAGCTTCGCAAGTAGGTCCTAACGGCAGCTCGTGCCTGCCCATCGGCAGGCACGCTTAACGTACGACGGCGCCGCCCGGGTTTGTCCCGAACGGCGCCGTTTTCGTTGTGCCCGGCAGAGGGAGGGGCCGGTTTCCCGGCGAAGGTGCGGCTAGGCTCCTGCCTGCGCTCCGTCGTCGTCCGTCGGTTCCCCTGGCTGCCCTGGTTCCTGCGTTCCTGCATCCCTTGCCGCTGTCTCCTGGGGTTCCGGCTCCTGCGCTTCCGGCTCGCGGGCCTCTGCTTCGTGCCCATTAACCTCGGGCTCCTGGGGCCGTTCGTCCTCGGGGCGGACTCGTTCGGCCCACGGCACCCACTCCGGCGCGAGGATGGAATCCTCGGACGGCAGCAGGCCCAGCTCGTTTACGGTGACCACCTTGGAACGCGAGTTGCGGGTCAGCACCGCGTACCACTGCCAGCCTGCATAACCCGCCAGGCGGGACTCGAACAGGTGCGTCACCAACCGGTCGCCCTCGCTCTTGGCCGCAAGGTGCGCCCCGATGGTGGCGGCCGGCGTGATGCTCTCCACCGCTGTGCGGGCCGCATCAACAGCCGCGGCCAGGAAAGCGTCAGGCTTGCCCGTACGCCATACGGGCAAGCCTGCCTTGCGCTTTGGCGGAGTCTTGGCAGCCTGCTCCTGCACTGGCGCGCCCGGCTGTTCAGGTTGGGGATCCATGGGCGCCTAAACGTCCAGCTCGTCGGCAACCTTGCGCAGGGCGGCGGCAATGGCCTTGCCTTTGTTGCCCTCCGGGTACTTGCCCTTGGACAGGGTCCCGGACAGGTTGTCCAGGACGGTCACCAGGTCCTGCACCAGCGGGGCGAGGTCCTTGGCACTGGGACGCTTGGCCTTGGCAATGGACGGGGTCTTGTCCAGCACCCGCAGGCCCAGGGCCTGTGCACCCTTGCGGCCGTCCGCCACGCCGAACTCCACCCGCGTGCCCGCTTTCAGCTCCGTTACCCCTTCGGGCAGCGACGACTTGGGCAGGAAGACCTCCTGGCCGTCTTCGCCCGCGAGGAACCCAAAGCCCTTGTCCTTGTCATACCACTTGACCTTGCCGGTAGGCACGTAATCAACCTTCTTCGTTCTGCTGTCATGAGACGCGGCCGCCTGCCACCGCGTCCGCATTGTTGTGCGGGTTCAAGGTATGGCATGCGCAAACCGCGTTGGTCTGTATCCTTCAAGGTTATCCTGCCGAATGCCTGATTACGCTTCCTGCAGCACTGTTCCGCCCCGGGCGCAAGGGCGGCGGGAGCGTTTAACCGCACCAAGGGAGCCGCTGTAGCGTTGCGTCCATGACTCCCTCGCGTTACCGGCGGCCGTTGATGGTCCTCGCCGCTGTTATTGCCGTGCTGTCCCTCATCGCTGTGGGGACGGTCATGGCGCTTGCCTTCGCCGGGTCGGTGGCGCCCACCTGGGTCACCTACTCTGCGTTGTACGGCCTCCCGGCGGCCTTCATCCTGATGCTCCTGGTGGTCCTCGACGGCGTTGTCGCCCGCCGGCGCGCGGGAAAGGCCGGGCGGCGGTAACGTTGGACTGATGTCCCTCATTCGCGCGCTCGGCATGGAACTGGAGGCACGCAGCAATGATTCGCTGCGGGCGTTGTTCGCCGCGCGGCCGGACCTCATTTCCCCCTCTGTTCCGGACTTCGCGGCGTTGGCGGCGCGCGCCAGTTCCCGTGTCAGCGTTCAGCGCGCCCTCGAGCGGCTGAACCGGCCCCAGATGCAGGTCCTGGAGACCCTGCATCTCTGCACCAACACCGACACAGGGCACAGCGCCTCGGCAGAAGGCCTGCACCAGCTGATCAGCGGTTCCTCGCTGGCAGTTGTTGAGCAGATCATCGGCACCCTGCAGGAGCTTGCCTTGGTCCACCCGGCCGCTCCCCCGCACGGCACCCCTGCCCCGGCCGCCGGCCAGCACTTCTTCCTGCCGGTGGGCTCGCTCAAGGACGTGGTGGGCATCTACCCGGCGGGGCTGGGCCGGAGCTACACGGAGCTGGTCCGGCTCCAGCCGGCCTTCGCACAGCGGGCGGTGCAGCTGGTCTCCGAACTGCACCGCAGCGGGTTCCCGATCCACGCCGCCACCACTCCCATGGAGGCGGCCCTGGCGCTTCAGCACTGGACAACGTCCCCGGATGCCCTGCGGGACATCCTGGCCAAGGCGCCGGAACGGACGACGGCGCTGCTCGCCAAGTTCCGGAACTGGGCCATGGGTGCCGTCCCCCAGGCGCAACGGAAAGCCTCGGTCGCTACGGAGGGGGCCGACGTCGGGCCTGTTGACTGGCTTCTTGCACGCGGGCTGCTGGTACCGCTGGACGCGGCGCACGTGGAGCTGCCGCACAGCGTAGGGGTGGCCCTGCGGGGAGGGGCGATCATCAACGACTTCACCCTTGCCCCGCCGGTTGCCGAGCTCGGCCGCACCACCGCTGCGCTGCGGAGGAACGCAGCCCTGAGCGCAATTTCCGAAACCCTCCGGCTGGTCTCCGAACTGTTGCATGCGGTTGGGGCGCAGCCGCTGGCCACATTGCGGAGCGGGGGCGTGGGGGTCCGCGAGCTGCGACGGCTCTCCGAACAGCTGCGCGTCGACCAGGGCGCGGTGGGCCGGCTGCTGGAGCTGTGCGGCCTGGCCGGCCTGATCCGCCTGGACGTCGATTCCTCATCATGGGTCCAGCCCCCGGAGCTGGAGTGGCTGGTCCTTCCGCGGCAGGAACAATGGCTGTGGCTGGTGAACGCCTGGCTGGCCAGCGAGCGCGTGCCATCCATGGTGGGCCAGCCCGTCAATTCAGCGCCGGGAGCAGCGTCCGCCCAGTCTGCCTCCGGCACCACCATTGCTGCCTTGTCTGGCGGGGCGCAGCGCCCCGATGCCCCGGTGGTCCGCAAGCGCATCCTGGAAATCCTGCTTGAGCTGACGCGGGAAGCCGACGATGGCGACGGAGGCGCGCCGGTCCTTGATGCCGCTGCGGTGCTGCAGCGCGCCGAATGGTCCCAGCCGCGGATGGCCCGGCGGTTCAGTTCCCTCATCCGGGGCGTCCTCGCCGAGGCTGAGATGCTGGGCCTGGTGGGCTCTGGGGCCCTGAGCCAATTGGGGAGCGCCTTTGCGGAGGACCGCCCCGACGCCGCGCTTGCCATCCTGGGCGAACACCTGCCCGCGGCCCTCAACCACGTGCTGCTGCAGGCTGACCTGACCGCTGTTGCTCCCGGCTACCTTTCCCCTGCGCTGACGGAACAGCTCCTGCTGATGGCCGACGCCGAGGGGCAGGGTCCTGCCACCATCTACAGGTTCTCCGCGGAGTCGGTTAAGCGCGCACTGGACCGCGGCTATGACGCCGCGGGCCTGCTGGCGTTCCTCCGGGAGCATTCGGCCACGACGGTTCCCCAGCCGCTGGAGTATCTGGTGGAGGACACCGCTTCCCGGCACGGCAGGCTGCACGTGGGCCAGGCTGCGAGCTTCATCCAAAGCGAGGATGAAACGGCGCTCACCGACCTGATGTCGGGACCGAAGGCTGCCCAGCTGGGCCTGGTCAGGCTGGCCCCCACGGTTGTGGCGTCGTCGGCGCCACCCCGTGAGCTTGCCGCCGTCCTCCGCAGCCTGGGCCTTTCGCCGTCCGTGGACGGCGCCGAAGCCGCCGCGCACCTCCGCCGGCCTGCCGCCCCGCAGGAGAACCTGCGCCCGGTGTACACCGCCCCGGGAATGGCTCCCGCGGCGGAGGAGGTGGAAGCCCAACTGGACGTCCTGCGGCAGGCCGGCGCCGTCGTCGGGCACCACTCCGGTGCCACGCCCGGCAGCGAGGTTGCCACGCAACTGGGGCTGGAGGCGCTGCAAAAGGCCATCCGACTGAAGCAGCGGATCAACATGAACGTGGTGGACAACCTGGGGAATGCCAGCCTGGAAGTTGTTGTTCCGCTATCTGTGAGCGGGGGCAGGGTCCGTGTGTTCGATCCCGCCAAGGACACCGAACGGGTCCTCTCCGTCCACCGCATCATCGACATCGAGGCCGCAGAGGAACTGCGCCAGTAAAGGATTTCCCGCGTGACCGACGGACCCCTGATCGTCCAAAGCGACAAGACCATCCTCCTCGAGGTGGACCACGAGCTGGCCACCGAGGCCCGGCACGCCATTGCACCCTTCGCCGAGCTGGAACGTGCGCCCGAGCACATGCACAGCTACCGGCTCACCCCGCTGGGGCTGTGGAACGCCCGGGCCGCCGGGCTGGACGCCGAAAAGGTGCTGGACGCGCTGCTGAAGTACTCCCGTTTCCCGGTTCCGCATTCGCTGCTGATCGACATCGAGGAAACGATGTCCCGGTACGGCCGGCTGCGCCTCGAAAAGGACCCTCGCCACGGATTGGTCATGCGGACCGACGACTACCCCGTCCTGGAGGAAGTGATCCGGGCCAAGAAGATCGCCCCACTGCTCGGGCCACGGATCGACGGCGAGACTGTCGTGGTGCACGCCTCGCAGCGCGGCCAGCTCAAGCAGCTGCTGCTGAAGCTCGGCTGGCCGGCGGAGGACCTGGCAGGTTACGTGGACGGCACCCCGCACCTGATTTCGCTCAATGAGGACGGCTGGCAGCTGCGGCCGTACCAGCGCCTGGCCAGCGAAAACTTCTGGGCGGGCGGCAGCGGAGTGGTGGTCCTGCCCTGCGGCGCCGGCAAAACCCTGGTGGGGGCCGCGGCCATGGCCACCGGTTCCACCACCACGTTGATCCTGGTCACCAACACCGTCGCCGCCCGGCAGTGGAAGGACGAACTGCTCAAGCGCACGTCCCTTACCGAGGACGAGGTGGGGGAATACTCGGGTGCCCTTAAGGAGGTGAGGCCGGTGACCATTGCCACCTACCAGGTGCTCACCACCAAGCGGGGCGGCATCTACCCGCACCTGGAACTGGTGGACGGCCACGACTGGGGGCTGATCATCTATGACGAGGTCCACCTCCTTCCGGCACCGATCTTCAGGATGACCGCGGACCTGCAGGCCCGGCGGCGCCTCGGGCTGACTGCCACCCTGGTCCGGGAGGACGGCCGCGAGGGCGAGGTCTTCAGCCTGATCGGGCCAAAACGGTACGACGCACCCTGGAAGGACATTGAGTCCCAGGGCTACATCGCGCCGGCGGACTGCGTCGAGGTCCGCGTGGATCTGCCCAAGGACGAACGCGTTGCCTACGCCATGGCTGACGACGCGGACAAATACCGGCTGTGCGCCACCTCCGAGTCGAAGACCCAGGTGGTGGAGGAACTGGTGGCCCGGCATGCGGGTGAACAGCTGCTGGTGATCGGCCAGTACATCGACCAGCTGGATGAGCTCGGCGAGCGCCTGCAGGCACCCGTCATCAAGGGCGACACGTCCGTCAAGGTACGGCAGAAGCTCTTTGATGCATTCCGCGCCGGGGAGCTGCAGACCCTGGTGGTGTCCAAGGTGGCCAACTTCTCCATCGACCTGCCGGAGGCCTCGGTGGCCATCCAGGTCTCGGGCTCTTTTGGGTCCCGGCAGGAGGAAGCCCAGAGGCTGGGCCGGCTGCTGCGGCCCAAGAAGGACGGTCGGGCAGCCCGCTTCTACTCCCTCGTGGCGCGGGACACCCTGGACCAGGACTTCGCGGCCAAACGCCAGAGGTTCCTGGCAGAGCAGGGGTATGCCTACCGGATCATGGACGCCAAGGACGTGGCCGCAGCGGACTAGGAATCCAGCGTGCCAAGTTGCGGCTTCGGCGCGCACACTGGAGGCATGAGAACACGAATCGTCCCGGTGGCGCCCGGACCCGGGCAGGAATCGGTGTGGGAATATCCCCGTCCGCCCCGGATCGAAGCCAGCAGCGAGCGCATCCGCATCGTCCTGGGCGGCGAGGTCATCCTTGACACCACGGACTCGCTGCGGGTCCTCGAGACCAGCCATCCGCCGGTGTACTACGTCCTCGAGTCAGCATTTGCCGCCGGTGCGCTGGAGCCATCCTCGGGCAGCAGCTTTTGCGAGTTCAAGGGCGCGGCGAAGTACCTGACAGTCCGCGGCGGCGGGAAGGAAGCGGACAGCGCCGCGTGGTCCTACCCGGATCCGGCGTCGGGTTTTGAGGCGCTTGCCGGCCGGGTGGCGGTATACCCAGGCCGCATGGATTACTGCGAGGTTGATGGTGAGCGGGTCACTGCCCAACCTGGCCGCTTCTACGGAGGCTGGATAACCAGCCGGGTAGTGGGCCCCTTCAAGGGCGAGCCCGGGACGATGGACTGGTAGGCCCGAGCGGAGCACCATCATCCTCACAACGAATATCCAGACAACTCCCAGAGACTGGGAGCATGATGGGAGCATGAACAAGAACGGTCCAGAAGCCAGGCTGCTCGTCGTTGATGATGAACCCAACATCCGCGAGCTCCTCTCCACGTCACTGCGGTTCGCCGGCTTTGAAGTGGTCTCCGCAGCCAACGGGCGTGATGCCCTGGCAGCGGCCGACACCCACGCCCCTGATCTGGCCGTCCTGGACGTCATGCTCCCGGACATGGACGGGTTCACCGTGACCCGCCGGCTCCGGGCCTCCGGGAAACACTTCCCCGTCCTCTTCCTCACGGCAAAGGACGATACCGAGGACAAGGTGACCGGCCTGACCGTGGGCGGGGACGACTACGTCACCAAGCCCTTCAGCCTCGACGAGGTGGTGGCCCGTATCCGGGCGGTGCTTCGCCGGACGCAGCCCCTGTTGGACGACGACGCGGTGATCCGCGTTGACGACCTGGAACTCGACGACGACGCCCACGAGGTGCGGCGCGGCGGCACTGTCATCGAGCTCTCCCCCACCGAGTTCAAGCTGCTGCGCTACCTCATGCTCAATCCCAACCGGGTGCTTTCCAAGTCGCAGATCCTGGACCACGTCTGGGAGTACAACTTCAACGGGGACGCCTCGATCGTGGAGTCCTACATCTCCTACTTGCGGCGGAAGGTCGACATCGACCCCGACGCACCGGCACTGATCCAGACCAAGCGCGGCGTGGGCTACGTGCTGCGGACGGCTGAAAAGCGCTGACCTTGCTGAAGCGGTGGAAGTCGGCCTCGCTCAGGTCGCAGCTGGTGGCCATGATCATGGCCCTGCTGATCGTGGCCCTGACGGTGACCGGAGCGGTGACCCTGACCCTGCTCCACAGCTACCTCCAGGGCCAGGTGGACGACAAACTGAACGCCGCCGTCGACTCTGCCCGGAAACAGCGCTCATTCACCCAGCTGCAGGCACCCAACCCCATCCCCACCGACTATTCCCTGATGCTCTTCACCCCGGGTGAGCAGCCGTACACCTTTGGCGGGGACCCGGACGACCACCCGGACATCAGCAGCATCTCCGTGGAACAAGCCCAGGCACTCCAGCTGGCTCCCTTCCAGGTCCGCGGGACGGACGGCGAAAACTGGCGGGTGGTGGCGGTGACGGTCCAGAACGGCCCCACCACATCCGTCGTGGTGATCGGGCTGCCCCTGGAGAGCGTCGACGACGTCCTCAAGCATGCCACCCTGGTGGTCACCGGCGTCGGCCTGCTGACCCTGCTGCTCGCCTCGCTCATAGCCAGCTGGACCGTGTCGCGCGCCTTCCGGCCGCTGGCCAGGGTGGAAAAGACAGCCGCCGCCATTGCCGCCGGCGACCTTTCCCGGCGTGTGGAAGTCGAAAACCCTGCCACCGAGCTGGGCCGGCTGAGCAGTTCCCTGAACGCCATGCTGGCACACATCGAGACCGCCTTCGCGGCGCGGACGGCATCTGAAGCAAGGATGCGCCGCTTTGCCGCTGATGCGTCCCACGAGCTGCGCACTCCCCTGGTGACCATCCGCGGGTTCTCCGAGCTCTACCGCCACGGCGCGCTGGCCACGGACGAGGACGTGGCAACCGCAATGGGCCGCATTGAAAGCGAAGCCAAGCGCATGGGTTCCATGGTGGAGGACCTGCTGCTGCTGGCCCGCCTGGATGAGCAGCGGCCGCTGCAGCAAAAGCCGGTGGACCTGCAGCTGGTTGCCCATGACGCGGTTGTGGACACCCAGGCCAGCGACCGTTCCAGGGCGATTACGCTCACGGGACTCGACGGCGGAGCAGCGGCCCCGGCCCCCGTCCTTGGCGACGAGGCCAAGCTGCGCCAGGTAGTGGGCAACCTGGTGGGAAATGCCTTGCGCTACACCCCGGAGGGCAGCCCCATCGAACTGGCCGTCGGGGTCCGCCGGACCGACGGCGGCGAACGCTCCGTCATCGAAGTACGGGACCATGGGCCGGGCATCTCCGAAGACGACGCCGCCAAGGTCTTTGAGCGCTTCTACCGGGCGGACACCTCCCGGACCAGGGAGACAGGCGGCAGCGGCCTGGGGCTGGCCATCGTGGCAGCAATCGTCGGCTCCCACGGCGGCACGGTGCGGGTGCAGAAGACCGACGGCGGCGGCGCCACCCTGGTGGTCAGCCTTCCGCGGCGGGACGACACACCGGGCAGTAACAGCGACGGCGGGGAGGACGCCGCTGACGACAGTACCGCCCGTGCGGCGGCCAGTGACGGATCGATTATCCACATATAGCCGCACCGCCGTGGCTTCCGCCTGGTGCTGCTCCATAGGCTCGTCCCAGCAGCCCGGATCCCCGGGCGCTGGACCCTTGGGGACCCGCCCTAGCGAAAGGCACAGCCATGAGCATCATTTCCGTCGACACCGAATTACTGCAGTTGAAGTCGGCCAACGTCCAGGCCACCGTGGACCGGATCAGCGCCGACGTGCAGACCATGAAACGGGGCCTGGATGAGCTGCAGGGCTCATGGCGGGGTTCCGCAGCCACCAACTTCCAGGCACTCATCACCGAATGGACCATCACCCAGGGCCGCGTGGAAGCATCGCTGGCGTCCATCAATGCCGCCCTGGCGTCGGCGGCCGCCACGTACGCCCAGGCGGAGCAGGGAAACACTCAACGGTTCAGCTGAGGCGGCCCTTCAGCAGCCTGTGGCCCGGTTTCCCGCTAGGCCTCCGGGGTTCCCTGGTGGAACCGCAGCCGCCACCGTCCGCCGTCGAGGACCCACAGCGAACTGCGGAGCGTCGGGCCTGAGCGGGCAAAGCTTCGGTACGTCAGCAGGACCGCGCTGGTGCCGATGCGGTCCGCACCCAGGATTTCAATGTCGGTCCGCTCGCCGGGGTCCTCCTCAAGGGCCATCATCATGGCGTCCCTGGTCCAGACCCGGCCCGAGCTGCCGATCTCCACGAAGTCCGGGTGAAGAAGGATGGCGGTCCGGCCAATGTCCCCGCGCACCAGCGGTCCCAGGAGTTCGCGTTCGAGCTCCTCGACCAGTGCCTCGGGCGGGATGGAGCCCGCCTGCTGCGTTGCCTCGGCCACTTCAAGGGCTTCATCGTCCAGCTCGCTGAACAGGTCCAGTTCGTCGAAAGCCGATACAGGCTGGGGGGCTGGCCTGCGCTGGTTGCCCGAGGATGCAGGAACACCACCGCCGGATGCTGCCGGGCGTCCCGCTCCCCCGCCTGCCGTACCCGGGCGCGCTGGTTCCCTGCGTTCTGCCTGCGTTTGTGCAGGGACAGCAGCCGGAATGTCCAGGGTGGCCGGCGGGAGTCCCATACCGGAAGGCGCCGGTGCTTCCGGGGCACGTCCGCGGCCATCCTGGCCGTGTGAACGGTCCTGGTGCGCGCCCGGGTGGTGTCCGCCGGGGAACCCAGGGCCGGACCGTGCTGCCACGCCCTGCTGGTAGGCCGTGGCCGCGGCCCTGGCCCGCTCGTCGGCGGCCTCATTGAGGTCATGCCCGGCGTGGCCCTTGACCCATTCGAACGTGTAGGTACGCCCTGCCAGTTCGCGGTCGAGTTCCTTCAGCAGCTCTACATTCAGGACAGGTTTCCCGTCAGCCTTGCGCCAGCCCTTCCGCTTCCATCCCGGCATCCACTTGGTAATGGAGTTGATGACGTACTGGCTGTCACACAAAATGCGCAGGTCCTCCCCGGGGAGGTGTGCCGTCGCCCGCAGAAGGTCAAGGACAGCCATGAGCTCCCCCTGGTTATTGGTCCCGTGCGGCCAGCCGCCTGCCCGCCAGCAATTGTCATTCACATACCAGGCCCAGCCGGCCGGGCCGGGGTTTCCCAAGGCCGAACCATCAGCCGCTGCAGTAATCGTCACCAATCCATCCTGCCAGAAGCAGCTGACAATAAGCTGCCGCGGGCGTGCTGCACCCCGTCCTTCTGCGCCTGCCGCAGCGTCGAGGCGCGTCCCGCTTCTCCGGCCTTCATGGTGAGATTTTCGGAAAACGCTTACCGAAAGCCTTGACGAGGTTACCGTCCCGCGAAAGAATCGCAGCACACCAACTCAGAAAGCGGTTTCTCGAATTGTCATCCTTGGCCCCAAGGCTGCCACAGCGCGACGAAACCAACCGGAAGGAACATCAATGACGATTCCAGTAGTAAGCCGCCGGAGGTTTCAGCTTGGCGCTGCGGCCGTGGCTCTATCCATCCTGGCCACGGGCTGCGGTGCCGCCGGCGGGTCCGGCGACAACGGTCAGGTAACCCTGCGGTTCACCTGGTGGGGCAACGAATACCTGAACGGACAGACAAACAAAGTCATCGCCGCGTTCGAAGCATCCCATCCAAACATCAAGATCAAGGCCGAGCCGGGCGAATGGTCCAGCTACTGGGACAAACTGGCAACCAAGACCGCCGCCAACGATGCGCCCGACGTCATCCAGATGGACCAGAAGTACATTGCCGAATACGGCGGCCGCGGCGCGCTGCTGGACCTGTCCAAGCAGAACGGCATCGACACGTCGAAGCTGGACAAGGAGGCACTCGCATCAGGCCAGTACAGTGGCGCGCAGTACGGACTGAGCACCGGCCAGAACGCGTATGTCATCATGGCCAACACCAAGGTGTTTGAAGCAGCAGGCGTTCCCCTTCCCAACGACAAGACCTGGACATGGAAGGACTTCACGGACACGGCGGCGAAGATCAGCGCCGCCGGCGACGGTAAAAACTATGGAGCGGCGTACGGCAGCAACGAGGCCGACCTGATCATTTGGCTCCGCCAGCATGGCGAGAACCTGTACTCAGGGGACGGGAAGCTCGACTTCCAGGCCGCCACGGCTGCCTCCTTCTGGGAGCGGCTCAAGGAGCAGCGCGATTCAAAGGCCAGTCCACCGGCCAACGTCGCGACGGAAGACGCAGGAGCGAGCCTTGAGCAAAGCCTCTTTGGCACCAACCGGGTGGGCATGGCATGGTGGTGGACCAACCAGCTGGGCTCGCTGGAAGCCACCACCGGAAGCAGCATCAAGATGCTGCGCGCCCCGAGCGTGGACGGCGCCTCGGCCAAAAACGGCATGTACTACAAGCCCACCATGTTCTGGTCCGCTTCCTCCCGTTCCAAGCATCCCAAGGAGGCAGCAGAGTTCATCAACTACCTCACCAACAGCCCGGAGGCCGGCGCTATCCTCATGACGGACAGGGGCGTGCCCACCAACAGCGAAATCGTCGCCGCCATCACGCCCTCGCTGAAGCCTGCTGACACCACTGTGGTCAACTTCCTCAAGGACATCGCCCCGGATATCAAGGATGCGCCGCCGGTGCCGCCGGTGGGTGCCGGCAGCGTCCAGAACGTGATCAAGCGCTATACGGATGAAGTGTTGTATGACCGGCTGACCCCGCAGGCTGCCGCTGAAGCCTTCACGAAGGAAGTCCAGGGAATGCTGGATTCAGCCAGAAAGTAATCCGCAGCAAAAATGCGGCCCCCTCACCAGGAGGGAGCCGCATTTTTCTGTTGGCGGGAGGCGATCCCGGCCGGGAGGCTTAGAAGCCGCCCATACCGCCCATGCCACCCATGTCGTCGCCGCCGGCAGGAGCAGCAGCCTTCTCCGGCTTGTCAGCAACCACTGCTTCGGTGGTGAGGAACAGGCCGGCGATGGAAGCCGCGTTCTGCAGGGCAGAGCGGGTCACCTTGACGGGGTCGTTGACGCCCGCTGCCAGCAGGTCGGTGTACTCACCGGTTGCTGCGTTCAGGCCGTGGCCGGCGGGCAGGCCGCGGACCTTGTCGACAACTACGCCGGGCTCCATGCCGGCGTTGAAGGCGATCTGCTTCAGCGGGGCATCGATGGCAACGCGGACGATGTTGGCGCCCGTTGCTTCGTCGCCGGACAGCTGAAGGTTGGCGAACGCCTTGGCACCGGCCTGGATCAGGGCCACGCCGCCACCGGCGACGATGCCTTCTTCAACTGCAGCCTTGGCGTTGCGCACTGCGTCTTCGATGCGGTGCTTGCGCTCCTTGAGCTCAACCTCGGTTGCGGCACCGGCCTTGATGACTGCAACGCCGCCGGCCAGCTTGGCCAGGCGCTCCTGCAGCTTCTCGCGGTCGTAGTCGGAGTCGGAGTTCTCGATCTCGGCGCGGATCTGGGAAACGCGGCCGGCGATCTGGTCGGCGTCGCCGGCACCTTCGACGATGGTGGTCTCGTCCTTGGTGACAACAACCTTGCGGGCCTGGCCCAGGAGCTCCAGGCCGGCGTTCTCCAGCTTGAGGCCAACCTCCTCGGAGATGACCTGGCCGCCGGTGAGGACGGCGATGTCGGCCAGCTGGGCCTTGCGGCGGTCACCGAAGCCCGGAGCCTTGACGGCAACGGACTTGAAGGTGCCACGGATCTTGTTGACGATCAGGGTGGCCAGGGCCTCGCCCTCGATGTCTTCGGCAATGATCAGCAGCGGCTTGTTGGACTGCATGACCTTTTCCAGGACAGCAACCAGTTCCTTGACGTTGGAGATCTTGGAGTTGACGATCAGGATGTACGGGTCCTCGAGGACCGTTTCCTGGCGCTCGGCGTCGGTGACGAAGTAGGCGGAGATGTAGCCCTTGTCGAAGCGCATGCCTTCGGTGAGCTCGAGCTCCAGGCCGAAGGTGTTGGACTCCTCGACCGTGATGACGCCTTCCTTGCCCACCTTGTCCAGGGCTTCGGCGATGAGGGCACCGATCTCGTCGTCACCGGCGGAGATGGAGGCGGTGGCCGCGATCTCTTCCTTGGTTTCGATTTCCTTGGCGGAGTTCAGCAGTTCGGCGGTGACAGCGTCAACGGCCTTCTCGATGCCACGCTTGAGGGACAGCGGGTCGGCGCCGGCGGCAACGTTGCGCAGGCCTTCCTTGACCAGTGCCTGCGCCAGGACCGTGGCGGTGGTGGTGCCGTCACCGGCAACATCGTCGGTCTTCTTGGCAACTTCCTTGACCAGCTCGGCGCCGATCTTCTCGTAGGGATCGTCCAGCTCGATCTCCTTGGCGATGGAAACACCATCGTTGGTGATCGTGGGGGCGCCCCACTTCTTTTCGAGGACGACGTTGCGTCCACGCGGGCCGAGGGTGACCTTAACGGCGTCGGCGAGGGTGTTCAGGCCACGCTCAAGGCCGCGGCGTGCCTCTTCATCAAATGCAATGATCTTGGCCATAACGGCAGTAGTCCTTTCGGGACAGTCGTTAAGAATGAACCTTCGCTGCAGTGCCCGCGACGGACGATCCTTTGACGGCGGCCTCTGTATGCCTCCGCCTGGGGATCTCACTGAAGTGAGGTGTTTCTTTCGCTCCTCGACCGGTGCAGGGCGCCGCCGGCCGGAACCAGGCGTTGCTTTAGCAGTCGGTACGTCAGAGTGCTAACTCAATAATTAGCACTCCCCAGGTGAGAGTGCAAGCGATAAGACGCCGGACAAGGCGCTGGCCGCAGCCCCTTCGCCCAGGGCGATCAGCCGGAGTGTCCAGCTGTTTCGTGCCCGGTGGGGCTTGGGTTGTTGTCCGCTCCGTAGGTGAAGACGGAGAAGGCGGCTGTGGTGATGTCCCCCTTGGCGTCGAAGGCCACCGGGCCGGATTCGCCGTCGTAATTTATGTCCGGGCCCGCGGCGAGGCCGCCAAGGCACTCCTTGTAACTCAGGCAGGGAGCCTGCGGCGCGCCCGTTCCGGAGGCCGCCGTTCCGCCGGAGACGGGAATGAGGTTCGCGGCAATGGACCGGCCCGCGTCATCCTGCGCCCGGGCAGCTGCGAGGGCCGCCAGCGTCACGGCGTCATACGTTTCGGCAGCGTAGGAGACGTCCTTCAAGGAGGGATCCACCGCCAGCAGCTTGGCCTGGAAGCCCGCGGTGGGGAGCTGGCCGGGGACGACAGCACGGGCGCCTTCGAGGGCCCGGGACGGCAGCACGGATCCGTAGCGGGCGAAGGCACCGTCGCTGAGGATGACCTTCGAACCGCTGACGCCGGCATTGTGGAGTTCGGCCAATGCGCCCTGGGCGCCGTCGCGGGCCACCAGGACGACGGCGTCCGGCGCGGCTTTGGCGGCAGAACGTGCGGCTTCGGCGGCATTCCCGGGTTTGAAGCCCACCCCGGGCAGGACCTTGATTCCGGACTGTTGGGCAGCTTCGGTGACGGCGGCGGACAGGTCCTTGCCGTAGGAACCCTCCTGGTACAGCACACTGATGCTGGCGGCACCGGCGTCCTTGGCGAGTTTGGCAAGCACGGGACCTTGTGCGACGTCGGCTGCGGCCGTCCGGAAATAGTAGCCTCCGCTGGCGCTTGTGGAGAGGGCGGCAGCGGTGTTGGCCGGGGAGATGAGCGGCACGTGGGTCCGGGACAGGATGTCCACGGCGGCGGTTGCGTGGCTGGAGTCGGTGGGTCCGATCGCTACGTCCACCTTGGCAGCCACCAAATCCTTGGCCTGGGCTGCGGTGTCCTGGTCCTGGTGCACCGGAAGCAGTTCCACGGGCCGGCCCTTGTGTCCACCGGCGGCGTTGATGTCCTGGATGGCTGCCTTGGCGGCAGCCAGCTGGGGTGCGTTGAGGAAGGCATTGTCGCCGGTGTTGTCAAGGATCAAACCCACCCGGAGGACGCCGTCGCCCGAAGCCTCCGCGGGCTCCGTCCTGGCGTTGCCGCCGGTGCCCGCGCAAGCCGTCATGGAAAGGAGGCCCGCCAGGGACGCGGCAAGCACCGTGCGGACGCGGACCGGGGAGCGGTGAGCCGGCATCATTGCGCGGGCCGGACGTTTTCTGCCTGCGGGCCCTTTTCGCCCTCGCCGAGGTCCAACTGCACCCGCTGCCCCTCGGTCAGGGCGCGGTAGCCCTCCCCCTGGACCGCGGACCAGTGCACAAAGACGTCGTCACCGGAGCCGTCAACGGTGATGAAGCCATAGCCCTTCTCAGCGTTGAACCATTTCACGGTTCCCAGTGCCATGTGCGGCTACCGGTAGCCCGGGCCGAGCACCACCACGAGCGGTACCTGGAATTCGGTACTGCTCACCACTGTGGGGATGTTCAACAGTCCGGCAAGTTCCTGGGCACTGGCCAGTTGCTGCGGGCCGGCATAGAAGATCACGGACGACTTCTGCGGGGCGCCGGACCAGTTGCCTACCTGGCCGGGCCGCCAGCCGTCAGCCTGGACTGTTCCCCCCACGCGGCTGGCCAGCCCCGCCGTGCCGGCGGCGTTGTAGACGGCCACTGGCTGGGTCTTGTCGACGACGGCCTGCTGGTTGGCGGAAGCGCTGGGCTCGGGCTCGCTGCTTTGGGTTGGTGCGGCCGACGCGGACGGCGCCGGGACGGACGCCGGTGCAGACGAGGACTGGGTGGGCGAAGGGGTGGATCCGGTTCCGGCCAGCGGGGCTGATTCAACGGTTGCCGACGCCTGGCTGGCGGTGGAGTTGAAGCCGAGCTTGGGAAGGATCAGGAAGGAGACCAGTCCAATGGCAAGGGCCGCAACGCCCACCGCAAGGATGGGCCACAGCCGCACACGGGACGGGGCCGATGCCGTCCGGTGGACACCTTGTCGCGACGCGGCCTCCGGGACCTTGTCGAATTCATCGCGGGCGTATCTGGTCATGGTGGAAGGACATCCTTGTAGATTGCGGCTGTTGTCCCGGCCTTGGGGCGTCTAAGCGTCGGATCCCAGGCGCCGGGCGGTGCGTGCACGGTGGCGCGACGTACGTAGTCTACGCAATCTCTTCACCAGCATGGGATCGTGGGCCAGGGCGTCCTCGCGGTCGATCAGTGCGTTGAGGAGCTGGTAGTAATGCGTCGCGGAAAGATCGAACAGGTCACGGATGGCCTGCTCCTTGGCCCCCGCATACTTCCACCACTGCCGTTCCAGGGCCAGCATCTGCTGTTCGCGCTCGGAGAGCGAGGACTCACGGAGGGTGAAATCCGCCAGGAGGGACTTCCCTGGATCCTGCTCCGGCAGGTGTTCCCGGGCCGGTTCCGCCACGGCGCACTCCTTCGCTGGTTACGGTCAATGTATCACCCCTATGCTAGCGGCCGAATAACAGGGGTGTCATTTGCGGTGCCTGCAACAATGGAACGATGTTTGAATCGGATGCGCTGTTCGAGCTGCAGCAGGAACCGGCGGACGCCATCAGCTTCGCGGACCTGGCGGAGCTACCGCTGGCGGAGCTCATGGCAGCCGATTGGGCCGCGGCCCTCCACGGCGTGGAAGGGCAACTCCGGAAGGTGCTTACTTTCGTTGCTGCAGAGGAGGCCGCCGGGCACCAAATCCTCCCGCCGCCGTCGAACGTCCTGCGCGCCTTCCGCCAGCCCTTGGCGGACGTGAAGGTGCTCATCGTGGGGCAGGACCCCTACCCCACGCCGGGACACGCCGTAGGGCTGTCGTTTTCCGTCGAGCCGCACGTCCGGCCCCTTCCCCGCAGCCTGGTGAACATCTACCGGGAGCTGGAATCGGACCTGGGCGTTCCGCCGCGCGTCCATGGCGACCTGTCTGCTTGGGCGGACCAGGGCGTGCTGCTCCTAAACCGGGTGCTCACTGTCCGGGCGGGGGCGGCCGGTTCGCACCGTGGCAAGGGTTGGGAGGAAATTACGACGGCGGCAGTCACCGCGCTGGCGAACCGCAAGGCTGCGGACGGGTCCAGGATGCCGCTGGTGGCGGTGCTGTGGGGCAAGGAAGCCGAGGGCGTCCGGCCGCTCCTGGCCGGAGCCCCCGCTGTCAGCAGCGCCCATCCCAGTCCGTTGTCCGCCTCGCGCGGGTTCTTTGGCTCCCGGCCGTTCAGCCGCGTCAACCAACTGCTGCGGGAACAAGGTGCGCTGGACGTAACCTGGGAACTGCCGCCGTCGCCCTAGCTTAGGCTTGCCTTATGAGCACTGTCCCTGCCGCCACCAGCGCCACCAAGAAGAGCCGCCCCCAGGTAAACCTGAGGGTGCTGCGCAAGGAGCAGTTGTCGCCGCACATGGTCCGGATCGTGGCCGGCGGCGAGGGCTTCAGCGACTTCACGAACAACGGGTTTGTGGACCGCTACGTGAAAATCGTCTTTCCACAGCCCGGCGTCCAGTACCCCTCCCCCCTTGACCTCTGGGCCATCCGAGAGACCATGCCGCGCGAGCAGTGGCCCTTCACCCGCACCTACACCCTGCGCTGGGTGGATCCGGAGGCCCGGGAGCTCGCCATCGACTTCGTGGTCCACGGCGACGAGGGCCTGGCTGGACCGTGGGCGGCCAATGCCCAGGCGGGCGACCTGCTCACCTTCACCGGTCCCGGTGGCGCCTACAACCCAAACCCGGACGCGGACTGGTACCTGTTTGCCGGTGACGAAGCAGCCCTGCCCGCCATCGCTGCCTGCATCGAGTCGCTGCCGGCCGAGGCAACGGGGCTGGCCTTCCTGGAGGTCGGCTCCGAGGCCGATATTCAGCCCATCTCCGCCCCTGCCGGGCTGAACATCTCCTGGCTGCCGCGCAACGGGGCACCGGCAGGTTCCAGCGACCTGCTGGTGAACGCTGTGGCCGGGGCCGAGTGGCCCGCAGGTACTGTGGATGTCTTTGCCCACGGCGAACGCGGGTACATGAAGGCCCTGCGCGAGGTGTTCTTCAAACAGCGCGGCCTGGAGCGCCGGCAGGTGTCCCTTTCCGGGTACTGGGCGCAGGGCCGGGTGGAGGACGTGTTCCAGGCCGAGAAGAAACTGCCGGTCGGCCAGATCTAGGCTCCGCCTGCTACGGCGCGGCCGGCTTGGCGGCGTCGCGCCCGGGCTGGCGGCGTCCTGCCCGGGCTAGCGGCGGCGGGCCCGGCGCCGCTCGTTACTGGCCAGGCTCCGGGTGAGTGGACGGGCCAGGACGTCGCCCAGGACGATGCCGCCTGCTGTTCCCAGCACAATGGCCCCGGCACTGAGCATCCCTCCGGCGCCGGCCAGGATCTCGGCTTCTTCAACAGTGAGCACGTACATGGAGCGGAAGATCGTGAGGCCCGGCAGCAGGATCAGTGCCGCGGGTACGGCAACCACAAGCTGCGGCGCACCCATCCGCAGGGCCACCACCCTGGCCAGGAGGCCAATGACGACGGCGGCAATGGCCGGTGAGAACCTGTCGCCGATCCCCAGCAAACCGCACCCGAGCAGCACCAGGTAGCCGGCAACGCCAACGGCCGCCGTGGGCAGCAGCAGGTTCCACGTGGTCTGTTCGGTGATGCCGATGGCCATTACCGCCGCGGCCACGAAGACGACCAGGACCCAGAGATCGTAGGCGGGCGGGAACGTCTGCGTGACGTCGATGCGTTGCAGCCCGGTCAACTCCCCCACCACGAAGGCAACGGCAATTCCCGCCACGATGGCGCCGAAGGTCAGCAGCGTGGACAGGAACCGTCCCGCCGCCGTCACGGGGAAGCCGTTGATGGCGTCCTGCACGGAGGACACCAGGCGCCCGGTGGGGAGGAGCAGCAGGATGCCGCCCACCACCACGATGGACGGCGATGCGGTCAGCCCGAACTGCCACAGCAGGAGGGCAAGGATGGTGACCACGAACGAGCAACTGGCGGTGATGAAGAAGTCCGGGACCCGCCACCGGCCCAGCTGCCTGGCAAGGAGGCTGATGCCGATGTTGGCCACGAACGCGATAATCGAGGACACCGGGCCGCCGCCCAGCACCCCTACGAACACGGCAGCGAAAACACCGAACGCAGCCGTGACCATCCAGCGGGGGTATGGCTTGGGGCTGGTGATGGCCTCATTGAGCCTGCGGATTGCCTCGTCGCGGCCCACGCCGCCGGCGACGATGTCTGTGACCAGCTGGTGCACCTTGGCCAGGCCCGCATAGTTGTTGGTCCAGGAGCGCACCACGCGCAGCAACGCGATGGGGGTCTGGTCCTTGGGCGCGTAGTTGATGCCGACGGACTGGTTGGTGATGTCCACCTCGATGTTCTTCAGCCCCAGGGCGGCAGTGACGGCAATGATGCTGGTTTCCACTTCCAGGGCACCAGCCCCGTAGCGGAACATGGTCTCGGCCAGGTGCAGCGCAAAGTCGAGGGTTTTGCGCGCGGACTGATCCACGCCGCCCACCTGGATGGTGGGGTTGGCGTACGGGCTGCCGGCCAGGCGGTCAACGATACTCAGGGGGGCCGTGGGCGGATTCTCGCCCTGCACCAGGCGGCGGATCATCCGCCGGGCCGCGGCATCCTGGCGGAGCTGCGCAGGAGTCAGCGGTTGGGTTTTGGGCAGGCCGTCAGTTTTGGGCCGGTACCCTGGCTGTTCGGGCCGGTCGTTCATGCCCGCTTCCTCCCTGTGCGCATTGGATAGTGGTGCGCTGGTCGCTTGATGACGCGCTGGTCGATAGTGCGCGGTTGGCTATGGTCAGGCTGCGCGCTTCAGCGGCAGCTTGCCCAACACGGTACGGGCTGCTGCCACGGCGGAGCGGGCCAGCCGGTTGGCGTGGAAGACGGCGGGCCGCACCGGCAGGACGAAGTCGCCCACCAGCTGGACCACTTCCCCACCGAATCCCTTCTTGAATTCGTAGCCGCCGTGGCCTTCCTCGTCCTGCCCGGAAATGCCGAAGGTGCCGTAGAAGTTGTAACGCGGGTACCCCTTCTCCAGCGCGTGCAGCATCATGCCCCAGTAAAGGGAGGTTGCGCCGTTGAAGTAGATGTAGTCCTGGACGGTGCCGCCGATGACGCACACCACCTCGTCGCCGTAGCAGACAAAGTGGATGGCGGCCACGGTGGCGGTCCCCACGGAATCGGGGAACCGTTCGATGTCCTTCAGGCTCCGCTCGTAGCTGTCCACCAGGTCCTGGACCACTTTGAGCCGGTTGGCTTTCTTCTTGCTGCCGGTTTCCTCCACCTCCCGGCGGAGGTCCGCTGCGGTGGCTGATTCCTCGGCCAGGCGCTCCGTGATGGATTTGCGGTAGGCCGGGATGTCGATCTTGGCCATCATCAGCTTGGTGAACTCCGGCGACGTGGTGCGGAGCAGGTGCTCGTAGTAGGCGCGTTCGCGGTAGACAAAGCCCTTTTCGTCACCGGCGCGGCTCAGGGCGCCGTAAAAATCGTCCAGGGTTTCCAGGGTGGCCTGCTCCAGGAAGACGCCGTTCTTTTCGGCTTTCCGGATGGCTTTCCGGGTGCGGTAGCTGGTGCCCATGATCAATTCCTCGGCGTCCTGGATGCCCACGAGGTTCTTGATGAACATCCAGTTGACGTTGACGAAGTTCATGTCCAGCCCCTGGTGCTGGAACCCCAGCCGCTCCAGGTGGGCCACCAGCGGGCGGTTGTCCTCGATTTCCGGGTGCTCGGCGCCGTCGGCGTCCCGGGCGATGTACCGGATGTTGGGCGAGATCCGCAGCTCGGCAGCTTTGCGCCCTGCCGCATGCTTGCGGAGAAGTTCGACGACGGCACGCACCAGCTCCCGGTCCGTGTAGTCCATGAGGGGGCCCTTGGCGCATTCGCAGACGGTGTAGCCCAGGCGGGTGGTGGTGTAGTTCAGCTTTCCGGCGGCGACGAGTTCGCCATCGCGGCGGACCCCGAAGAGCTCCACCTGCTGGCCACGGGCACGCTGGAAGCGGGCAAAGTCGATGGACTGCAGGAAGCTGTTCTGCGGATGCTTCAGGGCGAAGGCCTCGAAGTCGGCGTCGCTGAGGTTGGCGTATTCAAGCCCGGTAGCGGCGGAAACTGTATTCAAGGGGTGACCTTCTTCTCGACTCTTCGCGGCCTTTGGGCACGCACTGTATGGAGGGTTGTTAGGCGGAGGATGTTTAGGCTGGCTGTGTTCGCGGCAGGGCCGGCTTGCCCGGCTTGGCTGCGCTGGATTTGCAGCCCTGCCGGCTGCAGCTCAGTAGAACTGTTGGCCGGTGCGTGCGGTTTCGATCCTGCGGAGCACCTTTTCTCCGCCGTTGACCCACAGCCGGTGCCGGAGCGGGGACAGCACGTAGTCATGGCAGCCCACAAAGTCGGTCACCGTCTTGGTGAAGCTGGTTTTGAACATCCCCATGCCGTAAAGGTTGTGGGTTTTGTCCTTGATGCGTGCAGCCGGCGGCGTCCCGCAGAAGTCGTATTCCGTGCAGCCGAGTTCCTGCATCCGTTTAATGGCAGTCCACTGCACCAGGTGCGAATCCCCGTACTGCTTGCGGTTCTGGGTGGAACCACCGTCCTTGTAGGTGGCCTTGGCACCGTAGTTGATGACGAAGGCGCCCACGCTGGGCTTCCCGTCCTCATACGTGAAGAAGAAGTTGCCCTGGCCGCGGTTGCAGAACTCGTCCCAGAACTGTGCGTAGTAGTCGTAGCTGCGCAGGGGCATGGAACCCTTGGCGTTGACGGTGTTGGCCATCAGGTCGTACAGCGCCCGGTAAGTTTCGGGTCCCTGCTCCTGCCGGACCACCTGGCAGCCCTCCTTCTCAGCGCGCCGGACTGCATTTCTGGCGCGGGAGGAGATGGCTTTAAACACTTCCTCCCCAGTGCCGGAGATGTCCAGCAGGGCGGTGGAGTCGTTGGACTGGATGTTGGGGGCTTTGACCAGCTTGGCCGCCTGCAGTTCCCGCTGCGCGTCCGCGGAGTCGACGATGTCCGGCTCCACCTTGATGGTGAAGACGTTCAGTTTGCTGCTGCGGACGAAAGCCGCGCACGCTTCGAGGGCGGGCCGCAGGTCCGCAGCGTCCGCCAGGTCAGGACCCTTGATGAGGTACCAAAGCCGTCCCAGGACAGGGAAGCGCTTTTCCAGCACCAGGTTGTAGCTGGGGTTTCCGCCGCCTTCCATCACCAGGAACCGGACTTTCCAGCCACTGCCGTTCTTGACTGATGCGTAGGCGGCCGACTGCAGCATGTTGCCGCCGTTCGGGTTGGCCGTGACGTGCTTGTCCCAGTTCTCAATTTCCTCGGCTGTGGCAAAACGTGCGGTGAATTCTCGCAAGGGGGCCGTGTCCAATCGGGTTTGTGCGCGGTTTCGGTACTTCTGGATGCGTGCGGACATGCAGCCTCAAGTCTAAAGCCTGATGCGCTCCCGGCCTTTCCCCGACCCGGTCGGAATGGCCCGTCTCACGCTGCTGGACGCCGTCTTGACGGGGCTTGGGGCGTTCAACAAGGGTGGGGGTATGAGGCCGGATGGGGAAGAGACAGCCGCTCCTGCGGGCACCGGCAGGCAGCCGTACAGCGCCGGGGTTCAGGTCGCTGCGCTTATCGGGTTCCTGGTGGCGTCCCTGGTTGTGGCGGCGTTGGGCGGGCTGGCGTCGGCGGCCAATGTCACCGGCTGGTATGCCACGGCGGACAAGGCTCCCTGGTCCCCGCCGAACGGCGTGTTCGGTCCGGTCTGGACTGTCCTCTACACGGCGATGGCTGTCGCTGCCTGGCTGGTCTGGCGGAAACGGACCAACCGGACCCGGCCGGCCATGACGGTCTATGTCCTCCAGCTGGTCCTTAACCTCGCCTGGACCCCTGCATTTTTTGCCCTGTACCCCGCCCTCGGCACGGCAGCCCTGTGGCTGGGTCTGGCGATCATCCTTGCCCTGATCGCCGCCGTCGCCTTCACGGTTTTGTATTTCGGTCCCATTAGCCGCACCGCCGGGCTGCTCCTGCTCCCCTACATCTCATGGCTGGTGTTCGCCGCGAGCCTGAACTGGTGGGCGGCAGCGCACAACTAGCCGCGGGGCGAACACCGGCTGCATCCGTCAGCCTGTTCTTCCACTCCGGCTTCTTCCACTCCGGGCTGTAGCCGGGTGTCAGCATTCGACGACGTTGACGGCGAGGCCGCCCATGGCGGTTTCTTTGTATTTGTCGCTCATGTCTTTGCCGGTTTCGCGCATGGTGATGATGACTTCGTCGAGGGAGACCCGGTGGGTGCCGTCGCCCCAGAGCGCCATTTTCGCGGCGTTGATCGCTTTGGCGGCGGCGATCGCGTTCCGTTCGATGCAGGGGACCTGGACCAGCCCGCCGATCGGGTCGCAGGTCAGGCCCAGGTTGTGTTCCATCGCGATCTCGGCCGCGTTCTCCACCTGGGCCGGGGTGCCGCCCATGACCTCGGCCAGGCCGGCGGCGGCCATCGAGGACGCGGACCCCACCTCGCCCTGGCAGCCGACCTCGGCCCCGGAGATCGAGGCCTGTTCCTTGTAGAGCACCCCGACGGCGCCGGCGGCCAGCAGGAACCGCACCACCACACCGTCCCGGTCCTGTTGCGTGGCGGTGTCCATGCCGGGGGCGAAGTGCAGCGCGTAATACAGCACCGCAGGGATGATCCCGGCCGCCCCGTTCGTGGGCGCGGTGACCACCCGGCCGCCGGAAGCGTTCTCCTCGTTCACCGCCAACGCCACCAAGTTAACCCACTCCTGCCAATACCGGGCATCGTGCGGGCCCGCGTCCCACGCCGCGTCCTGGTCCTCCTCCCGGCCGTCGGCGCATTCCTTTTTCAGCCGTTCGTACCAGTCCGGGGCCCGGCGGCGGACCTTCAACCCGCCCGGCAGCACCCCGTCCCGCTTCAACGAGGTGGCCACGCAGTTTTCCATCACGGACCAGATATGCAGCAGGCCCGCCCGGATCTCCCCCTCATCCCGGGAGGCCTTCTCATTGAGGAGCATCACGTCCGCGATGCCCAACCCGGTGTTCAGGCAGTGCTCCAGCAGCTCCGCCGCGGTCCGGAACGGCAACGGCAACTCCTCCTTGGACGCGTCCAGTTCCTGCTGCGCCGCGTCCTCCTCACCCTCACGGACGATGAACCCGCCACCGACCGAGAAGAACGTCGCCGCATGCAGGACCTCCCCGCCCGCATCCGCCACGGTGAAGGTCATCCCGTTCGTGTGCCGCGGCAGCACCGTCAACGGGCGCAGCACCATATCGCCCACCCCGTACGGCAACGCCACCCCGCCACCGGAACCCTCCACCACGGCAGCCAGGTTCAACATCCCGGTCTCCGCGATCGACGCCAGCCGCTCCTCCACCTCATCCGGCAGGATCAGCTCAGGATGAAACCCCTCCAACCCCAACAGGATCGCCGTCATCGTCCCGTGGCCATGCCCCGTCGCCGCCAGGGACCCATACAAATCCACCCGCAACGAAGCCACAGCACCCAACACCCCGGCCCCCACCAACTCCTCCGCAAAAACAGCAGCAGCCCGCATCGGCCCCACAGTATGAGACGACGACGGGCCAATACCGATCGAAAAAAGATCAAAAACGCCAACAGCCATGCTGGTTCCTAACTAAGAATCTGGTTCGGTTGGGGTGGCCGGGTTGGATGCACCTGGCCGAATTCCTCCGCGTGCTCGGTCGCGTAGACGCCCGCTAAGCGGACGTGACGCTCCCTTAGACGCACGGCTCCGGAACCCGCCCAGTCGCCAACGGACGTCACCAAAGCGACGCGGCGGCAGGAAACGATGCACCGGGCATAGATTCGGCCGCCCAAGGGAAGTTCACGCACCTTGTCCGCCTACTTCCTCAGCCCTGGCCGCTGGCCAACTCCTCGCACAACTGAAACCTCCGCAGGAGGGGCCGGCGGAGCCGGACTTTTCGAAAGCGTGCTCCCCACCGTCTCCCTAACCTCGCAAGCTCGGCCAGGGAACCCTGACGGCGTGGGCCCAACGCACGCGTGAAAATGTCCGGTCCGGTGGTCCCAAAGCCAGCCACGGACCACCGCGAGGCGCCCTACTTGACCCGCTTGTAGAACGGGAGGTCGACGACTTCGAACGGTTCTGCCTTGCCGCGGAGATCAATTTCCAGGGCCGTGCCGGGTGCCGAGTATTCGACGTCGACGTAGGCCATGGCGATCGGGTAGCCGAGGGTGGGCGAGGGCTGGCCGGAGGTGACTTCGCCGACGGTGGCGCCGTCCTTGAGGACGGGATAGTGCGCGCGGCCGGCGCGGCGGCCCTGGCCTTTGAGCCCCACGAGGCGGCGGCCGGAGGTGCTGCCGGCGCCGGCCTCCTTCTTGGCTGCCAGGGCGGCTTTGCCCACGAAGTCGCCTTCCTTGGAGAGTGCGACGACGGGACCAAGGCCAGCGGCGAACGGGTCGCCCTGCAGCGACAGTTCGTTGCCGTACAGGGGCATCCCCGCCTCGAGGCGGAGGGAGTCGCGGGAGGCGAGGCCGGCCGGAACCAGTTCCCCGTCGTCGGCGATGGCGATCAGTGCCTGCCACAGCGCGGCGGCATCGTGGTTGTCCACGAAGATCTCGAACCCGTCCTCACCGGTGTATCCGGTACGGGCCAGCAGGAGTTCCTTGCCTGTGCCGCCCACCAGGAAGGGAACCTCGACGGCGGCGTAGTACTTCAGTTCGCTCACCAGGGAATGCTGGGCGGCCGGAACCAGGCGCAGCAGGAGTTCCTGGGCCTTGGGCCCCTGCACCGCTACCAGGGAGGTGCGGGCCGAGGCATCATCCACCACCACATCGAATCCTGCGGCACGCTCCTGCAGTGCTGCAGCCACCACGGCGGCATTGCCGGCATTGGGCACCACCAGGAAGACGTCGGTGCCATCCTGCGCGGCGGGACGCCGGTAGGTGATGAGGTCGTCGATGATCCCGCCGTCTTCATTGCAAATCAGGGAGTACTTGGCCTTGCCCACGGCCATGGCAGAGATTTTCCCCACCAGGGCGTAGTCCAGGAACGCGGCAGCGTCCGGGCCGGTCACCCAGACCTCGCCCATGTGGGAGAGGTCGAACAGGCCGGCAGCCTTGCGGACCGCGTGGTGTTCTGCCAGTTCGGAGCTGTACTTCAGCGGCATCTGCCAGCCGCCAAAATCGGTGAAGGACGCGCCCAGCTTCTTGTGCTCGTCGTACAACGCTGTGTATTTCTCGGTCATGGTGGCAGGCCTCAGTTCTCGAACTCGGAGAGCGGCGGGCAGGAGCAGATCAGGTTCCGGTCCCCTGCCGCGCCGTCGATGCGGCCCACCGGCGGGAAGTACTTGTCCTGCTTGTGGTGGGCGGGGAAGGCGGCCTGCTCGCGGGTGTAGGCGCGGTCCCAGTCGGAGCTGACGACGGCGGCTGCCGTGTGGGGTGCGCGGCGCAGCGGTGAGTCTGCAACGGCAAAGTCGCCGTTGGCCACCTGGTCAATTTCCTTGCGGATGGTGATCATGGCCTCGATGAAGCGATCGATCTCGGCCAGGTCCTCGGACTCGGTGGGCTCCACCATCAGGGTGCCGGCCACAGGGAACGCCAGGGTGGGGGCGTGGAAGCCGAAGTCGATCAGCCGCTTGGCCACGTCCTCGGCGGTCACACCGGTCTTCGCCGTGAGCTCGCGCAGGTCCAGGATGCACTCGTGGGCAACGAGGCCGCCTTCACCGGTGTAGAGGACCGGGAAGTACTCGTTCAGCCGCGAGGCGACGTAGTTGGCAGCCAGCAGTGCGGACTTGGTGGCCTCGGTCAGGCCCTCGCCGCCCATCAGCTTCACGTACGCCCAGGAGATCGGCAGCACGCCGGCCGAACCGAACCGGGAGGCGGAAATCGGCACGTCGGTGGCTCCGGTGCCGGCATTCCAGGTGGTGGCGTCGCCGGGCATGAACGGTGCCAGGTGTGCCTTGGCTGCGACCGGGCCCACGCCGGGGCCGCCGCCGCCGTGCGGGATGCAGAAGGTCTTGTGCAGGTTCAGGTGGGACACGTCGCCGCCGAACTTGCCGGGCTGCGCCAGCCCAACGAGCGCGTTGAGGTTGGCACCGTCGATGTAGACCTGTCCGCCGGCGGCGTGGACTGCGTCGCAGACTTCGCGGACGTCGCCGTCGTAGACGCCGTGGGTGGAGGGGTAGGTGATCATGATGCAGGACAGGGCGTCCTTGTTGGCCTCGATCTTGGCTTCCAGGTCAGCGTGGTCGATGGTGCCGTCGGACGCAGTAGCCACGACGACCACCTTCATGCCGGCCAACACCGCGGAAGCAGCATTCGTGCCGTGGGCCGAGGCCGGGATCAGGCAGACATTGCGCTGCTGCTCGCCGCGGGAGTGGTGGTAACCGCGGATCGCCAGCAGCCCCGCCAATTCGCCCTGGGACCCGGCGTTGGGCTGGATCGAGACCTGGTCGTAGCCGGTGATGGCGGTGAGGTCCGCTTCCAGGTCCGCGATCAGTTCGCGCCAGCCTTCGGTCTGGGAGTCCGGGGCGAACGGGTGGATGGAGGCGAACTCCGGCCAGGAGATGGCTTCCATCTCGGCGGTGGCGTTCAGCTTCATGGTGCAGGAACCCAGCGGGATCATGGTCCGGTCCAGCGCCAGGTCCCGGTCCGAGAGCTTCCGGATATAACGCAGCAGCTGCGTTTCGGACCGGTGCGTGTTGAACACCGGATGCTGCAGATAGTCGGAGGAACGCTCGACGGCGGCCTCCAGCCCGAATCCCCCGCCGCCGGCAACGGCATCTCCAGCAACGGTGGCCCCGAAGATGTCGGCAACCTGGGCGACGATGGCCGGCGTCGTGGTTTCATCCAGGGAGATGCCGATGGTGTCCGCGTCGATGCTGCGCAGGTTGATGCCGCGCGCTTCAGCGTCGGCGACGATGCCGGCGGCGCGCCCGGGGACGCGGACCGTCAGGGTGTCGAAGAAGCTCGCATGCAGGACCTCCACGCCGGCAGCGGCAAGCGAGGCCGCGAGGGTGCGGGCATGGCCGTGGGCGGTTGCGGCGATCGCCTTCAGCCCGTCCGGGCCGTGGTACACGGCGTACATGGAAGCGACGATGGCCAGCAGCGCCTGCGCGGTGCAGATGTTGGACGTGGCCTTTTCACGGCGGATGTGCTGCTCTCGCGTTTGCAGCGCCAGGCGGTAGGCGGGAACACCGGCGTCGTCCTTGGAGACGCCAACCAGGCGGCCGGGCAGCGAGCGCTCCAGCCCCTTGCGGACAGCCATGTAGGCGGCGTGCGGGCCGCCGAAGAACAGCGGGACACCAAAGCGCTGGGCGGAGCCGACGGCAATGTCCGCGCCCTGCTCACCGGGAGGGGTGATTAGGGTCAGGGCCAGCAGGTCGGCGGCGACGGTGACCAGGGCGCCGCGTTCCTTGGCGTTGGCGATCACGGCGGACTGGTCCCATACCCGGCCGGAGGCGCCGGGCTGCTGGAGCACGATGCCGTTGATGTCGCCCTCGGGCAGGCCCTGGGACAGGTCTGCCACTTCAACCTCGAAACCCAGCGCCTCGGCGCGGCCCTTGACGATGGCGATGGTCTGCGGCAGGACGTCGATGTCCAGGACGGTCTTGCCGTCCGCAGCGGGCTTGGCTTTGTTGGCGCGGCGCATCAGCAGGACGGCTTCGGCGACGGCGGTTGCTTCATCCAGCAGCGAGGCGTTGGCGATGGGCAGGCCAACCAGGTCCTGGACCATGGTCTGGAAGTTCAGCAGGGCCTCGAGCCGGCCCTGGGAAATCTCCGGCTGGTACGGGGTGTAGGCGGTGTACCAGGCCGGGGATTCAAGGATGTTGCGGCGGATCACAGGCGGTGTGACCGTGTCGTAGTACCCTTGGCCGATCAGCTGGACGGCGGTCTTGTTCTTCCCGGCAAGCTTCCGCAGCTCCGTGAGGACCTCGACCTCGCTGAGGGCGTCCTGAAGCCGGAGGGCGGTTTCCTGGCGGATGACCTTGGGAACGGCCGTGTCCACCAGGGAGTCGAGGGTGTCGTAGCCCACGGCTTTGAGCATGGTGTCGACGTCGGCCTGGCGGCGCGCACCGATATGGCGGTCTACGAAGGTGGTGGAGGCTGGGGTAACCGGCACGAAGGAACTCCATTTACTCAGGCGGCGCAGGGTACGCCACAGCTATTCGGGTTCCTCCCCGCTCTGTATTGGACCTGAGAGTTTCCGCGGTGCCTGCCTGGCAGGATCCGCTTGCACCGTCGGTGAGCACAACAGTTCTTCGGCTCCCCAAGGGAGGAAGGGCAACTGCCTGCTGCTTTCCAGAGGCGCCTCGCCGCGGCGGTACAGGGGCCTGCGAGATTCCTGGGGAGGATTTGCTCCTACGGCGCCTGCCTGTACTTTCGGCAGAACTCTCCCGCCGCAGATCAAAGGCTATTCATTTGTTGGGTCATGACGGCCGGTGGCAGCCCTCACAACTCTCCATTGTCCTACGCCCCGCCCCTCCCGGCAAATGGCAAATCCTACCGGCGGAGCCGCTCCAGGGCAGCAAGGAGTTCCTCCACGTCAGCGGCCGCTCCCCCCGCCGGCGCAGGCGCCACTGACAGCATGGCGTTGAAGTACAGGCCGTCGCCCATATAGAGGACCGCCTTCGCCAGTCCCGGACCAACATCCGCGGCAATCTCGTCCAGCCAGCGCTGCTGGATGGCCGCGAACCGGCGCCGCGTCTCCTCATGCGCCACCTCGGCAAGCCTGGTGGCGGCAACGATGGCCCGGTCCAGTGGAGTGTCGGCCCACACCGAGGAACGGATGAAGTACGCGGCGGCACCTTCGCCGGCCGAGGCCATGGCATCGGCATCCTCCCGGGCCAGGCCCTCCAGCCGGTCCAGCAGTACGGCAATGAGCGCTTCCTTGTTGGGAAAGTGGTAGAGCAGGCCGCCCTTGGACACGCCGGCCTTCCGGGCGACTGCGTCAAGGGTGGCGGCGCGCTCCCCCACTTCGATCAGCAGGGATTCGAAGGCATCAAGGACCGCGTCGCGGGCTACAGGCTTCCGGGGCATGCCTCCCATCATGCCCTTCCCCGGGCGGGAAGGCGGAACCGGCAGGAGTTTCAAACTATACCGTCTGGACGGTATAGTTATTTCATGACGACTTCCACCAGCCCTGTGCCCGCACGCACGGACAAGAACGCCCCGCGGCAGCCGTGGCGCGATTGGCTGGCGCTGGGGCTGCTGATGTTTCCCGTACTGCTGGTGGCCGTGGACAATACGGCGCTGACATTTGCACTGCCGGCCATCGCCCGCGCGCTGGAGCCGTCCGGCGTGCAGCTGCTGTGGATTGTGGACGCCTATCCCCTGGTGCTGGCCGGCCTGCTGGTATCCATGGGAAGCCTGGGCGACCGGATTGGCCGGCGGCGGCTCCTGGTTGTCGGCAGCATTGGCTTCGCCGCCGTCTCTGCCGCGACCGCCTTTGCCCCAACGCCGCAGTGGCTGATCGCCGGCCGCGCGGCCCTGGGCTTCTTCGGGGCCATGCTGATGCCGTCCACACTGTCGCTGATCCGCAACATCTTTCCGGAGCCCAACCGCCGGAGGCTCGCCGTCGCCATCTGGGCTGCGGGGTTCTGCGGCGGTGCGGCCCTGGGGCCCATTGTCGGCGGCTGGCTGGTGGAGCACTACTGGTGGGGCGCAGTCTTCCTGGCAGCGGTGCCCCTGATGGTTCCGCTGCTGGTATTGGGGCCGGCCCTGATCCCGGAGTCGAAGGATCCCGCACCGGGAAAGGTGGACATCCCCAGCATCCTGCTCTCCATGCTGGTCATGGTGCCCGTGGTGTACGGCATCAAGGCCGTTGCCACGGAGGGGCCGGAGGCAGCAGGACTGGGCGCGATCGCCTTTGGCCTGGCCATGGGAGTGATGTTCGTGCAGCGCCAGCTGCGCCTGGAGCATCCACTGCTGGACATGTCCCTGTTCCGCAACAGGGTCTTCAGCATGGCCATCAGCGCCAACATCCTGGCACTGTTTTCCTTCAACGGGTTCATCCTGTTCCTTGCCCAGCACCTGCAGCTCCTCGAAGGAATGAGTCCCTCCGCGGCAGGCGTTGCCATGGTCCCCGCACTGGCGGCCACGGTGGTGGCCGGCCTGGTGGTGGTGCCGCTGGTCCGCAAGGTCCGGCCCGGGTACGTGGTGGCTGCCGGGCTGGCGTTCAGCGCCGCTGGCTACAGCATGGTGACGTTCGGAGACCACGACGGCGGCCCTTCGCTGCTGCTGGCAGCCCTCCTGGTGCTGGCGCTGGGCGTGGGCACGGCGGAGACCATCTCCAACGACCTCATCCTGGGTGCCGCCCCGCCGGCCAAGTCGGGGGCGGCCGCGGCAATTTCCGAGACGGGCTATGAGGTGGGTTCGCTGCTGGGGACAGCCGTCCTGGGATCCATCCTGACCGCCTCCTACCAGCAGAACCTTCGGCTGCCCGCGGGGCTGGAGGGCATACTGCCCGGGCCCACCCTGCACAACGCCGGGGAGACACTGGCGGGCGCCGTGGAGGCGGCCAACCTCCTGCCCGCATCGCTCGGTGGAATGGTCCTGGATGCCGCCGCAGCAGCGTTCGACTCGGGTGTGCACGTGACCGCGGCAATTGGGCTGGTACTGATGGCGGCGGCGGCAGTCCTCGCCGCCGTCGTGCTTCGCAAAGTGCCAAAAGCGGCGTAGCGGACGCCCACGGGAGTCCAGAAACGGACGGCCGGGCATGCAAAAGCGCCCGGCACTGAGGAGGAATGCCTCAGCGCCGAGCGCCCCGTGAAATACCCGCTACTTTGAGTCGGCAGCCGTGACCTTGGCAGTGGGCTTCATGTTCTCCGCCTGCACCATCCAGGCGAACTGCTCCAGCCTTGCGATGAACTCGTGCAGGAGGTCCGCGGAGGTTGGGTCCTCCTCGTCCACTTCGTCATGGACCTTGCGCATGGTGCCCACGGCAGCTTCCATGGCGGCGACGATCCGCTCGATGGCATCCTCGGTGCTGATCAGCCCTTCCGGGAACTGGGCCAGGCTGGTGGTTTCGGCGACAGTGGAGCTGCGGCCGTCCGGAAGCGCATGCAGGGCGCGCATCCGCTCAGCGGTATCGTCGGCGAACTGGCGGGCGGCGTCCACGATCTCGTCCAACTGCAGGTGGAGGTCGCGGAAGTTGGTGCCCACGATGTTCCAGTGCGCCTGCTTGCCCTGGACGTGGAGCTCGATCAGGTCCGCAAGGACAGCCTGCAGGTTGTTGGTCAGTGTGGGTGAAGCTTTCATGCATCCTCCTCAAGTGGTCCAATACGCCAGACGCTACCAGCCACGGAGAGTGCGGTGGCAGGGCTTCGGGCGATTTATCAGTGAGCTTACTAATTTCGAAAAGGAGTCACAAACGAACGTGATTCATATTGCGTCTTGCATCACACGCCGGGCACCCCCATACTAAATGAACGCCATTCATATAGTGACCCCCGTCTCACAGCCTTCCAGAAAGTGGTGCCATGACAGAGACAATCCGCACCAGTACGGCCAAACCCGGTCCGCACGTCCACGCCCCCTCCGTAGACGGCGTTAGCGCCAAAGGACTCAAAGGCGGGCAGCTCGGCCTCCTGGCCGTCGTCGTCCTGGGCATTTCGACTATTGCCCCCGCCTACACCCTCACCAGCGCACTTGGACCCACCGTCAACGAAGCCGGACTCCAGCTGCCCGTCATCTTCCTGATCGGGTTCATCCCCATGATCCTGGTCTCGCTCGCCTACCGGGAGCTCAACGCCGACTCCCCGGACAGCGGCACCACCTTCACCTGGGTGACCAAGGCCTTCGGGCCGTGGATCGGCTGGATGGGCGGCTGGGGCCTGCTGGCGGCCAACATCATCGTGCTGTCCAACCTCGCCGGCGTCGCCGTCGACTTCTTCTACCTTTTCCTGTCCCAGCTCACCGGCTCACCTGAGCTGGCCGACCTGGCCGACAACAAAGCCCTGAACGTCATCACCTGCTTCGTCTTCGTGGCGCTGGCCGTCTGGGTCAGCTACCGCGGGCTGCACACCACCAAATTGGTGCAGTACAGCCTGGTGGGCTTCCAGCTGCTGGTCCTGGGCCTGTTCGTGGTCATGGCGTTTGCCAACTGGTCCACGTCGGAGACGGCCATCCCGTTCAGCTGGGACTGGTTCGACGTCACCAAGATCGAGACGTTCGGCCAGGTTGCCGCCGGCATCTCCCTGTCCATCTTCGTGTACTGGGGCTGGGACGTCTGCCTCACCGTCAATGAGGAAACTGCCAACGGCAAGAAGACCGCCGGCGTGGCAGGCACCCTGACCGCCGTCATCGTCCTTGCCATCTACCTTCTGGTCAGCATCGCCACCATGATGTTCGCCGGCGTCGGAGATACCGGCAACGGCCTGAACAACGCGGAGAACCATGAGAACATCTTCACCGCGCTGGCCTCCCCCATCATGGGCCCCTTCGCCATCCTGATGTCCCTCGCCGTGCTCTCCAGCTCGGCTGCATCCCTGCAGTCCACGTTCATGTCACCGTCCCGGAGCCTGCTGGCCATGGCGCACTACGGTGCACTGCCGGAGCCGTTCAGCCGGATCAGCAGGAAGTTCGCGACGCCGGGCTTCGCCACTATCGCGGCCGGCATCATCTCCGCGGGGTTCTACGCCGTAATGCACGTGGTCAGCGAGAACGTCCTGAACGACACCATCCTGGCCCTGGGCCTGATGATCTGCTTCTACTACGGCCTGACCGCACTCGCCTGCACCTGGTACTTCCGCCACAGCCTCTTCAACAGCGCACGCCACTTCCTGTTCCGGCTGGTGTGCCCGGTGGTGGGTGGCGTGGGCCTGTTCGTGGTGTTCTTCCAGACCGCCATGGACAGCCTGGCCCCGGAATTCGGCAGCGGTTCGGAAGTCTTCGGCGTGGGCCTGGTGTTCATCCTGGGCGTCGGCATCCTGGCCCTGGGCGCCGTCGTCATGCTGGTCATGTCCCGCACCCACCCCGGCTTCTTCCGCGGTGAAACCCTGAAGCGGGACACCCCCGCCCTGGTGGTTCCGGAATAGACTCCAACACAAAAGGTGCCGTGCCCCTTCCAGGGCGCGGCACCTTTTTGTTTACGACGACGGATGGGTCACCAGTAGTGCGCCACATCGATCACCAGCCGGGAGCCGGAGCCGGGACCGTCCAGGGTGAAGACCCGGAACGGAAGGCGTGCCCGGACGCCCAGGCCAAGGCTTGTGTATCCCTCGAAGCTGCCGGCCGAAACCACCTGGCGGAACGTCTGGTAGCCGGAAACGTTGCTGAGCTCATTCTTGTCGGCAGGGTTGTAGGTGGCGTTGCCGTTCTCGTCATAGGAGGGCGCCTTGATGCTGATGTGCAGGCGCGCACCGCCCCGCACCGGAATGGGAAGCCCCGAGCCCTCCTGCTCGATCCGCGGCACATACTGCACGGTATAGGCGACCGCAGGGCCGTTGAGGTCCACCACCAGCCGGTCGAAACAGTAGTGCTGCCCCGTGCGGACATTGGTAACGGATGCGGTACCGGTGTCCTGCCCGGACTTCGCCAGCGAGCCCCAGGTGAGCCCGCAGTAGGGAGCCGCCGAGGCAGGTCCCTGGACCACGATTCCCAGCCCTACAGCCAGCAGGACCGCTGCGAGCCAGATGGAGAACTTTTTCATTGCTGTGCCATCCAGGATTCAAAGCCATTGGATGATTCCAGCGTAGGAGTGTTCCTTGCCGGAGACGAGGGGTCATTTTGATAACGACGGCGGCCGGAGATCAACAGCCCGGGACAAGAAAGCGCCGCCCACCCGAAGGGTGGCCGGCGCCGGGAAAATCAGGAAGAGTTTTTAGCCTTCGCAGTCGCGGCAGTACTTCAGGCCGTTCTTTTCACGGGCAACCTGTGACCGGTGGCGGACCAGGAAGCACGACGAGCAGGTGAACTCGTCGGACTGCTCGGGAACCACAATGACAGTCAGTTCCTCGTTGGACAGGTCGGCTCCGGGCAGGTCGATACCTTCAGCGGTGTCGTTTTCGTCGACATCGATAACCGCGGTCTGCGCGTTGCCGCTCCGTGACGCCTGGAGGGCCTCGAGAGAGTCAGCGGGCGACTCTTCTTCCTGCTTGCGTGGAGCATCGTAATCGGTAGCCATAGCGTGTTCACTTTCGTTGCTGCGCAGCGCCATTTCAGGCACCTCAGTGAAGCAGTTTAGGGCATTACCACGTCAGTGGCGCAATAGTGTGCTTAACCAGACATCGTGCTGGTTTCGGCTGCTGCCAGCGCATGCTCGGAGCGGGCCTGCTCCGCGCCTGCGGACACCCCGCTCAAGGCCGGGAGCCAGCCCCAGCGGGTGGCGTCAGCCATGGCGCCGGCGGCCTGGGACTCGGAGTCATACGTGAACGTGTCCAGCAGCCATTCGCGGAGCCGGATGAGCAGGGTAGCCGTCATGCCTGCCAAGGTACGCAGCGATTGTTGTGGCCACGTTTCGCGGGGGTCTCCCCCGGATTAACTCGGCTGCCTGCAGTTTCAGGCTGGCGGGGCGGTGCTGCTGCGCAGGACGAGTTCGGGCTCCACCACCAGCGTCCGCGGTCCTTCCGTACCGTCCAGCGCCCGGAGCATCATGTCCATGCACCGCCGGCCCAGTTCTTCGAAGTCCTGCCGGACCACGGTCAGCGGCGGGCTGAAGTAGCCGGCTTCGGGCTGGTCGTCAAAGCCCACCACGGATACGTCCTCCGGCACCTTGATGCCTGCCTCGTTCAGCGCCCGCAGGACGCCCAGGGCCATCTGGTCGTTGCCTACAAACAGTGCAGTGGCACGGCGGGAGGCTGCCACTTTACGGCCGATGTCATAACCGCTGCCGGCGCTCCAGTCACCCTCGATTAGAAGGTCGGCATCGAGCCCGGCCGCGTCCAGGGCACACCGCCAGCCGTCGGCGCGGGCCACCGCGTCAATCCAGTCCTGCGGGCCGGCCACGTGCCCGATGCGGACGTGGCCCTGTCCGATGAGATGCCGCACTGCCAGTTCGGCCCCGCGGCGCTGGTCCACCTTGACGCCGCCAACGGTTTCGTTTCCGGTGGTTCCCACGGCCACCACAGGCACCCCAATAGGCAGTTCCGCGAGGGCGGCCGGCATCTCAAGGTGCGGAACAATCACCACGATGCCTTCCACCGACTGGTCCAGGAAGTGCCGGGCGGCAGCCAGGATGGCATCGCGGTTGACCTCCCGCAGGGCAGCGACGCTGACGAAGTACCCCGCGTCCCGGGCGGCGCGTTCAACACCCAGCAAAGTGTTGGCAGGCCCGTACTGCGAGAGTTCACTGGCCAGGACGCCGATGGTCTGCGAGCGCCGGGTGACCAGGCTCCGGGCAGCGGAGTTGCGGCGGTACCCCAGCTGGGCAATCGCCGCCTCCACTTTCTCCCGCGTCCCCATACTCACGTTCGGGTGGCAGTTGACCACCCGGGACACGGTCTGGTGCGAGACCCCAACCAGCTCCGCCACATCCTCAAGCCTCGGCCGCCGCACCATCTTTGGTCAGATCCCCCCGGCCAGCTTGTAGTAGGCGGCATTCCAGTTCAGGTCCTTCTTGAACTGGCGGATGGTGGTGCCTTCGTCGATGGTGAGCAGCTCCGTCTTGGCAATTTCGGCGAAGTCCTCAAACACGTCCATGCCCACCTGGGTGGAGAGCACGGTGTGGTGCGCGGCCCCGGCGGTGAGCCAAGCGGCGGCGGAGGTGGCGAAGTCGGGCTTGGGCTGCCAGAGGGCGCGGGCCACGGGCAGGTTGGGCAACGGCTGGTCCAGGGGGACGACATCGACGGCGTTGGCCACCAGGCGGAAGCGGTCCCGCATGTCGGACAGGGCGACGACGACGCCCGGCGAGGCATCGGCGTCGAACACCAGGCGGACGGGGTCTTCCTTGCCGCCGATGCCCAGCGGGTGGATCTCCAGCCGCGGCTTCTGCGCGGTCAGGGAGGGGCAGACCTCCAGCATGTGGGCCCCGAGGATCTTCTCGGACCCCGGCTCCAGGTGGTAGGTGTAGTCCTCCATCAGCGAGGCGCCACCGGGCAGGCCAGCGCCCATCACCTTGGCGGCCCGGACCAGGATGGCGGTCTTCCAGTCACCCTCAGCGCCGAACCCGTAGCCTGCGGCCATGAGCCGTTGCACCGCCAGGCCGGGCAACTGGCGCAGGGCGCCGAGGTCCTCGAACGAAGTGGTGAACGCCGCGGACCCATTGCCCTCCAGGAAGCTGCGCAGGCCCAGTTCGATCCGGGCCCCATACCGCAGCGAATCGTGCCTGGCCGCGCCTGCGCGGAGCTCCGGCACCACGTCATAAAGGTCCTCATACTCCGCCACCAGGGCGTCGACGTCGGACTCCGCGGCGCCGTGCACGGCGTCGGCGAGCTCGTTGACGGACCAGGTGTTGACCGCGACGCCGAAGCGCAGCTCGGCCTCTGTCTTGTCGCCTTCGGTGACGGCCACGTTGCGCATGTTGTCGCCGAAGCGGGTCAGCTTCAGGGTGCGGATGGCGGCCCACCCTGCGGCGGCCCGCTGCCAGGACCCGACCTGGCGTGCGACCTCGGGGTTGGAGACGTGCCCGACGACGGTCTTCCGGGCGATGCCGAGGCGGGACTGGATGTATCCGAACTCGCGGTCACCGTGCGCGGCCTGGTTCAGGTTCATGAAATCGAAGTCGATGTCCGCCCAGGGCAGGTCCCGGTTGGCCTGGGTGTGCAGGTGCAGCAACGGCTTGCGCAGCAGGTCCAGGCCCGAGATCCACATCTTGGCCGGGCTGAACGTGTGCATCCACGCGGTGACGCCGATGACCGAGTCATCCGCGTTGGCCTCCAGCGCGGTGCGGCGGATGGCGTCCGAGTCGGTCAAGACCGGCTTCCACACAATCCGCACCGGCACGGCGGAGGAGGCGTTCAGCTGGTTCGCGATCTCCTGTGACTGCGCGGCCACCTGCTTCAGGACTTCCTCGCCGTAAAGGTGCTGGCTGCCGGTAAGGAACCAGACCTCGTAGCCGTCGAGGGAGGTGTTTGCTGCGGTACTCATGGGTTCTCCTGAAAAGTTATAAGGGGGACGGCGTTGAATTACTGGCCGTAGACGTTCTGGTAGCGGGAGTAGAGCGAATCAATGTGGCTCGGGTCGATGGGCAGGGGTTCGCCCAGTTGCCGGGAAATATGGACGGTGCGCGCCACTTCCTCGCACATCACGGCGGCTTTCACCGCGGACCGGGCGTCCTTGCCGATGGTGAACGGACCGTGGTTCTGCATCAGGACCGCTGGCGAATTGGAGTTCTTCAGCGTCTCCACGATCCCGTGCCCAATCGAGTCGTCGCCGATCAGCGCGAAAGGGCCCACCGGAATCTCGCCGCCGAACTCGTCCCCCATCATGGTCAGCACGCAAGGGATCGCCTCCCCCCGGGCCGCCCACGCCGTGGCATAGGTGGAATGCGTGTGCACCACCCCGCCCACCTCGGGCATGTGCCGGTAGACGTAGGCGTGTGCGGCGGTATCGGACGACGGCGACAGCGGCGGATTGCCCCAGTCGACGGTCCCGCCTCCACCAAGGTTGGTGCCCCGGACGGGGGTGCCGTGCAGGTCGGTCACGATCATCTGCTCCGCAGTCAGGTCCTGATAGGAGACTCCGGAGGGCTTGATGACCATGAGGTCGGTGCCCGGCACCCGGGCAGAGACGTTGCCCGCGGTCCACACCACCAGTTCGTACCGGGTCAGCTCGGCGTGCAGCGCACACACTTCCTTACGGATCCGGGCAATGGTCTGCAGGATCGCCGGGGTTACACCGGTACCGGCGGTCATGCGGACACCTCCACAGCGGTTGCCGGCAGGTTGCCGGTGCCCGGCAAATCAGCCTGCGCCGCTTTGCGCTGGATGACCTTGAGCCGGTGCATGACGTCACTGCTGCCGCGGCCGAAGTAGTCGTGCAGCGTCCTGTACTCCTGGAACAATTCGTCGTAGGCGGCCACGTTTTCCGGTATCGGTGTGTACACCTCCCCGGGTTCGGCGCCCATCGCAGCCGCAGCCTCGCGGATGTCCGCGTAGGCGCCCGCGGCCACGGCAGCGTGGATGGCCGAGCCCAGCGCCGGGCCCTGTTCCGAGCCGATGGTGGACAGCTGCAGGCCGGTGGCGTCCGCGTAGATCTGCATGAGGAGTTTGTTCTTGAGCAGGCCGCCGGCCACGATGAATTCCTTGACGGGGACGCCGGCGTCGCGGAAGGCGTCCACGATGGTGCGGGTCCCGAAAGCCGTGGCTTCAAGCAGCGCGCGGTACGTGTCTTCCGGTCTGGTGGCCAGGGTCTGGCCCACCACAATCCCGGAGAGCTCGTGGTCCACCAGGACTGAGCGGTTGCCCGAGTGCCAGTCGAGGGCGATCAGGCCGTGTTCCCCGATGGCCTGCCGCGAGGCGAGTTCGGTGAGGTACTCGTGGATGCCCAGGCCCGCATCCTTCGCAGCCTGGTGGTATTCGGGCGGGACGCCGTACTTGGTGAACCAGCCAAAGATGTCCCCCACGCCGGATTGGCCGGCCTCGTAGCCCCAGAGGCCGGGTACGATGCCGCCGTCCACGGCTCCGCACATCCCGGGCACCTCGCGCAGTTCCGTGCCGTTCATGACATGGCAGGTGGAGGTGCCCATGATGGCCACCAGCTGGCCGGAGTCCACGGCCTTGGCAGCCGGGGCAGTGACATGCGCGTCGACGTTTCCCACGGCCACGGCGATGCCTTCCGGCAGTCCGGTCCAGGCAGCAGCCTCGGCGGTAAGGGTGCCTGCGGCATCCCCCAGCCGCCCGATGGTGTGCTCCAGCTTGGAGCTGACGAAGTCTTTGAAGTCCGGGTTCAGGGCAGCAAGGAAGTCCTCCGACGGATAGCGGCCATCCTGGTAAATCCCCTTGTAACCGGCCGTGCAGGCATTGCGGACGTACCGGCCGCACAGCTGCCAGACGATCCAGTCCGCCGCCTCCACCCAGTGGTCCATGGCGGCGTAGGCTTCCGGGTCCTCTTCCAGCAGTTGCAGGCCCTTGGCGAACTCCCATTCGGAGGAGATCAGTCCCCCATAACGCGGAAGCCAGTCCTCACCCCGGTCGGCGGCGAGGCGGTTGATCCGGTCAGCCTGCCCCTGCGCTGCGTGGTGGCGCCAGAGCTTCACATAGGCATGCGGCCGGTTGGCGAAGCCGGGCAGTTCGTTCAGGGGGGTGCCGTCGGCCTTGACGGGCACCATGGTGCAGGCGGTGAAGTCCGTGGCAATGCCGACGACGGCGGCAGGGTCGATCCCGGCGTCCGCCACCGCGGCGGGCACAGCCCTGCGCAGGACCTCCCGGTAGTCGTTGGGCACCTGGAGTGCCCATTCACCGGGAAGCCTTGCGGGATGTCCATCGGATTCCGCGCCCGCTGTATCTTCGGGCAGGGAATCGGTGACCACCGCGTGCGGGTACTCGTGGACGGCGCTGCCGAGTTCCCTGCCGTCGCGGACCCGCACCACCACGGCACGGCCGGACAGGGTCCCGTAGTCCACCCCGATGACGTACTGGTCAGCGCGGGGATCGGAGCTGGATGTGGACAACGTCTCTGGCATGGGTTTGCCTCCGTCCGAGAGGCGGGGGCCTCTTTACCGGGTTTGTAGGGGTCGGGGTCGAGCTAAGTGCTGCAGCAAGTGTGAACGCTAACAAAGAAGATGTCAACGGACTCGAAAAAGTTGCGAAAATCCCCGCTGCAGTCTTGTTAGCGTTCACAAAGCAGTCTATATTGAACCGACACATCAACAATGTGGCCAGGACCAGGGAGCGTCGGAGCTGCCTGGTCCAACAACACTTCGCGGCAATGCTGCTGCGGAAGGAGAAAATGGTGAGAATCAAAAAACTCATGGGCGCGGTGGCCCTTGTCCTCGCCCTGACGGTGGGCGCCACCGGCTGTGGTTCCCGGGGCGGAGCCGCCACCGAATCCGGCAGTGCCGCCAAGCCCAGCGACTCACTGGTCGGGATTTCGATGCCCACGCAGACCTCCGAACGGTGGATTGCCGATGGCGCCAACGTGGAGAAGTCGCTGAAGGACCTTGGCTACAAGACGGACCTCCAGTTCGCCAATGACGACATCCCCACCCAGGTGTCGCAGATCGAAAACATGCTGACCAAGGGCGCCAAGGCCCTGATCATCGCCGCCATTGACGGCACCACCCTGACCGATGTCCTGGCCAAGGCCAAGGACCAGAACGTCAAGGTCATCGCTTACGACCGCCTGATCAACGGCACCCCGAACGTGGATTACTACACCACGTTCGACAACTACACGGTGGGTGTGCAGCAGGCCACCTCACTGCTGACCGGCCTGGGCCTCCTGGACGCCAGCGGCAAGAAGGTTGACGGCAAGGGCCCCTTCAATATCGAGCTTTTCGCCGGCAGCCCCGATGACAACAACGCCAACTTCTTCTGGAGCGGCGCCATGGACACCCTGAAGCCGTACATGGATGCCGGCACGCTGAAGGTCCCCAGCGGCCAGACCAAGTTTGAGCAGGCCGCGATCCTCCGCTGGCAGGCACCTGTGGCACAAAAGCGCATGGAGGACATCATTACCTCCGCCTACAGCTCGGGCACCAAGCTGAACGGCGTCCTCTCCCCGTACGACGGCCTGTCGATTGGCATCATCTCCGCCCTCACCAGCACCGGCGGCTACGCCAAGGGCAGCCTGCCCGTAGTCACGGGCCAGGACGCCGAAAAGGGCTCCGTCAAGTCCATCGTCGCCGGCGAGCAGTACTCCACCATCTTCAAGGACACCCGGCAGCTCGGCGCGCAGGCCGTCAAGATGGTTGACGCTGTCCTCAAGGGCCAGGAGCCGGAAACCAACGACACCAAGACCTACAACAACAAGGTCAAGGTTGTCCCGGCGTTCCTGCTGAAGTCCGTGATCATCACCAAGGACAACTACAAGAAGGAACTGATCGACTCGGGTTACTACACCGACGCCGACGTCAAGTAGTCAGCGTCCGGGGCTGTGGCCCGGGCTTCCGTCCCGGGCCACAGCCCCACCCGCGCCCTCCTGCAGCAGCAGGAAGGCAAGCTCCGAACAGTCAGTGGGAATTGACGATGAACTCACCCATTCTTCAAATGCGAGGAATTACCAAGACGTTCCCGGGCGTCAAAGCGCTGCAGGACGTCACCCTGGATGTGAACCGTGGCGAGGTCCACGCCATCTGCGGGGAAAACGGAGCCGGCAAATCGACACTCATGAAAGTGTTGTCCGGCGTCTATGCACATAACACCTTTGACGGTGACATCCTCTTCGAAAACGAACCCTGCAACTTCTCCAGCATCTCGGACAGCGAAAAACGCGGAATCGTCATCATCCACCAGGAACTGGCCCTCAGCCCGTACCTGTCGATTGCCGAGAACATCTACCTTGGCAACGAACAAGCCACCAACGGGTGGGTGGACTGGCGCAAGACCAACCTGGAGGCAGCCAGGCTGCTCGCCCGCGTCGGCCTGGACGAGAACCCTGTCACCCCTGTACAGCACATCAGCGTGGGCAAACAGCAACTGGTGGAAATCGCCAAGGCGCTGTCCAAGGAAGTGAAGCTGCTCATCCTGGACGAGCCTACGGCCGCCCTCAACGACGAGGATTCCGGCCATCTGCTGGACCTGATCCTCCACCTCAAGGGCCAGGGCGTCACCAGCATCATCATCAGCCACAAGCTCAATGAGATCCGCAAGGTCGCTGACGCCGTCACCATCATCCGCGACGGCAAAACCATTGAGACCCTGCGTCTTGACGAAGGCCAGATCACGCAGGAGCGGATCATCCGCGGCATGGTCGGCCGGGACCTGGAGAGCCTGTACCCCGACCGCGAGCCGCACATCGGAGAGGAAGTCCTGCGGATCGAAGACTGGTCCGTGCGCCATCCCCAGGACCACACGCGCATGGTGGTCAACAACGCCAACCTGCATGTCCGGAAGGGCGAGGTGGTGGGATTGGCCGGGCTGATGGGCGCCGGGCGCACCGAGCTTGCCATGAGCGTCTTCGGGCGCACGTACGGAACCGCCACGTCAGGGAAGGTCTACAAGTACGGCGAGGAAATCAACACTGCCACGGTGTCCGACGCCATCAGGAACGGCATTGCGTATGCCACCGAAGACCGCAAGCACTACGGCCTGAACCTCATCGAGGACATCAAGCGGAACGTCTCCCTGGCGGCGCTGCGCAAGCTCGCCAAACGCGGATTCGTGGACAAGAACCAGGAAACCGTGGTGGCCAACGGCTACCGGAAGAGTATGAACATCAAGGCTCCGTCGGTGGCGGCCATTACCGGAAAACTCTCCGGTGGCAACCAGCAGAAGGTGGTGCTGAGCAAGTGGATGTTCTCCGATCCGGACGTGCTCATCCTCGACGAACCCACCCGGGGGATCGACGTCGGCGCCAAATACGAGATCTACACGATCATTGCGAAACTTGCGGCCGAAGGAAAAGCCGTCATCGTAATCTCCTCGGAACTGCCTGAACTGCTGGGCATCTGCGACCGCATCTACACGCTGGCCGCCGGCCACATCACAGGTGAAGTTCCCATTGCCGAGGCCACCCAGGAAACCCTGATGCACTACATGACCAAAGAGAAGGAATAGCGACATGTCCGCCCTCAGAGAATCGCTCGGATTCCTTACAAGCCAACTGCGCCAGGTGGGCATCTTCGTTGCCCTGATCCTGATTGTCCTCCTGTTCCAGGGACTGACCGGGGGGATCCTGCTGGAACCACAGAACGTCACCAACCTGGTGGTCCAGAACAGCTACATCCTGATCCTGGCCATCGGCATGGTCATGGTGATCATTGCCGGGCACATCGACCTTTCTGTCGGCTCCGTGGCCGGGTTCATCGGCGCCGTTGCCGGCGTCATGATCGTGCACTGGGGCTGGCCGTGGTGGGCCGCCATCCCCGCCTGCCTACTGGTCGGCGCCCTGGTGGGTGCCTGGCAGGGCTACTGGATCGCCTACGTGGGGATTCCGGCCTTCATCGTCACGCTGGCGGGCATGCTGATCTTCCGTGGGCTGACCCTTATCACCCTGAAGAACCAGCAGATCACCCCCTTCCCGGCCGAACTGCGTGCCCTCGGCGGCGGCTTCCTTCCCGACCTCACTGGCGGCACCTCCGTGCTGGAGTGGCTCACCGTCATCCTGGGCGTCGGGGCCACGGCTGCGCTGCTGATCCAGGCGCTCAAGGAACGCCGGATCCGCCGGAAGTTCGACCTCGAAAGCGAGCCACTGGTCTGGTTCGTCATCAAGACCGCCTTCACAGCGCTGCTCATGCTCATCATCACGTTCCTGCTGGCGTCCTATCGCGGTACCCCGATTGTCCTGGTGGTCCTGGCCGCCTTGGTGATCGCCTACACGGCCCTCATGAACAACAGTGTCTTCGGGCGGCACACGTACGCTATTGGCGGCAACCTGCACGCGGCTGAACTGTCCGGCATCAAGACCAAGGCCGTGACGTTCCGGCTCTTCGTGAACATGGGCGTGCTGGCCGCGCTGGCGGGCCTCGTCTTCACCGCCCGGCTCAACTCGGCTCAACCGGCCGGTGGAACCGGCTTCGAACTGGATTCCATCGCCGCCGCCTTCATCGGCGGCGCCGCGGTCACCGGTGGTATCGGAACCGTCGCCGGAGCCATGATCGGCGGACTCATTATGGGTGTGCTCAACAACGGCATGTCCATCCTGGGCCTGGGTACTGACTACCAACAGCTCATCAAGGGCCTGGTGCTCCTTGTCGCCGTTGGCTTCGACATCTTCAACAAGAACCGCAGCGGTGGCGGCGGCGAAATTGGAAAGCGCTTCAGGCTGAAGACCTCCCCTTCGCCCGCACAGGAAAAGCCGGCTCCGGCCAGTGAAGCGGTGGAAGCAGGCGTCAAGTAGGACGAACCGCCACCTGCGCACCCGAAGGCTCCTGTTGCCCGGACCAAGTCCCGGCAGCGGGAGCCTTCGCTGCGTCCGGCTCCAGCACATGCTGCGCCTGTTTAGGGTGCTGCGGCCAGGCCCGTGGCAAGATCTGCCGGCGAGCGCCGGCGCCGGCTCAGGAGCATGAAGGGTGCCGCCAGCAGCTGAACCGCGCCGCCCAATGCCAGCGATGCAGGGTAGCCGTAAACGTCGGCGGCCCGGCCGAGTACCGGCTGCACCACCACTCCCCCGCTGGAGCCCATGAGCGAGGCGAAGCTGAGAACCGTTGCCCGCTGCTTCGAGGCGATCATGTCGTTGAGGTAGGCCTGGCGCACCGGGGTGCCTGCGGAAGCGACCACGGCCCACAGAGCCAGGAGCACAAGTGCAAGCCAAAAGACACTGGTGGCCAGCAACACCACAAGGACCACCGAACTGGTGATCGTGGAGACGATCAGCACGGTGGTGCGGCGGCGGACCAGTCGCCGGACCTGGGGCGCCAGCCATCCGCCCACCACATCCGCACCCGCCACGATGGCCGCTGCCAGGCCGGCGATGGCGTAGGCCTTGGGATCGCCGAAAAGCTGCAGCAGGTAGGGCTGGAGGGCATAAAAAACGTAGAACCCCACGCCTTCGGTGAACGGGGCGGCCAGCATCATGAACCGCACCGGCGGGTTCCTCAGGCCGCCGTCCACAGACGCCTTCAGGACTGCGCGGGTGGCCTGAAGGGGGTGCGCCGAGCGCTCCGGCGTGAAACCGACGTCGTGCATCAGCAGGAAAGCCACCACGAACATTGCCACCAGGACGGCGACGCGCAGCAGGAACGGCACACCCAGGTTGGTGGCCTGGGCAATGACCCCGCCAGCTACTGATCCTGCCAGCATCGCGATGCCGGAAACGATCTGGCCCCGGCCCAGGACCGTTTCCAGGCCGCCCTCGTAGCCGGAAAAGTGCAGCGCGTCCACCAGCCAGGCTTCCACCGCCCCGGAAAAGAACGTGAACCCAAGGCCCAGGAGGGCGGACACCGCGGCCCACCACCAGAACGGCGCGGACAACTGCCACAACAGGTAATAGAGGTAGGTGGACCCGGCCAGCGTCACGGTGCCCAGCAGGAAGGACGTCCGGCGGCCCCAGCTGTCCGCCACCACGCCCGTGGGCACCTCGAACAGGACCATCCCGGCCGTGAAGAACGCGTTCGCGGCGAAGGCCTCCAGGTTGCTCAGCCCGGCGTCGAGCAGGAACAGCGTGTTGATCCCCCAAATGAAGGACGCCGCAAGGGTGTTCCCCAACGTCAGCGTCAGGTAGACGGTCTGGATTTTACGAGCTGCAGCATTCACCTGACGGCGCTCCGCGGGATTCTTCCTGCCCGGACCGGATCAGGACGGGCTGAAATTCGGGGGCACGGGATCGTGCCGCAGGTACTGCCGGCGGAACCGTCCGGTACCGGCGGTCAGGGCCCGCAGTTCCACGGCATAACGCAGGAGTTCCTGGTCCGGGACCTCCGCGCTGATCTCCGTGAGCCCCTCCCCGGAAGAGGTGGTGCCGGTGAGGCGCCCCCGCCGTCCTGACAGGTCGCTCATCACGGAGCCCACGTGTTCGTCGGCAACCATGATGGACACGGAGGACACCGGCTCCAGCAGCTGGACCTTCCCCGCTGCAGCTGCCTCCCGGAGCGCCAGGGCCCCCGCCGCCTGGAACGCCGCATCGGAGGAATCGACGCTGTGGGCCTTGCCGCCCGTGAGGGTCACGCGCACGTCCACCACGGGGAAGCCCGCAGCGACCCCCTTCTCCATTTGCGCCCGCACCCCCTTCTCGATGGACGGGATGAATGTGCCCGGGATGACTCCGCCCACTGTCTTGTCCACGAACTCGAACCCGCCACCGCGCTCCAGCGGTTCCACCTCGATGTCGCACACGGCGTACTGGCCGTGCCCGCCGGATTGCTTGACATGGCGGCCATGCCCCGAGGCCGCGGCCGCGAAGGTTTCCCGCAACGGAGTCACCACGTCCACGGTATGCAGCTTCACACCCTGTTCGCGCAGCCGGTCCAGGACTACCTCGGCGTGCGCTTCGCCCATGCACCACAACACCAACTGGTGCGTTTCCGTGTTCCGGTCCACACGGAGTGTTGGGTCTCCCGCCGCGATCCTGCCCAGGCTGCGGGCCAAGGCGTCCTCGTCGCTGCGGGAGTCGGCCTCCACGGCAACCGGCAGCAGAGGCTCCGGCATCTCCCACGTGGCCAGCAGCAGCGGGTTTTCCCGGCTGGAAATGGTGTCCCCGGTTTCGGCGCTGCCGAGTTTCGCCAACGCGCACATGTCCCCGGCCACGCAGTAGGGAACCGGCCGCAGGGTGGCTCCCAGCGGCGAGTAGATGTGGGTGACGCGTTCATCGGTGTCGTGGTCCTGGTGGCCGCGGTCAGCCAAACCATGGCCCCCTACATGGACGGGTGAGTCCTCCCGCAGCGACCCCGAGAAGACCCGCACCAGGCAGATGCGGCCCAGGAAGGGATCGTTGGAGGTGCGCACCACTTCGGCAGCGAGCGGACCCGAGGGGTCGCAGGACAGGCTTCCGGCCGGATTGCCGGACAGATCGGCGGCGTCCGGCAGCCTGCGTTCCACCGGAGGCGGGAAGGCCCGGACCAGCAGGTCCAGCAGTTCCGCCGTGCCAAGCCCGGTAACGGCAGAGGTGGGGAGCACGGGAAAGAACGAGCCGCGCGCCACGGCGGTTTCCAGGTCGGCGGCCAGCACCGCCGTGTCCATGTCCTCGCCTTCCAGGTAGCGGTCCATCAGGGTCTCATCTTCGCTTTCGGCGATGATGCCCTCGATGAGCGCACCCCTGGCAGTGCCGGCATCCGTACGTTCGCCGGCCGTCGCCGCACGGACTTCAGGTGCTGAATCTTCGGAGGAGTAATCCGCCACCTCCTGCGACAGCAGGCCCAGCAGCCCGGTGATCCCGCCTTCTGTCCGCACCGGGACATAAAGCGGGAGCACGCCGTCGCCGAACGCCCTCTGGCAGGCGGCCAGGGCGCCGTCGTAATTTGCGCGCGGGTGGTCCACCCGGGTGACGACGACGGCGCGTGGGAGCCCCATGTGCCCGCACTCGCCCCAGAGCGCGGTGGTGGTTGCATCGATTCCGTCTACGGCGGAGACCACAAAGAGGGCGCCATCCGACGCCCTGAGGCCTGCCCGCAGCTCACCGATGAAGTCCGGGTAGCCCGGAGTGTCCAGGAGGTTCACCTTGACGTCATCCACCATCAGCGGCACCAGGGACAGCGTGACCGACCGCTGCTGGTGCACGGCGGCGGGATCGGAGTCGCTGACAGTCGACCCGTCCGCTATGGAGCCTTTGCGGGTGATCATGCCGTTGGCCGCCAGCAGGGCCTCGATCAACATGGTTTTCCCGGCGCCGGAGTGCCCAACCAGGGCAACGTTCCGGATGCGGTCCGGGTCCTGCGCCGCGATGCCGCCGGCTTGGTCGGCCCGCCGTGATTCAGGCCCGTTCCTGCCGCCTGCCGCCCGCGCTGACTCCTTGGTGCTCTTCACCGACATTGGAACCTCCTGGCATCATTGCCGACCGGACCGGACGTGTCCTTTGATTCGACACCTTGGACGGCGGGACGGCAAGAGCGAAGGCTATTTGCTGCGGGCTTTGCGGGTGGCTGCGTTATTGGCCTTCTGGAGTGCCTCCACCAGCTGGTCCTTGTCCATCTTCGAGCGGCCCTTGACGTCCAGTTCCTTGGCCAGCTTGTAGAGATGGTCCTTCGAGGCGTTCGCATCCACGCCGCCGGCGGTGGGCTCCGACGAGCGGATGCCCTGTTCCGCGCGCTTATCAGATGGGCCGCGTTTTTCCTTGGGCTCCCAGTGGTCGCCCACCTTTTCGTAGCTGTGCTTCAGCGAGGCGTAGGCTGCACGGGCAGCGCGTTGTTCGTCCTGGTCATAGGACTCAAGGGCGGAATCGTAGGTCTTGGCGAATGTGTCCTGGGCTTTTTGGTCAGAACGCTGCAGGGTCGAGGGGAGCTCTTCCTTGCGGGCATGGTCGTTCTTGCCGGTCTTGGGCATGGCACCCATCCTCCTTTAGTCAGCACGCTGATCATTTGGATGGATCCAGCTTAGACCCGGAGGTTGCATGGAGCCCCCTGTCGGATTCGAACCGACGACCCCCGCTTTACAAGAGCGGTGCTCTGGCCAACTGAGCTAAGGAGGCGCGCCCCTGGGGGCATGCGCCCGAAGGCGCTAGATAAGGTTAGCCCAACTCCCGCCGGGCGTAAAAACGCCCCTGCACGGGCTGTACATGAGGCAGGGGCCCGCCCCGGAAACGTTCCGGAACGGGCCCCTGCCAGCGCTGTTAATTCCTAGCCCTTGGCGGCGATGGCTGCCTGCAGGAAGTCGGGGAACGGCGTCTGGGCGCTGTCTCCCTTGCCCCACTGCTTGCCGTCCACGAAGACGGTGGGCGTACCGGTGACACCGATGGCGGAGGCCTCCTTCGTCGTGAACTTCACGAACGGGCGGTAGGTCTTGTCATCCACGCAGGAGTTGATGTCCACACCCATGTCGGACGCCATCTTCTTCAGGTCGTTGTCGGACAAGCCTGCACTGCCTTCGGCGGGCTGCTGGGCGTACAGGGCGTTGAAGTAGTCGGCGTACTTCTCCGGGGCCGTGTTGGCCACACACGCTGCCGCGTTGGCAGCACGGGACGAGTAATTGGTGGTGGACCGGCTGTCCAGGAACCCGAGGGGGCGGTACTCAACGGTGATCTTGCCGTCGTTGCGCAGCGATGTGAGCTGGTCGTTGTACTGCGTTTCGAAGTTCTTGCAGACGGGGCAAATGAAGTCGACGTAGAGGACCACCTTGACCGGCTTGCCGGCCTCCGCCTCGGCACCGGGAGCCACCACTTCGGCGGGCGGAGTCTTCGGGGCATCGCCCAGGGACGCGGCGTCAACGGTGGCCGGCTCGGTCTTGGCAACCTGGTTGTTGGCCAGCAGCGTAACGCCGCCGTGGGCGTTGGCATTGGCAGGAGTGGGTCCCTTGTCCGCGATCGGGGCGTTGCGCTGGATGTTGCCCGCAACCACCAGGCCCACCACCACCAGGATGACCACCACTGCCGCCACGATGCCCCAGCCGATCAGCAGCTTGTTGCGCTTGTCCTTCTTTGCCTGCGCTTCCCGGATCAGGCGCGCTTTTTCGCGCGCCTCCGCCGTGCGCTCAGCCTTGGACTTACGTACTTCGTTTGCGGGGCTCATGAGTTCCTTGGGTCGGTCGACGTAGGGGACCACTTCGTGGCACCCCAACATTTTAGGGGAGAAAGCTGACAGCTTGCGGGTTCAACTATTCCTTCGGCTTGACCAACGGACGAATAGCCCCGATGATTCCGTCCGGCTAGGGTGGCTTAGAGGCACAAGCAACCCCAGGGGGCCGCAATGCAAACACCAGTCCAGGAAAAACCCGCCGGCACAGCTACGGCCGGCGAATCCGGTTCCAGCCACGCCGGCCATACAAAGTACGACTTCATGGTGGTCTCCAACAGGCTGCCTGTGGACCGAGTGGCGCCGGGCGACGACAGCGACGACGGCTCCGGCTGGCGCCGGTCCCCCGGCGGCCTGGTGACCGCGCTCGCCCCGATGATGACCAAGACCGACGGAGCATGGGTCGGCTGGCACGGGGCACCGGACGAGACGGTGAAGCCGTTCAGCCACGGCGGCATGGACCTTGTCCCGGTACAGCTCAGCACCGACGACGTGGAGCTGTACTACGAGGGCTTCTCCAACGCCACACTATGGCCGCTGTACCACGACGTCATTGCCCCTCCGGAGTTCCACCGCACCTGGTGGGACGCCTACCGCAAGGTCAACCGCAGGTTCGCCGACGCCGTCGTCCGCCATGCCGACCAAGGTGCCACCGTCTGGGTCCAGGACTACCAGCTGCAACTGGTTCCGCGGATGCTCCGCGAAGCCCGGCCCGACCTGCGCATCGGGTTCTTCAACCACATCCCGTTTCCGCCGCCGGAAATCTTTGCCCAGCTCCCGTGGCGCCAGGCCATCATTGACGGCCTGCTCGGCGCCGACCTGGTGGGCTTCCAGCGCGTCAGCGATGCGGGTAACTTCATGCGCTCCGCCCGCCGCTTCCTGGGCGCCAGCGTCAAGCAGCAACAGGTGCACGTCAAGGACCACAACGGCCAGCTGACGCATATTGCCCGTGCGCAGGCCTTCCCCATCTCCATCGACGTCAAGCAGATCAGCGAACTGGCTGCCAGGCCCGACATCATCGAACGCGCCCGGCAGATCCGGCAGGATATGGGCAACCCCAAGACCATCCTGCTCGGCGTGGACCGGCTGGATTACACCAAGGGCATCCGCCACCGGCTGAAGGCCTTCGAAGAACTCCTGGCGGACGGCCGCCTCACCGTTGGCGATGCAACCCTGATCCAGGTGGCCTCCCCCAGCCGCGAGCGTGTGGAACAGTACCGCCTCCTCCGCGAGGAGGTTGAGGGCACGGTGGGCCACATCAACGGCACCTATGACACCCTCGAAAACACAGCCGTCCGCTACCTGCACCACAGCTACCCCGTCGAAGAGATGGTGGCGCTGTACCTGGCGGCCGACGTCATGCTGGTCACCGCCCTGCGGGACGGGATGAATCTCGTCGCCAAGGAATACGTCACCGCCCGCAACAACAACGACGGCGCCCTGGTGCTGAGCGAATTCGCCGGCGCAGCGGACCAGCTCAAGCAGGCCCTGCTGATCAACCCGCACGATATCGCGGGGCTCAAGAACACCATCATGACCGCCATCGAGCTCAGCCCCCGCGAAGCCTCCCGGCGCATGCGGTCCATGCGCCGCCAGATCCTGGACCACGACGTTGACCACTGGTCCGCCGACTTCCTGCGCGCGCTGAACGAAAAGGTGGTCCGCGATGACTCCTGACGGCCGCGGCACCAGGGCTTCGCTGGCGCTCTCGCCTGAGCTACGGGAAGCCCTGCGCCGGATCGCACGGACAGAGCACTTGCTGGTGGCCATGGATTTTGACGGCACCATGGCGCCGATCGTGGACCGTGCCCAGGATGCGCGGCCGCTTCCGCGTTCAGCCGCGGCCTTCGCGGGCCTCGCCGTGCTTCCACGCACGACGACGGCACTCATCTCCGGCCGCGCCCTCGCCAGCCTGCGGGAGGTTGCCTCCCCTCCGGTGGACACGCTGCTGATCGGCAGCCATGGGGCCGAGGCCTGGCTGGGCCCCGGCTCCACCGAACTGGTGTTGGAGGATGACCAAAAAGCGCTCCTGGAAGACGTGCGGGCAGAATTGGCTGACATCGTTTCGCAGGCTCCCGGCACCTCCCTGGAGTACAAGCCTGCCGGCGTCGTCCTGCACACCCGCCAGGCACGGGACGACGTGGCGGAGGACGCAGTGTCAGCCGCCAAGTCGGTTCTGCAGGAGCGCAAGGGCGTCTTCCTGAAAGAAGGCAAGCGCGTCCTGGAGACCTCGGTGGTGCACGCCTCCAAAGGCGAAGGTGTTGCCTTCCTGCGGCAGGCAACGGGGGCCACTGCCGCGCTGTTTGCGGGCGATGACGTCACGGACGAGGACGCCTTTGGCAGGCTCGAACCGGGCGATGTTGGGGTCAAGGTCGGCCTCGATTTCACCCAGGCCCAGTACCGGGTGGAGGCACCCGTCCACGTCGCGGAACTGCTGGAGGCACTGCTGCAGGAGCGAAGCCTTGCCGTGGCGGAAGAAGACCCGCAGGCGGCCTCCGGCTAGACACAGCCGGTCGAAGATGTGACGTTCGTAACATTTGCACTAAAAAGAGCAACCTCTGGCATACTCTTTGTGTGATGTGGCGCACAACCAGCGTGCGGCGTCATTCAATGCTCCGCGGAAGCCGCGGAGCATTTTGCAGGAACAAAACTGAATAAAAATGAACCATTCACAACGGATCGTCCGGCACGTACCTGCCGGTGAAGGGATTGATAACTGTGGCTACAGTTACTTTTGACAACGCTACGCGTCTGTACCCGGGCACCGAAAAGCCCGCCGTCGATAAGCTCAACATCGACATCGCCGATGGCGAATTCCTGGTCCTCGTTGGACCCTCCGGTTGCGGCAAGTCCACCTCCCTGCGCATGCTGGCAGGCCTTGAGGACGTCAACGCAGGCCGCATCCTGATCGGCGACCGCGATGTCACCGATGTCCCCCCGAAGGACCGCGACATCGCGATGGTTTTCCAGAACTACGCGCTGTACCCGCACATGACTGTGGCCGACAACATGGGCTTCGCCCTCAAGATCGCCGGCGTCTCCAAGGAAGAGCGTGCCGAGCGCGTCCGCGAAGCCGCCAAGCTCCTGGACCTCGAGCAGTACCTGGACCGCAAGCCGAAGGCACTCTCCGGCGGGCAGCGCCAGCGTGTTGCCATGGGCCGCGCAATCGTCCGTAACCCGCAGGTCTTCCTCATGGACGAGCCGCTGTCCAACCTGGACGCCAAGCTCCGCGTGCAGACCCGCACCCAGATCGCGTCCCTGACCCGCCGCCTGGGCGTCACCACCGTTTACGTGACGCACGACCAGGTAGAGGCCATGACCATGGGCGACCGCGTCGCCGTGCTGAAGGACGGCCTGCTGCAGCAGGTTGACACCCCGCGCAACCTCTACGACCGCCCCAAGAACGTCTTCGTTGCCGGCTTCATTGGCTCCCCCGCCATGAACCTGTTGGAACTCCCCGTTGTCGACGGCGGCGTGCAGTTCGGCGGCACCGTCTACCCCGTGCCGCGTGACGTCCTCGAAGAGGCCCACGGCTCCACGGTCACCTTGGGCAGCCGTCCCGAAGACCTGGAAACCGCTCCACACGGTGAAGGCCTGAAGGTGGAAGTGGACGTCGTCGAAGAACTCGGCGCCGACGCCTACGTCTACGGCCACACCAACCTTGACGGCAAGGACCACGACATCGTGGCCCGCGTCGACGGCCGCCGTCCCCCGATGAAGGGCGAGGTCATCTACGTCCGTCCGCAGTCGGGCCACGTGCACCTGTTCGACACCAAGACCGGCCTGCGCCTCGGCGACTGACGCCATTGCTGGTTGGGCCGGCCGAAACGCCGGACGCAACCACCCGCATTACCGACGGCGGCCCTCCTTACTGGCGGGCCGCCGTCGGCCTTTAACCTTGCCTGCACGGGATTTAGCCGCCCTGCCCCGAGTACGGAAGAATTGAGCCATGACCGAGGAATACAGCGCCCAGTGGCACGACGAACCCACCGACTACGCGCAGATCGGGAAGCTGCCCCGGTTCGTGGCTGCCAGTGCCGATGACAACAAGGCGGCCTCGGTAGCCTCGTCGCTGAACATCACGGCAGCGGCGGCTGATCCTGAGCTGCTGGACCTGCCATGGCATATTGCCTTGGAGGAGTGGCCGGCACAGTACCTGGCGGCGCTGCCCCGCGGTATTTCCCGGCACATCGTCCGGTTCGCCCACCTGGGCGGCTCCGTGATCGCCATCAAGGAAACCTCCGAACATGTGGCCCGCCACGAGTACCACATGCTCCGCAAACTGGCCCGCTTCGATGTGCCGTGCGTGGAGCCGGTTGCGGTGATCACCGGGCGCACCACCCCCGACGGACGCCCGCTCAACCCGGTGCTCGTGACCCGGCACCTGAAGTTCTCCATGCCCTACCGCGCGCTCTTTTCCCAGATGCTGCGCAAGGACACGTTGACGCGCCTCATCGATGCGCAGGCCCTGTTGCTCGTGCGGCTGCACCTGATCGGCTTCTACTGGGGCGACGTCTCGCTGTCCAACACCCTGTTCCGCCGCGATGCCGGCGCCTTCGCCGCGTACCTGGTGGACGCCGAAACGGGCGAGCTCTACCCGGACCTCTCCACCGGCCAGCGCGAGTACGACCTGGAGATTGCCCGCGTGAACATCGCCGGCGAGCTGATGGACCTGCTGGACGGCGGCCTCATCGAGGAGAAGGTGGACCCAGTGGCCACCAGCGAGCTGATCATGGACAGCTACCGGCGGCTGTGGGCTGAGCTGACGGAGAAGGAATCCTTCGAACTCGGCGAGCGCTGGCGCGTGGGCGCCCGGATCCGGCGGCTGAACGAACTCGGCTTCGACGTCGAGGAGTACGCCATCAAGACCACCCAGAACGGCTCCACCATCCAGCTGCAGCCCAAGGTGGTGGACGCTGGGCACCACCAGCGGCGCCTGCTGCGGCTTACCGGCCTGGACGCCCAGGAGAACCAGGCGCGGCGGCTGCTCAACGACATGGACTCGTTCCGCGCGGACAACAACCCGGAAATGGACGAGGAATACAGCGCCCACCTTTGGGTCAGCCAGATCTTCGAGCCAATCGTGCGCTCCATCCCCCGGGACCTTTCCGGCAAGCTCGAGCACGCCGAGGTGGTGCACGAGGTCCTGGAACACCGCTGGTACATGTCGGAGAAGCAGGAACGCCACATCCCGCTGGCAGAGGCCGTGCAGTCCTACATCGACTCGATCCTGCGGCACCGGCGGGACGAGGCAGCGATCATGCTCAACCCGGACACGGAGCTGCTGAAGATCCTTGAGGTGGAGAACGAGGAGTCCCGCTACGGCGCCGACGAATCCGAGGACGAATACCCGGACTCGGACGATTGAGTCCTAAATAGCCTTGCCGGGGTTGAGGATTCCGGCGGGATCGAACAGGTCCTTGATCCTGCGCTGGAGTTCCCGGACCGGTTCCGGCTGTTCCTGGCCCAGCCACCGCAGCTTGTACTGCCCTACCCCGTGCTCCCCCGTGATGGTGCCACCCATGGCCAGGGCCGCCGTGATGGACTCGTCCAGGGCCGCCTGGAGCCGCTCCATGGCCCCGGCATCCAGGTCCGGGCCCTGCCGGTCGATCCAGAACGTTGGGTGCAGGTTGCCGTCGCCTGCATGGGCCACCACTTTGAGGTGCACCTGCTGGGCGGCGGCCATGGCCTCGAGCGCGGCAACGTAATCCACCAGGCGCGACCTCGGAACAGCCACGTCTTCGCCAACGCGGTACTCGTCGTCCACCTCGGTGCCACGGCTGTGCCGCCGCAGCTCCACCAGCCGTTCCGCCTCGGCACTGGCCTCGGTGGTCACCGCGGCACCCCCGTCCCGCAGGACCTGCCGCACCACGTCGGCTTCGGCGGCCGCGCCGAAGCCGTCCGTCTGGATCAGCAGCAGGGACTTTCCGCGGGTACTGAGGTCGGAGCCGTGAATGTCGTCGAGCTGGGCCAGCGTCCCGCCGTCGAGCAGTTCCATGATGGCGGGCTGGACGCGTGCCCTGCCCACGGCCAGGACTCCCGCAGCAGCCACCCGGAAATCCGGGTAGAACGCGGCCACGGTGTGGACTTCCCGGGGCAGGTACTTAAGCCGCACGGTAATTCCGACGACGATGCCCAGCGTCCCCTCGGACCCCACGAAGAGGCCCGTGAGGTCGTAGCCCGCCACGCCTTTGAAGGTCTGGTGCCCGGTATGGATGAGCGATCCGTCAGCCAAAACCACGTCCAGGGCCAGGACCGAATCCCTGGTGACCCCGTATTTAGCGCAGCGAAGGCCGCCTGCGTTGGTGGCCACGTTGCCGCCGATGGTGGAGCTTCGGAAACTTGCCGGATCCGGAGCGTACATGAGGCCGTGCTCTGCGGCTGCTTCGTTGAGGACAGCATTGACTACGCCGGGCTCCACCACGGCTGTTTCGTCGTCGGGGTTCAGCGCGAGGATCCGGTCCATCCGCTCCATCGACAGGATGATGCAGTTATTCGTGGCGTGGGCACCGCCGGATACGCCTGTCCCGGCGCCCCGCGGAACGATGGGTACTCCGCTGCCGGCGCACACCTTCACCACGGATTGGACGTCGGCCACCGATTCAGGGAACACCACGGCCAGCGGAAGCTGGAAGTCGATGACGGGCGCCTGATCGATCGCGTACCGGCGGCGCGACACCTCGCTCGCGTCCAGCTGGTCCTGAGCCAGGACGGCTTCCAGTTCGTCAACGATGCTTCCCACAAAGCCTCCATCCGGCGTTGGACATATTTTTCCAGTCTAGGGCGTGATTTTCGCCGCACCCCGGCACATCCTGTGCCGCAACCGCTTCCAGTCCTTTCACTCGGCGGACGGAAAAGAACACTTCGCTGGCCTATGAAATAGTAATGGAAGCGTTTTCATTAAATCGCCGTCCACGGTTATGCTGACTTCCATGTCCGTCGAAACTGTGATCCACGACACTTCCGCCTCCGCTGGCCCACTCACCCTCATCCATGCCGCCGATCCCGCCCCGGGCTGGTGGCGGTCTGCCGTGATCTACCAGGTGTACCCCCGGTCCTTTCGGGACCTGAATGGCGACGGCGTGGGCGACCTGGCAGGAATCACCGAGGAACTGCCGCATCTCGCCGACCTGGGGGTGGACGCCGTCTGGCTGTCCCCCTTCTTCCGCTCCCCGCAACGCGATGCCGGGTACGACGTCAGCGACTACTGCGACGTGGACCCCATCTTCGGCACGCTCGGCGATTTCGACGTCATGATGGCTGAGTCACACAGGCTGGGACTGCGGGTGATCGTGGATCTGGTGCCCAACCACTGCTCAAACCAGCACCCGGCCTTCCAGGCAGCCCTTGCAGCACCGGCCGGAAGCCCCGAACGCGACATGTTCATCTTCCGCGACGGGACCGGACCTGACGGACAGGAACCGCCGAACAATTGGCAGTCCCACTTTGGCGGGCCCGCCTGGACGCGCGTGCCGACGCCTGACGGCCAGCCCGGCCAGTGGTACTTGCACCTCTTTGATTCCTCCCAGCCGGACTTCAACTGGGACAACCCCGCCGTCCACGCAGAGTTCGAGCGGGTGCTCCGCTTTTGGCTGGACCGCGGGGTCTCCGGGTTCCGGGTGGACGTGGCCCATGCCCTGGTCAAAGCGCCGGGCCTCCCGGGATGGGGTGGACGTGCTGACGGCGGCAGCAGCGAGGGGTACCCCGGGCACGAGGCACCGATGTTCGGGCAACCCGGCGTCCACGACATCTACCGGAAGTGGCGGTTCCTCCTGGACGAATACGGACCGGACCGGATTCTCTGCGCCGAGGCAAGCGTCGACCTGCAGCGGCTGGCGCACTGGGTGCGGCCCGACGAGATGCATCAGGCCTTCAACTTCCCTTACCTGCACGCGGGCCTGGATGTGTACCGGCTGCGTTCTGTCATCACGGACTCCCTGACGGTCCTTGACGGTGTTGGGGCCCCGAGTACCTGGGTGCTTTCCAACCACGACGTGGTCCGCCATGCCACCCGCTTCGGCTACAACGGCCAGGGTCCACGGGACGGAGACGGTATTGGTTTGGCAGACCCGCAGCCGGACGAAGCCCTTGGCCGCCGCCGCGCGGCCGCCGCCTCACTGTTCATGCTGGGCCTGCCCGGTGCCGCATACCTCTACCAGGGGGAAGAGCTCGGGTTGCCGGACGGCATCGACATTCCGGGCCACCTCCGCCAGGATCCGACATTCGGCCGGACCGGAGGCCAGCGGCTTGGCCGGGACGGCTGCCGGGTGCCGCTGCCCTGGCGGGCAGGGGACCAGCACTTGGGCTTTGGCGCGGGGGAAGATCCGTGGCTGCCCATTCCTGCCTCGTTTGAAGCGCTGGCGCGTGATCTGCAGGCGGAATCGCCGTCGTCGCACCTCTCCCTGTACCGTGACGCCCTGGCATGGCGCCGGAAGCTGAACCTGGGCAGGGGATCATTGTCCTGGGCGGAAGACTGGTGCACGGGTTCGTCCCTGGCCTACCTGAACGGCACTACGCTGGTCCTCATGAACCTGAACCATGAGCCGTTGGACATGCCGGCGGGCCACGTGCTGATCCGCAGCCTCCCCGCAGAGACCACCCATGCCCTTGCCTCCGGTGAGACGGCATGGATAGAGCTGGGGCCGGACCTCATCGCAGCAGACTGACGACTATGGCGGGTATCAAGGAAGTTGCCAGCCGGGCCGGCCTGTCGGTGGCCACCGTGTCCAGGGCACTGAGCGGAAAATCCAACGTCTCGGCCAGGAGCCGCCGCCTCGCGCAGGACGCGGCCAAGGAACTGGGGTTCGTCCCGTCCTACCATGCGTCCAGCCTCGCGTCCGGGCGCAACCACAACATTGGGCTGGTGGTGCCCAACGTGCAACGCTGGTACTTCTCTTCGGTCCTGGAAGGCGTCTCGGAGACCCTGCTGGATGCGGGGTACGACCTCACCCTGTACAACGTGGGCGAGCAGCCGGAGCGGCGCAGCAGCATCCTGAACGACTTCCTGCTGCGGAAACGCCTGGACGCCGTTATCGCCGTGGCACTGGTGCTCAGCGAAGACGAGATTGGTCAGCTGCTGGCGGTGCACCGCCCCATCGTGGGAATTGGCGGCGCGCTGCGGGGCGCCTCGACGATCAGGATCGACGACGAGGGGCTGGCTGCCCTGGCCACCCGCCACCTGATTGGGCTGGGGCATACCCGCATCGCGCACATTACGGGATACGGAGAGCTGAACCGCGACTTCAAGCTCCCCCGGCTGCGCCAGCGGGGTTTCGCCTCCGCCATGGCTTCAGCCGGGCTGACAGTGAAGCCGGAGTGGAACGCTACGGCCGACTTCACCATCCAGGGCGCCTATGCGGCGGGCCGGCGGCTGCTGGGCACCAGTTCCGAACGCCCTACAGCAGTCTTCGCGGCCTCTGACGAGATGGCCGTGGGCATCATGCTTGCGGCCCGCGACTTTGGACTGCAGGTACCGCAGGACCTCTCTGTCGTGGGCATCGACGGCCACGAGCTTGCCGAGACTTTCGGACTCACCACAATCGACCAGGATCCGCGGGGGCAGGGCCGCTTGGCGGCCACCACTGCCTTGGCTTTGCTGGACAAGCCAGGCGGGGATTCCGACGGCGGCACGGCAGCGGCCGCAGCGCAGGACCAGGAGTTCCCCACGGAGTTCGTGATCCGGAACAGCACGGCTGTCCCGCCAGTCGAGGTCACACGGCGCGCTTAGGCAGGAAGTTTAGGCTGCGCTGCCCATGAACCGGGCAAACTTCTCAAGGATAAGCGGCCAAGCCTCCGCATATTCCTGTCGTGCTGCAGCAGGGTCCTCAGCGCCCTCCCAGCCTTCGTGGAAGACGCGGACCTCGGTACCCGCATCCACCGCCCGGAACACTACCAGGAGCTCGGTAGACCAAAGCGCCGTGGTGCCGGGGTGCCAAGTGGCGTGGAAGGACAGGGGCGGCTGCCAGTCATCCAGGGTTCCCCAGATGGTGGTGCGGCCATCGTCAGCCGTTTCGAGGATCAGGTTCTCTTCGAACTCCACGTAGGACGCGGCGCCGTACACCCCGTGCTGATCCAGGGGCCACCACAGGTGGGTGTGGTCGGTGAAGCCGGCGAAAGCGCGGGCGACTGGGCCCGGAACAACCACGGTGTTCACCACAGGTTCCAGGGGATCAACTGCCGGCTGCCCGGCTTCTTCGAAAGGGTCCTGCGCGTGGCTGAAGATGCTGCTCATGAGGGACCATCCTACCCGGCGGGACCCTGCCACCCTGTCCATGACTGATTGGATCACCGGGGTTGGGGGTGGATGGGTGTGCGGTGGTTAAAGTTGTAGGGCCCTGACGTTCATTGTCAGGGCCCTACTGTAATGATGTTCCGGCGGTGACCTACTCTCCCACACCCTCCCGGGTGCAGTACCATCGGCGCTGTGGGTCTTAGCTTCCGGGTTCGGAATGGGACCGGGCGTTTCCCCCACGCTATGACCGCCGTAACCCTTTCACCCGCTCCCCCTCAAAAAGTGCCGGGGGTGGGAAAACCAGTGGTTACAACATTGTGGTGTTGTTATTCAGTTGGTTGGTTCCTGCCAGACAAGCCCGTGTTCGGGGTTGTTGGTTGGGAACCACATAGTGGACGCAAGCAGAATGTTTTTCTGTGTGGTGTAAGTTGTTGGCCTATTAGTACCGGTCAGCTTCACGAGTCGTTAGTCCTCGCTTCCACATCCGGCCTATCAACCCAGTGGTCTGGCTGGGGGCCTCTCACACATAAATGTGTATGGAAATCTCATCTTGAAGCGAGCTTCCCGCTTAGATGCTTTCAGCGGTTATCCCATCCGAACGTAGCTAATCAGCGGTGCACTTGGCAGTACAACTGACACACCAGAGGTTCGTCCGTCCCGGTCCTCTCGTACTAAGGACAGCCCTTCTCAAATTTCCTGCGCGCGCAGCGGATAGGGACCGAACTGTCTCACGACGTTCTAAACCCAGCTCGCGTACCGCTTTAATGGGCGAACAGCCCAACCCTTGGGACCTACTCCAGCCCCAGGATGCGACGAGCCGACATCGAGGTGCCAAACCATGCCGTCGATATGGACTCTTGGGCAAGATCAGCCTGTTATCCCCGAGGTACCTTTTATCCGTTGAGCGACGGCCATTCCACAATGTACCGCCGGATCACTAGTCCCGACTTTCGTCCCTGCTCGAGATGTCTCTCTCACAGTCAAGCTCCCTTGTGCACTTACACTCGACACCTGATTGCCAACCAGGCTGAGGGAACCTTTGGGCGCCTCCGTTACTTTTTAGGAGGCAACCGCCCCAGTTAAACTACCCATCAGGCACTGTCCCTGACCCGGATTACGGGCCGAAGTTAGATGTCCAAAGTGACCAGAGTGGTATTTCAACGATGACTCCACCCGAACTGGCGTCCGGGCTTCAACGTCTCCCACCTATCCTACACAAGCCACTCCGAACACCAATACCAAACTATAGTAAAGGTCTCGGGGTCTTTCCGTCCTGCTGCGCGTAACGAGCATCTTTACTCGTACTGCAATTTCGCCGAGTTTATGGTTGAGACAGCGGGGAAGTCGTTACTCCATTCGTGCAGGTCGGAACTTACCCGACAAGGAATTTCGCTACCTTAGGATGGTTATAGTTACCACCGCCGTTTACTGGGGCTTAAATTCTCAGCTTCGCCTTGCGGCTAACCGGTCCTCTTAACCTTCCAGCACCGGGCAGGAGTCAGTCCGTATACATCGTCTTGCGACTTCGCACGGACCTGTGTTTTTAGTAAACAGTCGCTTCCCCCTGGTCTCTGCGGCCCCGATCCCCTCCCACCAGCAAGTGGTGTTCAAGGTTGGGGCCCCCCTTCTCCCGAAGTTACGGGGGCATTTTGCCGAGTTCCTTAACCATAATTCTCTCGATCGCCTTGGTATTCTCTACCTGATCACCTGTGTCGGTTTGGGGTACGGGCGGCTAAAACCTCGCGTCGATGCTTTTCTCGGCAGCATAGGATCACCAAATCCCCCCAAACGGGGGTCCCATCAGATCTCAGGCACTATGAACAGCGGATTTGCCTACCATTCGCCCTACATCCTTAGACCGGGACAACCATCGCCCGGCTCGGCTACCTTCCTGCGTCACACCTGTTAATACGCTTGCCTCCCGGGATCAGGTCCTGCGCTCCACCAAAACCCTTCACCCACAAGGGGTGTCGGGCAGGTTTCGGGCAGTTAGTATCCCCCGCTCAGCATGGGCGGTTTTTCGCCGGTACGGGAATATCAACCCGTTGTCCATCGACTACGCCTGTCGGCCTCGCCTTAGGTCCCGACTTACCCAGGGCAGATTAGCTTGACCCTGGAACCCTTGATCATTCGGCGGACGGGTTTCTCACCCGTCTTTCGCTACTCATGCCTGCATTCTCACTCGTGTAGGCTCCACCACTGGTTTACACCGCAGCTTCACCGCCCACACGACGCTCCCCTACCCATCCACACTCCTGAACCATGACGGCTTAGAACATGTGTGAATGCCACAACTTCGGCGGTGTACTTGAGCCCCGCTACATTGTCGGCGCGGAATCACTTGACCAGTGAGCTATTACGCACTCTTTTAAGGGTGGCTGCTTCTAAGCCAACCTCCTGGTTGTCTGGGCAACTCCACATCCTTTCCCACTTAGCACACGCTTAGGGGCCTTAGTTGGTGGTCTGGGCTGTTTCCCTCTCGACTATGAAGCTTATCCCCCACAGTCTCACTGCTGCGCTCTCACTTACCGGCATTCGGAGTTTGGCTGACGTCAGTAACCTTGTAGGGCCCATTAGCCATCCAGTAGCTCTACCTCCAGCAAGAAACACGCAACGCTGCACCTAAATGCATTTCGGGGAGAACCAGCTATCACGAAGTTTGATTGGCCTTTCACCCCTACCCACAGCTCATCCCCTCCATTTTCAACTGAAGTGGGTTCGGTCCTCCACGACGTCTTACCGTCGCTTCAACCTGGCCATGGGTAGATCACTTCGCTTCGGGTCTAGATCACGCCACTCACACGCCCTATTCAGACTCGCTTTCGCTACGGCTGCCCCACACGGGTTAACCTCGCGACGTAACACTAACTCGCAGGCTCATTCTTCAAAAGGCACGCCGTCACAACTACAAGGCTGCTCCGACGGATTGTAAGCACACGGTTTCAGGTACTGTTTCACTCCCCTCCCGGGGTACTTTTCACCTTTCCCTCACGGTACTGGTCCGCTATCGGTCATTAGGGAGTATTTAGGCTTATCAGGTGGTCCTGACAGATTCGCACGGGATTTCTCGGGCCCCGTACTACTTGGGATACTCTCACGGGCGGTACAAACACATTACGGTTACGGGACTAACACCCTCTCTGGCCGGCCTTTCAAAACCGTTCACCTATGCGCGCACATCACACCCCACCAGCCCGGCAGAACTGGTATGGAAAGTCCCACAACCCCGACCATGCAACGCCCGCCGGCTATCACACATGGAACGGTTTAGCCTGATCCGCGTTCGCTCGCCACTACTAACGGAATCACTATTGTTTTCTCTTCCTGCGGGTACTGAGATGTTTCACTTCCCCGCGTTCCCCCCACGCACCCTATGTGTTCAGGTACGGGTCACCAAGTCACTCGCGCGCTTGGCGGGGTTTCCCCATTCGGACACCCTGGGATCACAGTCCGGTTATCGACTCCCCCAGGCTTATCGCAGATTCCTACGTCCTTCTTCGGCTCCTAATGCCAAGGCATCCACCGTGTGCTCTTAAAAACTTGACCACAAAGATCAAAAACAAGCTCACTCGAGAGAACCACAGAAACTGTCCCGCACACCCAAAAGGCACACGAACCAGATCCAGGTTCAAATATCTTGGAAATTGCTTCTTATACAAGATGCTCGCGTCCACTATGTAGTTCTCAAACAACAACCCCACACCACACACCCCACACACACACAAAGCGCGTGAACCGTCATGGCAGGGAAACCAGAAACAAACAAACCCACCCGGCAACCCCCACAAACGGAGAGCCACCACATGGTCCTGTTGCCTCAGGACCCAACAGTGTGCCAAACACTACCCAGGACAACACACCACACAACGTTCCTGAACCCCGAAGAGTCCGTACTAGCAAATGGTCCGTGCCACCAGGCACCTATTTGTTGATATTCCACCCTTGAGCACCCGCCACGAAACATTCGTCCGTGCAACGGGCCTTTACTCCTGACAACACCACACCACCAACATGCGTTGAGCGGGCGGTTGTTGTAGGTGCTCCTTAGAAAGGAGGTGATCCAGCCGCACCTTCCGGTACGGCTACCTTGTTACGACTTAGTCCCAATCGCCAGTCCCACCTTCGACAGCTCCCTCCCACAAGGGGTTAGGCCACCGGCTTCGGGTGTTACCAACTTTCGTGACTTGACGGGCGGTGTGTACAAGGCCCGGGAACGTATTCACCGCAGCGTTGCTGATCTGCGATTACTAGCGACTCCGACTTCATGGGGTCGAGTTGCAGACCCCAATCCGAACTGAGACCGGCTTTTTGGGATTAGCTCCACCTCACAGTATCGCAACCCTTTGTACCGGCCATTGTAGCATGCGTGAAGCCCAAGACATAAGGGGCATGATGATTTGACGTCGTCCCCACCTTCCTCCGAGTTGACCCCGGCAGTCTCCCATGAGTCCCCGGCACTACCCGCTGGCAACATGGAACGAGGGTTGCGCTCGTTGCGGGACTTAACCCAACATCTCACGACACGAGCTGACGACAACCATGCACCACCTGTAAACCAACCCCAAAGGGGAAACCACATTTCTGCGGCGGTCTGGTTCATGTCAAGCCTTGGTAAGGTTCTTCGCGTTGCATCGAATTAATCCGCATGCTCCGCCGCTTGTGCGGGCCCCCGTCAATTCCTTTGAGTTTTAGCCTTGCGGCCGTACTCCCCAGGCGGGGCACTTAATGCGTTAGCTACGGCGCGGAAAACGTGGAATGTCCCCCACACCTAGTGCCCAACGTTTACGGCATGGACTACCAGGGTATCTAATCCTGTTCGCTCCCCATGCTTTCGCTCCTCAGCGTCAGTTAATGCCCAGAGACCTGCCTTCGCCATCGGTGTTCCTCCTGATATCTGCGCATTTCACCGCTACACCAGGAATTCCAGTCTCCCCTACATCACTCTAGTCTGCCCGTACCCACCGCAGATCCGGAGTTGAGCCCCGGACTTTCACGGCAGACGCGACAAACCGCCTACGAGCTCTTTACGCCCAATAATTCCGGATAACGCTTGCGCCCTACGTATTACCGCGGCTGCTGGCACGTAGTTAGCCGGCGCTTCTTCTGCAGGTACCGTCACTCTCGCTTCTTCCCTACTGAAAGAGGTTTACAACCCGAAGGCCGTCATCCCTCACGCGGCGTCGCTGCATCAGGCTTGCGCCCATTGTGCAATATTCCCCACTGCTGCCTCCCGTAGGAGTCTGGGCCGTGTCTCAGTCCCAGTGTGGCCGGTCACCCTCTCAGGCCGGCTACCCGTCGTCGCCTTGGTAGGCCATTACCCCACCAACAAGCTGATAGGCCGCGAGTCCATCCAAAACCACAAAAGCTTTCCACCAACCACCATGCGATGGAAGGTCATATCCGGTATTAGACCCAGTTTCCCAGGCTTATCCCAGAGTCAAGGGCAGGTTACTCACGTGTTACTCACCCGTTCGCCACTAATCCACCCACAAGTGGGCTTCATCGTTCGACTTGCATGTGTTAAGCACGCCGCCAGCGTTCATCCTGAGCCAGGATCAAACTCTCCGTTGAAAACAAACAGACACAACCAAAACCACCGGAAATAACGGCGACAAAGGCTGCACAAAATTTGAAACCAGCTAAAAACACCATGCACACCACGGGGTGGCGGCACAGCACAATCAACCAATTACATACATAATCGGTATCAACAAACTTGGCACACTATTGAGTTCTCAAACAACAGACACACCCGGCACCACCCAAACCAACGTTCAGGATCGCTCCGGAGCAACTTTTCAAACTTACCCGCTGACATCCTGCGTGTCAAACCAGAGTCCGCGACCATCCTCAGCATAAGCTTGAGGGGATCGTGTTTTCCGTCTGACTCCGTGGAGCAGCGCGGAAATAAACTGTACCACCAGTCTTTCGGGATTGCCACTCCACTCTGAACGAGCCTCCCCAAAGCTGCCGAAAGGCCCGGAATCACGCGGATTCCGGGCCTTTCGCTTACTCAGTTCCGGCTTGCTGAAAGCCGGACCCGATCAGTCAGCCGATGCTGCACCCGGCTTGAAGTAGGACGCGCCCAGCGGCGGCAAGGTGACGGTCAACGTGGCTGGCTGGCCATCCTGTCCGTGATCCGTCGCCTTCAGTTCACCTTCGTTCAGCACGCCGGAGCCCCCGTACGTGGTGTGGTCCGTGTTCAGGACCTCCGTCCAGGCATCGGCCGACGGGACGCCCAGGGTATAGCCAACATGCGGTGCGCCGGAGAAGTTGATGGCGCAGACGATCGGGTTGCCGTCGGTGTCCCACCTGATGAACGACAGGACGTTCCGATCGGCGTCGCCACCATTGATCCACTGGAATCCGGCGGGAACGTTGTCCTGCGTGTACAGGGCCGGCGTGGACGCGTACAGCTCGTTCAGGTCCTTCGTCAGCAACTGCAGTCCCCTGTGTGCAGGGATATCCGCGAGCCACCAATCCAGGCCGTGCTGCTCCGACCATTCGGCTTCCTGGCCAAACTCAGTACCCATGAAGATGAGCTGCTTGCCGGGATGCGCCCACTGGTAGGCAAAGAAGGCGCGGAGGTTGGCCAACTGCTGCCACCGGTCGCCGGGCATCTTGCGGAGCATGGAACCCTTGCCGTGGACAACCTCGTCGTGGCTGATCGGCAGCAGGAAGTTCTCCGTGAAGGCATACACCAGGGAGAACGTCACGGTGCCGTGGTGCCACCTGCGGTTGTAGGGGTCCTCGGAGATGTACTTGAGCGAATCGTGCATCCAGCCCATGTTCCACTTCAGGCCAAAGCCCAGGCCGCCGTGGCTGGTGGGCGCAGTGACGCCCGGGAAGGCCGTGGATTCTTCCGCGATCATCACAGCACCAGGGTGGGTCTTGTAAACGGTGGCGTTGACTTCCTGCAGGAAGGAGATGGCTTCCAGGTTCTCCCTGCCGCCAAAGCGGTTGGGCCGCCACTGGCCTTCCTGGCGCGAGTAATCCAGGTAGAGCATGGAGGCAACCGCGTCCACACGCAGGCCGTCAATGTGGAACTCCTCCAGCCAGTAAAGGGCGTTTGCCACCAGGAAGTTCCGGACCTCCGTGCGGCCGAAATCGAAAATGAGGGTGCCCCAGTCGGGGTGTTCGCCGAGGGCGGGATCGGAGTGCTCGTACAGCGGCTCCCCGTCGAACCGGGCCAGGGCCCAGGAATCCTTGGGGAAGTGCGCCGGCACCCAGTCCAGCAGCACGCCGATGCCGGCCTGGTGGAGGGCGTCCACCAGGTAGCGGAACTCATCCGGGTGGCCGAACCTGGACGTGGGGGCGTAGTAGGACGTGACCTGGTAACCCCATGAACCGCCGAAAGGGTGCTCGGCCACAGGCATGAATTCAACGTGGGTGAATCCGAGCCACTTCACGTACTCCACCAGTTCCTTGGCGAGTTCGCGGTAGCCAAGGCCCAGCCGCCATGATCCGAGGTGCACCTCGTAGACGCTCATGGCCGAATTGTGCGGGTCGCGCTTGCTGCGCGCTTCCATCCACTCGTCGTCCTTGAAGGCGTAGGAGGGCTCCACCACCCGGGACGCGGTCAACGGGGGAACTTCGGTGCCGAACGCCAGCGGATCGGCCTTTTCAACCCAGTAGCCGCCCCGGGTCAGGATCTCGTACTTGTAGCAGGCCCCTGCCGCAACGCCGGGAATGAAGACTTCCCAGACACCGGAGGATCCCAGCGAGCGCATGGAGTTCTCGCGGCCATCCCACGCGTTGAAGTCGCCCTTGACGCGGACGGCCTGTGCATTGGGGGCCCACACAGCAAAGGAAACACCGTCGACGTCCCCGAGCGAGGACTTGTAGTGCTGGACGTGGGCGCCCAGCACCGTCCACAGCTTCTCGTGCCGGCCTTCGCCGATGAGGTGCAGGTCCACTTCACCCACGGTGGGCAGGTAGCGGTACGGCTCATCAACCGTCACCGGCTCCTTGCCCGGGTAGGTGACCGAGAGCCGGTAATCCGGAACGTGTCCCTGCTCCACCGGTTCCAGGACGGCAACCCACACGCCGTGGGCCTCGTGCTGCATGGGGACTTCACCGGCCTGGGTGACCACGGTGATTGCTTCGGCGAGGTGCTTCACGGTGCGGATGGTGACATGCCCGTAGTCGTCCAGATGCGCGCCCAGGACGGAGTGGGGGGCGTGGTGTTCACCGTTCGCGATCCTGCCCAAGGTGCCTTCATCCACGTGCAGGGGCACCCCCGGGCGGTCAGTTCGTGCTGAGCCTGTCATTTCGTTACCTTCCGATGCTGCACCGGCGGACCCGCCGGCACCATTGCTGCCCAGGAGCCGTCTGGAGGCGTTTACTGGAATCGCCACCCAGTCGGGCCTGTTCCGCATTTCATAAACAACTTCGTACAGCGCCTTGTCCAGCCACAATGCCACAAACAGCGGCGAGGTCCGGTCCACCGTGCCGGGAATGACCCCGGCATACCCTTGCAGGAAAGCGTCGGCGCAGTCGTCCACCCAGTTTTCCGGGACTTGCGCGCCTTCCTGTTCGCGCTGGGCTGCTCCGGCTGCGTAGTCGAAGGACCGAAGCATTCCCACGACGTCGCGCAGGGGGACGTCCGGGACGTTCCGTTCGGCGATGGGTCGCAGCGGCTCACCCTCGAAGTCCAGGATGGCCCAGCGGGACTCGTCGCCGGATTGACCGGTCACCAGGAGGATCTGGCCCAGGTGCAGGTCCCCGTGGATGCGCTGAAGCGGCCCGGCTGGAGTCTTGTCCAGGTCGGCCAGCAGGGTCTCCAGGGCATCGTCGTAAGGCCCGACGGCGGCACGGGCTTCAGCCCAGGCGGTGCGGACACGCTGGGCAACAGCAGGTCCTGCCCCCTTGCCCGGTTCAGGCTTGGCTGATTGCCCCAGGGCCTCTGCCAGGCGCTTGTGCACCGTCGCCGTTGCCGCGCCAAGGGCCCGCGCTTCCGACGTGAAGTCCCTGCCCGAGCGCGCAGCGTCCACCGCCAGCCGCCAGGCGTCCCGGCCGCCGGCGAGGAACTCGTGGGCCACGGCAAGCTCACCTTGGACATACCTCGTACCGCTGCCGCCGCCGGCGGTCTTGCCCTGGTTCCCCTTCGCGCCCTGTCCGAGCCACTCCCCCCTGACCCAGCCGAGGGTGGCGGGGACCTCGGAGGTGCCGGCCTTGGTCAGGGCAGCACCCACTTCAATCTCGGGGTTGGTGCCGTCCGAAAGCACCCGGAAGAATTTCACCATGGCGGCCGATTCGCCGTCGTCCACCATGACGGAACTGTTGGACTGCTCACCGGAGAGCACCTTCACCACGCCCTTGGCCGTGGGCAATCGGTACGGACCGTCAACCCGGAACCCCTTGGCGGTGCCACTGGCGGCCTTTTCCTGCTGCCGGATGAGCTCCAGCCACGCGCCCACGAAGTCGGGGTCGTGGACGGCGTCGTAGACCCAGGGGCGGGTGGGATCCATTCCCGCGGCGTTGCCCACCAGGGCCCGCTCCATCCCACCGGCCGGTGCCGGCCGGAAGCTCAAGGGAACCTGGACCACCGCGGTGCGCGGGCCGCCGTCGGGGCCCTCCGTGGTGATGTTGAGGAGGAACACTGCCAGCGCCGCATGTCCGCTGGGGTCCGTCAGCCCCAGGCTGCCCGCCTGGGAGACGTCGAAATCGGGGGTCTTGACCGGAAACCACCGCTGCTGCGGCAGCCATTCCTTGAGCAGCGCGGTGAGGGCGGGAGTGAGGATTGGCTGATTCATCTCAGTTCTCTATCGACAGGATGGGCATGGCCTGGGTGTAGGGCGACGACGGGTTGGACCCCGCCGAGCGCAACCGGAGCCAGAAGAAATCGTGGCTTCCGATGGTCAGGGTGAGGGTGCCGTCGTCGCCGATGCCAGGGAAGATCTGGCCGCCGAAGACATCGCGGAGCCCCCGCCCGGCATATTCGGGGATGCGCAGCGTGGCAGCCACCGGGTGCTGGGAAAGGTTGAAGGCGCAAAGTATGGTCTCGGCGTCGGCACCGGCAGGGTTGCCGGCCGGCAGCTCCCGCAGGTACGCCAGGACGGCGTCATGGTCTGCTTCCACGTGCTTGAATCCGCCCAGCCCGAAGGCGGGGTGGTTCTTGCGGACGCTGAGGATTTGCCGGGTCCAGCGCAGCAGGGACCCTGAATGCGCCGCCTCCGCTTCCACGTTGGCCATGGCGTAGTTGTACACCAGGGACTGGATGGGCGGCAGGTAGAGCTTGCCGGGATCCGCGTGCGAGAAGCCGGCGTTCCGGTCCGGGTTCCACTGCATGGGCGTGCGGACGGCGTCGCGGTCCTCAAGCCAGATGTTGTCTCCCATGCCGATTTCGTCCCCGTAGTACAGGAACGGGCTGCCTGGAAGCGAGAGCAGGAGCGCGTTGATCAGCTCGATCTCGGCCCGGGAGTTGTCCAGCAAAGGGGCGAGCCGGCGCCGGATACCGATGTTGGCCCGCATGCGCGGGTCCGGCGCGTACCACCCGAGCATCGCCGCCCGTTCGTCGGCGGTGACCATTTCCAGGGTCAGTTCATCGTGGTTGCGGAGGAAGGTGCCCCACTGTGCGCCCTCGGGGATATCCGGGGTTTCGCGCATAGTTTCGATGATGGGGGCGGCTTTCTGGTCCCGCAGGGCGTAGTACAGGCGGGGCATGATGGGGAAGTGGAAGGCCATATGGCATTCGGGTTCCTCCACGGTGCCGAAATACTCCACCACCTCGTTGGGCGGCTGGTTTGCTTCGGCGATGATCACGCGGCCGGGATAGTTTTCATCCACCATGGTCCGGAGCTGGCGGAGGAACTCATGCGTTGCCGGCAGGTTCTCGCAGTTGGTGCCCTCTTCCTCGTAGAGGTAGGGGATGGCATCGGCCCGGAAACCGTCGATCCCCTGGTCCAGCCAGAACCGGACCACGTCAAAGACCGCGTCGATCACCGCGGGGTTTTCGAAGTTCAGGTCCGGCTGGTGGCTGAAGAACCGATGCCAGAAGAACTGCCGCCGGATGGGATCGAACGTCCAGTTCGATTCCTCCGTGTCAACGAAGATTATGCGGGCATCCTGGTACTTCTCGTCGGTGTCGCTCCAGACGTAGAAGTCTCCGAACGGGCCGTCCGGGTCCTTGCGGGATTCCTGGAACCAGGGGTGCTGGTCCGAGGTGTGGTTCAACGGGAGATCGATGATGACCCGGACGCCGCGGGCGTGGGCTTCTGCCACCAGCCGCTTGAAATCGCTGATGGTGCCGAACTCGTCCAGGACGGAGTTGTAATCGGAAATGTCATAGCCGCCATCCCGCAGCGGCGACTGGAAGAACGGGGGCAGCCAGAGGCAGTCGACGCCCAGCCACTGCAGGTAGTCCAGCCGGTCGATGAGTCCGGAGAAGTCCCCGGACCCATCGCCGTTGGCATCCGCAAAGGCCCTCACAAGTACTTCGTAGAACACTGCCTTGCGGTACCACAACGGGTCATGCTGAAGGCCGGGTGCATTTAGCTCGAACGTGCTCTTTGGGGTGAAGTGGCCGGAACTTTGCGGATTGAAATTCACTGATGCATTCTCCTCACGCTCAGGATGTGGGCGGGCTCCACGTGCGGATCCAGGCGCACGTAGTTGTACTCGCCCCATTCCCAGCTTTGGCCGGAGATCAGGTCATCCACATAGAAGCCGCCGCCCGGCGTGAGGTCCTGCGGGTCCAGTTCCAGGGCTGCCAGGTCCAGCGCCACGCTGCATTCCTTGGTGACGTGCGGATCCACATTGACCACCACGATGATGGTGTCCTTGGACCCGTCGGGAAGCGTCTTGTGCTTGGAGAAGACCACGGTGGAGTCGTCCGTGCTCTGGTGGACCGTCAGGTTCTGCAGGTCCAGCAGCGCCGAATGGTCCCGCCGGATGTGGTTGAGCCGGGTGATGTACGGGGCCAGCGAGCGCCCTGATTCCGCGGCCGCATCCCAGTCGCGGGCCTTGTATTCGAACTTTTCGTTGTCGATGTACTCCTCCGCGCCGGGCCGGGCCACGTGCTCGAACAGCTCATAGCCGGCGTAGACGCCCCAGAGCGGGCTTCCGGTGGAGGCAAGCACCGCCCGGATGCGGAATGCCGCCGGTCCCCCGTACTGCAGGAATTCGGTGAGGATATCCGGGGTGTTGACGAAAAAGTTCGGGCGGAAGAACGCCGGGGACTCGTGGCTGACCTCGTCGAAGTACTCCTGGATTTCCTTCTTGGTGTTCCGCCAGGTGAAGTAGGTGTAGGACTGCTGGAACCCTGCCCTGCCCAGTGCGTGCATCATGGCGGGCCGGGTGAAGGCTTCGGCGAGGAACACCACGCCGGGCTCGGCTTTATTCACTTCCGCAATAAGCCATTCCCAGAACCACACGGGTTTGGTATGCGGGTTATCCACCCGGAAAATCTTTACCCCGTGGCTGACCCAAAGGAGCACAATCCGCAGAATTTCCTGGGAAAGGCCTTCCGGGTCATTATCGAAATTGAGCGGATATATGTCCTGGTACTTCTTTGGCGGGTTTTCCGCGTAGGCAATGCTGCCGTCCACCCGGGTGGTGAACCATTCAGGATGGGACTGTACCCACGGGTGGTCCGGTGCTGCCTGCAGCGCGAGATCCAGGGCTACTTCCAGGCCCAGCTCGTTGGCCCGCGCCACGAAGGCATCGAAATCCTCGAAGGTGCCAAGGTCGGGATGGATGGCGTCGTGGCCGCCCTCCTTGGCTCCAATGGCCCAGGGTGAGCCGGGATCGTTGGGGCCGGCCACAAGGGTGTTGTTGGGGCCCTTGCGGTGCTGCAGGCCGATGGGGTGGATGGGCGGCATGTACAGGACGTCGAAGCCCATGGCCGCCACGGCGTCAAGCCGCTTTGCCGCGGTCCGGAAGTTCCCCGAGGTCCACGCGCCGGTGTTGTGGTCCTTGACGGCGCCTTCGGACCGGGGGAAGAACTCGTACCAGGCGCCGCGCCCGGCACGGTCCCGCTCCACCAGCAGGGGGTATTTTCGGGACACGGTCACCAGTTCGCGGATGGGCTGGCGGGCCACGATGTCCGCGATCTCCGCGCTGAATCCTGCCCCGAGGCGCTCCTCGGTGCTGCGGGACTGGTCCGCGAGTGCGTCCGCGGCACGCTGCAGGGCTGCCCGGTCCACGTCGTCCCGGAAGTCCTCCGCGGCGGCTTCACCAAGCAGCTTGGCACCCTCCGCAAGCATGAGTTCGACGTCGATGCCGGCGTCGATCTTCACCTCCGCGTTGTGGTGCCAGGTGCCGTAGCGGTCGTGCCAGGCTTCGATGACGAAGGACCAGTTTCCGGTTTCCGACGGCGTGAGGATGCCTTCCCAGCGGTCCGTGCCCATGCCGCGTTCCCCGCGGGGCGGCGCAAGCCGGACGCGCTGGCGCTCTGCGCCGGACGGGTCCAGGAGCACTGCGCTGACGCCGAGCATGTCATGGCCTTCGCGGAAGGCGGTGGCGCCCACCACGATCGCTTCGCCGGGCAGGGCCTTGGCCGGGAACTTGCCGTCCTCGACGACAGGCTGCACGGCGGTGATGGGAAAACGTCCGAACCGCAGGCCCTCGGTGATTCGGCGCTGGGGCATTTTGGTGGATGCTGCACTGGTTCCTGAGTTAGTCGTCACAGGCTTGACGTTAGCGAGAAATGCGCAGGATTGCTAAGCCTGCTCACTAAATACGCCGTGCCGCGGCCCAATTTCTTCACGCCCCTGTCATTTACCCAAAAGAAACCGAAAGCTGGTTCCGGCCGCGCATGTTGTCGGTTAGTGTGACGCAGGTGAAGGCAATCCGCAGGTTTACGGTCCGTACAGTCCTCCCCGAGCCCATTCGGCCGCTGGCCAGGCTGGCCAGCAATTTGCGGTGGTCCTGGCACCGCCCCACCCGGGAACTCTTCGCCGCGCTGAACCCGCGTCTGTGGGAGGAAAGCGGGCAGGACCCCATAGGTTTCCTGGGCATGGTGAGCCGCGAGGAGTTCCAGCAGCTCGCCGCGGACCAGTCCGTGGTGGAGCGGGTGCGCGCCGCCGAAAAGGACCTTGACCGGTACCTTGAGGAGCCGCGCTGGTACCAGGGACTGGGGCCCGATGCTCCGGCCGCCATTGCCTACTTCTCCCCCGAGTTCGGCATCACCGAGGTCCTTCCCCAGTATTCGGGCGGCCTGGGCATCCTTGCCGGTGACCACCTCAAGGCGGCCTCGGACCTGGGCGTCCCCCTGATCGGCGTGGGCCTGCTCTACCAGGCCGGCTACTTCAAGCAGTCCCTCTCCCGCGACGCCTGGCAGCAGGAGACCTATCCCGTCCTGGACCCTGACGGGCTGCCGCTCACCCTGCTCCGCGAGCCGTCCCCGGACGGCAACGGCAAGGCACTGGAGATCTCCCTGCCCCTGCCCAACGGCCGGCGCCTGCTGGCACACATCTGGCGGGCCGACGTCGGACGCGTTCCCCTGCTCCTCCTGGACTCCAACGTTCCCGGCAATGACGACGCCGCCCGCAGCATCACCGACCGGCTGTACGGCGGCGGCGGCGACCACCGGCTCCAGCAGGAGCTGCTGCTCGGCATGGGCGGGGTCAAGGCCCTGCGCGCCTTCCAGAAACTGACCGGCTGCGCGGCCCCGGAAGTGTTCCACACCAACGAGGGTCACGCCGGGTTCCTGGGCATCGAGCGCATCCAGGAACTGATGTCCGGCGAGCAGGCACTGACGTTCGACGAAGCACTGGCCGCCGGACGCGCCTCAACGGTGTTCACCACCCACACGCCGGTTCCGGCCGGCATCGACCGGTTCGAAATCAACCAGATCAGCCACTTCTTCCAGGCCGGGCTGGCCCCCGCGGTGCCGGTGGACCGGATCCTGGAACTCGGCCGGGAAAACTACGCGGACGGAAACCCCTCCGTCTTCAACATGGCCGTCATGGGCCTGCGCCTGGCCCAGCGCGCCAACGGCGTGGCCAAGCTGCACGGCGAAGTGTCCCGCGGCATGTTCTCCGCACTGTGGCCGGGCTTCGACCACTCGGAGGTGCCCATCACCTCCGTGACCAACGGGGTCCACGTGCCCACGTGGGTGGACAGCCGCATCTCCAAGCTGGCCCGCGACCAGTTTGGCAGCGAGGCGGAAGCCCTGGGCAAGTGGGACCTCGCCTACAACGTCAGCGACGCCGACGTCTGGGCCCTGCGCCGGGAACTGCGGGCGGCCCTGGTGGAGGACGTCCGGCGCAGGCTGCGTGCCGCGTGGAAGAAGCGCGGCGCCGCCGACGCTGAGCTGGGCTGGACGGACAACGTCCTGGACCCGGACGTGCTCACCATCGGGTTTGCCCGCCGCGTGCCCACCTACAAGCGCCTCACCCTGATGCTGCGCGAACCTGCCCGGCTCAAGGCACTGCTCCTGCACAAGGAACACCCCATCCAGCTGGTCATCGCCGGCAAGTCCCACCCCGCCGATGACGCCGGCAAGAAGATGATCCAGGACCTGGTGCGTTTCTCGGATGATCCCGAAATCAGGCACCGGATCGCATTCCTGCCCAACTACGACATCGCCATGGCCAGGACCCTGTTTCCCGGATGCGACGTCTGGCTGAACAACCCGCTGCGGCCTTTGGAAGCCTGCGGTACGTCCGGCATGAAGGCAGCACTGAACGGGTCCCTGAACCTGTCCGTCCTGGATGGCTGGTGGGACGAGATGTACGACGGCGAGAACGGCTGGGCCATCCCCACCGCCAACAACGACGCCTCGCCGGAGGAACGTGACGACATCGAGGCCGCGGCGCTGTACGAGTTGCTGGAAACGCAGGTGGCTCCGCGCTTCTACGGGAGCACGGTCTCCGAGGGCGCCGGCGCTGCGGGGCCGTCGACCACCAGGAGCGAAACGGTGCCCACCCACTGGGTGTCCATGATCAAGCACACCCTGTCCCACCTAGGGCCGCAGGTCTCGGCTGAGCGCATGCTCCGGGACTACGTGAACACCCTGTACCGTCCCGCCGCGGATGCGGGCCGCAGCGCCACCGCCAACTCCTACGCCCAGGCGCGGGCACTGGCGTCCTGGTCGGCGAAGGTTCGCGGCGCGTGGCCGCAGGTGCATGTGGAGCATGTGGATTCCGTGGGCGTGTCCGAGGATCCGCAGATCGGCGACACCCTGCAGGTCAACGCCTACGTGGCCCTGAACGCGCTCACCCCGGACGATGTCTGCGTGGAGGTGGCCTACGGGCGGGCGGAAGAGAACGACGCCCTGGCGGACATCACCATGATGGAGCTGCAGGTGAAGGAGGACCTGGGCAACGGGCGCCACCTTTTCAGCGGTTCCCTGGTGATCGACCGCTCCGGGCCCTTCGGCTACACCGTCCGGGTCCTGCCGCGGCATGAGGCCCTGGCGTCCAAGGCCGAGCTGGGACTGATCGTCAACGCTTAGCCCCCGGGTCTGATGGGTACGGTTCCTGGCAGGCAGGCCAGGAACCCAACCAGGAGGACCAATGACCGAACGCACGGTGGCCGACGTAATCGTGGAGCGCCTCACCACATGGGGCGTGGACCGGGTCTTCGGCTACAGCGGGGACGGAATCAACGGGTTCATGGGCGCCCTGCGCCGCACCGAGGGACAGGTTGAGTTTGTTCAGGCGCGGCATGAGGAGTCGGCCGCATTCATGGCCGTGGGCCATGCCAAATACACCGGCGGCGTAGGGGTGGTCACCTCCACCCAGGGCCCCGGCGCCGTCCACCTGCTCAACGGGCTGTACGACGCCAAGCTGGACGGCGTGCCGGTGGTGGCCATCGTGGGACAGCAGAGCCGCACCGTGCTGGGTTCCGCCTACATGCAGGAAATCGACCTCATGGCGCTGTTCAAGGACGTCGCTTCCCAGTTCGTGCAACAGGTCAGCGCGGCGGAGCAGGTGCCCATGGTGCTGGACCGGGCCTTCCGGACGGCGAAGGCCACCTCCTCCCCCTGCGTGGTGATCATCCCCCACGACGTGCAGTCTGCGCCGGCCCCGGAGCTTGGGCAGCAGCACGGCATCGTGGTCACCGCGCCGTCCTGGAGCGCCGCGGCCAAGACTCCCCGTGAAGAGGACCTCGCCGCCGCTGCCGCCCTGCTCAATTCGGCGGAACGGGTAGCGCTCCTGGTAGGGCAGGGAGCCAGGCACGCCCGCGACGAAGTAGTGGCGATTGCGGAGAAGCTTGGCGCGGGAATCGCCACCAGCCTGCTGGGCAAGCCCTACGTGGATGAGAGCCTGCCCATCGCGGTGGGGACCATGGGACATCTTGGCACCACGGCCAGCGCGCACCTGCTGGGCACCTGCGACGCCCTCCTGATCGTGGGCTCCAACGACCCCTGGACCGAGTTCTATCCGCCGCCCGGCGCTGCCCGTACCGTCCAGATCGACATCGACGAGAAGAAGATCGGCAACCGCTACCCCGTCGAGGTGGGCCTGGCAGGCGACGCCGCCTCAGCCCTTGAGGCCCTCAACCAACGCCTGGAGCACCGTCCGCGGACCCAGTGGCGCTCGGAGGTGGAGGCAGAAGTCAGCCGCTGGCGCATCCTGGCGGCAGACCGTGCCGCCGTCCCCGCCAGCCCCGTCAACCCGGAACGCGTGGTGCGCGAGCTCAACGGCAGGCTGCCCGGAGACGCCCTGGTGAGTGTCGACGTCGGAAGCTGCGTCTACTGGTACGCCCGCCAACTGGTGCTGCCCCAGGGCGTCCCTGCGCACCTTTCCGGGACGCTTGCCAGCATGGGCTGCTCCATCCCGTACGGGATCGCCGCCAAGCTGGCCCACCCTGACCGTCCCCTGCTGGCCCTGGCCGGGGACGGCGCCATGCAGATGCTGGGCGTGGCGGAGTTGGTCACGGTGGCGCACCGCTGGCGTCAGTGGCAGGACCCCCGGTTCGTGGTGTGCGTGTTCAATAACCGGGAGCTGACCGAGGTCACGTGGGAGCAGCGTGAGTCGGAGGCTGAGCCGCGGTTTGCCGCGAGCCAGGAACTGCCCGATTTTCCCTTCGCCGGCTACGCCGACCTGCTGGGGCTCAAAGGCATCCGTGTTGAAGACCCGGAGCTGCTTGCAGAGGCGTGGGAGCAGGCCTTCGCCGCAGACTGCCCTGTGGTGATCGAGGTGCTGACCGACCCCGAGATCCCGCTGCTGCCGCCCTTCCCGGCAGGGCGGCAGAAGGCGGACAGCATGCGGAAGGGCCTGGCAGCAGAGGACGACGGCGGCAGGGCCTCGGCATTGCTGGACACCTATGTTTCGCATGAGGAGCGCCCGCAGGGCTAGCCGGGGTGCGCCGCCCTTAAAGTAGGAGCTGCTTCAGAGGAGTACGGCGGTGACGGCCAGGTCCTTGCCCGCGTAGCGTTCGGCGTCCTGCAGGATTTCGCAGATGATGCCGAACGACCGGTCGCTGCGGAACGGGGCGGCCACCTGCCACAGGACCGTGACGGGCGGGTTGCCGTTGTCGGTGATGCTGTCCGCGAAGTCGTGGAGCGAGTCGTTCAGGGCGTCGAGGTTCACGCCATAGTGTTCGGGAAAGTCCAGGACCTCACCGAAGGTTTCCAGGACGGCGCGCTTGCTGTCCGCGGGCGGGACCACCACGCTGCGGCGGCCGGCGTCAGCCACCTGTTCCTGCAGTTCTTCCAGGGTCCAGGTGTCGCCGGAGAAGATTTTCATGGTTGTGCTAGCTGCCTTCCGCTATGTACTTGAACGTTGCGTAGTGGTCCCCGGTGTAATACTTCTCGCCGCCATTCCCCGCCACGATGCGCCGGGCACCCCGGTCCCCTTCACCGGGCGTTGGAACGGTGTATTCGCGGTAGTAGCCCCGGTCCTTGACCGGCAGGACCCGTTCGAAGTTTCCGAATACCTGGTCATCCTGGCTGTACTGGTATGGGCCGCGCGCGCGGATCAGCGCCAGCACCCTCCGGCCTTCGACGGGGAGCGCCGACTCCCGGATTTCCGGCAGGTTGGACGGGTTGGCCGCCCGGTGGGGCACAGACTGCTTGGCCGCCCCTGACGCAGCCGTGCCGCCCGGAGTGGACCCTTGGCTGGAGGCCGTTCCCGGCGTCGCACTTTCCGTTTGTTGGCCCAGCAACCCCGCCCCGCCGAATGCCACCATGGCCAGCACCACCAGGGTGGTGATGAGCAAGGGAACGATGGAGCGGTTGCGCATTCGGGGGTACCTGCCGGCCGGTGGGTTGATCTTTGGAGGTGTCTACGTGCGGTAAATGCTGATGGAGTTGGCCTCGGCGAGGTCGGTTTCCCCCGAAGGCACCTGGATTCCCTGCCGCTCCTTGTGGCGCGGTGAGGTGGTCAGCCGAAGCTCGAACAGGCTGGGGGTCCGCCTCCCTGCGTCGGGGAGCGTGACCTCCACGTCGGAGGCGCTGCCGTTGACCACCACCAGGCCGGCCAGCTCGCCGTTGTCATCCCCCAACAGGAGCTGCATGACCCGGCAGTGCGGATCGTTCCAGCGGTCGGCGGACATGGGCTGGCCCTCGTGGTCGAACCAGTAAAGGTAGGACTGCTCGTCCCGGACCGGGAAGTCGTGGGGCTGGGCGGCCAGAAACTCCTTGCGCAACCGGATGTACCGCTTGGTGCTGCGCAGCATTTCGTGTGCCTCCGGCGACAGCGTCCAATCCAGCCAGGTGATGTGGTTGTCCTGGCAGTAGGCGTTGTTGTTGCCCTGCTGCGTCCTTGCCAGCTCGTCTCCGGCGGTGATCATGGGCACTCCCAGAGACACCATCAGCGATGCCATGAGGTTGCGCCTGGACTGGGCACGTTTTGCCAGGATTACGCCGTTCTCCGTGGGGCCTTCCACGCCGTGGTTGTAGCTGCGGTTGTCGCCGTGCCCGTCCCTGTTTTCCTCGCCGTTGTCCTCGTTGTGCTTGCGGTCGTAGGACACGAGGTCGTTCACGGTGAAGCCATCATGGGCGGTGACGAAGTTGACCGACGCCAGGCGCGAGCGGCCGGACGCCTGGAAGAGGCTTGCGGAACCGGACAGGGCGTCCGCCAGCTTGGCCATGGTTCCGCCATGGCCGCCTGCGTCTATAGCTGCCCGGTCTGCCAGCCAGAAGGTCCGCACTGCATCCCGGAAGTGGTCGTTCCAGTCCACCCACCCGGGCGGGAATTGGCCGGTCTGCCAGCCGCCGTAGCCAATGTCCCAGGGTTCGGCGATCAGCTTGACCTCGGACAGGACGGGATCGGCGGCGACGCCGGTGAGGAAGGGGTGCTTGGGATCAAACTCGTTTGCGGCATTACGGCACAGTGTGACGGCCAGGTCGAAGCGGAAGCCGTCGATGTGGAACTCATCCACCCAATACCGCAGGGAATCGGTCACCAACTGGACCACGCGCGGGTCCGCAAAGTTGAGCGCGTTGCCGCAGCCCGTGGTGTCGACGAATTTGCCGTGGTCGTCCACCCGGTAGTAGGTGTCCTTCCCCAGTGCCTTGAAGTTCAGGACCGGCCCCTCAACTCCGCCCTCTGCCGTGTGGTTGTAGACGACGTCGAGGATGACCTCCAGCCCGGCGGCGTGCAGGGCCTTGACCATGGCCTTGAATTCGTCCTGGACCGCTTGTGCACCGGCTTCCTGCGCAGCCTGGGTGGCGTACCCGGGGTGCGGAGCAAAGAAGGCAGCGGTGTTGTAACCCCAGTAGTTGCTGAGCCCCAGGTCCTGCAGGTGCGGTTCGTCGATGTGGAAGTGGACAGGCAGCAGCTGGACAGACGTGATGCCCAGGCTGGTGAGATGCTCGACGACAGCAGGATGCGCCAGGCCGGCGTAGGTGCCCCTCAGTTCTTTCGGCACGTCCGGATGGAGCATGCTCTGGCCGCGGACATGGGCTTCGTAGACGATGGTGTTGCGCCAGGGAAGACGCAGGCGTTCGTCCGTTCCCCAGTCAAAGTCGGCGGCGGTGCGGACGCTGGTGAGGACGCCGTCGCGCTGGTCAACTCCCCTGCTGTAGGGGTCCAACAGCAATGGCTGCCTGGCTGACCCGTTGCCGCCGTTGTTGCCCATGGGAACGGCAGGCGGCAACGGCTGGTTGTCCGACGACGGACGAAAGCCGTAGCGCGACCCGTAGGGCAAGTCCTCCACGATGCCGTGGTGGACGCCCCTGCTGATGTTGGGCAGGGTCTGGACCCGCCACTCCCCGCCCGGAGGGCAGTAGGCGATGTCCAGGCTGGGGACGTCCGGCGCGAAGCAGGCAACATTGGCGCGCCCGCCCGCATGGTGGCGGGTACCGCCGGAATCAGCGCGTGGAACCGTCACGCCAAGCGGAACAGCCGTGGAGGCGTCCATGGCGGGCGTGGTGTCGAAAAGCGGCATGACCATCACCTAAATAGTAGCGGCCATTGCCACTTGACCAGCCCTGACGCCTCTGCGGCGCCGGGAAAGCTGCCGGGGGACGTGGGTCCCGGCTAATTATCCCGCGGCGCGCTGGCGGGAGACCTCATACAGCGAGATGCCCACGGCCATCGAGGCGTTGAGTGACTCCATGGCCGAATCGATGGGGATGGAGACGATCTGGTCGCAGTTTTCCCGGACAAGGCGGCTCAGGCCCTTTCCTTCAGAGCCCACCACGATGCACACCGGCTCGGTGGCCAAGGTGAGGTCAGGCAGCGAAACGTCGCCGTCGCCGTCGAGCCCCAGCACGAAGATGCCCATGTTCTTGAACTGCTTCAGGGCGTTGTTCAGGTTGGAGGCGCGGGCCACGGGCACGCGGACAGCCGCACCGGCGCTGGTCTTCCAGGCCGAGGCGGTGACGCCCACGGAGCGGCGCTCGGGCACGATGACGCCGTGACCGCTGAAGGCGGAGACGGAGCGGATGATGGCGCCCAGGTTGCGGGGATCGGTGATGCCGTCCAGGGCGACGAAGAGCGGGGCGTTGGCGATGTGCCCCTTCTTCCACTTCTCCACGGTCTCTTCGGCCAGTTCGTAGGCGTCCTGATACTCGTAGGGCGGGATCTGCAGCACCAGGCCCTGGTGGACGGCGTCATCCGTCATCCGGTCCAGCTCGGGCTTGCCGGTCTCCATCAGCGGGATACCGCGTTCGGCGGCGAGCTTCAGGGATTCCTTGACGCGGTCGTCCATCTCGATGCGGATGGCCACGTGCAGTGCCTTGGCCGGGATGCCCGCACGCAGCGCTTCAACCACCGAGTTGCGTCCGGTGACTACTTCCTCGGTGGCACGCCCCTTGGGTCCGGATTTGCCGGCGCCGGCGCTGCGGGCACCGGTGCCGCGCTTCGCGGCGGAGCGTTCGGCGAGCTGCCTTGCCTTGTGGGCCTTGTGGTAGACGCGGTCCTCGGCTTTGGGCGTGGGCCCCTTGCCTTCGAGGGCCTTGCGGCCATGGCCACCGGTTCCGACGGTTGGGCCCTTCTTCGCTTTCACCGATCGGCGACCATTGTTGGCCATGATGTTCCACCCTTGATTGTGCTGACTGAGTCTGCATACCAGTCTACTGACCCGAAAAAAATCGGGGGCTGCTGGTTGTTCGGAGAGGTTCAGCCGGGCTTGGTGGTGGGCCTTAGTCGCGCTTGAGGCTCCAGGTGGCGCCGTCCGGGCCGTCTTCCACCACAACCCCGGCCTGGTTCAGGGTGTCCCGGATGGCGTCGGAGGCTGCCCAGTCTTTTTCGGCCCGGGCAGCGGCACGCGCCGACAGCTGCGCTTCCACGAGGACTTCCAGCGCGTCAGCCTCCCGAGTGCTCACGGCCGCGGACCCCGCGACGGCGTTAAGGCCCAGGACGTCGGTCATAAGGGCTACCGCTTGCAGGGCGTCCCGGGCGGCGGCGTCGTCACCCTCGGCCAGGGCAGTGTTGCCGGCCCGGACGGTGTCGTGCAGGGCCGCCAAAGCGCGGGGGACGTTGAGGTCGTCGTCCATGGCCTCACAGAATGCGTCGATTCCGGCCGAGGCGCCGTGGTTGCCGTCGGCGATGCCGGCGTCGCCACCGAACCGGGCCGCCGCTTTGGCCAGGAACCCGTCAATGCGTTCGACGGCGGCCGCGGCCTCCTGCAGCGACGTGGGCCGGTAATCCAGCACCGAGCGGTAGTGCGCCTGGCCCAGGTAGTAGCGCACCACGCGGGGCGGGGCCAGTTCCAGCATTTCGGCCGGACTGATGGTGTTGCCGATGGACTTGGACATCTTTTCGCCCTGGTACGTCACCATGCCGTTGTGCATCCAGAAGTTGGCGAACGGGTGGCCGGCCGCCTGCGACTGCGCCATTTCGTTTTCGTGGTGCGGGAAGCGCAGGTCCAGGCCACCGCCGTGGATGTCGAAGGCGGTGCCGAGGTACTTGGTGACCATGGCAGAGCACTCAAGGTGCCAGCCGGGCCGGCCGGCGCCCCAGGGCGAGGCCCAGCTGGCGGTGGCAGGCTCCCCTTCCTTGGAACCCTTCCACAGCGCAAAGTCGCGGGGGTCCTTCTTGCCGCGGGGATCGGCGTCGGGCGCTGCCTGCATGTCATCGATGTTCTGCCGGGTCAGTGCGCCGTACTTGTCCCAGGAGCGGACGTCGAAGTAGACATCGCCGGAATCATCCAGTGCCGGGTAGGCGTGGCCGCGGTCGATCAACTGCTGGATCAGCGCATGCATCTCGGGGATATGCCCCGTGGCCCGCGGTTCGTAGGTGGGGCGCGAAACGCCGAGGGTGTCGTAGGCCTTCAGGAATTCGCGCTCGTAGCGGTACGCCAGCGCCCACCACTCTTCGCGGGCCACCTCCCCCGCTTCCGGGCTGAAGTCCGGTGCGAAGGAAGCCTCCGACTTGGCCAGGATCTTGTCGTCGATGTCCGTCACGTTGCGGACGACGGTGACGCGCAGCCCCCGGTACTGCAGCCAGCGCGTCAGCTGGTCGAAGGCGATGGCGGAACGGATATGGCCCACGTGCGGCATGCCCTGGACCGTGGCTCCGCAGTAATAGAGGCTGACCTTGCCCTCGACGAGGGGGACGAAGTTCCGGATTTCGGCGGAGGCGGTGTCATAGAAGCGCAAGGTCACCGCTCAAGACTAGCCGATGGCTTAGGACCGCCGCGGGTACACCAGGGCGGTGGCCACTGCCGAAATGCCCTCGCCGCGTCCGGTGAAGCCCAGGCCGTCGCTGGTGGTTGCCGTGACCCCCACGTGAGCGCCGGCCGCGTCACTGAGGACCTTTTGGGATTCCTCCCGCCGGGGCCCGAACTTGGGCCGGTTGGCCACGAACTGTACCGCGACGTTGCCGATCTCGAAACCGGCCTCCCGGACGATCCGGGCCGCCTCTGCGAGGAGGGTGGCGCCGGAGGCACCGACGAACTCCGGACGGTCGGTGCCGAAGTGCGTGCCAAGGTCGCCGATGCCGGCGGCGGAGAACAGCGCGTCCGCGGCGGCATGCGCCACGGCGTCCCCATCAGAGTGCCCGGCAAGGCCACGTTCGCCGGGCCAAAGGAGCCCGCCCAGCCAGAGCGGACGGGGGGCGTCTTCGGGGGCGTACGCGTGGACGTCGATTCCCACGCCCGTCCGGGGGAAGGCCATGTCCTGGCTCATCCTTCCACCCACCGGGCTCCGAGCGGACCTTCCAGGAGGCCTTCGGAGAAGATCAGGTCCAGTGGCGTGGTGATTTTGAGGGACTGCGTCGAGCCGCGGACCACGTGGACGGGAGTGCCCAGCATTTCAACCAGCATGGCGTCATCGGTGACAGCCGCTGACTGTTCCTCATCCAGGGCCTGCGCCGCCTGGTGCGCCTGCAACAGCGTGCCGATCCTGAACCCCTGGGGCGTCTGTACCGCGCGCAGTTCCTCGCGGCGGGCAGTCCCCGTGACAACCTCGGGCGCGAGGGCCGCGTCCTCCCCCGTGGTGGCAGTCACCGTTTTGACGGTGTCCACGACCGGAAGCGCGGGAATCACGGCATCGGCACCGGCGGCAAGCGCATCGGAGACGCGGTGGAAAACCGACTCGGGTGTAAGTGCGCGCGCAGCATCGTGGACCAGGACCGCCTCAATGCCCTCCATCAGCGCAGCGATGCCGGCCCGGACGGAGTGCGCCCTGGTGGATCCGCCGTCGACAAGCGTCAGGAGGGGTCCGCCGTCGGCAAGTTCGCCGCGGAAGTCGTCGCACAATTGGCGCAGGCCCTGCTCTCCTGCGGGCAGGGCGACGCACACCTGCGTGGCAACCCCGGACGCAACGATGCCCCGCAGGGCATGCATCAGGATTGGCTCGCCGCCCAGCGGCACGGCCGCCTTGGGCATGCCGTATCCAAGGCGTTGCCCTGAACCTGCGGCCACCAGGATGACAGCTGTGACCAGGCGCGGAGGTGATTCACTCATGCGGACTAGCCTACGACGCCGGCACGTGCGCAAGCGCGACACCCGCGTGGGTAAAAAAGAAGCCCCGGCGGCACTTGCGTGCAGCCGGGGCTAAATTCTTAGGAAGCCAGGACCTCGTCGAGAACGCTTGCAGCCTTCTCCTCGTCGGTCTTCTCAGCCAGCGCCAATTCTGAAATCAGAATTTGGCGGGCCTTGGCCAGCATTCGCTTCTCGCCTGCGGAAAGGCCCCGGTCGTGATCCCGGCGCCACAAGTCGCGAACAACCTCTGCCACCTTGATGACGTCACCGGAAGCAAGCTTCTCCAGGTTTGCCTTGTACCTGCGTGACCAGTTGGTGGGTTCCTCGGTGAACTCGGCGCGGAGCACATCGAACACGTGCTCCAGGCCTTCCTTGCCCACTACGTCCCGGACCCCAACAAGGTCAACGTTCTCTGCTGGAACTTCAATGGTCAGATCACCCTGGGCCACCTTGAGCTTGAGATACATCTTCTCTTCGCCCTTGATGGTGCGCATCTTGATTTCTTCAATCTTCGCAGCACCGTGGTGAGGGTAAACTACTGTCTCGCCGACCTCAAATACCATGTGGACATTTCCCCTTTCCCGCTGACCAGTTTATCACGATTCAGGCATATGACCGGCCCGGGAAAGAGCCTCGAACCGCGAAAATACGCGGAAAAACGGCCCAATCAACCTCGTCCACCCTCTTGACGAATGGGCAGATTAGTGCATCGCGTGAGCGCTCGCACAGGGGTTGTGACACGGCCGAATCCTCGTTTGACCCTCTTTGCGGATAGGCTATGGCTGAAAAAGACTTCAAATTTCTTGAGGAGTACGTGACGTGCGTTCCACTGCGATGAACCGGGCCCAGCGCGGCAAACTGGCACTGACGGCTGCTGCCCTTGGCGCCAGCCTGCTGACCGCGGGCTGCGGTTACATCACGCCCCAGCAGACCAGCCATCAGTACTCCGCCTCGGACGGCATCCGCGCGGACCTCGGTCCGCTGCAGCTGCGGAACATCCTCATCGTCTCCGCCGGCGAAAATGAGCCCGGCCGCCTGATCGGCGCCGTCTACAACTCCTCCTCCAAGGACGTGAAGCTCACCGTCAACGGCGCCAAGGGCTCGCAGACCGAGGTTCCGGTGAAGGCCAACTCCTACACGCTGCTCAACGAGAACTCTGATGCCGCCATCCTGAGCACCACCGGCGGGAAGCCCGGCTCCCTGGTGGACGTCAAGGTCAGCGAGAACGGCACCAACGTCAGCAACACCATTAAGGTTCCTGTCCTGGACGCCACCCTCCAGGAGTACAAGAACTACGTCCCCACCCCGAGCTCCTCGGCGACGTCTTCCTCTTCAGCAAGCCCGAGTTCGTCAGCCAGCGCCGGCTCCCCCGCAAGCGAGAGCTCGTCGGCAGGGGCGGGCTCGTCCGCCAGCGCCACTCCGAGCGCTACCGCAACCGCCACCAGCCGCTAAGCGGTCTCCGGCCGCAGGAGGCCGGCAGGCATAACAAAAGGGAGAAGCCCCACGGCTCCTCCCTTTTGTTATGCCGCCATCCGGCGCGCTTAGGGTTCGAACTTGTAACCGAGGCCGCGGACAGTCACCAGGTAGCGCGGGGCAGAGGGATCGGGCTCGATCTTGCTGCGGAGGCGCTTCACGTGAACATCCAGGGTCTTGGTGTCCCCCACATAGTCGGAGCCCCACACACGGTCGATCAGCTGGCCCCTGGTCAGCACCCTGCCCGAGTTGCGCAGGAGCATCTCCAGCAGCTCGAATTCCTTCAGCGGAAGCAGCACCTGCTCACCGTCAACGCTCACCACGTGCCGCTCGATATCCATCCGGACGGGTCCGGCCTGGACAGTCGACGAAACCAGCTCCTCCGGCTCACCCTGGCGCCGCAGCACGGCCCGGACGCGGGCCACCAGTTCCCGGGACGAATAGGGCTTGGTCACGTAATCGTCCGCGCCGAGTTCAAGGCCCACTACCTTGTCGATCTCGGAGTCCTTGGCGGTCAGCATGATCACAGGAACGCTTGAACGCTGGCGGAGCTGGCGGCACACCTCAGTGCCGGAGAGGCCCGGAAGCTGCAGGTCGAGCAGCACCAGGTCGGCGCCGTTGCGGTCGAATTCGGTGATGGCGTCAAGACCGTTGTCCACCACCTCCACCTCGAACCCTTCTTTACCCAGCAAATAGGACAAGGGATCGCTGAACGATTCCTCATCCTCCACAATCAAAATCCTGCTCAAGCTCTGGCTCCTTGTTCTGTAGCGCCCGGTTCTGTTGCGCCGGTGGCGCGGGGTACTTGGGTAAGGGCTGGTTGCCCGGACGTCTCCCGGGCCTGCGCCGGCGCCACTGCCGGTGCCTCCGGAACTGAAGGCCCGGCGTCGCCCTCCTGCCCTTCCATTTCGGGCAGCCGGAGGGTGAAGGTGGATCCCTGCCCGGGCTGGGACCACAGCGTTACTTCACCGCCATGGTTGGAAGCCACGTGCTTGACGATGCTGAGGCCCAGGCCGGTACCCCCGGTCTGGCGCGACCGGGCCGCGTCCACCCGGTAGAAACGCTCGAAGACGCGCTCCTGCTCCTCGGGGCTGAGCCCCTCCCCCTGGTCGGTTACGGAAACCGAAACCAGGCCTTCCCTGGAACGCACGCCGATCCCCACGCGGGTGTTGGGCGGTGAATAGCGGATGGCGTTGTCGATGAGATTGCGCAGCGCCGTCACCAAAAGGTCCTGGTCGCCGAACACCTTGCCGTCGGTGCGCCCACCCACCACGATGCTGATGTTCTTGCTCTCGGCGGGAAGCTGCGACCGGTCCACGGCCTCGGCGATGACGGCGTTGATGTCCACGGGTCCGCCCTGCTGCGTCACGCTGGCGCCCTGCAGGCGGGAAAGTTCGATGATGTCCTGGACCAGGGCTGCCAGCCTGGCCGATTCCTTGTGCATGCGCTTGGCAAAGCGGCGGACGGCTTCTTCGTCATCGGCCGACGATTCGAGCGCCTCGGCCAGCAGGGAGATGGCGCCCACCGGGGTTTTCAGCTCGTGCGATACGTTGGCCACAAAGTCGTTGCGGATCTCTTCGGTGCGGGTGATCTCGGTACGGTCATCGGCGAGGAGGAGAATGTATTCCTCACCCAGCATGGCTGCCCGGACCTGGACGATGATGGTTCCCTGCCCCAGCGGCCCCCGCGGAAGCTCCAATTGCTTTTCGAGGATGACGCCGTCCCGCCGTACCCCGGCGGTCATGTCCAGGAGTTCCTTGTGGACCACGGTGTGCCCGCGGACCAGTCCGTATGCGTAGGCTGCGGGGCTGGCACGGACCACGCCGTCCACATCGTCCAGCACCACAAAGGCACGTCCCACGACGGCGAGCACCTCCGCTGCACCAGCCGGAAGCGCAAGCTCCTCGGGTTCGACGTCCAACAGCTCGCGCTGCTTCTCGCTGACCCGGTAGGCAAGCACGCCGAACGTGCCAAGCGCCAGGCCGATAAGGCCGGCAACCAGACCAATGAGCATAGGATCCACAGCTCCACTTTATGCTCTTGCCTGGAGCCGTCCGCCGCCTTCCGGGCCATCCGGCGAACGGTTCAACTAACGTTCATCTGTGTGGGCATAATCGTTTACCGGGCGATGCCAGAGTTGGTGGTTAGAGCGCCCAACGGCGACACGATTCCTGCTGCCCTGGAGCGGCCGGCGGGGAATTCCAAGGAAAGGACGCCCACGTGCGTAAGGTTTTTCAGGAAGAGCTCACCCAGGTCGGTGACCAGCTGGTGGAGATTTCCCGGCTGGTCAGCGAAGCGATGGCCAAGGCCACTACCTCCTTCCAGGTAGCGGACGTGGACCTCGCCCAGGACGTCATCGCAGCGGATGCGCGCATCGACTTCCTGCAGAACAGCCTGGATGAGCGGGCAATCGACATTCTGGCGCTGCAGGGCCCCGTCGCCAGCGACCTGCGCATGATCGTGGGTTCCCTTCGGATGAGCGCCTCCCTGGAGCGGATGGGCGACTTGGCCCGCCACATCGCCCAGCTGGCCCGCCTCCGCTACCCCTCCACGGTGATTCCGGAGTCCATGACGGACACGTTCAACCGGATGGCCCAACTGGACCAGGAAATCGCGGACAAGCTGACGGTCCTGCTGGAGAGCCGCGACCTTGAGGTGGCCCGGGACATCCTCAAGGCCAATACGGCCATCAATGATCTGCACTTGAGCGTGTTCAAGGCCATCGCGGCCCCCGACTGGTCCGGGTCGCCTGCCACCACCGTGGATGTGGCCCTTGCCAGCCGCTACTTCGAGCGGTTCGCGGATCACGGCGTTTCCGTCGCCCAAAAGGTGACCTACCTGGTCACGGGCGCGTGGCAGCCCAACGCCACCGAGCACAGCTAAGCCAAGTAGAACAACGACGGCGGGCTGGTCACCTGAGGTGACCAGCCCGCCGTCGTATGCGTTAACGCCCTAATTCTTGCCCTGATTGGCGACGGCAAGGATGGCTTGCTCGGCGGCCTCGGGATCGAGGTAGGTGCCGCCGGGCTTGATCGGCTGGAAGTTCTCGTCGAGGTCGTACACCAGCGGGATGCCGGTGGGGATGTTCAGTCCGGCGATTGCCTCGTCGCTGATGCCGTCCAGGTGCTTGACCAGCGCGCGGAGCGAGTTGCCGTGAGCGGTGACCAACACCGTCTTGCCGGCCTTGAGGTCTTCCTTAATGTCCGATTCCCAGTAGGGCAGGAGCCGCACCAGGACGTCCTTCAGGCACTCGGTGCGCGGGAGGGCGTCGCCCAAGTCCGCGTAACGGGGATCGTGGGCCTGCGAGAACTCGGAGTCATCGGGCAGGGGCGGCGGCGGGGTGTCGTAAGAGCGGCGCCATTCCATGAACTGCTCCTCGCCGAACTCGGCCAGGGTCTGGGCCTTGTCCTTGCCCTGCAGCGCACCGTAGTGGCGTTCGTTCAGGCGCCAGTCGCGCTTGACCGGGATCCAGCCGCGATCCGCCTTGTCCAGGGCGATGTTGGCCGTGTTGATGGCCCTCTTCAACAGGGAGGTGTAGAGCACGTCCGGGAGGATGTTGTTCTCTACCAGCAGCTCACCTCCGCGCGCTGCTTCCGCGCGGCCCTGGTCGTTCAGGTCAACGTCCACCCAGCCGGTGAACAGGTTCTTGGCGTTCCATTCGCTGTGGCCGTGGCGCAGCAGAATCAGCTTGTAAGTCATGATTTTCATCCTAGCCGAGCAGTGTTGCCGCCCGCCCAGCGTTACAAGGCGGCCGCAAAAGGCGCCGCACACGGCCGCCGGCGAAGATAGGGTTGTGCGGTGGTTCAAAAGGCTGAACGGGTCAATGCCCCGCAACTTTCCGGCAGGTCCTCCGCCATTAGGCAGGGGCGGCCGGTGGGCAACGTGACCCGCGGCACCACCAACCCCAACCGGATGCGCCGTGTGGACCGCTGGCTGGCGGGACCGCAGGCGTGGCGGCTGAGGAGGGCAACCGAGCCGCTCGTCGTGGACCTGGGCTATGGCGCAACGCCGGCCACCGCCGTCGAACTTTATGAAAGGCTCGCCGTTGTCCGGCCCGACGTGCGCGTCTGCGGGATCGAAATTGAGCCGGAGCGCGTCCGGGCAGCCCTTCCGCTGGAGCGTCCCGGACTGACGTTCCACGTGGGCGGCTTTGAGCTGCCTGTTCCCGGGCGCCCTGTCCTGGTCCGGGCCTTCAACGTGCTGCGGCAGTACGAGGAGGCTGACGTTGCGGGCATTTGGCGGCTGGTGCAGGACCGGCTGGCTCCGGACGGCCTGTTCATCGACGGCACGTGTGACGAGATCGGGCGGTGGGTGACGTGGGTGGCGCTGGACCGGCACCGCCCGCTTTCCCTCAGCATTTCCGTCCGGTTCGGGAGCTTCGACCTGCCCTCCGACGTCGCCGAGCGGCTGCCCAAGGCATTGATCCACCGAAACGTCCCCGGCGAACCGGTTCACACTTTCATGCAGGCAATGGACCGGGCGTGGCTTGAGAGCGCTCCGCTGGGGTCATTTGGCAACCGACAGCGCTGGGTGGGCATGTGCCGAAGCCTGCGCGGCGCGGGATGGCCAGTTCAGGACGGACCGGCCAGATGGCGGCTCGGTGAGCTGACGGTGGACTGGGAGGCCGTGGCGCCCCTGGATCACCAGGGGCCGTAGGGACCCATGTTGCGGCTGCCGCCCCGGCCGGCGTCCTTCACCGCGGGCCGGACATCGGCCAGGTAGACGGAGGCTGCCACGACAGCGGCGAGCCCGAACAGGCCGAGGGTGCTGAAGATGCCTCCACCCGCGCCGAGCAGCGAGATGAGGCCCACGGCGGTTGCACCGCCAGTGAGGGCGAGCCAGAAGGTCTTGGTCCGCTTGCCGGTGGCTTCGAAGGCGTTGGGCCGGTGGCGGAGGCAGTCCACAAACGCCCACAGTTCCAGCCCCAGGGCCACCAGGCCAAGGAGGAAGAACACTGCCTGCTCTACGTACGCAATGATTATTCGACCGTCCACAAGCCCAGCCTAGCCGTCCAGCGTGTCCAGCGCCTGCTTTAGGTCAGCCCAGAGGTCCTCAACGTTTTCCACCCCTACGCTCAGGCGCACCAGGTTCTCCGGCACGCTGGTGGGTTCGGCCGAATGCCGGCGCCGGCGCTCGATGAGGGATTCCACCCCGCCCAGGGACGTGGCAGGCAGCCAGAGTTCCAGGGCCTGCACCAGTTTGTCCGCAGCATCGGCGCCGCTGAGGCCTGCGGAAGGCGCCACCTGGATGCAAATGATGGAGCCGAACCCCTTCATCTGCTCCTTGGCACGGACGTGCCCCGGATCCGTACTGAGGCCGGGGAACCGGATGGATTCGATGGCCGGGTGCGCGGCAAGGCGCTCCGCCAGGACCAGGGCTGACTCCTGGGACCGCTCCACACGCAGCGCAAGGGTCCGCAGGCCGCGCAGTGCCAGCCACGCTTCGAAGGGACCGGCGATGGCACCGTGGATGATGCGGTGGTGGAGGAGCGTGGCACGGATCTCCGGGTTGGAGGTGACCAGCGCGCCGAGGACGACGTCCGAATGCCCGGCCAGGTACTTGGTCACCGAGTGGAGGACGACGTCGGACCCCAGCAACAGGGGCTGCTGCACCAAGGGGGTGGAGAAGGTGTTATCCGTAACGACGATCGCGCCGCCGGCATGGGCAGCCTCCGCGACGGCGGACATGTCGGCGATTCCGAGCATCGGGTTGGTGGGGCTTTCGAGCCACAGCATGGCCGCTGCCTTCGCGGACGGTCCCTTGGGTGCCAGCGCGTCCTTCACTGCATCGGTATCGGCAATATCGACAGTCCGGAGCTCGATGAAGCCCTTTTCGGCCAGCTCGGAGGCCATCACCAGCGAGCCGGAGTAGCTGTGGTTGGGCATGACCAGCACACCCCCCGCGGGAATCAGCGACAGCGCGGAACTGACCGCCGCGAGTCCCGATGCGTACAGCAGGCCGGGCAGTGCGGATCCTTCAAGCTGTCCCAGCGCCTCCTCGAAGGGGTCCCAAGTGGGGTTGGAATAGCGGCCGTACCCCCGGTCGCCATCACCCAGGGGGCCGGTGCCGAAATACGTGGAGGAAAGGGTAATGGGAGGATTGACCGGCTGGTCCCTTTCCCGCGGCGGCCGCCCGGCCGCCACCACCACGGTCTCGGGTGACAGGGACGCGGTCTGGTGCTCGGAAAGACTCATGGTGAAAAGCGTACTGTTCCTGATTGATCCGCGGCCAAGCAGTGACGAATTGTGGACGGCGTCCTCTCCACCTGTCCTGCACAGGCACTGGCTCGAGGCCGGAAATGTCCGCTTGCCTCGGTAGGCTTAAGAAGTGAACAAACAGAAGGCCGGATTATTCATCGCGTTCGAAGGTGGCGATGGCGCCGGCAAGTCCACCCAGGCGGCCCGTCTTGCGGCCGCGCTGGAATCCCGGGGGTACACCGTGCTGCGGACCCGTGAGCCCGGTGGCACCCGCATCGGGGAGAAATTGCGCTCCCTGGTACTGGACCACGGCAATGGCGAAATTGATGCCCACACGGAAGCCCTCATTTTCGCCGCTTCCCGCGCCGCCCACGCCACCCAGGTGATCCGCCCGGCGCTCGGCCGCGGCGAGATTGTGCTGACCGACCGGTACATCGACTCTTCGGTGGCCTACCAGGGGGCCGGCCGCAACCTCGGCCAGGACGCCGTCCAGTCCCTGAACGAGTGGGCCACCTCCGGCCTGCAGCCACACCTCACCGTTCTTTTGGATGTGGATCCCCAGCTTGGCCGCCGGCGCCGCACTGCGGGCCAAGCAGCCGAAGACCGCCTCGAATCCGAGGCTGACGAGTTCCACACCCGGATCCGGAGCGCCTTCCTGGACCTCGCCGCGGGCCGCCCTGGGTCGTATCTGGTCCTCCCTGCCCATCTGCCGGTCGATGACCTGGCGGCGCAGATTCTCGCCCGGGTGGAAACCTTGCTTGATGCGCCGGCCCCAGCGGCAGCGCATGCTCTCGCGCCGCAACTGGCTGAAGCAGCGGCACCCAAAGCAGCGGGCGACGGCGGTGGGGCGTGACCGTCTGGGATGACCTCCAGGGCCAGCCCGCCGTCGTCGAACAATTGCGCCAGGCCGCAAGCGGCGAAAGCCTGACGCACGCCTGGCTGTTCACCGGGCCGCCGGGCTCCGGCCGCTCCAACGCCGCCAAGGCCTTCGCCGCCGCACTGAACTGCGACCAGGAAGACGTCAGCCTCCGTGGCTGCGGGCAGTGCCAGGCATGCCACACGATCCTGGGCGAAACCCATTCAGATGTCACGTTCGTGCGCACCGAAAAAGTCACCATCACCATTGATGAGGCCCGGGAACTGGTGGCCGCGGCAGGCAACCGGCCGTCGTCGGGGCGCTGGCGGATCATCGTCGTTGAGGATGCCGACCGCATGGCCGAGCGGACCACCAACGTGCTGCTCAAAGCCATCGAGGAACCCACGCCGCGGACTATCTGGATGCTTTGCGCGCCGTCCCCTGCCGATGTCCTGGTCACCATCCGCTCCCGCTGCCGGAGTGTCGCTTTGCGGCTGCCGCCGGCCTCGGATGTTGCAGCCCTGCTGGTGCGGCGTGACGGCGTGGACCCTGCCCTTGCGGAGCAGGCAGCACGGGCAGCGCAAAGCCATGTGGGCATTGCCCGCCGGCTGGCAAGGGATCCAGCGGCAAGGGAACGCCGGCTGGAAACGGTCCGCTTTCCACTTGGCCTCCGCGGCGTTACAGCCGCGGTCATGATGGCGGACAAGCTGGTGAAGATCGCCACCGCCGAGGCCAACAGCTCCAACGAGGAACGGGACGCAGCGGAGAAGGCCGCCCTCCTCGCAACGCTGGGAGCGCCCGAATCGGGCACGCTGCCCCCGGCCATGCGCAGCCAGCTGAAGCAGCTCGAGGACGACCAGAAACGGCGGGCCAAGAGATCCATTACGGATTCCCTGGACCGTACGCTTACCGATTTACTGTCCTTCTACCGGGACGTGCTGATCATCCAGCTGGGGAACGCCGTGGAACTGGTTAACGTTGAGCTGAGGAGTGAGCTGGAAGAGTTCGCCGCCCGCAGCACTCCTGAAACCACCCTGGCCCGCATGGACGCCATCAACAAAGCCCGCGAACGCATCACCACCACCAACGTTGCCCCGCTGCTGACCATCGAGTCCATGGCGGCCAGCCTGATCCAGCCCTCCAAGGAGACCCGATGACTGCCCGCCCCCTGTCCGCACGCCACAGGTCCCTGGCGGTAGCCGTCCGCGCCGCGGGAGCAATGGCCCTGGCCATGGTCCTGGCCTCGTGCAGTCTGCTCAACGGCGGCGACAAGAACCCCCCGGAGGCGGCCACGGCCAAGGCCGACCCCTCAATCGTGGCTTCGGCCCCCGCGGGACTGGAGAAGTTCTACTCCCAGGAAGTCGTGTGGCAGCCCTGCGAAGGGGAATTCCAGTGCGCCAAGGTGACCGTCCCCATGGACTACGCCAATCCCGGCGGAGACACCATCCAACTTGCTGCCATTCGGGCTTCAAGCACGGGCAAGAAAACCGGCAGCCTCCTGGTCAACCCCGGCGGCCCGGGTGCCTCCGGCTACGACTTCATCAAGGACGCAGCCGCAACCCACTTTTCGGCTGGCGTACGCAACGCCTACGACCTCGTCGGCTTTGATCCGCGCGGCGTCAAGCGCTCCGCTCCCGTAACCTGCATGACCGACGCTGAACGCGACGCTGCCAGGGCCAAGATCTATGCCCTCGAAACCGACTCCGGCCTGGCCGCGGCGCTAGCTGACAACAAGGCGATCGCTGACCAGTGCGCGGCGCAGACCGGCCCGGTCCTGGGCCACATCGATACCGTCAGCGCCGCCAAGGACCTGGACGTACTCCGGGCCGTGGTGAACGACACCAAGCTGAACTACCTCGGCTACTCCTACGGCACGTTCCTGGGCTCCACCTACGCTTCGCTCTTCCCGGACAACGTGGGCCGCATGGTCCTTGATGGGGCTTTGGACCCGTCCATCAGCAACGAGGACCTGACCAGCGGCCAGGCCCGCGCGTTTGAAAAAGCGCTCCACAGCTACGTCGCCAGTTGCCAGAAGCAGGGCAAGTGCCCCCTGAGCGGCGATGTCGACTCCGGAGTACAGCAGATCCGGGACCTGATCAACGCGGTGCAGCAGACTCCCCGCACTGCCAAGGACGGTCGCCTGGTCAACGCCACCATGTTCGTCAGCGGCCTGATCACCCCGCTCTACAACGACCAAAGCTGGCCGGCCCTCACGCAGGCGCTGGAGGCGGCGATGTCCGGAGACGTGAGCCTCATGCTCCGGCTGGCCGACCTGGGCGCCGACCGTGGTTCCGACGGAAAATACACCTCCAATTCAACGTTCGCCTTCAACGCGATCAACTGCCTTGACTACCCCATGGTTTCGGATGCCGCTGGCATGCGCGCCGAAGAGAAGCGGCTGGAACAGGACTCCCCCACCCTCGGCTACTTCTTTGCCTACGGCGGCACCACCTGCGCGGACTGGCCCTACAAGAACCTCCGCACCCCGGCACCGGTGGAATACACCGGGGACTCCCCTATCGTGGTCATCGGCACCACCGGTGACCCCGCCACCCCCGTTGACTGGGCAGCCTCGCTGCGCAAGCAGCTGGGCAACGCCTCGCTGCTGACGTGGAAGGGAGAAGGACACACCGCCTACGGACGGGCCAACAGCTGCCTCGAGGATTCGGTGGACAACTACCTGGTGGGCGGCAAGCTTCCGGCCGACAATACGGTCTGCTGACCACCCGGCAGCCGCTGCACGGCCCATTTTGACCGGGGCGCGCAGACTCCATTACAGTTGACTCTTGCATGAGGCGCCCGGTTCCGCCGGGGATTTCGTGCGGTGCTTCCTTAGCTCAGTCGGTAGAGCGTTTCACTCGTAATGAAAAGGTCATCAGTTCGATTCTGATAGGAAGCTCGGGATAAACCCCGGACAGCCCCTGGATTCAGGGGTTTCCGGGGTTTTTCGCTGGTTAACGGTCTCCGTAGGCTCCTGGTGAAGTGTCCGCTTTGGACCGGATAAACGCCTGGTCCTCGCGGGATATGGCTGCTTCACCGTGCTGCCCCGTTTCGGGGTTCTCCCCCGTTTCCTTGGAAATTACCGCGGCAATCGTCCTGGGCAGCGTCTGGCATCCCGGGTTGTCGGTCAACCACTTCCTGGTGGCCGGGTCGAGGCGGCCCCAACGGTCTTTGAGATTCATGGCCGGCTGCTGTTCTCCCTGTCTAACGAGCAGAGCCCAAGCTCTGCGGCGGGCACTCCGCCCGCCCCAACCCATTAGTTAACGGCGGCACCGCGGGAGGGCACAGGGCCTTAAGTCTCAATCTCCGGACGGATCCCGTGGACAACCGGCGGCGGGGTGGCCAGGTAAAGGCCAGGCGTTAAGAAAGCGTCAAGATACTTCCGCCAATCCGCCCCCTGTACGGCGCCGGTGCTACGCTCCCGGATTACGGGCATCGGCTTCCCCAGCCCGGGGCTGCGGCCTGTGGCGGGACCAGCAGAGGGGAGACTCCCGTGACGTCCTCTATCCAGCACTCCATACCGGAAAGTGTTCCCCGCCCTTCGCAGGAGGCAGCGCCACGCAACCCCTTGGTCCGTTGGCTGCTTGAGAACCGCGTTCACCAACCTGAAGGCCTCGAGGCACCGGAACAGGAACACGGACAACAAAGCTGGTGGAAGGTCATGTGCCTGACCGGCGTCGACTACTTTTCCACCCTGTCCTATCTGCCGGGAATCGCGGCCCTTGCTGCCGGCGCACTGTCTCCGCTGGCGACGCTGCTCATCGTCGCCCTGACTCTTTTGGGCATGCTGCCCATGTATCGCAGGGTGGCAGCTGAAAGTCCCCACGGCCAGGGTTCCGTGGCCATGCTGGAAAAGCTCCTGCCGTTCTGGCGCGGCAAGATCTTTGTCCTGGTCCTGCTCGGGTTCGTGGCGACGTCCTGGATTATCACCATCACGCTTTCCGCAGCGGACGCCACCGTCCACCTGCTCGAAAATCCCTTCCTTCCACCGGTCCTCAAGGGCCAGGCTGTACCCATAACCGTGCTGCTGCTGGTGATCCTTGGCGGAGTGTTCCTGCTCGGTTTCTCGGAGGCTGTCGCCGTCGCCATACCGCTTGTGGGGGTCTTCCTCCTGCTGAACGCCATCGTTATCGGGTCAGGCATGGTCGATGTCATCGCTGATCCCAGGCTGTTGAGTTCCTGGAACGGGACACTGGCGGCTCAAGGGACGGGCCTTGGCGGCATAGCAGGTCCCGCGCTCCTGGCCTTTCCCTTGCTGGTCCTGGGGCTATCGGGATTCGAAACAGGCGTCAGCATGATGCCATTGATCGCATCCGCGGGTGCCACGGGCGAAGACAAACTGCAGGGGCGCATCCGAAACACGCGGAAACTGCTCACCACTGCGGCGCTGATCATGAGCGTTTACCTGATCGGCAGCAGCTTCGTGACAACTGTCCTTATCCCCCACGAGGCTTTCCAACCGGGCGGGGCAGCCAATGGCCGCGCCCTTGCCTACCTGGCCCACGAACGCCTGGGCAGCGGCTTTGGGTCCGTGTATGACATCAGCAGCATCCTTATCCTCTGGTTCGCCGGGGCGTCGGCGATGGCTGGGCTGATCAACATCGTGCCGCGCTACCTTCCGTCCTACGGCATGGCTCCGGAATGGACGCGGGCGGTCCGGCCGGTGGTGCTGGTTTACACCACGGTCAGCATCCTCATCACCATCGGGTTCAAGGCAGATGTCAATGCCCAAGCCGGCGCCTATGCAACGGGAATTCTGGTCATGATGGTTTCCGGCGCCGTCGCCGTGACAATCTCGGCCCTCCACAGGAAACACCGCGGAGCCGCGACCGGCTTCACCGTGCTGACACTGGTGATGCTCTATGCACTGGCCGCGAATGTGCTCGAAAAGCCGGACGGCATCACCATCTCGGCCTTCTTCATCCTCGGGATCATCACCGTGTCACTGGTGTCAAGGGTCAGCAGGACCACCGAACTCCGCGTCGACAGGATCGAATTCGATGCGGTTGCGCGCCGGTTCATCAAGGCGTCCCTGGACTACGACGGACGCCTGACCCTGATAGCGAACAAACCGCAGGCGCGCGACGTCGCCGAATATGACCAGAAGACGGCAGACCAGGAGGACAGCAACCCAACACCCTGGACGGCCGACGTCATCTTCCTGGAGATTGACGTCACCGACCCCTCTGGATTCAGCAAGGTCCTGGCGGTCAGGGGCGTCGAGGTGGGCCATCACAGGGTGCTCCGTGTACAGAGCCCGGCCGCGCCCAATGCCATCGCAGCCATCCTGCTGGCACTGCGGGATGCCACAGGTGTGATCCCACATGCATACTTCGAATGGTCCGAAGGCAACCCGCTGGCACACCTGATGCGCTACCTGCTCCTTGGCCAGGGCGATACTCCGCCGGTGGTGCGCGAAATCATCCGGCGCAACGAACCGGAGCCCCGGCGCCGTCCCGGTATCCACGTCGGATAGCGGTGACGGATTGCCCTTGCACGGCGGTTTGTTAAGCCCGCCGCTCCGGCTACCCGTCAAGGTTCAGGAAACGGCAAGGCGGCCAAGGTATCCTCCCGGAGTGACTCCCCGCTTTCAGGCTGCCATTCCGCGCGCAACGGCTTGCGCCAACGCCTACGCCTACTCGGCAGGCTGCAGCCGTACGCTGCGTGCCACCCCTGGCTGCCGCGCAGTAGGCAGCCGTGGGGCCGTCCCTGCCTGGTCGCGGCGGGAGGCCTAAGGTTGGAACCGAACGCGCCCCGGCACCTGGGCCAGGACGGCAAAGGCCCCGGCCGGAGGGCAGTCCTGTTAGCAGCCATGCTGACACTTTCAGCCGCCGTGCCGGACCTGCAGCCGCATCCGAACCATGAGTCCGCACCGCAAGGAACGCCGCCGGAAGACGGCGATTCAGCTGGCGTTTCCTCCCCGGTGATGAACACAGGGCCCGACGGTGACGAACCTGCACCTGCGCCTGCCATGCCATCGGCGCCGCCCTTACCTTCACGCGCGCAGATCGTCGACACCTACAGCAAGCACCAAGCCCGCTACTGGGGTTTGGAGGCTCCGGGCGTCCTGACGCGGCTGCCGCCCGGCGCGCAGGGTATCGCCCTCACCTTCGACTTTTGCGGCGGCTCCGGCGGCAGCGCCTACGATCAGGCGCTCCTGGACACCCTGCGCCAGCGCCACGTTCCGGCCACGCTCTTCCTGAATTCGAGGTGGATCACGGCCAATCCCGCCATGGCCCGGCAACTGGCAACTGATCCGCTTTTTGAAGTTGCCAACCACGGGACCTCGCACAAGCCGCTGTCCACCACCGGCAACACCGCCTACGGAATCCCAGGCACAAAGAACGCCGGCGAGGTCTATGACGAGGTCATGCCGAACGACGGCGTCGTGGCCGCCATCACGGGCAAGCGTCCCAGATACTTCCGCCCGGGCACCGCCTACATGGACGACGTCGCCGTGGACATCCTCGGCGCGTTGGGAGTGAAAGCCGCTGGCTTCAGCATCAATGGCGACGGCGGCGCAACGTTCCCAGCCGCCGTCGTCGCCAAAGAGGTGGGAAGGGCCCGGGCAGGCGACGTGGTCATCTGCCACGGCAACCATCCCAATGGCGGAACGGCGGAAGGCGTAAAGCAGGCGCTGGACAAGCTGCTGGCAGCCGGGATGTCCTTCACCCACCTGCCGTGAGCGCCCCCTGGGCTGGTGGCGGGGTGCGTGCCGATCCGATACGTTGACAGGGAAGCCCTGCCCAGCAACCGGCGGCTGGACCGGGGTCCGGCCGCAGCCAAACGTTAGGAATTGCTCATGCCGGAACAGCACAACACTCCTGCCATCGGATGGATCCCTGCCTGGGCGGACCTCCAGGGACGCTCCGCAGAAGCGATGGACGCCGGCTTCGTTGTCGAGGGAGGCACAGGAGAGGCGCCCCA